>CAYXCW010000072.1:0-9173 GCA_964463555.1 uncultured bacterium
GTCGGTTTGATCCCCCCTAACCCCCCTTAAAAAGGGGGGAACCGGATTCTTAGTCCCCCTTAAAAAGGGGGGAACCGGATTCTTAGTCCCCCTTAAAAAGGGGGGAGCCGGATTCTTAGTCCCCCTTCTTAAGGGGGATTTAGGGGGATCTAAAATGCTTGAACTCATAACTAGCAACTTGAGTTAATAGCTAATGGTTAATGGCTAATGGCTAGATTCAGGAAAAATCTAACTTTACGCTCCAATCACAATTAGCAATTAGCCATTACCATTAATAATTAAAAACTAATTTCCGCCATTCTTCCACCGCAAAAGGAGGAATGTTCAGTTCTATTACTTGGTTATCTTTGAGCGGGAAATTTAATTGCAAAGACGTGTTATAATCTAACTGTTTCATAAATTCCCGTAGGTCATACTCGCCAACATTAGCGGGTAAAGATAATTGATCGAATGCATCTTGAGCTTGCCAAACTTCCCCAGTTCCTGTCGTAATTTGTAAGTTTTTTGGGTGCGATAACTCGACAATTCCGGGAAAGCCAACCAAGCGCAAATGAATCGAATCCACCAACCCCGACTTAACGCGCTTGTACAGGACGACTTGCCAAGCTTTATGGGAAGCGTCCCGAAAGCTTTGCACAGAGCGATACATGGTTTGATTCGGGGATTCAGGATAAGCATGAATAGAAGCTGAAGTGGGAATCGGGTTCCCTAAAGTTAGATATAAAAAGCACGGGATTATAGCCCAAAGTTGCCAGGTTTTTAACCTCTTTGTTACTGATATTTTATTCATTATCTGTAAATTTTTCATTGGCTGGGGCATTTTCATCTGGGCGAGTTTTAATTCGTAATTATATCGCTTGTCAATATTTTTTTGCCAGCGATCGCCCAAAATCTATTTATCTGCAAAATGGAGAGGTTTTTTTCAATCAACTGTAGGTTTAATAATCTGATTCAACTTTTCCAAAAAATGTGTTAATATCATACCATATTATTTGGGTCAACTTACTTAAGTTTTTTAGGGAACAAATACAATACCGCTGAAGCTGCTGATGGCTAAAGAATATAGAACCAGACCTCAAGGGGTCTGGTTTTAACCTAGAGATAATCAGAAAAGATGAAGAGGTTGATCGGGCAAATTTTGCAACGGCGAGGCATCGGGATTACAGTTCTTGGGGTAACGGGAGCAGTATTGGCGCTGCAATGGTCTGGTTCTTTGCAGTTGCTGGAATGGGCAATTTTAGATCGATGGTTTCGCCTGCGGCCTTTAGAATCTGGAGAACCCCGCGTAGTCATCGTCACGATTGACGAATCAGATATATCGCGCTTGGGACGTTGGCCTATGTCTGATGAGACTTTAGCAAAACTGTTGGAAAAAGTGAAACAGCAACAACCAGCAGCGATCGGGTTAGATTTGTATCGCAATCTCCCGGTAGAACCAGGGCACTCAGAATTGCTCAAAGTTTTTGCTTCTACGCCTCATTTAATTGGGGTGCAAAAGGTCGTCGGCGATGCTAGCGGACCAGTGGTTAGCCCGCCGCCGGTGCTGCCCTTGCGATCGCAAGTAGCCGCCAGCGACTTGGTAGTAGATGCCGATGGCAAAGTCCGCCGCCACCTGTTATCAGTCCGCCTCCGGGAAGGTAAAACTATGTTGACCTTGGGAACCAAGCTGGCATTAACCTATTTGGAAGCTCAAAATATTCGACTCAAAACTAATAGCAACACCAACATCCTTAAACTAGGTAGAGCGGAGTTTTTACCTTTACAAGAAAACTCTGGCGGTTACGTGCGCGTGGATGTAGGCGGATATCAAATATTGTCTAATTTTCAGAGATTGCAAACCGGATTGCCGAAAATTTCGCTCTCAGATTTGCTAGAGGATAGAATACCGCCGAATTTAATCCGCGGGCGGATTGTAGTCATCGGATCGACAGCGGAAAGTTTAGGCGATCGCTTTTACACCCCCTACACAGACAATCTACGCACGGCTTGGTCTGGGGTAGAAATCCACGCCAATCTTGCCAGTCAAATCGTTAGTGCTGCCGAAGATGGCAGACAACTCCTCAGAGGCATCCCAGAACCCCTGGAATGGTTGTGGATCGGTTTTTGGTCTAGTTTGGGAGCCGCATTGGGATGGAGCGTGCGAACCCCTCGGTGGGCATTGATTAGCATCCCCGCCACCATCGGCAGTTTGTTTGGCAGCGCCTACCTGTTATTTTTATTCGGTTGGTGGGCAGTCGCTGCCTCACCCTTTTTAGCACTGATCAGCACCGGACTAGCAAGTCGCGGCTACCTCTTGTGGAAAAACCTACAATTGTCCCACCAAGAGTTAGAAAATTACGCCCAAACCTTAGAACTAAAAGTGCAACAGCGCACCCAAGAACTGGTAGAAAAAAACATCGCCTTAGAAAAAGCAAAACTAGCAGCCGAAGCCGCCAACCGCGCCAAAAGTGCTTTTCTAGCCAACATGAGCCACGAACTGCGAACCCCCCTGAATGCCATTCTGGGATTTAGTCAATTATTGAGCCGAGAGCCAGAACTACAACCCCAGCAAAGAGAGCAAATAGGCATCATCAACCGCAGCGGCAACCATTTGCTCAGCTTAATCAACGATATTCTGGAACTATCCAAAATTGAAGCCGGAAAAGCGGTAGTCAATATCGGCAAAGTTAACCTGTACAACTTGCTGCAAACCTTACAAGAAATGTTTCAACTCAGAGCTAGCTCTAAAGGATTGGAACTGTTATGCGATCTCGCTACGGACTTGCCGCGATACGTAGAAACAGACGAGCGAAAACTTAGCCAAATTTTAATTAACTTACTCGGCAATGCGGTCAAGTTTACCGAAACAGGTAGAGTAATCCTCCGTGCTAAAATAATTCAAGGTCAAGAAAAACCTAATTACCAATTACCAATTACCAATTACCAATTATTATTTGAAGTCGAAGACACCGGCCCCGGTATTTCCCCGGAGGAGAGCGCCAGATTATTTGCTGCATTTGTGCAAACTGAGGCCGGTCTTAAATCTCAGCAAGGTACTGGACTCGGATTGGCGATTAGCTATCAACTCGCCCAACTAATGGGAGGTGAAATGACCGTTAAAAGTACAGTTGGTCAGGGTAGCCTATTTCAATTAATTCTTCCCGTCAGCATCAAAGAAGCTACCGAACAAACCGAGTCAATCGACGCCTTAAAAGTCATCGGTTTGGTACCAAACCAACCCAGCTATCGCATTCTTGTGGTTGAGGATGTGGCAGAAAATCGTTCATTTTTAGTCCAGTTACTTGTATTGGTAGGCTTTGAGGTACGCGAAGCCGAAAATGGTCAAGTCGCCATCGGCATCTGGGAAACTTGGCATCCCGATTTAATTTTGATGGACATGCGGATGCCCGTGATGGATGGTTACGAAGCAACTCGCCTAATTAAAGCCACTCCCGGCGGACAAAAGACAGCGATTGTTGCTTTGACAGCGAGCGTGTTTGATAACAAACCGGCAATTTTGGCAGCTGGTTGCAATGACTGCGTGCAGAAACCTTTCCGGGAGTCAGAACTGTTTGCCAAAATAGCCGAACATCTAGGAGTACAATACATCTATGCACAAAAGCAACTCAATCCAACGCTGGCTCTCTCTCAGAAAAATGACAGCCTAAAATCTACTGGTATAGTAGAAAAAACTACCCTAGAACATCTCGCAGCTTCTTTGTTAGCAATGCCAACCCAATGGAAAAATGAGTTATATGATGCAGCCTTGCTGCTCAACGATGAAGAATGTACTGAACTGCTCGATCAAATTGCCAAAGACTACCCAGATTTGTCCAGTAGGCTCAAAGATTTGTTAACTAATTTTCGGTTTGATATTGTGATGAATTTAATTAAACCCGAGCAAAGTAGTGAGTAGCGATCGCACCAGCTAGCCGCAAGGCAATATCGCTTACCCCCAACCAAACTCTCAAGGCTATTTTTGGATGTTTTTTCTGTCAAAAAGCAGGAAATTAGATTATTAAGTTTTCAAAAATGGGATTAGATGTGGCGAATTTACACCCAGAAAATCGGCTTTTTATTTCTCCGGCGCTCGCCTACTACCTGCAAAAATTAATCCTGATTAATTTAGATAGATTAATTGTGAAAAATGCCGAGCTGATCGGCGATTTGGACGCAATATTAGAAAAATTGTATGGAACTAAAGAGAAAATTAATGTAGTCACGCTGGAACTAGAGCAGTTTGTATTATCCCATCAAAATTTGAGCTACCAAGGAGCGAAGGCGCTTCCAGAAAGAAATAAAATAGAGCGGCAAATTTTTGAGCGATTGGGGTTTAAGCTAAAAAATACGGCTCGAATCAACATTTTAATTATTGACGATACCCCTGATAATCTACGTTTGCTGTCGGCAACTCTGGTTCAGCAAGGGTATAAAGTTCGCAGCGCCATTAGCGGTAAAATCGCTCTCGATGGGATAAAATATTTTGTCCCGGACTTGATTTTACTCGATATTTTGATGCCAGAAATGGATGGCTACCAAGTCTGCACCCACCTGAAAGTTAATGCCATGACTCGCGACATTCCAGTCATATTCATTAGCGCAGTCGATCAGGTTTTAGATAAAGTTAAAGCTTTTGGCCTTGGGGGTGCAGATTACATTACCAAACCGTTTCATATAGAAGAAGTATTAGCAAGAGTCGAGCATCAAATAGAACTGAGAAACCTACAAAAAAGACTTGCAGATCAAAACATGCGCCTGCAACAAGCACTGGTGGAACGCAAGCAATTAGAAGAACGATACCGCAACATGTTTGAAAATAGCGTTGACGGCATTTTTCAAAGTACGGTTGATGGACGTTTCTTAAGAGTAAACCAAGCTTTGGCGAGAATTTATGGTTACGCTTCTCCAGAAGAAATGATCGGCGCGATCGCAGACATCAACCAACAAGTATACGTCCATCCGGGACGCCGATATGAATTCGCCGCTTTTATGCAGCAATACGACACCGTATCGGATTTTGAATCCCAAGTTTACCGTAAAGATGGCAGGATTATTTGGATATCCGAAGACGTGCGTGCAGCCAAAGACGCGGATGGTAATTTGTTGTTCTATGAAGGTACTGTCAAAGATATTACCGCTCGCAAGCAAGCTGAAGCCGAATTGCGGCGCGAACGTCTAAAAGCAGAACTGTTGCTGCTCAACATTTTACCGCAACCCATAGCCCAACGCTTGAAACAGAATGAAAGCGCGATCGCAGAACGCTTCGACGCCGTGACGGTTTTATTTGCCGATTTAGTAGATTTCACTTCACTGGCTGCCAAAATTACACCTACCCAACTGGTTAATTTACTCGACGAAATTTTCTCCGCCTTCGATCGCCTAGTCGAGCAATATAAATTAGAGAAAATCAAAACCATTGGCGATGCCTATATGGCAGTGGGAGGCTTACCCATCCCGCGCACAGATCATGCCGCAGCCGTCGCCGATATGGCATTAGCCATGCAGCAAGCTATTGTCAACTTTCAACAAGATTTCAAAAAACCTTTTCAACTTCGCATCGGTATCAATACCGGGAATGTAGTAGCTGGTGTGATTGGTAAAAAAAAATTTACCTACGATTTATGGGGCGATACAGTGAATATTGCCAGCCGCATGGAATCAGAAGGCATCGCCGGAAAAATTCAAGTCACCGCCACCACTTACGAACTATTGAAAGATAAATATATATTGCAAGAGCGAGGCACAATTTTTGTTAAAGGGCGGGGAGAAATGTTGACTTATTGGTTATTGGGTAAAAGGGATTAGGGATTAGGGATTAGGGGTTAGTTTTCCTCAGAAAGATTGCGTACCGAATGACGTTGCCGCCAAACTTCTAAACTGAAAATACAAGCAATCAACCAAACAAATCCCGCTGCGTACCCAGCGATAACATCAGTGGGCCAGTGAACGCCTAGATAAAGCCGACTGAAACCAATGGCTGCAATTAATAAAATAGTGACGCTGAAAATTGATTTTCTATAGCGATGAAAGCGAGTAGCTAGTAAATAACTTAGCATCCCATAGATTACAAGAGAAACCATAGCGTGACCGCTGGGGAAACTGTAGAAACTGACATCAACGCTACGTTGCCATAACATAGGTCTAGCGCGAGCAAACAAGTTTTTTAGTAAAAAGTTTAAGCCGATAGCACCGATACATGCGATCGCTAAAGTTGTGGCTGCGGATCTGCGCCTGCGAAACAGCAGCCAACTTGCCACAATCAAAGATATTACAAGCAAAAAAGATGGTTCCCCAACAAACGTAATCGCTTGCATCAATCGATCTAGCCAAGGTGTATGCAGGCGCAATAGCGCCTGCAAAATTGCCCGATCGAATTTCTGAGTTTCATTTTCTAATACTTCATCTGCAATTGCTGCGAACCCCCACAGCGCTAACGCCGCTGCCAGCAAACCGCCAACTCGAATTGCTGAGAGTAGGGGCAGAATTCTAGCGTCACCCTTTTGCCGCCAGAACCGAATAATTTGCCGACTCTTGTGACGCACCCAGTGCAAAGGCATAATTTATCAGCCCCGAGGGTCAAGACCGAAATTTCGCTGGCGAATTGCAACGAAACGTAACTAAACTAAGTTAAACTTTCCCAAGCTTGAGTAACCACATCCTTAAGCCAACGCCGTTGTTGCAGATCCAAAAGTCTGTCATCGGCGAGGACTTCAGCGGTTAACTGTTCTAAGGATTTGCCTTGAGAACGGGAAATGTTAATCACGCCCGCGATCGCTGCGGCGACCAATTCTTCGTCTACGGGCTTCTGCCGCAAGGCGGCAACTTCTTGTGGGCTGGCTGGAATGGGATAATTCATGGCGAGTGAGTGAGAGGAGCGACTACCTTAAGAAAAATGAGAAACTTGTAAAGTTTTTTAAGAGAACCTTAAGTATCCGGAATTCTACCGTACTTTGAGCGTTTGTCAATTCCTCCTTTTTGGTTAAGTTAACCCCCACAGAGAGCGGCACAATGGAAGAAATCCTTTATTTAGAAGTTCCCACCCCGGATACAGGAGCAGTTCGCGCTTGGTTACAACAAAGCTTTAACCCAGGCTGCGGAGAAAAGATCGTTACCCGCGATGGCTTTCTGCTTAGGTTTCCCACACCTACATCAAAAGCAACTAAGATTCCGGAAATATCAACCGTAGCCGAACTATCGGCTTTTGTCTGGTCGGTACAGCGCACCACTTATCTGAAGGTGTTTCGCACTGGGGTCAAAGTCCCCAAACAAAGCCAGATCCTCGAACGTCTGAAGGCGGAAATCCGCACCCAGTTTCCCCATCAATATCCGGAACCTCCCGCGATCGATTTGTCGCAACAGTCGATTTTTGCAGCCCTAGCGCCCTATTATCCCCAGACGGTGCGTTATTTTGAGAAAATGCCTAACGGCGAGTACGATCTAACCCGCGTCTACTGGTGGGAGCAACGCTGGCGCAATAGCGTCCGCAATCCCCAGCAGCCGAAGCAAGTTATTTTTAAGGCAGGGGAGGCTGTAAAGGACGCGGGGAAAGAAGTCAAAGCGGCATCTGATTATGACCTGATTTACGTAGGTGGTGCGTTAGGCGTGATTCACGCAGCGGTGATGGCGCGCCTGGGTTATCGGGTGCTGCTGCTGGAACGGTTACCCTTTGGCAGAATGAATCGGGAATGGAATATTTCCCGCGAAGAGTTTCAAAATGTTATCGACTTGGGTTTATTTACTCCGGCTGAGTTTGAAAGCATTATTGCCAGGGAATATGTAGACGGGTTTAGTAAATTTTTTGATGCTAACAATCCGCCCCATCTGAAAGCGCCGGTTTTGCATACTCCCACCGTACTAAATGTCGGTTTGGATGCAGAAAAACTGCTGCGATTGTGCGGACAAAAACTCACCGCCGCCGGGGGTGAAATTTGGGACGAAACCGAATTTTTGCGCGCGGATGTAGGGCAAAATGGGGTAGTCGTTCAAGCTAAACATTTACCGACTCAATCCGACCGAATTGCCAAAGGAAGGCTGTTAGTAGATGCAATGGGAACTGCATCGCCGATTGCGTGGCAATTAAATGGCGGTCGCGCTTTTGACAGCGTTTGTCCGACAGTAGGGGCGGTAATTGAAAAAGGATTTGAGCCGGGAGTGTGGGATTCTCAATACGGCGATGTCCTTTACAGTCACGGGGATATTTCGCGAGGACGGCAGTTGATTTGGGAATTATTCCCCGCCGAAGATGATGCGCTGACGATTTATTTATTTCACTACCACCAAGTCAATCCAGATAATCCTGGTTCGTTGTTGGAAATGTACGAAGACTTTTTCCAGATTTTGCCAGAGTATCGCCGGTGCGATATGGATAAACTCGTGTGGCGAAAGGCAACATTTGGGTATATACCGGGACATTTTAGCGTGGGGGGTAGCGATCGCACTGTCGCCTTCGACCGTCTCATCGCTATCGGCGACGCTGCCTCGCTGCAATCTCCACTGGTGTTTACTGGATTTGGTTCTTTAATTCGCAATCTCGGACGCTTAACCGAATTGTTGAATACGGCGCTGAAATACAATTTGCTTTCCGCCAAACACTTGAACCAAATTCGCGCCTATCAAAGCAATATTTCGGTCACTTGGCTATTTTCTAAAGGCATGATGGTTCCCACTGGAAGTTTCTTGCCGCCCCAGCGCATTAACTCGATGCTCAATACCTTTTTTGGTATTTTGGCAGCGGAATCAATTCCTGTGGCAGAAACTTTTATTAAAGACAGAACCAACTGGCTGACTTTTAACAGACTCGCACTTAAAGCAGCCAAAATCAACCCGATGTTAATAGTTTGGATTTGGGAACTTGCTGGGGCAAAAGATTTCTTGCGTTGGGTAGGTAGCTATCTAGACTTTACCATCAGCGCTTTAATCGGCTTATTGTTGGCGGGTTGGTTCCCCTCCTCGCTGCGACGCCTACAGCCCTTTTTAGAACCTCGATTTCCTTCTGTGTGGCTGTGGTTGTTGGCGCTGAGTTATACCTACACTACTGGTGTAGGACGCAAGGCACAAAGGGCACTGGTGCCGCCTGGTAGGTGGGCAGGCGAACAGCGGGCATAGGGCATCCGGATCGATCCCCCCCAACCCCCCTTGCCAAGGGGGGCTTTCCAGTTTCCCCCTGCGCTGGGTGGGAAGGCTTTTCGATATCG
>CAYXCW010000072.1:9273-38040 GCA_964463555.1 uncultured bacterium
CAAGGGGGGCTTTCCAGTTTCCCCCTGCGCTGGGTGGGAAGGCTTTTCGATATCGATCCCCCCAACCCCCCTTGGCAAGGGGGGCTTTCCAGTTTCCCCCTGCGCTGGGTGGGAAGGCTTTTCGGTTATTTGCGGTTCCCCCCTGGGGCTAAAAACAGAGAGGCTTTTCGGTTCTTTTCTGCCTCCCCTGGGGGAAGGCTTTTCGGTTCTCTCCGGTTCCCCCCTTGGCAAGGGGGGTTAGGGGGGATCGGCGCGCTTGATCGATCGCAATTTGGTCTAACAGGTGAGAAAAGATAGCGGATTCCTCATATCAGTAGCAAAACCAAGAATGGCGCGATCGCGATGTTCGTATATTAAATCCCCCTCAGCATTAAACAAAAAAGTCGCACCTCTTTGAGTTAAATAAGCCGGATTTGGCACATAAGTTTGCCAATTTGTCAATACTTCTGCCATATTCCGCAATCGCAAGGTGGCTAACTCAAACGGGCGCTGAAAACCTTTGCCACCTGCCAATCCAAAGAACGAACCTTTGAGCGGCGGGAGAGGGGGAGCTTGGATAATTTCGTCATCGCCGATTAATTGCGGTGCTTGGCGATCGCCTCGATACCCGCGAAACACTTCCGCCAAAGTGCCAGGGCTACCAATTCCTGCACACATCAGCATCAGGTTAATCCAAGCATTTACACCGGGCGATAAACCAGGTAGTTTGAGGGATAAACCCCGATACAGATTGAGTTTTTGGTGCAATTCGGCGGTGGGATCTACAAACAAAAATTCTGGGGGAAATCCAGTGTAACTACAGAATCGCTCACCCGACTTGCGATCGCCTATTCCCACCCCTCGGATTGCTATCCCTTGTGCTTGAAGCATTGCGGCATCTCGCTGCAACCACCAAGCATATTCCAGGCTGTCGAAATCTCCCAATTGTGGCAATAACAGCACCAGTTTTAGAGGTGAAGACTCGCAACCGCTTAAGATGGGTACAACTGCGCCGTCGCTCACTCGTTGACGCTCGGTTTGGCTCAAAATGGTATGTGGATTCATCAGTTACTGATTTAGACAGGGGAGGAGTGCGATCGCGCAGCGTGCCGGAGGCATATCGCTTAGTTAAGTTATCCATAAATCTTACTATATTTAATAATTAAAAATAAAATCAACCAATCAGAACCAGTTAATTTAACCAGCGGTAAATAGGAAAAAAGATTTAACAATGAAATCAGCAGAATTTCTCAAGCTACGACAAGAAGCAGAGAATGAAAATACGGGAAGCGATCGCTTAGTAGAACTTGCCCAGATTAGCACCGAACTGGCAAGGGTTGTTGCCAAGAATCCTTGTGCTACGCCTGAGTTGTTGCGAAGTCTCTCAGGGAGCTACGATACCGAGACTCGCCCAAATGTAGCAGCAAATCCTAACACGCCAACTGAGGTGTTATGGCTCTTAGGCGTACAATTTCCCCAGCAAATTTTAGATAATCCGATATTCTCTCTGACTCCAATTGGGAAATATGAAGCCCCATACGCGCCCCCCCCCAGGCTGAAGCCTCTTGCTCACAAACGAAGCCCGCCTGCGCGGGCTAGAAATTTTTAAGCCTGCGAAGGCAGGCTTTGTTTGTATAGCCCTACCCTTCAGGGTAGGTTTCAAAATGCGCTGCGCGTTGCGCCCCAGTCGAGGGCGGGGTCTTGTTCGTGTCCTGCCGCCTTCATCCCGCGCTGGTAGCCGCGGCGATCGCTTATCCTCGCCAACCACGCTTTAACGTTCGGAAGCTTGTCAAGACCGACATTGTAGAATGCCTTCAGTCCGAGACGCTACTTGCTTAGCCGCGGGAAAGATGGAAGATCGATCGCGGCTAAAGACTTGATTTTCTTTTGCGGGCGCTGCGGATAAACTACAGGTGCGGGCCAGTTGGCACCCTCAGAAAAGTCGATCGACTCGTTGGGATTCACGGGCACCATACTGCTGACAGATGTGGGTTCTGGCAATGCTGGCGATTCGTCTTGGGGTGGTGCGGCTGACTGAAGGTTGCCAATCTGTTCCGGGGTTAGGGGTTTCCAACCTTGTAAGTGAATTGGCTGGGGTGGTGCAACGGGTTCGGCGGGGGGAATGTTGGTGGATGCGATCGCAGCCTCTGTCAATCTTTCCAATTCTTCCCACAGCACTTCCTCGGCTTGTTTGATATCCTCGGTAACCTCCGCGCTTAAATCGGGTAAATCTTCGCTCAATTTGGTTTTCGGCGCGACTGGGGCTGGCGTTGTTTCCTTAATTGGCTCGGTTGCTACTTCTGGTTCTGGTTGTACCAGGGATTCGATCGGGCGACTTACTTCTTCTGGGGTTTCTTCTGTCAAAGGCAAGTTTAAAGCCGGTTCGGTGCTGGTTTCGCTTTGGTTGCGTTGGTCAGATTCGGCAGATGCTGGAATTCCATCCAAGGATACCGACCAAGGTTGAATCGGTTGCGGTTTTAGCACTAAGCGCAGCCTAGCAAAGGCATTTTGGGGATTGTATTGTAATTCTGCCTCGGCGGGAACGTTGCCCATATCGGCGGGGATTTCGGTTTGGTAAGGAACTTCCAAACATTTATCTAAAGCAGCTTTCAATTGCAGCGAATAACGTTGCTGACGTTCTAGGCGCGATCGCAATTCGGTACAGGTATTTTCGCTGATTGACAAACTGTAAGATTGGTCGTTGTATTTTTGCTGAATATGGGCGCATTCCCTTTCCAGTTGAGCCACCTGTTCCTGGCTGCTTTCCATTTGCTGGCTTAAGGTTTCGATTAAAATTTGCTGGCGCTGCGCCACTTGATGCGAAGCTTCCAACTCGCGGAATAAGCGCGTCAGTTGCTCTTGCGTTTTGCTTAGTTCTTGATTTTGTTCGCTTAGTCTTGTTTCTAAGCTATTATTGCGCTTCATCTGCAACTGCAAGGCGCTGTGGCACTCATCCAGCAGTGTTTCTAACTGTTCTACATGACCCAAGAGTTCGCTATTTTGCTCTTGCAGGGATTGACTTAACGTTACCAGTTCGGCTACATCCAAGTCAGATTGCCAAGTCAGCGCTTCTTCCAACTGGCTATTTTCTTCGGCGTTATCAACAGATGCAGCTATCTCTGGTGAGGCAGAATCTTGCCTATCATCTATCCTTTCGGGTTCTCCAGCATTTTGGACTGATAAGTTGATCGTGCCAGCATTATCTGCTGAGGAATCTAGCGCAGGCGTTGGCTGATTCGGCTCATGCATACCTGGTTCGTTGTGGGGAATTTCAGCTTCGCTCATCGCTATCTACCTCAGAGGTTAACGACTGTTTGACAGGGATTTGTGTTTGCGCCATCGACAACTATGACGCTTGCCGATCATTTTAATCGCATTGCTTTAGTCCTTGGCTACTATCCCAAGGTTAAAGCTTGCTTTAGTAAATCTTCATGCATTAGAGCGCGGTCTACTAAAGATTGTATTTGCACTGGTGAGAGGGATTCGCCATTGGCATAACACTCGAGCCAGGTTTGACTAATTATATTAGGGTCGTCGGGCAAAGAGGCGATATCCCATCCCGGCAATTGTAATTCTTCCATTAGTTGGCTGACTTTGGGGTCGTAGCTGAGGGCGAAACAGCGACATTCAGACGCAGCAGCCATAATCAGGCTGTGGAAGCGCATTCCAATTGCCATTTCCACGCCACCAAATAAGCCTTTTAACTGTTTGGGGTTTTCCAGACAAAGGATATGGGATACTTCCGGCATCGCGGCGTGGATTGATTTGGCGATCGCTAGATCCTGAGATTGCTGAAACGGTACTAATAAAATACAGGTTTGCGTTGCTTTTTGAAAGTCTATCAGGGCGCGGGTTAGACAAGCCAAACGCTCCGGAGTTAGCTGTTGATGCTGGCGCAAGGTGACTGCGACTCTCGGTGCTGGTAAGTCCCACAATCCTTTGATGGGTGAGCCTTCTAATGCCCATACTGGATCGGGAGCTAACCAAAAGGGTATATTCCATCCTGATACTAAGCCAGCGCTGGCCTTGTCCCGGACGCTGACGGCGCTACAGTTGGTAAAGCATCGCTGCGCCATAGAGCGAGTTATTGGGCGTTTTAACGGGCCAATTCCTTGCGCCCAGGCGATGGTTTTTTTCCCCATCTGCTGCGCCAATCCCATCAAGCCGCTGTAGTAAATCGCACTGTTGATACTGGTGACATCTTGGATTAAACTGCCGCCACCCCAGATGAAAGCATCGGCAGAGCTAATTGCAGCATAAACTTGCCAGGGAGAGAAGCGATCGCAGCTGCGAACGTTGTAGCGCGAGGTGGTTTGTTTTGGGTTGCCTGAAAGTACTATGGGCGTTACCTCTTCCGGCAGCATTTGCAGCAGCGCCGCCAATAATGCCTCATCCCCACCGTTGCCTTTGCCGTAGTAGCCGCACAACACCGCCCGCATCTTACCCATGTCTTTGCTCAAAATGTATTCTCTGTATCAGTTTAAATTCACTAGGTGGGTGTAAATATGTTTTTAGCGGACATTGTCAATAGGTAAGCCCTGCGCGGACAAATTTATGGTTTTGGATTTTAGTCATGCGATCGCTTGACTAATGGCATCTACCTATTTTATTTTTTGGCTGTAACCATACAAAAGCCTCTTTTACCTGTGTTTTACGACTGCGATCGCTCTTGACTTTTTGGATTTTTTAGGATAAACAGAGCAAATATACGACTTTTAGTAGAGGGGGGAATAGGCTCGAAGGGCTAATTTAGTTACTGGTCTTGAGTGCAATAGTTTTTTAGCATTTATTATTGAATTATTAGGAAGAGCGTTAATTCCTAGTTATAAAATTTACCAAGTTAATATATTGAGCGAGAGTTATGCCGTAACTAAATGCTGTAAAAAAATTATGGTGTAAATAAAACAGGTTAAAAAAGAGGTGAAAAAATGTTTTGGTGGTTGGAAGTAATAACAAAACAACCTTACTGTATCTACTATTTTGGGCCTTTCGATAATGCACAGGAAGCCGAGCAAGCTCAAGAAGGCTACCTGGAAGACTTAAAACTCGAAGGTGCCCAAGGAATAGAAACCCAAATCAAGTTCTACAGCCCAAGTAACTTAACTATTTTTCAAGATTGAGGAAACTAGCGGCTAAGGAATAAGTGAGGAAACGGTAGGATAAGAAAATGTTTGCGGATGTTAACAAGCGATGCACGCACTATCGATTCCTACCTGGATAATTCACGTTTCGAGCGTAATTGAGTGGATTGCTGCAATTTGGTTAATCTGGACTTACGGCGAAGTCAGCGGCAATCGAACGTGGTATACTTTATCTCTTGCCATGCTGCCAGCTTTAGTGAGTGCCATGTGTGCTTGCACTTGGCATTATTTTGATAATCCACCATCTCTAGAATGGTTGGTCACGCTCCAGGCGGCGATGACGGTGTTGGGAAACTGTACCCTTTGTGCCGCTGGCTGGTGGATTTGGCGAAATGCTCAGTCGGGTAATAAGGCGCAATCTGGTCAAGACCAAGCAAAATAATGATGATATCAAAAGATACTCTGTTTGCCCTATCCCTGTTTCCTTACCTGGGTTTTTTGTGGTTTCTCACTCGTTCCAAACAAGCACCACGTTTGGCGCTAATTGGGTTTTACATGACATTAGTTTTTGTCGGTGTCACCATTCCGGCGGGGATTTATGCGAAGATTGTTTACAGGGAATCTCTCGCGAATGTTGATTGGTTGCACGGTGGGGCAGAGTTCTTCTTGACGCTATCGAACATCTTGGTGGTGCTAGGTTTTAGGCAGGCAGTAATCGAAAGATCGCGATGCGAGTGGGTTTCCCCAGCAGAATCACCCCAAGAAAAGGTCTGATTGGGCGGCGAACAGATAGCATACCCGTTTGACACTCCCTGACGTAAAAATATAGGCAAGTTTAAGACTTCACAGTTTTAATATCCTGATTGGTCAGGAAACCCTAGTGCCATCCTGCGATCGCGAGGAGGTCTGCTATCCTAGCCTAAAAGCCAGCTCCTCGGTCTTTAACTTTTCTCCAATTCGGGGGTGGGTTTTAACGTCTTGTACTGACTCACTCGTCAAGTTTGATAAAGGGCACAATAAAATACAAGTCCTTCGGGTTCCTTGTCACTATGATCTGTTGCTTAAATCCCAATTGCCAGCAGCCTCTCAATCCAGAAAACGAACCGTTTTGCAAAAGCTGCGGCGCCAAATTAGTGCCGCTACTGAGGGGTCACTATCGCCCAATCCGTCCTCTCGGTCAGGGAGGATTTGCCAGAACCTATCTTGCGGTAGATGAAGATAGGCTGAAAACTCCTTGCGTAATTAAACAATTTTCCCCCCAAATCCAAGGAACTAATTCCTTAGACAAGGCAATCCGACTGTTTAACCAAGAGGCAGTCAGACTACACGAATTGGGAGAACATCCCCAAATTCCAACGCTACTGGCTTACTTTGAGCAGGATAAATACTTATACCTGGTGCAGCAGTTCATTGAAGGGCAAACTTTGTTTCAGGAGTTGCACCGGCAGGGAACTTTTAGCGAACAAAAAATCCGGCAGGTGTTGGCAGATATCCTGCCGGTTTTGAAGTTTATCCACGAGCGACAAATCGTTCATCGCGATATTACGCCTGCGAATATCATTCGGCGTCAGATTGATGGCAGGTTGGTGCTGATAGATTTTGGCATCGCCAAGCAGTTGAGAGATACGACTCAAATTCAACCTGGAACCAGAATCGGTACGGAAGGGTATGCACCTTTAGAACAACTGCGAAGCGGTCAAGTGTATCCGGCAAGCGATATCTACAGTTTGGGTGCAACTTGCATTCACTTGCTGACGGGAATTAAGCCGGAAGAGTTGTACAATCCGTTGCAAGGGCGTTGGATCTGGCACGAGTTTTTGCTTAAAAAAGGCATAACTTTAAGCGATCGCCTAACGCAAATTTTGGAGAAAATGCTGAAAGACTTGGTGAGCGAACGCTACCAGTCTGCGGATGAAATACTCAGGGAAGTAGGCGGTCAATCCTTGGCTGCCCCTACAGCCAGCAAGACAGCAGCAAAACCAGCTACGGTTCCTCCTTCGCCAGTCTCTCAACCACCGCGTTCTAGACTGCCGCTGCCAAAAGTACCCCTGTCTGACCCCCCACCTGCCGCCAAACAGCCGATTTCCAAACCTCCCCTTTCCAGACCGCCTTTGACTAGAGCGGCTTCTAATGCTAGAACTGGCAGTTGGGGATGCGTCAATACTCTCAGCGGACATTCTTCCTGGGTGACGGCGATCGCTATCAGTCCCAACGGACAAACGATTGCTAGCGGTAGTCTGGACGACAAGATTAAAATTTGGCATCTCCAAACGGGAGAACTAACGCAAACCCTCACCGGGCATTCCAAGGCGATCAACACCCTGGCAATTAGTCCCAACGGGCAACTTCTGGTCAGCGGCGGCGATGACAGAACGATTAAGATTTGGAATCTGTTTACCGGAAATACGCTTCGCACCTTAACCGATCATGGCAGAGATGTAAGCTCGGTGGCGATCAGTGCTGATGGGTTAACTCTCGCCAGCGGTAGCAAGGACAGGACGATTAAATTGTGGAAGCTGACTAACGGGACGTTGCGGGGTACGCTGTTGAGTCCGGCAGGCATGATTAAATCTGTCGCCATTAGTCCCGACGGGCAGTTTTTAGCCAGCGGCGGTCTTGACAATCAAATCAAGTTGTGGGCGATGGATAATGGCAAATTGCTTCGCACTCTCAGCGGGCATTTTAATTTAGTTAATTCTGTTGCTATTAGCCCAGATGGGAAAATAGTTGCCAGCGGCAGTAAAGACAAAACAATTAAATTGTGGGATGCGAGTTCGGGAGATTTAATCCGCACGCTTTCAGAACATACAGAATCGGTGAATTCGATTGCTATCAGTAGCGATGGCAAGATGCTGGTTTCTGGTAGCAGCGACAAGACAATCAAGCTCTGGAGTATCGCCAGTGGCGAATTGCTGCACTCGCTTTCTGGACATACTAATCAGATTAGTTCTGTGGCAATTACTCCAGATGGGCTGACTATTGTGAGCGGCAGTTTCGATAATACGATTAAGATCTGGGAAAAGTAGGTTGTGCTTGATGCGATCGCAAATATTGCTAATTGCTAATCGCCAGCTAGATATCGAAATCTTTGATTTGAGTCCCTAGTCCCTAGCATAATTAAGCGCTCACTAAGTGCTTGGTATCGGCATCAAATCCAGCGTTTTTGAGTGCATTGACAACTGCTTGAGCATCTTGCACCCAATCTTTGGGATCTAGACGCAACAATTCCCGGCGATTTCTGTTTGATACAATCGCAACCACGGGAACTTTTGCTTTTTCTTCCCTGTTTCTATGTTCTTGCAAAATGCTGCGTAAGGTACTCAAGTCATTGGGGTTAACTCCTTGGGGTGCGAGTTTCACCATGACCATTTGAAGCTTTTCTAAGGGGTAGGCGTCGTCAACTATCAGTTGGGTACGTTCGTCTTGTTTATCGACTTTCCCCGACAGGATTAAACGGGCATCATCAATTAGATAAAAGCTAATTAATTCGTAAGTTTTGGGGAAAACAACGGCTTCCGCTTGTCCGCTGACATCTTCAATTTGCAAGATTGCCATTGGTTTGCGGTTTTTGGTCATCACGTTTTTGATACCTGTTATCATCGCAATCGCCTTGACTTTTGTATTATTATTTTGCTCCTCTAATTGACTAATACTAATCGGAGTTAAATCGAGTATCTGTGCTGCTTTACTGGCAGATTTCAGCGGATGTTCTGATACGTAAAAACCCAGCAGTTCTTTTTCCATTTGCAATTTTTCGCGGCTGGGAAAATCGGGTACGGGTGCGTGTTTGGGGGCAGAATCGTAACCTTGATTGCTATCAGAAGCCGTTGTGAAACCTCTCAAGAGGTCGAATAAATTGCCTTGACCAACTGCTTTATCTTTGGCGCGGTCTTCCGCCCAGCTGATGATCGGGTCTAGATCGTGGATTAATTGGTTGCGGTTGTTTTCGATGCTATCGAAAGCGCCGCATTTGATTAAAGCTTCCAACACGCGGCGATTGACGGTACGGAGATCGATGCGATCGCACAGATCTGCTAGACTCTTGAAGGCGCCGCCTTCTTTGCGGGCGCTGAGGATGGATGCGATCGCATTTTCCCCCACATTCTGGATCGCCGATAGTCCAAATAAAATACTATTTCCTTGCGGCGTAAAGTCTACGTCAGATCGATTAATATCGGGCGGTTCTACCTCAATCTTCAGTTTCTGACAGCCATCAATATATTTTTTCACTTTCTCGCGATCGCCGCTATTAGCCGTTAACAGCGCCGCCATGTATTCCGTGCTATAATTTGCTTTTAAAAATGCGGTTTGATAAGTAACATAAGCATAAGCCATTGAATGGGATTTATTGAAGCAATAAGCCGCAAAATCCAGCATTTGATTAAATAAGTGTTCTGCTATTTTTTTACTAACTCCATTCCGCGTAGCGCCATCAATAAATGTTTCTTTTTGCTTCTGCATTTCCTCGGACTTCTTCTTCCCCATTGCCCTCCTTAATAAGTCAGCTTGCCCCAAGGAATAACCTGCCAAATCTTGAGCCATTTTCATGATTTGCTCTTGAAAGCAAAGCGTTCCATAAGTCTCTTGCAAAATTGGTTCCAGTAGTGGATGTTCGTATACTACTTTTTCTCTTCCATGTTTGCGGTCGATGAATTGGGGAATCAGCCCTGCATCTAATGGCCCTGGTCGATAAAGGGCTAAAATAGAGGAAAGATCTTCTATGTTCGATGGCTTTAATCTTTGCACGATATCGCGCATTCCAGAAGATTCGATTTGAAATATGCCTTCTAGATCGCCTTTCTCGATAATGTCAAATGTCTTTTTGACCTGTTTTGGTAGCTTTTTCTCAGTACCTTTGGCTAGGATTTTTTGACCGTATCTTTCTTCTTCTGTAATCGCGTCCGGGTGAATGATTTCGTTTCTATTCTTTTTAATTAAATCGATAGCTTTTTCGATAATTGTGAGGTTTTTTAACCCCAAAAAGTCCATTTTTAACAGTCCCATTGATTCCACGTCTTCCATGAAATACTGGGTAATTACTGCACCTTCATTATTTTTCTGTAATGGCACTATTTCATCTAAAGGAGAGGAAGAAATAACTATACCAGCAGCGTGTACGCCATAGGTTTTATTGGTGCCTTCAATTCGCATTGCCATATCCACCCAGCGACGCACGGTAATTTCTCCGATTGCTTCTTTACGGTCGTTTTGGATTGTAACTGTATCGTTTTCGTATGCTTGTTTAAACTTTGGTTCTGGGGAATGCTCCGAGATCATTTCCTTAAGTTTAGCAGGCTTGCCCCTAGATACAGGAATTAATTTTGCCATGCGATCGCTATCTGCATAACTCACTCCTAATGTTCTGGCAACGTCTTTCAAGACTGCTTTGGAGGTCATGCGGTTAAAGGTAATAATTTGCGCTACTCTATCTTCGCCGTATTTTTTGGTAACGTATTCGATGACTTTATCTCGTTTTTCGATGCAGAAATCTGTATCAATATCCGGCATCGATTTTCTTTCTGGATTCAGAAACCGTTCAAATAATAATCCGTGGTGAACTGGATCTATATTAGTAATTCTGAGGGCATAAGCAACTAGAGAACCCGCCGCACTACCTCGTCCTGGCCCAACGGGAATTCCGTTATCTCTGGCAAATTTGATATAATCCCAAACGACTAAAAAGTAAGTAGAAAATCCCATTTGCTGGAGCATTTTTAACTCATATTCCAGCCTTTCTTTGTAAACCGGATCGACTTCGGCGCGGGATTTGCATTTGAGGCGTTCTAGCAGTCCTTCCCAGGCTTTTTCTTCGACGTAGGTATCGGCGGTATGTCCGGAAGGAACGGGGTAGTCTGGAAGGCGAGGTTCGCCCATGATATCGTAGCGTTGGACTTTTTCTGCTACTTCTACGGTGTTAGCGATCGCTTGTTCTATGACATCATCTTCTAAATGGTCGCGGAACAGTTTTCGCATTTCTTCGGCTGATTTTAAATATTCGGTTCCGGTATATCTCAGGCGTTTATCTTCTATTACTAATTGTTTGGTTTGAATGCATAAAAGCGCATCGTGCGCCTCGACATCGTTGCAAGAGACAAAGTGGGAATCGTTCGTCGCGACTATTTTAATATCGAGTTCGCGCGCAATTCTGGCAATTTCTACGTTAACTACGCGCTCTTCTTGCAAACCGTGGTCTTGAATTTCTAAATAATAATCATCGCCAAAGACTTCTTTATACCACTGAGCAACTTTACGCGCTGCTTCTAATTTACCTTGCATAATCGCTTGGGGAACTTCTCCCCCCAAACAAGCGCTGGTAACAATCAGTCCTTCCCGGTATTCTTTTAATAAGTCTTTATTGATGCAAGGACGGGAAAATATTCCTTTTCCTTGCACGCCTTTGAGGTTGGAAATGGTGGTTAGTTTAACTAAATTTTTATAGCCTTGGTTGTTTTTGGCTAAGACAACTTGGTGATAGCGGGGACGACGTTCTTGTTTTTCGATGTCCCCGTTGATGATATACATTTCATTGCCGATAATTGGCTTGACGCCTTTATTGCGGCAGACTTTAAGTAACTCAATCGCGCCGTACATGACACCGTGATCGGTGAGAGCGATCGCATTCATTCCCAATTCTACCGCTCGATCTACCAAGTCCGGTAACTGACTCGCTCCATCAAGCAGGCTATAGTCGCTGTGAATGTGTAAACCGACGAAGGACATAGTTGATAGTTGATAGTTGATAGTTGATAGTTGATGGTTGATGGTTGATGGTTGATGGTTGATAGTTGATGGTTGATGGTTTGTCAAATGTCCCAGAAGAAGCTTGTTCTAAACCCAGTTTTTTTTCGAGCGTTACCCACTGTCCACTTTCCACTGAAAGGTAATGGGTAATTGGTTTTGTTTGCTATTACCTATTACCCAGTACCAATTACCCTAAGTTTGGTGCGCGTAGGTGCCACGGGGTGGCTTGTTCGTAGGCGTAGGCGACTTCTAATAACAAGTCTTCGCGCAATAGTTTACCAATCATTTGTAAGCCAATTGGCAATCCTTGCTCGTCGAAGCCGCAGGGTATGCTTAAACCGGGCAATCCAGCTAGATTTACCGGAATTGTCATCAAGTCGGACAGATACATGCTTAAAGGATCGGCGGTTTTTTCGCCTGCTTTAAACGCCGTGGTTGGTGCGGTGGGACAAACTAAAATGTCTACTTGTTCAAAGGCGCGATCGAAGTCTTGTTTAATTAAAGTCCGGACTTTTTGCGCTTTCAAATAGTAGGCGTCGTAATAACCTGCCGATAATGTATAGGTTCCTAACATGATCCGACGCTTGACTTCAGTACCAAAACCAGCGGCGCGAGTTTTGGTATACATCGTCATTAAATTGTCAGGATCGTTGCTGCGGAAACCATATTTTACCCCGTCGTATCTGGCTAGATTTGCCGAAGCTTCCGAAGGGGCGATGATGTAATAGGCAGGTAAGCCGTAACGGAATCTAGGACAAGAAATCACGTGGATTTCTGCGCCTAATTGTTGCAGTTGTTCGATCGCTTTGGTGACTGCTTTTTCGACTACGGGATCTAAACCTTCGCCGAATGTTTCTTTAATTATGCCAATTCTGAGAAAGCCTCTGGGTTTGAGACTCGGTTTTAGTGCTTTGGCGTAATCGGGTATTTGGACGTTGAGACTGGTGGAGTCTTTTGGATCGTAACCTGCGATCGCTCCCAATAATATTGCCGCATCTTCTACGCTACGACCAAATGGCCCAATTTGATCCAAGGATGAACCATACGCCACGAGTCCGAAACGGGAAACCAATCCATAGGTAGGTTTCAATCCCACAACGCCGCAGAAAGAAGCTGGCAGGCGAATCGAACCCCCCGTATCCGAACCCAAGGATACCACGCATTCATTCGCCGATACCGCCGCCGCCGACCCGCCAGAAGAACCCCCCGGTACTCGTTCTAAGTCCCAAGGGTTGGCAGTAAGCTGATAGGCAGAAGTTTCTGTCGAACTGCCCATCGCGAACTCGTCCATGTTAGCCTTGCCGACGATTACCGCCCCCGCGTCGAGCAGTTTTTGCGTCACGGTGGATTCGTAAGGCGGGATAAACCCTTCTAAAATCTTCGATGCACAGGTAGTGGGGATGCCCTTGGTACACATATTATCCTTAACGGCAATGGGAATCCCCGCCAACAGGCCAATTTCTTCCCCAGCGGCGATTTTAGCATCCACCGCTTTAGCCTGTTCTAAGGCGCGATCTGCTGTAACGCACAGAAAGCTGCGTACTTTAGGTTCTACCGCCTCAATGCGTTCTAAGGCTTCTTTGGTTATCTCTACAGCAGAGCGTTCTTTTTTGATGAGTTGTTTGTGCAACTCGCGGATGGATGCCATGCAGTCACCTCAAGACCTGGTTTCGATCTATATAAGTCCCGACTCGATCCAGTATACGGTGGTCACTGGCATCCCGTGTCAGTAGCATGACGACTAAAGTCGCGGCTATACAAACTAAGTCTTTTGAGAAACTAAGTCTTTTCAGATCTTGCTTCAGTATCATAGCCCGCCCGGAAATCAATTTCCGGGCTAATAGCGGAAGTCGGTTAAAACCGACTAAATGCGATCAAACCAGTCCGTTTTAACGGACTTTCGCTATCAGCCAGGGAATTTATTCCCTGGCGGGCTATGATATTGGTGCAAGATCTCAATCTGCCTACGCAGCCTGATGATGTGGGGTATGCGATCGCTCCCCTCAACGAGGAGTAAGATGGCAACCGGGGGAAGTTTGCCACCAGCGATCGCGCGTCAGATTGGCTGTAGAAGATAATAGCCATACGACTAAAGTCGCGGCTATACAAACTAAGGCTGCCTACGCAGCCTGATGATGTGGGGTATGCGATCGCTCCCCTCAACGAGGAGATATAGAATTATTAGGTAGCGTCGCATCAGGGACAATTTGCGCTACCGCATAGTTGCTGTCTAACAGACTCAGCAGTAAGCTACTTAGAGCCAACCAAAATTGTAGAAAACAATATTTCATTGGTTGATGTGGATCAACTAGCAAATTGTATAACTTTACCACAATCGCGAACCGATTGTGCAACCTCATGCGATCGCCCACCATCCCAAATCCGATCTTTATCAGAACAATCTCAATCCGAATTTGCCATGATTTTATTAATGCGATCGCAACTTTATAAGCAGTTATTCCAAGCTCCTAAAAAACCCGGTTTCTAAGTCAAGCACGATCTCCGGAATCTTTAAACCTAATATTGAATAAACTATTATCAACAATATTACGAGGCCATCCATGAATCGAATTATATTTGGGGCGGTTACCTTCATCGGTTCCTTATTCGCAGTTAAAACAATTGCCACTCCCCCCACCCAAACCACAAACGTCGCACCGCCACAACCGAATCAACCCGCAATCTTAGCCCAAAGTCGCTTCGATGCCCAATTATTACAACTCACCAACGAACAACGTCGCCGCGCCGGTTTACAACCTTTAAGACTATCGTCTAAATTAGGACAAGCCGCCCAATCTCACGCCCAAGATATGGCAAGAAATAACATTTTTAGCCATACAGGTTCAAATGGTTCTACGATGGTAGACCGAGTGAAAAAAGTGGGTTATTCCTACTCTACCGTCGGCGAAAACATTGCTGCTGGAGGCGCTACACCAGCCGCAACTATTCAACAATGGATGAACAGCCCCGGACACCGCCGCAATATCCTCAATCCTAGTTTCACAGAAATTGGCTTTGGTTACGTTGCTGCTCCTAATACAGAATATCGCCATTACTGGGTGCAAGTTTTTGGTTCTCCCAGGAATGCGAGATAGTAATTAAACCGAATTGCCAGGGAAAATTAGGGCGATCGCATGTAAAATATCGGATGCGATCGCTCATTTCCAAATCTCAAAAACCGGGTTTCTGCCTAGATCTTGCATTACCATCAATTATTTTTACAGAAACCCGGTTTTTTGGCGCCAATCAGAAACGCTAAAATAAGATATTATCAAATTAATGAGAATAATGCTTTTATGGTAGTTACTCTAGACCTTCATCCAAGCCTTGAACTAACCGACGAGCAGTTCGAGAAAATTTGTCAAGCAAATCAAGATTTAAAATTAGAGCGAACTGCAAAAGGAGATTTAGTTATTATGGCTCTCACTGGCGGTGATACAGGAAGACGTAACATTAAATTAAGCGCTCGATTGGAAAATTGGAGCGATGAGAGCAATTTAGGCGTTGCTTTTGACTCTTCCACAGGTTTTAGACTTCCCAACGGTGCGATTCGTTCTCCTGATGCGGCTTGGGTAAGATTAGATCGTTGGCAAGCATTAACTTCAGAACAACGCCAAAAATTTGTTCCCCTTTGTCCAGATTTTGTGGTTGAACTAGCTTCTCCCAGCGATGAAGTAGAAGATATTCGCGAAAAAATGCAAGAATATCTAGCAAATGGTTTGCAGTTAGGTTGGCTCATCGCTCCCGCAACTCAAACAGTAGAAATTTATCGCCCCAATCAACCTATAGAAATTCTCAACCAACCTGCTACCCTTTCGGGAGAAAATATCCTACCGGAATTCGTATTAAACTTAACCGGAATTTTAACCGATTAATCTCAGGGCGCGATCGCATAATTTAGGTAGCGCGATCGCGCTCCAACCAAGAGCGGCAGCTAACTGGTATAATTGAACTGTGCTTTTTGGATAAAAAATGTAGTCTCATGCAAAGTTATACCATAAAAATCAGCAGCACATCTTATAATACTCTGCAACAAATAGCTGCACGCTCAGGAGAATCAATCGAAGCGCTTCTCGATCAAGCTATTGAACAATACCGAAGACAAAAGTTTTTAGAAGCAGCTAATCAAGCCTACGCAGCTTTACGCAATAACCCAGAAGAATGGGCTATTGAAATGGAAGAAAGGCAAGCGTGGGATGTCACTTTAGCTGATGGTTTGCTATGACATTAGTACAGCCATCAAAGGGCGATATATGGCTAGTAGATCTCAATCCTGTGTCTTCAACAACTATGAATGAAGTAGAAGATAGACTACGCATTCTTTTTGGTTTATAGGTGAAAAATATTTTTCAAGCTGATTAATAAAAGCGATCGCATCACCCATGCACCTCAACACATACATCCAAGGAAACGGCTTTCCCATTCTCTGCTTGCACGGTCATCCCGGATCGGGTAGCAGTATGTCCGTTTTTACCAATCACCTCTCTAAACGCTTTCTAACCCTCGCCCCTGATCTGCGTGGATACGGTCAAAGTCGCGTCAAGGTCAATTTTGACATGGAAGACCATTTAAACGACTTAGAAGACCTTCTAGACCGCTATAAAATTGAAAAATTTATGCTATTGGGTTGGTCGCTGGGGGGAATTCTCGCCCTCGAATTGGCGCTGCGACACCCAGAACGAGTTAAAGGATTAATTTTAATCGCCACCGCTGCCCGCCCTTGGGGCAACCATCCGCCGATTAGTTGGCAGGATAATTTATATACTGGGTTGGCTTCAATTGTGAATCAAGTTCAACCGGGCTGGAAGTGGAATATCGAGACATTGGGGAAGCGATCGCTCTACCGCTACCTCATCCAACAGCATACCCCCACCGCCTACCGCTTTCTCGCCCAAGAAGCCATGTCTGCCTACCTGCAAACTTCAAACGCGGCGACGCGGGCGCTATCGGTAGCCTTGAGGGCAGGATACAATCGCCTGGAAGATTTATCTCAAATACAATGTCCTAGCTTAGTACTTGCTGGCGCGTGCGATCGCCACATCACTCCTGAGTCCAGTCTGGAAACCGCCCGCCACCTAAAAAACTGCGAATCGCGGTGCTATCCCAACACCGCCCACCTATTCCCCTGGGAAATCCCCGATCTGGTAATCAAAGATATCGATCGGTGGATCGATCGACATCATCAGATCAAAGAATTTTAGATTTTAGATTGCAGATTTCAGATCGGGCTTTAAATCTTAAATCTCAAATCTCAAATCTTAAATCTTAAATCTTAAATCTTAAATTCCTTTACCCATATGCTGGCGATGCTTGAGTATCAATCATCTCCCCCATTTCATCAAAGATCGTCAGTTCGTTTGGCTTGCAGCGCTTAATCGCCACTGAAATACCTTGCGCCCCTTCCCCTTGCAAGTCTTCGATGTAGCCATCCTGAGCCTCGGCAGCTTCTTCATAGCTGATAAATGGGCCGAAATAATAGGTACAGCTGGGGTTCTGCGTTATAATTTCGACCCACCAAGCCAAACCCAAGAACTCTAGCATGTTGGTCAACTGTTCTTTCATGGCTTCTACTTGTGTTTAGCGATGCAAAGCGATTTCTGCCTTTTTGTTACTTTTCTTTATACTCTGTTCCTCTTCTTTTTTCCAAGTATTGTATTTCGCCTTCACCTTCTTTCTTTGTCACCCTTTCCAGCTGTAACGTATTTGACCATCGCTGGCGAAACAGCTCATACAAAGCCATTCCAGCTGCTACCGAGGCATTAAGACTGGGTGTTTTGCCTTGCAGCGGAATCGAAATCAAAAAATCGCAGCAGCGTTGTGTGAGCAGACTCAAACCTTCACCTTCAGAGCCAATCACCAGAACCGTTGCACCCTCTAACCGAGCGCCGTGTATTGGTTGACTGCCATTGACGGCTAAACCATATATCCAAAAACCAGCCGCTTTTAATTCTTCCAGAGCTTCTCTGAGATTGACAACCCTCGCCACTGGAAAACTTTCTAAAGCTCCAGAAGCAACTTTCATTACGGTGGATGTGATCCCAACCGCGCGTCTTTGCGGGATTGCCATTCCTTGCGCTCCCAAGGCTTCAGCCGTGCGAATAATCGCACCCAGATTGTGGGGATCGGTAATGCTATCGATGACCACTATCACCGGGTGTTCGGAAGCGGATTTTGCTTGTGCAATCAAATCCGCCAGTTCTATATATTCATAGGGTGCAATTTGAGCCGCTACGCCTTGGTGATTGGCTCGGTGAGTGACTTGATCTAAGCGTTTGGGATCGACTTCGTCAATTACCGTGCCATTAGCTTTAGCTTGGAGTAATAATGTATGAAAGCGGGGATCGTAACGCAATTGGGATAAAATCCAAAGGCGGTTGAGATTTCGCCCATTTTCCAAGGCTGACAAAACCGTGTGGCGACCATAGATTAAATCTGTTTCTTCACCGGCGCTAGTGGTTTCAATCGGCTTACTCTGCTTAACAGCAGGTTTAACTTCTTCACCAGCGCTAGTGGTTTTAATCGGCTTACTCTGCTTAATCGCAGGTTTAACAACAGGCGGACGGGTACTAGGGGCGGCAGTTCCGGTGGGGGAGACAATGCGGCGCTTGCCGTTCGATTTGAAGGGCTTACCTGGTTTTGGCCTGCCCTTAGCATTAGCATTACGGTCTTTATTAATCATGAGAGTATTGGGGTTGCTTATCAACCCTACGGTTTTTTACTTTATTCGACTTGGTAGAGAATTCCAGCAATCTTGAGAATGATTTAAGGCTATTCCTCTGGTTTGCGATCCAGCTCCAGTTTTGCCAATAGCTGATTCAATCGTTGGGGATCGGTAATGTACAAGTAACCGATTAAGGTTTCTAAGCTTGTCGCGTGTTGATATATTTCCCGCTCTACTCGCTTAGGACCAGAAGTCGCAGCGTTGCGCCCCCGTCTCAGTATTTCCAGTTCGGCGGGGGTGAAGTAGGGGATAAGACTTCGCAGATGTTTAGCCTGAGTTTCTGCCCTTACCTGTGCGACCACTTGATTGTGATAGTCTTGCGATCGCTTGGGGGGCCAAAGATAACGGCTGCGGATGTAAAGCTCGTAAACTGCATCCCCCAAATAAGCTAATGCTAGGGGGGACAGTTGTGGAATTTGCGTTGCCGAGCAAACTTCTGTGAGCGGCGGAGTGAACAAGCGTTGTTAGATTTAACCCAAAATGGGTGAGTAGCTTTTAACATTTGCCATATCAACAGCGATCGCCCCCACTAGACTCATGATCTAGATTCATGATAAGGATAGCGGGGGAGCAGATTACTGTATTGTTCCTACAGCAGCTTCCACTGAAGGCTGCAAAGATAGAAACTTTTCCAAGCGGACGAGCTTGACAGTCTGCGTTACGCGGGCATTGGTCACTATTTGCAGACCTCCCTCCGCATTTTTAGCCTGCTTGGCTAGCTGCACCAGAGCGCCCAATCCAGAGCTATCGACAAAGTCGATCTTAGATAGATCCAAAACAACGTGCTTTGGCCCTTCGTCGATACAATTGCCAATTACCTTCCGGAAAGTCGGCTCAGAAAAAGCGTCTAATAAGCCTGTCAGGCGAAATAACTGGTATTTTTCCTTGACTTCCCGCGTGCCTCTGAGGCTAACTGTCAAGGTTAGTTGCTCAGGAATAATACCCTCCTAACTACATCGTGCTTACGGTCAAGGCTCTCAGTATATAAGCTTTCTACCTTCTTGTCCATCTAACAAAAGGATCATTTTAGGAATTGGGGAAAGGGGGAAAGGGGGGAAAAAGGGGGAAAAGGGGGATTTGGGAAGACAAGGGAGACAAGTAGGAATCTTGAACTAGAAAGTAATTTCTCCCTCAGCTTCAAAAGCTCCCTCAGCTCCCTCAGCTCCCTCAGCTCCCTCAGCTTCAAAAGCTCCCTCAGCTCCCTCAGCTCCCTCAGCTCAGTTTTTGGCTTCCCGCATGGTTTGAACGAAACGCTCGAACAGGTAGTCGGCGTCGTGGGGGCCGGGGCTGGCTTCTGGGTGATACTGTACGGAAAACAGGGGTAGGGATTTGTGACGCAAGCCTGCGACGGTGCGATCGTTTAAGTTGAGATGGGTAATTTCCACATCTGCATCGGGTAAGCTATCCGGATCGATCGCAAAACTGTGGTTTTGGCTGGTAATCTCAACTTTGGTTTGCAAACCGGCAGGTTGATTTAAGCCGCGATGACCGAATTTTAGCTTGTAAGTATCGGCACCGAGCGACAAGCCGAGTATCTGGTGTCCCATGCAGATGCCAAATACGGGTTTTTGGCTTTGCAGCAAGGCTTTGGTGGTTTCGATTCCTTCGGTAACCGCAGATGGATCTCCAGGGCCGTTAGAGAGAAAGATACCATCGGGATTATATTTGAGGATTTCCTCTGGCGGTGTATGGGCGGGGACGACTACGACGCGACAACCGTAACTGGCTAACCGCCGCAGGATATTGCGCTTGACGCCAAAGTCCAGGGCGACGACGGTGAGGGTTTCGCCGTTTGCTGGTTTGGCTTCCGGGTTGAATTCCCATACCGTTGTGGTAGGTTCAGACCACTCGTAGATCTGTTGCGTTGTTACTTCCCGGACTAAGTTTAAGCCTGCCATACTGGGAGCTGCTTGAACTAAGGCAAGCAATTCTACTGGGTCGAGAATTTCCGTGGAAATTCCGCCATTCATCGCGCCGTATTGACGAATTTTGCGGGTGAGGGCGCGGGTATCGATGCCGTAAATCCCTGGGATTTGGTGCTGTTTGAGGTAGTCGGGTAGGGATTGAGTCGAGCGCCAATTGCTGGGGCGAGGACAGATATTGCGCGCGATCGCACCCCGTACTTGAGGCCGTTCTGATTCTTCGTCCTCGAGGTTAACTCCAGTATTGCCTAATTCTGGATAGGTAAACAATACTATCTGACCGCAGTAGCTGGGATCGGTCAATACTTCCTGATATCCGGTCATGCCGGTGTTAAACACGACTTCCCCAATCGTAGTTCCGGGCGCGCCAAACGACCAGCCCCGATAAGCCGTGCCATCTGCCATCACTAGCAGTGCCGGATGAGCATCAAAAAGGGGCATACTTTCAATTACTCTTTTTCGATCTTGATCTATGCCATTATCACACGAGGGCATCGGGGGAAATAATGAAACCTTACTTAAGTATGGAGATGCGATCGCATTTGTTCGTTAGTGACGGACTCAATATTTTGCTGATAGCTTTAAATAAGCGATCCTTGTGGGAAAACTCTAAAAAAAACTTTAAAACTAATTACTCCGTCTACCGTTATGGAAAAGCTTTCGCGTCAGAGTTCTGTTCTAGTTTTAGTATCAGTGGCGATCGCACTTACGAGCGTTGCTTGCAGCAACGAACAGCCAAAAAGTAACTCTAACAGCAAAACCCAACCATCTGCGATCGCTGCTGCCCCGAAAAGCACTCCAAAAGCCCAAAAGCAACTCATCCAAGCTAAAAACAACGTCCCCAGCAGCGCCATCGATACTTACGAACTAGCGCTAGATAAAGCCGCTAGCGCCGCCAGTCTCAGTCAAGCCGCCTCCTCTTCAGATGATTGGAAAATCGTCAGCAGTCGTTGGACTGAAGCGATTAAGTTACTCAAAGCCGTGCCCGCTTCCAGTCAGCACCAGAAGAACGCCAAAACCAAACTGGCAGAGTATCAAAAAAATCTCGCTGCTGCTAACCGCAAAGCCAATCCGCCCAGCGAACCAGTGGTAGCTTATAACCCAAATCCGGTAAAAAGTCAAGTCCAAAGCGCAATTCCCAGGGTATTTCGCGCCCCGATTATTGGGCGGTTGGGTGGTACGCCGGTGATTGAGGTGACGTTTAACAACGGACAAAAATATCCGATGATTTTGGATACTGGAGCCAGCGGGGTAGTAATTACCTCAAGAATGGCAGCCGCCTTGGGGGTGAAACCAGTAGGCAAGATTTTAGCCAAGACGCCGAGTAATAAAGCCGCCGCATTTGATGTCGGGTTTGTGGATTCGATTGCCGTAGATGGTGCAGTAATGACAGATGTGCCGGTTGCGATCGCTCCCCAACTAGATGTAGGATTGCTCGGACAAGACTTCTTTGCCAGTTACGATATCACCATTAGAAGGGATGTAATCGAATTTCACGTTCGGTAATAGGTAATAGGTAATAGGTAATAGGTAATAGGTAATAGGTAATAGGTAATAGGTAATAGGTAATCTCAGCTCTTACACCATTATCAACCAGCCTGGAAACCCTTGTTTCTTGACGAAAACTCTAAGCTTTCAAGTTGAGATATTTGCAAGATGTAAGTAATTATACTCAAGCCAATTACCAATTACCAATTACCAATTACCAATTAGCTCTTCAGAAACTCAACCAATTGTTGCAACTTCGACCAAGCTTCCCCGCTTTGCAAAATGTCTTTGGCGCGAGCAATGCCCTGTGGGTGATTTCCCATCGGGATTAATTCGCCTACCTGAAATGCTAACGATGCATTTAAAGCTACTGCATCGAGTTGTGCCTGAGTCGCTTTTCCTTGCAAGACATTTCGCAAAATTGCGGCATTGTCCACTACGTCTCCGCCTCGCAGCGCCTCGGTTGGTGCCAAATTTAAACCCAATTCTTGAGGATTGAGGGAAGATATTTGTACTTCACCTTTTGACATTACAGCCAAATCTGTTAAATCTGCCAATCCTGCTTCATCTAACTTTTCTCTACCGTGCAAAACGATCGCTTGTTGCGTTCCCAGTTGGCGCAAAGCATGGGCAATAGTTAATAGTAAGTTTGGATCGCATACGCCTATGATCTGTCCTGTGGGGCGCAAGGGATTGACCAATGGCCCCAATAAATTAAACACCGTTCGCACCTTCAAAGTGCGCCGTAATGGTGCTACTACCTTCAGCGCTGGATGCCATCCAGGAGCAAACAAAAATGTAATTCCTACTTCCTTTAATGCTGCTTGTACTTTCTCACCAGGTGCGCTCAAATTCACTCCGAGTGCTTCCAATACATCCGCCGAACCTACCCGGCTAGACGCAGATCGGTTACCGTGCTTGGCGACGGGAATACCCGCCGTTGCCGCTACAAAAGCCACCGCAGTCGAAATGTTAAATGTTGAAGCTCCATCCCCACCAGTACCGCAAGTATCAATTGTGGGGCTGGAATTGCTTTGTGTCCCTGCTACAGATTGAGCTTGCAAAACTTTAGCCATGCCGGTTAATTCCGCGGCTGAAACGCCTTTGGCTTGGATTGCGGCTAAAATTGCCCCTGATAGCTCTCTAGGAATTGCTTCATTTAACCATCCTTGCATTAGCTCTGACGCTTGCTCGCAGGAAAGGGATTCTTTATCTAGTAGCTGTTGCAGTAAGTTAGACCAGCTTGGGGATTCTACCGATTGCGTCATGCTGGCGGTAGCTGTTTTTACACTGTCTAATGGAAGATTGGTCATCGAAGGCGAAAGTGTGAAACTGACTGAATTCAAAGGCAATACAAGCGTACCGCGAATTGCGATCGCATTCTTGCTAATCGCCCAAGTTGCTAGTTATCTCGCGGCTAATGCCTAATGTCAGCCAAAATTTTACATTAGCAATTAGCAATTAGCAATTAGCAAGACCGAATTTTATAACTCTTTAATACTGATGTGCCTGGGTTGCGCTTGCACTCGTTTAATCCAAGCATTAATAGCCGGAAATCTGCTTAAATCAAACTCCCCTTCATTGGCAACGTGGGTATATGCAAATAAACCAATATCGGCAATAGTATATCGCTCGCCAACGAAAAAATTATGCTGGGTTAAATGCTGTTCCATCACGGCGAGTGCTGCATATCCAGGTTGGCGTTTTTGGTTGAGCGCTTCCCGGTATTCTTCAGCCTTCCCTAAGATAGATATCCAATATCTGGAAGTGGCAATAAAAGGCTCGTGGCTATATTGTTCAAAAAATAACCATTGCAGTACTTGCGACTGCTCAAAATGGTTGTTGGGGAAAAAGTCTGTATTGGCGCTGAGGTAAAATAGGATAGCGTTTGATTCGGCGAGGAATTGCCCTGACTCTGTTTCTAAAACCGGAACGCGCCCGTTAGGATTTTTACTGAAAAATTCCGGCGTTCGGGTTTCTGCTTTGAGAATATCGATGTCTATTCTTTCAAAAGGAATACCTAGTTGGGTTAATAAAAGGCGAACTTTATAACAGTTACCGGATGGCAAAAAATCGTATAATTTTAACATGGGATATTTGGTTGATTTAGCATTTTAAATTTTGGCGAAATCGGGAGGATAAAAATATGTGCGGACGATTTAGTTTTGCTCAATTGGCGCAAGCGATCGCAGATTCATTCAATCTTACCTCAGTGCCTGAAGTGTCGCCGCGTTACAACATTTCACCTACTCAGGAAGTAGCGACAATTTTGAACAATGCGCCGGAAAGCGATCGCGAGTGTAAATTATTGTACTGGGGTTTAATTCCATCTTGGGCAAAAGACCCCAAAATGGGCGCTAAATTGATTAACGCTAGGGCGGAAACAATTGAAGAAAAGCCATCGTTTCGTTCGGCTTTTAAGAAACGGCGTTGTTTGATTCTAGCGGATGGTTTTTACGAATGGCAGCTGCAAAATGGCAAAAAGCAGCCTTATTATTTCCGGGTGGAAGATGGTAAAATATTTGCTTTTGCGGGACTATGGGAACATTGGAAAAGTCCTGAAGGCGAGGAGATCAATTCTTGTACGATTATCACAACTGAAGCGAACGATATTTTACGTCCCATTCACGACAGAATGCCAGTGATTCTCGACCCAAAAGATTACGAACAATGGTTAGATATAAAGCAAAAACCTGAAGCAGTGAAATCTTTGTTGCAACCTTATCGTTCGGATGTGATGACTGCGTATGCGGTAAGTGCAAAAGTAAACAATCCTAAAAATGATAGTCGGGAGTGTATTGAAAAGCTAATTAACTCAAGTTGCTAGTTATGAGGTCAAGCATTTTAGATCCCCCTAAATCCCCCTTGATAAGGGGGACTTTGAATCCGGTTCCCCCCTTATGAAGGGGGGTTAGGGGGGATCAAACCGACAATATTTGTAACTAGCAACTTACGTTAATTAAATTAACCGCAGAGGACGCAGAGGACGCAGAGGAAAGAGCAAAGAAGAGATATGATAGGTAGCATCGCGATTGAAGGATTGCAATATGCGAAAAATCCGCTTGTTCATTGCTTCTAGTCTTGATGGATACATTGCCAGGACATCAGGTGAGGTAGATTGGCTATTTACTGATGCTGATTACGGTTATGCTGAGTTTTTTGATTCTATTGATACTGTAATCGTGGGTGGTAAGACATATCGTCAAAGTCTTGAATTTGAGGAGTATCCTTTCAAGGGGAAGAAAGTTTTTGTTTTCTCCAGGACTATGCAAGGTAAAAATGACGATGTGGAATTTGTGGATGAAGATATAAAAAGCTTTATTGACAAGCTGCGCGATCGGTCAGGTGGTGATATTTGGTTAGTTGGAGGAGCAGAGATTATTCATTATTTTATCAAAGATGGTTTGCTGGATGAGCTGATTCTTTCCATTCACCCAATTATTTTAGGGGATGGGATTCCATTGATTGTGAAAGATGCCAGTTTGGAAACAAAACTGGAGTTGAAAAAAGTTCAAAGTTTTGACTCTGGATTGGTGCAGGTGTCTTACGATATTAAATAATGGAATGGCAGCAATATGACAAAGCTCTTACTAATCGAATCTCCTGGTAAATTAAAAAAGTTAGGCCAAATTTTGGGTTCGGGTTGGATTGTTAAAGCTAGCATGGGTCATGTGCGAGAATTGGCTGATGATGGGGAAGATGCTTTAGGGTTTGATTTAGAGGGCGATCGCATTCGCTGTCGCTATTCTCCCAGAAGCGATCGCGCTCGTTCTATTCTGAAGGAATTAAGGCAAGTTGTCCAGCAAGTATCAGAAGTTTACATCGCCACCGACCCCGATAGGGAAGGGGAAACCATCGGTTGGCATTTAGCCCAAGAGTTGCGCTTAAATCAACCTTTTCGCATTACTTATAACGAGATTAGCAAACCCGCTGTAATGGCAGCGCTTGCCAATCCTAAAACTCTCGACCAAAATTTAATTGCCGCCGGACGTGCTAGAGATTGTTTGGATAAATTAGTGGGATATAAGGGCAGCAAGCATTTAGTATGGGCGCTGAATAATGGGGCAAAATCTATGGGCAGGGTGCAAAGTGCTACCCTGCATTTGCTGTGCCAAAGAGAAACGGAAATTATTACGTTTGTCCCGCAAGATTACTGGTCAGTTTGGGTGGAGTATGTAGAAGGGTTTAAAGCTTTTTATCGGGCAAAATGGAACCAAAAGAAAGATGAAAAGTCATCAGAACCCGATGATGCAGCGACTAAAACCGATACAGTACAGGAATCAGATCGGGTAACTTCGCAAGCAGAGGCAGATCGGTTGGTTGCGATCGCAAAATCGAATCCCCATCAAATCATACAAGTCGAAAAGAAAACGGTAAATCAGTCGCCACCTGCACCATTTACGACTTCCAGCTTGCAGCAAGCGGCGGGTGCAAAATTGCGCTTTGCACCCGAATTTACCATGAAGGTTGCTCAATCTTTATTCGAGGCTGGTTATATCACCTACATGCGAACCGATTCGGTAATGTTATCTGACCAATTTTGCGCTACGGTGCGTCAATATTTAGAGCAAAATGACCCAGATAACGTACCCGCTAAAGTAGCGCGACATCGTTCTAAAGCTGGCGCGCAGGAAGCGCACGAAGCGATTCGTCCGACGGATGTTTATCTAACACCAGAGCAACTTTCCTCGCGGGTAAATGGGGACGAAGCTAAACTTTATGAATTGATTTGGAATCGTACCGTCGCTTCCCAATGTCGTGCAGCACAAATTGCGAAAACCAGAATTATTACCCAATCTGGAACTGCTTTTTGGGAAGCTAGAGGGCAAGTTTTAATCTTTCCCGGTTATACCGTTTATTGGAACAATATTAGCAATGATAGCGAGTTACCAAACGTGCAACAAGGACAGGCGGTAACTCTGAAACAAGCAGCATCCGAGAAAAAACAAACTCAACCACCGCCTCGCTATACCGAACCTAAATTAGTGCAATTGATGGAGCGTAAAGGGATTGGTAGACCTAGTACTTATTCTCCCACAATTAAGACTTTGAAAGAGCGTCAATATGTGGAATTAACCAAGGGAAAATTGCAACCGACTCAGCTAGGGATGGAGTTGGATGCTTTTTTAGCCCAGGTTTTACCGGATTTAATCGCAGCGGAATTTACTGCCAAGATGGAACAGGAATTAGATGCGATCGCTCAAGGAAAACTCAACTGGGAACGCTATCTAACCAGTTGGAATCGCGATTATTTTGCCCCAGCTTTAGCAAAAGCTGTGGGAGAAATTGCCAAGGTAAAACAAAGCTTACCGAAGCAAAATCGCGGTAAAAATTCAGCGCCATCTTCTGAAAAGCAAGTAGATATTAAATGTCCCAACTGCGGGATGCAAATGACCAAGGTTGCCTCAAAGTCTCAAAAGCTCAAAGCTGACCATTTTCTTAGTTGCGATCGCAAAACAGGCGGCTGTGGAACGGTGATGTTTTTAAATGTTAAAAGTAAGACTTACGAACTACCATTATCCGATCGTAAATCTGCCCCTACGCCTGAATCCCTGAGCGAGTATTCTTGCCCAGTTTGTAAACAGCCTCTAGAACGTTACGAGTATACTAAAGAAGGTCAAGCAAAAGTGATGTTGCGATGTTGCAATCCCAAAACTAGACCACATAAATGTAAAGATGTAGCATTCTTTAAAACGAAGCAAGGCAACTGGTGGTCGCCTAAGTTTGGGGAGTTGAAATAAATTTAAATAGTCAATAAAATGGACTTTTAACGACCTTTAGGGGATTACTAAATCAAGTTGCTAGTTATGAGGTTAAGCGTTTTCGATCCCCCTAAATCCCCCTTAATAAGGGGGACTTTGAATTTTGAATCCGGTTCCCCCCTTTTTAAGGGGAGTTAGGGCTAGGGGGGATCGAATCGGCAATATTTGTAACTAGCAAATTACGTTACTAAAAGAGACTTATTGGGCGAATCAGGAACTAACTTGCGAGAGTTTGTTAGTTTTGCGATCGCTTGCGCGTGTGCGTTAGCAAGTATCGATCGCGCTTTTTTCTAGTGTTATGGTAGTACTGTCCAATTACCTCTTAATTGAGGGTAATAATCCTGTTCTCTCCAAATGCATCTGAGGTTTAGGAGGTTACGTATCAATATGGCACAAATGACTAAACCAGAAAATTTACTTGATACGTATTTTCACTTACCGTATAATCCGCAACTTGTGGAAAGGGCAAAAGAACTGCGGAAAAATATGACACCAGCAGAAAAAAAGCTCTGGAATAATTACTTGAGAAAATTTCAATTTCGGGTTTTAAGGCAAAGACCCATAGATAATTTCATTGTTGACTTTTATTGTGCCAAGTTGAGGTTAGTGATTGAGATTGATGGAGAGAGTCATTTTACCGATGAAGGCAAAGATTATGATGCGGAAAGAACGAGTATTTTAGAGGGTTATGGATTGAGGGTGATTCGGTTTACGAACGATCAGGTTTTGAAGAATTTAGAGGGTGTTTGCCAACAGATAGAGGAGTTGATCCCCCCCAACCCCCCTTGCTAAGGGGGGCTTAAGAGCGAGACTTTTTGCTGGTAATCAGGCATTCGATCCCCCCAACCCCCCTTGCTAAGGGGGGCTTAAGAGCGAAACTTGTCGCTGGTAATCAGGCATTCGATCCCCCCAACCCCCCTTGCTAAGGGGGGCTTAAGAGCGAAACTTGTCGCTGGTAATCAAGCATCCGATCCCCCCAACCCCCCTTGCTAAGGGGGGCTTAAGAGCGAGACTTTTTGCTGGTAATCAGGCATTCGATCCCCCCAACCCCCCTTGCTAAGGGGGGCTTAAGA
>CAYXCW010000073.1:0-37895 GCA_964463555.1 uncultured bacterium
GAACTCGCCTCGTAGACTGTGGATGTCTAGGCTCTACCAATTCGACCAGTAAGCGTAAGCATACTGGATCGATGCGGCAACTTGGACAAAGGAAGCGTCGAAAGTCCTGTCTCAATTTGGATGGGGAATTAGAAACCCCGTCCTCCTATGAGGCGGGATAGTTCATTATGGAATGGGTAATAGCTGATTGCTAATTGCTAATTGCTAATTGCTCATTTCCCTTTAGCCATTAGCCATTAACCACTGGGTAATATGTGGCCTCTGTCCGTTACCAAAGGCTGGCGTCAGACATTTCGGCCCAGACGCCGTTTAGCGATCGCCGAAGCTTGTCTGATCGGGTTGGTTGCCGCTTTAGCGGCTGTATTTCTCAAGGTTGCATCTGGATGGCTGGGGGGATGGCGAGTATCGCTTTCTCACCTCGCACCCGCTGGTATTGTCTTGCCAGCAGTGGGCCTCTCGTTCGGATTTTTGGCTGGTTGGTTGGTGGATCGTTTTGCTACCGAGGCGAAGGGCAGCGGCATTCCCCAAGTCAAGGCGGCGCTGGCTGCTTTTCCCATCGCCCTAGATTTAAGGGTGGCTTTGGTTAAATTACTCAGCTGCATTTTGGCGCTGGGTTCGGGATTGGCTATCGGCAGACAAGGGCCAACCGTCCAAGTGGGGGCGGCTTTAGCCGGACAACTCAGCGCCCTCATCCCCACTTCTCCCGATCACCGCCGCCAGATGATTGCTGCGGGTGCGGGGGCGGGTTTAGCCGCTGCGTTTAACGCGCCCTTGGCGGGGGTATTGTTTGCGATTGAAGAACTGCTGCACGATGTCTCTGGCTTTACGCTGGGCACGGCGATTTTGGCTTCGTTTATTGGTGGGGTGGTTTCCCGACTGTTGGGCGGGCGATCGCTCGAACTTAACCTGGAATTGACCGCTTATCAAACTAGCTTTTCCATCCCCGAAATCCCCTTTTACCTATTGCTAGGGGTTGCTTGCGGCATTTTGGGCGCGCTGTTTTGTCAGGGAATTTTCGCCAGCTTGAAATTTTATCAGCGGGTGTTGCGAATTAGTTTGCCATTTCGGATCGGACTCGCCGGGATGGTTTCGGGGGCGATTGTAGCATTATTACCTGCGTTCTTCCGCGATAACACTGGTATGCGAGAATTTTTGCTCGCGGGTGAAGCTAGCCCACAGTTGGCAGCGATCGCATTTCTCGCCCAATTCGGCCTCACTCTGATCGCTTTTGGATCGGGCGCACCGGGAGGTTTATTTGCCCCCTCATTGATGTTGGGTTCGGCGCTGGGTTACTTGGTGGGATTGTTGGAAACCAATATGGTGGGATACGGTGCGCCGACAACTTACGCTTTGGCAGGCATGGGAGCGTTTTTTGGTGCGGTTTCCAAAGCCCCGATTACCGCGATCGCGATCGTATTCGAGATGACGACCGATTTCAATTTGCTGCTACCGCTGATGATCGGTTCGGTTACTTCCTACTTAGTTGCCGACGCGATGACACCTGGATCGATTTATGACCGCATCTTGGAATTGAACGGGATCAAACTCGATCAAGCTGCCCCCAAGGAAGGAATTTTAACCCAACTCAAGGCATCAGACGTGATGCAGCAACGGGTGGAGACGCTTACCAGCAAGATGACGGTGGATGAAGTCGTGCAGGCATTCTCGCGATCGCATCACCGCGGGTTTCCCGTGGTTGAAAATGGCAAGTTGGTAGGAATTATCACCCAAAGCGACCTAGCGACTCTCGATCGGCGCGCCCTGCCTCCTGATACGCTGCTCGAAACTATCATGACGCCAAAACCTTTAACAGTAGGAACTAAAGCGACTTTGGCAGATGTGCTTTATCTGCTCAACCGCTATCAACTCAGCCGCTTACCCGTAGTCGAAGGTCGAAAGCTAGTAGGAATTATTACCCGTGGCGATATCATTCGCGTAGAAGCCGATCGGCTGGGCGGTAAAAATATGGAGATTGGGCCGCGTCCCCAACCTTCTTATGTTGTTTATCAAACACGTTCGGCATCCGTAGGTAAAGGTCGTTTGTTGGTGCCGTTAGCCAACCCCCACACCGCCGACGCACTGTTGCAAATCGCCGCGGCGATCGCGCGCGATCGCGATTACGAACTCGTTTGTTTGCAAATTATCTTAGTCGGGCGTCATAACTCTCCAGAAGAAACCCCCGTGCGAACGACCTCCAGCCGCCGTATGCTGCGAAAGGCAGAAAATATCGGGCGCAAGTGGCACTTGCCGGTTCACACAGAGGTGCGCGTTGCCCACGATGTCGCTTTTGCGATTTTAGAAACGATCGAAATCGAGCATATCGATTTACTCGTCATGGGCTGGAATGCCGAACCCCCCAGCCCCGGTCGCATTTTTGGCAATGCGATCGATACCGCGATTCGGCAAGCCGCCTGCGAGGTAGTTTTAGTAAAATTGGGCACTACGTGGAGCAGTCGGGAAGAAAATACGGAGATGCGGGAAGGTGAGGACGCGGAGAGTGAAGATATATCCGCGTCTTCTTCCTATGTCCAATGTCCGCTACCCTATGCTCAATGCCCGATTCCCTTGTGGGATCGGTGGTTGGTGCCGATGGGAGGTGGTCCGAATGCCGAGTGCGCCGTGCGATTGCTGCCAGCACTCGTGGCGCTGGGTGATGCGCCCAAAATCCGACTTTGCCAGGTTTTCAAACCTTCTGAAATCGTGCCGATTGCGCCGATACTCGATCGCGCTGCTCAAAATTTACGGCAGCAATTAGATTCTCACTCCGCTGTTTGGAAGGGTAAGAATGGGCGAAAGCCACAAATTCCCGTCCTGGGAACTCACATTCGAGGCTATTCGGTATCAGAAGCAGTGACTAAGTTGGCTAAATTTGACGGATCTGATGTTGTTCTGCTGGGCGCTTCCCGCGAAGGTTTTCTGGAACAGGCAATTAAGGGCAATATTCCTTGTGCGATCGCTCGCGGTTGTGATTGTACCGTAATTCTAGTGCGAGGCAAATTTTGATTTATACCAGGCAACAGGAGAAAAAATATTTTACCTTCATAGTTTCATCATCAGCCTAAGTCCTCATGGCTTTGAGCGCATTTTGCATCAAGCTCAGAAATAAATTTCTGGCTAAAAGCTAAAACCCGTTGAAACGGGTTAAAAGCTTGATTTTATATCAAATCCGTTTGCATCAGAATTATTCATTTTTTTTTCTTCCTCTGCGTCCTCTGCGTCTGGAGCGGTTTAAATCATTCAGATGTAACCGGAAACGATATTAGTTAGCTTTAGCTAACTTCAACTTTCAGCCCGAAATTTATTTTCAATTGCTTCACCCTAGTATGCCTCAGTCTGCTAAATCCTCTAGCTTGAAATTCAGAAGGTCGCACAAAGCTTTCATTTGATTGGGAGAGAGCTTTGGGATATATCTGCCAGCTTCCCAGTTTTGCACGGTAGTGACTGTTACCCCTAACTCAAGAGCAATTTGCCGTTGAGTTACGCTCAGCGATTCTCTTCTTTGTTTGAGCTTTTCTGCCAAACTAGCCATAACTGTCTCATCCCCAAATCTGCTTAAGCAAATTCTTTCCTCGCTGCCGTCATTAAGGCGATCGCTAATGTCCTTCTTATATCATGTCCGCTACCAACGGTAGTGTATAGTTTTTGATGATGTAGGGGCGGGCATAAGCAGCCATTGTGTAAAATCATGAGAAATTTTGTTAAACCCGCCCTGCCTTACGCAACCGATGCAACCGGACATGATATTACTCGGACTTTTCTGAATCGATAAAATTAGGAAGTTCTTCTAATGAGCATTGCAAGATCCGACATAAAGCTTGCATTTGGCTAATAGTGAGCCTGGGTTCAAATCTGCCTACTTCCCAATTACTTACAGTTTGATCGGTAACACCCACAGCAGCCGCTACTTGTTTTTGGGTCAATCCTAGTCTTTTCCTCAGTTTCATCAGCTCCCTGCTCGAGTTCATTGTCTGTCAATTGCCTTCGCTATAAATCGATTTATCTAAGTAGACAAAACCCTAAATTTATTTGTAATCTTGGGTAGGAAGTGTAAATAAATTTTTGGATGTTTTTGCCATTCTTTCCACAATTGTCTGCATGTCCGTTGTACTATTTAATCAGTGGCTCTAGTCGAGCGAACTTATACCGTGGAGTTGGGTTTTGTACAGATTTATCGATTTTTAGGTAACTTTGTTCAAACTTTTAGAAGCGGTTCATGTCAGAAGCCAGCGCCCGAACTTTCCAGGGAACGACGCTGGCTCTGGCTCCAATTACACACGGAGACAAGTTAATTATGCCTTACAAACAACGCCTTAACGCTTGGGTGCTGGTTCGCCTGCTTCCCAACTTGCAACGGGTAACTGTTGGTCAATTCCGCAATCGCTCTGATGCAGACGGTCATCTAGAGATCCTCCGTCGCCTAATTCCCAATGCGACATTCGTGGTGATGTTCAACGCCGACGCGCTACAACCGCAGCCAGCTGACACCCACTACAGAAGCTCAGGTCGGTAATCCTGACTAGCCCTCCCCGACAAGGGGAGGGAGGTAATTACAGCGAATATTGCCTGTGCGATCGCTCGTAGCTACGATTCTACGGTCATTCTGCTGCGCCGTAAATTTTAGCTGATGTAGGTTATTTCATCAAACCTTTAAAAACACCAGGTTAATTTAAAGAAAGAGTAAAGTTAGCGGTTAGCCTCTAGGAGTGTTTCTACGTAGCTGATATTATCTAGCTTAATTGCTCTAAGTGGAAATACTTGCATCTCCCCAATTGATACTTAAGTACTTAATAGTTAAGTTTTTTACAGACCAGGCTCTAAAAAGACTTCCCTAGAGCATTGAATAAGTTTAATCATGCATCTATCTGCATTTTGGCTTAGGCGTTAGCTCTAAGCTGAATTAGAGGTTGGAAAATAATTTTTAAGGGTGCTTTCAAGTATTATTGGCTGGAAAATTTTGTGAGAAACGGCCTCTAATGCCATTGTTGATTGGCTGTGCAACGCTAAGCAGAGCTAATAAATTAAGGCGTTGCAATTTTGGTGAAACAATGGTATTGCATTCCGTTTGCAAGCATTGGGAATTTTGGCGATCGCACTAGAAGATTGCCTAGATAAACCAAGTTGAGTTGCTGCATTTATTGAGAAATAAACCAGCCAGGGCTAACTAAAAGCATTGCTCCCTGCTAGCTTCATCTACCTATTTCTCATCATTTGAAACTAGGCGGCTTTCCCGTCGTGAAAAGATCGATCCACTCGGCACAGATGTTCTTTGGTCAAATTGACAAAAAATGAGGAGTAAGTTGTGAAAAAGCTTTTGACTTCTACAGCAACAGCCGGACTAATTTCCCTGGGAACGATGATAGTTTGTACATCAGAAGCAAGGGGAGTGAGTTTTGGTAATTCTTGGGATGGTGGCGCGCCTTACTCGCTGCAAAAGCAATTAGATGCGATCGCTATTCAAGGGCCAAAAATTGACACCATAGCCGATCAGACAAATTTCGAGCTATTTACTAGCGGTGGCGGCGGCTCATCTGTAGCAACTATCATGTTGGAAATCGCAGGCTTTGCATCCACGAACAAGTTTGGCGTATACAATCCCAATGGCTTTAAAGTTCAACTTTTTCAGGGAAGCAATACCGTTTCCAATCAAGTCTTGCTAAGCTTCAACAACGGCGACCTTTCGGTGAGTGGCAGCTCAACAGATTATCTGGGATTTGGTAACATCTTTGGTTTTTACTTAGAACGACAAGATGGGGTGACTTTTTACAGCGAAAAAGCACGCAATCCCAATCAATCTCAACAATCTGTTGTTTATCGCGGTAACGATCAAACTGTACTTCAGATTCCCGGTCACAATCCAGAGACATTTACTCTGGATCAATTCATTATCGCTTTTGATGATTTATTGCGCGTCGGCGGTATTTCGGATGGCGATTTTCAGGACATGGTTGTTTTGGTAGACTCGCTAGAGCCAGCATCGGTGCCGGAATCGAGTACAGTTGCAGCAATGCTCGGATTTGGAATCTGGGGGATTAATTTAATTCTGAAACGGCATCAAGCGAATTCTCCACGGCGCGATGCAGCTTGAGGCGGAGCCTCATAACTTTTGTTCCCAGGCGGGAGCCTGGGAACGAGATCTGCTAAAACGCCAGTCCAGTAGAAAGATTTGACAAAAAGAACAAAATAGTTGTTGTGTAGGGGCGAAGCATTCGGGCGACAATTAATCGGGGTTGCAAACTCATTTTATTCCCGAATGCTTCGCCCTGCCGAGGTCTATGTATACACCCACATCATATTGCTTCTGTCAACCTCGTTTACTGGACTGGCGCTCTAAGAGCAATTAGCCATTAGCAATTAGCCAAATTTCATCTAAAAATCTACGCCTCGTTTAAGTTGAACGCCTCGATCGGCATAATGTTTGTGACAAATCATTTCGGAATGAACGCTAGCGAGGTCGAAGTAAGCAGGAGGATTGAGGCAACGCCCCGTGATAATGACTTCAGTATCGCGGGGTTTTCTTAACAAAGCTTGGACGATTGGTTCTACTGGTAGCAGTTCCAGGTCAACGGTAGGATTGAGTTCGTCGAGGATAATGGTTTTGTATAGTCCAGAAGCGATCGCAGCGCGAGCAATTTCCCAACCTCGTTCTGCTTCTACATAGTCTAATTCCTGCTGTTGTCCGCGCCACACAATTGCATCTCGACCGCAGCGCTGATGATCGACTAAATTAGGATAGCTTTGTTGGAGTGCAGCGATCGCTGCGTCTTCAGTATACCCGCTGCCACCTTTGAGCCATTGTAAAATTAAAACCCGGTGCGACTGGTCTTGACTAATTCCCCTGCCAATTGCTTGTAACGCCTTCCCCAAGGCGCTGGTAGATTTTCCTTTACCCGCACCCGTATAGATTTCAATTCCTTCGATTCCCCGTTCAATCGCTTTGGGATGGTAGTGAGGTTTCATTTCCGAGTGCAAATCGGCAATTTCTAACAATGCTTGCGGTGCCCCTCGACCTGTGGCGATAATTTCCAAGTATTCTGGTTTGTGCTTGAGCGTGTGGACAACTTCATCGGTTGGCAGCAAACCCAAGTCTAGAACTGGGTTGAGTTCGTCTAGGACAATCACCGAATATAATCCGGAAGCGATCGCGCCTTTAGCTACATCCCACCCGCGTTGCGCTTCCAGTCGGTCATAGCGGGTAATTTCATCAGCGCCAAAATATTCTGCCCTGCCCGTGCGAACTTGGTCGATCAGATGGGGAAAGCCTTTTTGCAGGGCTGCGATCGCGCTATCTTCATCGTAGGTACGTTCTGGCCCTTTGAGAAAACCCAGCAACAATACTCTAGCAGGCGCTGTGGCGTCGATTCCCAATCCGATCGACCGCAATACCACACCCAACGCCGCCCTAGACTTGCCTTTCCCCGCACCGTCGTAGACGTGTATTTGACCCGCGATGCGCTCGGTTCGCGCCACCGCCGTGCGAATGCCGATGCCGATTCTGCTCATAAATCTTCATTATAGTTGGGGTGAGAACCGTTTCGTTACATCTTGCACCTTGACTAAACCTTAGTTTCTTGCAAATAGCTCAGCGTGAAAGCCTAGATTTATCGTCAAGAAACCCGGTTTTTTCAGGCTTGTTGATAATGGTGCAAGATCTGAGGTTTCGATAAATTTGCTGCGAGATGGTAGAATTCCCAGGTAACGCTCAACCAGCAAGTTGCAGTGTATGGAGGGTATTCTATGTCGTTTTCTTTAGTGTTGCCTCTGCGAGCGATTATATTTCAGATGTTATTTTTGTCACTTGCGATCGCCATTGAAGCTCTGGTTTTCCAAAAGCAATGGAAACTCAGCCGTAAAGCTAGTATAGAATATTCCCTGGGATTGAATTTATTTTCAACTTGTCTGGGATGGCTACTTTTCTTTGCCTTTCAGCCATTCTTGCCCCCCAATCTGAAAAAACAAATTATCACCTTCGTATTTTTTAATAACATTGTCGAAAATTCAACTGTCCCTATAGGTCTAGTATATGGACAAGTTGCTTTAATGGTATTTTTAGCTTTCGTATTTATTTTGATGGCGGAATTGGTATTTTTAGATGTGTGGCGAAACTTAGTAAAGGAAACACCCCAAGCAGAAACAGAAGAACAATCGGGCAGATATCGCCCCACACTAACAAGTTCTTTGTACAAAAGATATTACGATGCTGCTAAGGCACGCATCACCTCAAGCACAATTTTGGTAGCCAATGCTTATAGCGGTACTGCCATCTTATTGATGTGTTTTTTAACAAATATCTTTGGAATTAAGTAACAAATCAGGGAGCGCAATCGTGGATACAACGAAGATTTTAAACCAAATAATTGCTTACCTGCTCCAGCTGCTGAAAAATTTTAAACCGCCAAAAATCTGGTCGTCCCAAACGCTAATATTAGCAAGTGTAATTCTAGGAATTGCCGCCATATTTTTTACAGCATTCCTACCGATTCTGGCGATTGTGAGCGGTATACTATTAATTATTGGCGTAGCCTGGTACACAACAAAAGAACCGCTAACGATTCAAGGAATTTCTATAGGTTCTTGGGTCACGGCAGCCTTAATTTGTCTGCTTTTATTTGGCATTTGGGGCGATCCAGGACTGATAGCCATAGGGGTTGTTGTTTGGCCTATACTATCAGTAGCTATTGCAGCAATCCCTGAGTTTTGGCAAGAGGGCTTAAAACTCAAAACTCCAAGTCCAGAGGTGCGCCAAAACCTGACAATTTTTCTTTTGAGTAACCTACTTTTAAGTTGTTGGCTGTTATTTGGCTTTACAATCCAAGGCTGGTTACAACAATATCCCAGCCTCGCAGCAGATGAGTTAGGTCGCAGCTTTTTTGTCAATAGAGTTGCCTTCGGTTCAAATCCGGTTCCCAGGGGTGCTTTAGTTCTCAATACGATTGAATCGCGCTTGAGAAATCAGATAGATGGTAAAGTTTGGCCTGACGTAGAGCGATGGTTATTAAATGCCGACGATCGCGTGGTTAAACTGTCGCAAGAAGTAACGCAAAAAGAACTTCCTAGAGTGGAAGAAGACGCGCTGTGGGAATACGGAGCCGATGTTTCCACCAGAGACGCAGGATATAATTTGAATCTGTTAGCCAACTGGCGCGGCCCCGGTACGAGAGTTGAAGGCTATCATTTGAGAAAATCCTGTAGAGTTACTCTATCTAGGCGTCGAGGAGTAGCAGCTGGATCGCCTGTTAGTCTCAGCGACTTACAATGCAGTCCTGTCAGTCAGCCAGCGCGCGGACTCCTGGATCTCTCACCCGAAGAAACTAAGAAAAAGTAGGTAATAGGTAATCGGTAATAGGTCATAGACAAAAGCCAACCAATTACCCATTACCCATTACCCATTACCCATTACCAAATTGCTATGATTTTGGGCAGAACTTTAGCGATCGCATCTCACGTATTTCGCGAAGTGATTCGCGATCGCGTCCTCTACCTAATCGGCTTATTTGCCATTTTATTAGTCGCTGCGATGGTTTTACTCCCAGAAATCGCAACGGGTACGGAAGATAAAATGCTTCTGGATTTGGGTCTGGCTGCTATGGCAGTATTAGGCTTAGTCGTAACTGTATTTGTCGGTACGGGACTGGTTAATAAAGAAATTGAAAAGAAAACCGTCCTAGTCTTAATAGCCAAACCTGTCAGTCGGGCAGAGTTTATTATCGGCAAGCATTTGGGATTATCAGCCGTCCTGGCGGTATTATTAGCCTTGATGACGGTAATTTATCTAATAGTCCTGCTAGTTAATCAAATTACTTTCCCTTTGGATAGCATTTTAATCGCAGTTCTGTATCTGTTTTTTGAGCTATCCCTACTCACCGCGGTAGCTATTTTATTTGGTGTATTTACCAGTTCGCTGCTTGCTACCCTCTTCACTTTTGGGATTTACTTAATGGGGCATTTAAGCCCAGATTTAATTAAATTGGGGCAGCTATCCAAGAACCCTAATATTGAGACTTTCGTCCGAGGACTTTACCTTGTTTTGCCAGATTTATCGCGATTAGACTTAAAAAATCAGGCAGTATACGGCGTTGCTGTTTTACCCAATCCTACAATTTTACTGGAAAATGCAGTTTACGCATTGATCTATATTGTGATGCTGTTGTCAATCGCAATTATTGTTTTCTCGCGGCGCGAGTTTTAATTTAGATCGGGTAACTGTTAATAGCTAATAGCTAATGGCTAATCGCTGCTCCCTCTGCTGGCGCAAGGCTGGACAACTGATGAAATTCTCCGCAACTACTCCGACATCACTCTTGAAGACATCCAAGCCTGTTTGGGCTACGCTAGTGCCACTCTCAAAGCCGAAAAAGTCTACGCCCTGCCCGCCTAACTATCACTCACCTCTGGGTTTATTTGGATGCGGGATAGGTGCGATCGCATAGGAGAGAGCGCGATCGCTCTGTGCCAAAAACCTTCATACCAAAGCTTTTTGCGGTAATTTACGTCTATACGTGCTAGGCTTGCACTAACTAGGCAGAGTATTAACAGATGATCAACAAAGATTTGATTGTCCAAAATCTCGAACAACTTCCTCAAGACCTCTGGCGAGAAGTTTTAGACTTTATTCTGTGCTTGCGCCACAAGCAAGAACTAGCGGAAGACATTGAAGATGCTGAAGACATAGCCGATGCAAAAGCTGCCCTTGCTGAAGAAGGCTTGATTTCTCTAACTGAAATCAAGCGAGAACTGGGGCTTTAGTCGATGTACTATGAAGTCGGTTCGCAGAAAGACAAAAGCAGACTATGAAAGCGATTGAAACCACCGGAAAGATTGACGCTCAAGGACGGCTTTTTCTCGATCAACCCCTTGCCCTTGCTAACCATAGCTACGTTCGGATTATTGTTTTAGTGCCAGAAGAAACTGACATCGATCCGGATGATGACCCTACCGAATCTGTCCTAGAAGGACTTCGGCAAGGCTTCCAGGAGGCAATTACAGGACAAACCCTCCCCTTGTCTCAACTGTGGGACGGAATCGATGACAATTGATCCACAACCAATCCAAATTGAAGTCACCCCCCGATTTCAACGCGACTTGCGGACTTTAGCCAAGCGCTATCGCAACATTCGCAACGACATTCAGCCTGTAATCGAACAACTTCAAGCGGGGCAACTTCCGGGCGATCGCGTTCCAGGAATGGAGTACGAAATTTTCAAAGTCAGAATTAAGAACAGTGACATTCAAAAAGGCAAGAGCGCTGGCTATCGCGCAATCTATTACCTCAAAACTAGCGATTTGATCGTTTTGGTGACTATCTATTCTAAATCAGACCTATCAGATATCGCCGTCGAAGCAGTTAGAGAAATTCTAGCCCAATATGAGCAACAATTTACCGAATCAGAAGAATTATGAATAGCTAGAATAAGCATAATATATCAATTGAAAAATGCTTAACAAAAACAATGCTTAGACTAAAGGGAGAGAAAGATAAGTGGTATCCAAAGCCAGTACCAAATTTGGAAGATTACCTTAAACAATTTATAGTTCCAATACCAGGCTATAAAGAGAAAGAGTGTAGAGGGCTGCGAAAGAACATAGCTTACTCGCTTCAACACCTCGAATTTATGGATCGCTTTCACAAAGACTATTGGTAGCTGCAATTAGCAATTAGCTCTACTGTATCGATTTATGGAGTACTGTTGCACAAATAGCTGTAGACAACTATCATCCACAGCAATAGTTCTAATATTATGCGAGAGATACGTTGCAATGATTGATATTGGACTTACGCACATAGCACTCCCCGTCTCAGATATTGAGCGAAGTATCAAGTTTTACTCCACCTATGCTGGAATGGAGGTGATTCATCGCCGGATTGATGCAGCTACTGGTGTGGCTGTGGTGTGGCTGTGCGATCGCACTCGTCCGTTTGCGATCGTTCTGATTCAAACAGACTCAGTGCATTCGGTTCTGTCTCCTTTGGCACACCTTGGGGTTGGTTGTAAAAGTCGCGAAGACATGGATGCACTTTGCGAAAGAGCAAAACAGGAAGGCGTACTACTTCAAGAAGCAAAAGATTCTGGATATCCGATTGGATATTGGGCTTTCTTGCGCGATCCAGATGGTCACACCCTAGAACTATCCTATGGACAAGAAATAGGATTGACAGTCGAAAATACTCCCTAAAAATAGACAGGGATGGAATTGCGATCGCCGCCTTCTTTCCTAAGTTTAGTTACATATTCTTAACAATTTAGCATTTTCGATCGATGCTTGCTAATCTAATAATATCCGAGCGTAAAAGCGCTATTGTCAGGTAAAACAGGCAAGTGAAAAATATTAAACTGCCAAGTGCGACATACTATGCAGTTAGCAGGCTATGTTTGTGCGTTGAAACCAGGTAAGATCAGAAGTGCGATCGCGCAATTTTCCTGGTTAAGTGCATCCAGATTGCAGTTACTATTTCAAGTTTAATTGGGTTTAGCGCTGAGCGCGAGAAATCAAACACTAGGTTGCGTCTAATTTGCCAGTGGGTGTTAAGGATGAATTACAGGCAAATGTAAATCCTGACGACCCCAAAATTCTTATTTGACCAAAACAGGACTTACACAAAGCCTCTACCTGTAGGGTGCGTTAGCTATAGCGTAACGCACCATTTCCACCATCTCTGAACTTGCTGCATCATATGATGTCCGCTAGCTTAGATTGCGTATAATTTTTGACGGGGATAGGGGCGGGTTTTACTTAAAGAAACCGGGTTTCTATCGATTAATTTTCGACTTGGAAACTATAGATATACTAAGAAACCCGGTTTCTGCCATCGAGGAATTTTTTAAACCCTTCCTTTGCTGACGCTACCGATGCTACCGGACATGATATCAGTTCTGCAAAAGTCAAAGTAATTAGCCCACAAAATTTACCAACCCGCAGGGCTAATATTACATATTCTCGTGCATCTGCGTATAAATAGGGTTGCTTTTTGCTGCTCTTAAATTCATCAAATTTATATCTGATAACAAGGAAGAAAAGCCATGTTTAGGCTCAAATCGAAATGGATAATGTTCGCGATCGTGGGCTGTTTGTTAACGAGTATTAACGCTTTTGCTCAAATCCCCATCCAAAACGCCCCCGTAACTCCAAGACAAACAATTCAACTACAATTAGGAAATGCCACAGCCAGATTGAATAGAATTGAAGCCGCATTCAACCGCATAGAAAGGCAAAATGTATTCGCTATGGGAGACTCAGAGGAAATTAGTCAGGCTACACTTGAATACGCACAAGCAATGAAAGCAGCTTTAGACAATGCCTTACAAAATGCTCAAACTTTAGCAAATACTCAAGGCAGACAAGGTAGCATCACACCTCTCGAAACATTTGAGAGAACAGAAAAAGCCAATCAACCGCGTTTGCAAAGAATTGAACAAAGGGCAAACAATATCGATAACAGAATTAAAGCAGGAGCTATCAGAGTTGATAGACGTGCTATAGAAAGGTTATCAGTTCCAGAGCGTCGCGAATTGTTTGAGTCTCTACAAGCACCAGCAAGACAGATTTATCTCCAAAATCAACCAGATTTATTCAAATCTGTATCAACTGCACCTGAAACAGAGATAAAATCTGTTGACGAAACCTCTGCAAACTACCAAAGTTTTTTGTCAGAAAACATGCACATCACACCAGCTAATTATGCTGGCATTCTTGTTTCGGACATGGTGCAAAACCTCAGCGATACGTTGATACCTCCGGCATACGCAGCAGTAGCAGCGCCTTGCGTTGCATTAGCCATTGCCAAAAATTGGAGTGCTTTAGCTGCTTGTGTAGTTAACGCAGGCTCGCAAGCCACCAGCATATACAATCAATTTGTTAGCTGTTGGAATGGGGCTAGCGGATGGTTAAAATGGCTCAAAAGAGCGCGTTGTCTTGTAACGTTAATTATTAAACTTGGTTAGGTTCTACAGTTAATTTTGCTTGAATCTCTGGTAGAATCTGCCATCGCCATAGGTTGGGTTTCTTGGCATCAACCCAACCTATAAAAATTAGAATCAAGATTTATATCATGTCGGGTCGATTACCCATAATCGGCAGCCGGGACACGGCACAATCAACGTTATCTCTTTGTCCGAGATATGTACAATATCATGTCGGGTTGATTACCGATAATTAGAAGCCGCGACACGGCACGATCAACGTTATCTGTTTATCCCAGGACTTACGCAAAGAAACCGGGTTTCTATGAGAAATCGTCGCGCAAGAAACTCAAGATCCACGCAGAAACCCGGTTTCTAGGATCGTCGTGAGTAAGTCCTGTATCCGAGATATCTCTGATGCCGTGTCCCTACGCAGCGGGAGCATGTCAACTTTGTAGCCGACACCCTAAAGGGTGTCGCTACACAAACAAAGCCTGCGAAGGCAGGCTTTAAAAGCTTTAGCCCGCGAAGGCGGGCTTCGTTTAGCGATATTACACTGTTTCCATAACCACAATTAACCACCTATCTCCCAGGATGCGTGGTTTATAATTATAAATAGGAAATACTAGGTTTATAAACCTCAAAAATATAATTCTTTAAACTGGAGATCGAATATGACAGCTAGCTCAACCAGAGATTCAAATTTAGTTAGCAAAGTATTAACAGGCGTTGTTGCAATTTTGTTAATTGTTGTGTTGTGGCTAGCCTACCAACTCAATCAAACAACTGCTTCAACAAAGGTAATTGAAGATCCAGGTACGCTGATAGTTCGTCAAGTTAGAGATGTCAGCGAATTGACTACAGCTATGTTTGAAATGGATACCGTGGTGCCTGTGAGCGAGAAGGGGCGAATAACCAATAGTAAATTGCTCTACATTGCTCACGGTAACGTCCGAGTTGGAGTTGATTTAAGAGAGTTTCAAGCTGATGACGTACAGGTTGAAGGCGACAAAATTACTGTAACTTTACCCCCACTAAAAGTACTTGACAGTAAGCTAGATCTGGAACACTCCAGTGTTTATTCCTATGACCGAGGTTTATTAGGATTCGGACCTGATGTGGTTAACTTGCAAGCTCAAGCACAACGCGAAGCGCTGAAAAAAGTTGAAGAAGCTGCTTGTCAAAGTTGGCTGTTGAAGACGGCTAGCGATCGCGTTCAAAAAACCGTTGAACAACTTCTGAGCCAAGTGCTTAAAGATAGAGGTTATAAAGACATTATTGTCAACGCACCGCTTCCCGCTGAAGGTTCATGTGCAACATCAAACGTTTAATTTTGGTAACCTATTAGCCCGTGTAGACGGGCTTAGTTTGTATAGGGGCACCCTTAAGGGTGCCCCTATACAAACCGCACCTGGAGCGGTTCAAAAAATATACCTTCCTACGGCACTTCAATCGGAATCAAAGCATTCTCAGGCAAATAACTGCGATAGCGCTCTCCCTCCGACAAAACCATAATCAACCGCAACGGATAATCAGGTTCGACGTTCAAATCAGCCCAAGGCACAGCCAATTCCAAACACTTATTTAAAGCCAATTTGGCGCGGCTGGTGCGGGGATGCCATTGATAATGCTCACCAGCTTCTTGAAACAAAATAGATTTCGTCAGTAAATTCACCCCCAAATGATGGTGAAAATGATAATTGAGCGGCGCTTCATTGGGTAAATCAGCCAGCGGCACCGGACTATTATTCATCGTCCTATCTGGATAAAACCACAGCAAATTTAACTCTGGCGGACAATCTTTTCCTGGTTGAATACCGCTCTTGAAATCTAACCTGACATAGAAATTCAAGTGATCGACCCCATACCACAACCGCTGGATAGTGCTGCTATTGTGCATCGTACCCCGCGCGCCGCCTATTTCGATTCGCCCTGCTTTATCCCAGTCTTGCTCGTCACCCACACCATCGATAATTGGGTGAATAAAGCTTTCTGGTCGATGATCGCCTCGCGCTTCGTGAATCTCAACTGGCTTGAGAATATTTTCTGGAATGGGTGCGTTTAATGCTTGGTAAAGCGCGCACAAATGTTCGCGAAATAATTGGTCAAAAATCGCATCTTGGTTAGAAGAATGACCTTCGCCAAACCACCAAAACCAGTCAGAACCTTCAGCCGCATATAAAGCTTCCCAAGCTTCGGGGTTATTTTCTTCCGTTGCTTCTGGATGATTTGCTAATGCTATCCTCGCTTCTGTTAGCAAATCCCAAGCGCGGTTTTTAGCCGGGTCGCCGATCCAAGTGGTAAGATTGCCATCGACCCAGGAACCCGTATGCAATTGTTCGGCGGGGATAGTTGCAGTTGGGGGGAACTGGTCGATAAATTCGGATACGGTAACGAGTTTAATGTCTGGAGAATCGCTCAGCGTGGCGTAGAGGGCTTCCAGGAAGGGTTTACCGTCTAAATCGTAATATTCCCAGCAATTTTCCCCATCCAGGGCTATAGTGACCAGCCAAGGCTGTTCCAGCGCTGTTCCGTCCCCAGGTTGCCGGTGTTTTAGAGTACGAGCGATCGCTTCCAAGTGTCCCACCAATTCCGCCGCCGCCCGCTTCGGTTCCATCGCTCCATAAGTAAACCCAATCAAATCCGACAATCTATGGTCGCGAAACACAATCGATAAATCGCCCGCAGCCGTTTCTAGTCGATAAGGACGATACAGCATTTCCGGCTCTTCTACATTCCCAGAAGCATCTCTGTGGAAAAATTGCTTAATCGTCCAACCTAAAACCGCTTCATCCGAGCAAATCCAGTTAAACCCATGTTTGACAATATATGGTAAAACCTGCGGGCCAACTGCCTGTTCCGAAGGCCACAGCCCGCGAGGCGCACAGCCAAATCGCTCTTCGTACATATCCCGCGCTTTTTGCAAGTGGCGGGGAATATCTTCTTCCCACTGAAAGCGCTGCTGGGGTAAATTCATATTCGGCACCGCTACCCGCCCCACGTTGGTATCTGCCAGCAAGGGCAAGATCGGGTGGGTGTAGGGCGTCGTGGTGACTTCTAATTGCCCAGCTTCTTGCATTTGGCGATGTTGGGGGACGATGCGGCTGAGAATTTCTTGCTGTTTGGCGTAAATTTTGCGGCGATCGCTTAAATTAAAATTCTTCCCCCGTTCGATCCAAGCGGCAATTTCCGGATCGTCCCAAAATAACGGATCGATCCACGCTAGATTGTGCCAAGCCATCAGATCGCCATAATCTCCCGTCTGCCAATTTTCCAGACACCAAGAGCGTCCATTTTCCTGCCGTTGCTGGTACAATTCGGCGTAGCGCGGATTTGGGTCGATTAGCGTGTGGTGGTTGGCATCAAAAAAATGCTCGATGACAAATCTCCGCTGGACTTCGCTGAGCTTTTCCGCCGGGGTTAAAGCCAGCGCCAGATAAGGATCTACCGCCGTTCCAGCGATGTAATCTTCTAGTTGCAGAATTAGCGAAGGAACTAAATTTACCGTTTGATGCAACTTGGGATACCGTTCCAACAGCAGCACCAAATCCAGATAATCTTTTGTTCCGTGCAGCCTTACCCAAGGCAAGCGGTACTCACTTGTAGCCAGCACATCGGCATCGCCATCAGACAGCGGAGTATTACTGCGACTTTTATACAGCGGCTGGTGCTGATGCCAAATAAAGGCAACGTATAGAGGATGGGTCATGAGTAATAGGTAATTGGTAATGGATTTCGGGCAATGGGTCATGGGTAGTCAGGTAGCCAATGACCAATTACCCATTACCCATTACCATTGCCTTACATTACTTGTTCGACTTCGGCAATTTCCGGGATGGATTCGCGCAGTCTGCGTTCAATTCCCATTCTTAAGGTCATCGTCGAGCTAGGGCAAGAACCGCAAGCACCTTGCAACCGCAGTTTGACGATGGGACCGTCGATATCGACTAATTCCACGTTACCGCCATCGGACATCAAGTAAGGCCGCAGTTCATCCAAAACTGTTTCGACGTTGTCAACTGTCAGTTCCATGATGTGAAACCTCGTTAAATCGCAGCTAAGTTTATCGTAGATCTTCTGAGCGCAAAAACCGCGAGCCAAGTCAGGGAATATTGGCTCATCGGTTCGTTGCTAGTTTTTTCCTTAAACTGCTGCTACTTCCAGCAGTTTCACGTTGGGGAAATTGAATTCAGTGGTGATAACTTGACCATTTTCGCGAGAATGCACCACTTGCCGAGTCATGACGTAATAATCGCCCATTTTCTCGTAGGTATCCTCAAATTCCAGTTCTCTGGTAATTTCATTCGTCTGGGCGTTGCGGAAAACGGCGTCATAGCGTTTTGATACGTAACCCTCGCCAGTATCTAAACTTTCGTGGGTATCGATAACGAACGCCATCCTGCCCATGACGCGGCTAACTTGGCAAATTTCGGTACCGCGGATCTTATAATTAGACCCCATCGCATCGCCTTTGACCAGAATATCCAACGCACCCGTCGAGTCTTGTTCCCCCAGGTTAAACTGGTTTTTCCCGTGGGACTGTTCAAAACTAGACCGCTTGCGGTGAGTCACCACATCCCGCAACTGAGTGTAGATGCTTTGTTTGACCTCGTCGTCCTCAATGCCGGTAACTTCTACGCTGAGGTCGCCGTTAATGCGAATTTTGCCAGTGTAGACTTCATCACCTTGCTTGAGTTCAACATCTGCACTGTAACCCGGAAAGTTAGCATCCCAGGTATAGCGGTTTTCATAAGCCGCTTTGAACAATTCGCGAGCGTTCGTTTGCTCAGTCACAGAATTCTCCAAAAATCACCTTTATCTAGTTTGACATTTGGAATTGCTAATTGCTAATTGCTAATTGTTAATTGCTAATTGCTAGAAAAGCTCCTATACCATTTTTCCTTACATTAGCCATTAGCCATTATACCAAATCCGAGTTAACTACCCCCGTTATTGATAAAGACCGCGCAGGCGGTCTTTGTTTGTGTAGCCGCGACTTTAGTCGTTTGGCATAAAGGGGGTAATCAAAGCGGATTTAGTATTAGCCATTAGCCATTATTTCGATGAAACTATCAATGGTTCTTGGTACAGCGGCACGGTGAAAGTAACTGTCGATCCTAGTCCTTCGCCCATGCTATAAAAGTTTACTTGACCGCCCATTGTTTCCACTAATTTTTGAGAAATAGTCAATCCCAAACCCGTCCCGCCATACTTGCGGTTGAGGCCGCCATCGACTTGAGTGAATTTTTGGAACAGCCTATCTTGTTTTTCCAGAGATACACCAATCCCTGTATCTGCGACGCGGACTACTACCATCCCAGGTAATTCTTGGTCTTTAAATAATACTTTTTTCTTCTGCACTTCGGCGGTAATTGTCACTCCACCTTCGTGGGTAAATTTAATTGCATTGCCTACCAGATTAAATAACACTTGCAACAATCGTTGGTAGTTGCCGTAGACGATCACATCATCGTGGGCAGATGGTAGCTGAAAGCGCAGGCTTAAGTTTTTTTGCTGTGCCTGTGTTCGGGCAAAGTCATCGACACGATCGAACAATTCTTTTAACTTCACCGAGCCTAATTCCAGCTCCATTTTGCCTGCTTCGATTTTAGCGATATCTAAGATATCGTTAATAATATTGAGCAGGTGAAGCGCCGAGCGGTAAGCTTCTTGGATAAATTCTTGCTGTTCTTCTGGGCCTTCTGCCATTCCCTCTAGGATCAGTTTGAGGAATCCGATCATCCCGTTGAGGGGGGTACGCAATTCGTGGGAGGTATTGGCGAGAAATTCGCTTTTGAGACGAGAAGATTCTTCTGCTTGCTGACGCGCTTCTTTTAATTCTTCATAGAGGGTAGCATGAGCGATCGCTGTCCCTACTTGTTCGGCGATTTCCCGCACCAGTTCGATTTCTGCTGCTTCCCACTCATGGCGTCCGCACTGATACAAGCTAATCAGCCCGTTTGGTTCCTTTTTATAGTAAGTTGCCACCACCAGCCTGGATGACTGTTGCTGGCAAGTGTCCTGGGGTGCTTCTACCACCGTTCCCAGGGTGGCTAATGCCTTTGTCAGATAGGGGTCATCTTTGAGCGCTAAGGTTTTTCCCATCAGCGATGGACATTGTTCTTGACAATACTCTGCCACCACACGCACTTCGCGATCGCTCTTTTTATAAGGAGTGATAATGCAGCGACTCACGTGCAGCGCTTTTCCCAGTCCATCCACCGTTTGCTGCCTGATCGTATCGAGATCCAGCGTGCGACGAATATTTCTGGCTATTGTCGTCAGCAGCTTTTGATAATCTGCTGAATTGCAGCTTATACCACAGTTTTGTCTTGCTTTAGCTGCCTCATCCCCTTCTAAATCTTGCGACTGGCTGCCCATTACCAGTACCTTTGTTGCTATCCCATCTGGCTGCAAAATCGGGCTGACAACTAAATCAAATTTAAACAACTGTTCTTTATAACGAAACCTACAGCTGAATCTTTCTGGTATCTTAGTTTCTACAATTTGCTGCACCCGTTGTTGATAAGCCTGGGCATCTGCTGCTTCTATCGTCTCGCTTTCGGCTGCGGATATCCCATACCGTTCTGCTTGCTGCCAATAAAATGACAGATACCGTCCCGAAACCTCTTGGGTATATACCAGTTCTGCTCCTAACTCGTGGAGACTGGTTGCGTGACTTGCTTTCACAGCCGATGGCAATTTATTGTTAGCTTCTGATAGCGGGCGTTGGAGATCGGTGGACAGGGTCATGAGCGTCTCATGGGCAACAGCTATGGTTATTAATGGTAGTAGCGCCTGAGACACTTTTGCACAAACGCCACTAGATCTGATGCGACCCGACTCTACAATCCAAGAAGGGGAATACCAACAAAGTCAATCGTTCCACTCGCCACGGGGAGGCACTGGTGTTCGCTGCATTGTACGAGTTAATTCGTCATCTCTTTGCGAGCCACCTTTGAGCCATTGCCGAATGGCTACTTCTATAATTTTACTAGGGTCGTTGGTCAGATGGCGCAGTTGCTCAACTAATTCTGAGTCGATCTGGATAGAAATTTCTACCTGATCTGCTGCCCGCTGGGGTTGAAGTGCTGATTCGTTCATATACGCTGGCAAATCTGCTGGTTTTTGGGCTAATACCGCTAACAGTACAAGTTATCTCAGTTTACTGTCACAAGTATTTTAGGGAAAGCTGTCTGGAATTGCTATCTTTAGCTACTATAGACAGCTAATATAGACATTTTGGCGTGATTTTGCTTGCCCTTGTACTATTCTACGATGCTACCCTAAGGAATAATCCAATGGAGCCTTAATTATAACGCGCGATCGCCCTTGCTGATTTCGTCTGCGATCCCGTTGAAAACCTTGACCAACGCGATCCGCGAAGCGCAAAACATTACAATATTTTAAGCAAGGTGTATTTTCTGTTTCAGATGGATTCGCTGCTCGATCTATAAGCAAAAATTTATGACTGACGCGCCCGTATCTCGCATTCGCAACTTCTCTATCATCGCCCACATCGACCACGGAAAGTCAACCCTGGCTGACCGTTTGTTGCAGACTACCGGGACGGTGGCGGCAAGGGAGATGAAAGAACAGTTTTTAGACAACATGGAGTTAGAAAGGGAACGCGGCATTACAATTAAGCTGCAAGCGGCCCGGATGAACTATCAGGCTAAAGATGGTCAGCAGTACGTACTAAACTTGATCGATACTCCCGGACACGTGGACTTTTCCTATGAAGTGTCCCGCAGTCTGGTAGCCTGCGAGGGGGCGCTGTTGGTGGTGGATGCCTCGCAAGGAGTAGAAGCGCAGACTTTAGCCAATGTCTACTTAGCTCTAGAACATAATCTAGAAATTATCCCGGTTTTGAATAAAATAGACTTGCCGGGAGCCGAACCAGACCGGGTAAAGCGAGAAATCGAAGAAATTATCGGGTTAGATTGCAGCGGTGCGATTTTAGCTAGTGCCAAAGAAGGCATCGGCGTGCCTGAAATCTTAGAATCGATCGTCCATTTGATTCCCCCACCCAAGGATACGGTAGACCAAAGGTTGCGGGCGTTGATTTTTGACAGCTATTACGACAGCTACCGGGGCGTGATCGTCTATTTCCGGGTAATGGATGGTACGGTGAAAAAGGGCGATCGCATTCGTTTGATGGCGACTGGGAAAGAATACGAAATCGACGAGTTGGGCGTACTTTCTCCCAATCAAGTGCAAGTAGAATCTCTTCACGCCGGGGAAGTCGGTTATCTAGCCGCATCGATTAAAGCTGTATCCGATGCCCGCGTTGGCGATACGATTACTTTAGCTAGCGCACCCGCCGCCGAACCGTTACCCGGTTATACCGAAGCCAAACCGATGGTGTTTTGCGGTATGTTTCCCACGGATGCCGACCAATATCCAGATTTAAAGGAAGCGCTGGAAAAACTCAAGCTCAACGACGCCGCTTTAAATTACGAACCAGAAACTTCTAGTGCGATGGGTTTTGGCTTCCGCTGCGGTTTCTTAGGTTTGCTGCATATGGAAATAGTCCAGGAACGTTTAGAACGAGAATACGACCTGGATTTGGTGATTACAGCACCTTCAGTAGTTTACCGCGTGACGACGAATAAGGGAGAAGTTCTCTACATCGATAATCCCAGCACCTTGCCCGATCCGCAACTGCGGGAAAAAATCGAAGAACCTTACGTCCAGGTAGATTTGATTACGCCGGAAGAATACGTCGGGACTTTGATGGAGTTGTGTCAAAATCGCCGGGGTACGTTCAAAGATATGAAGTACCTGACGGTGGGGCGAACTAACTTGATTTATGAGTTACCCTTGGCAGAAGTCGTCACCGACTTTTTCGACCAGATGAAGTCGCGATCGCGCGGTTATGCCAGTATGGAGTACCATCTGATCGGCTACCGCGAAAATCCCCTGGTACGCCTGGATATTATGATTAATGGCGATCCGGTAGATTCACTGGCGATGATCGTCCATCGCGATAAAGCTTACTACGTAGGCCGCTCTCTGGCAGAAAAACTCAAAGAACTAATCCCCCGCCACCAATTCAAGGTTCCCATTCAAGCTGCCATCGGTAGCAAAATTATTGCTAGCGAACATATTCCAGCAATGCGGAAGGACGTCTTGGCGAAATGCTACGGCGGTGACATCTCCCGCAAGAAAAAGTTGCTGCAAAAGCAAGCAAAAGGCAAGAAGCGGATGAAAGCTATCGGCACGGTGGATGTGCCGCAGGAAGCGTTTATGGCTGTTTTGCGCTTGGATAATGGATAAGGAATAGGGATGCGCTGATTCTGCGTGACTGAAATAGTTGCTTTTCCGTGTAGATACCCGACTTCTTGAAGAAGTCGGGTATCTCTATATCCGTAGATGTGCGGTTAAAAGCGGTGGCTTTGTCAAGTTATTGTAAAGTGAGGAGCGAATCGAGGAAGCTATCACCGTGAAGTTTTATCAAGAAATGTCAAGGAAGTTTAGGGGAGCGATCGCTTGAGGATAAAGATTTGATGAATTCTCGGACTCTAAGTTTATTTTGGCAGCATTCTTTGCTAACTTGCTAGTTGAGCAGTCAGTTATCCAACCTGACTATTCAAAAGCAACAGTTTTAAATCCCAATCGGATATCAACTGACAACCGAACATTCAAAGGATATAGTTGTTAAAGGCAACCTTGCCAGCTTGAAATAACGTATCGCTCGATAAAAATTATGAGAATTTTGGTCACTGGTGGTGCTGGATTTATTGGTTCCCATTTGATCGATCGCTTGATGGAACAGGGACATGAAGTAATTTGTTTGGATAACTTTTATACAGGACACAAGCGAAATATCCTCAAATGGTTAGACCATCCGTATTTTGAATTTATCCGCCACGACATCACCGAACCAATCAGATTAGAAGTAGATCAAATTTATCACCTGGCTTGTCCGGCTTCTCCCGTACACTATCAATATAACTCCATCAAAACCGTCAAAACCAACGTGATGGGAACGATGAATATGTTGGGGTTAGCAAAACGGATAAAAGCCAGATTTTTACTCGCTTCTACTTCGGAAGTTTATGGGGATCCAGAAGTACACCCCCAACCAGAAGAATATAGGGGAAATGTTAATACAATTGGGGTTCGTTCCTGTTACGATGAAGGCAAGCGGATTGCAGAAACTTTAAGTTTTGATTACTACAGAGAAAATAAAGTAGATATTCGCGTTGCGCGGATTTTCAACAGTTTGACGGGTGACCAAAAAGTAGTTTATTACAAGGGAGATAAACTTTACTACGAAACATTTGCAGAATGCTATGACCGGATTCATCAAGATATATCAGATGTCTCGGTTCCTTGTTTCGATCAAAAGAATGGCATTGCAGCTATCCGCCCAATTTCAGCAATTTGGAAACATCACGTTACCAAAACAGGGTATGAAATTACTACAACTTGGGGCAAACGAGTAAAAGTAACAGAAGATCACAGCTTATTTACTCGCGATGAAAAAGGATTGCCCAAAGCAGTTTTTGGCAAAGACTTGAAGGTGGGCGATGACATTGCAGTTCCTAACTATTTACCGTTTGTAGACAAAGCGCTGGAACCTTTCTACATTTCGGATCTAACAACAATCAAAGGTTTATCCGTTGCTAATGAAGATGTAGTCTCTCACCTGGAAAACTATAATCGCGAGATTCGCACCTATCTGACGCAAAAAGGCATCAGTTCGCGGCAACATTTCAGTAAGCTGAGAAGGTATGAGGCAATGAACCGCATACCGCTGGAAATTTGGAAACATTTAGGACTGCCAATATCTGCAAAAGATAAGATTGCGATCGCTTACTCAAATAAGCAGGTAAACAACTACATCGAGGATATCAATAGCCTGCTGTGGTTTTTGGGCTTTTACCTCGCAGAAGGTTGCCTAATTTACAGGGATAAACCAGCCGATTATCAACTTCTGTTTAGCTCAAACGTCAAATATCTGGAGAAGTTGATTCAAGTCGCTGAAGATTTATTTGGCTGCAAAAGCGCGATTCAATTTGACAAAACAGGGAAAAGAGCGCCCGCAGTTCACATCCGCTCTAGAATTATTGTCGATCTAGTGGTCAATGCGTTCGGATTTGGCAAGAATCTTAGCACTGAGAAAGATCTACCAGATTGGATCGTACAATTGCCCAAAGAACAGTTAGTCCATTTCTTACAAGGATTTTGGGAAGGCGACGGAAACCACGATGTCAAAACAACGGGTTCGCAACTGATTTTCAACAGTTCCAGCCAAAACATTATCGAAAAACTAACATTGATTCTGGCAAAATTTGGCATCATTGGCAGCGTAGAAGAGCAACAAGACCAATCCTACCGGATTGCAGTACAAGGATTGGACAATTACTCAATTTTAGAATTGGGTAATGCTAAACAAACTCTGCAAGCTAAAACTACCGAACATATTGCTTGGGCGAAGGTCAAAAAAATCGAAGCATTCGAGATAGACGACTACGTGTACGATTTTTCCGTGCCAGAATACGAAAACTTTGTAGGCGGTACGTATTGTATATTTTGCCACAATACATACGGCTCTCGAATGTTAGAAAATGATGGGCGCGTCGTCAGCAATTTTATAGTGCAAGCTTTGCGAGGCATCCCCCTAACCGTATACGGAGATGGGTCGCAAACTCGTAGTTTTTGCTACGTATCCGACCTCGTAGAAGGACTGATGCGGTTGATGAATGGGGAACATGTCGGCCCGATAAATTTGGGTAATCCCGGTGAATATACGATCTTAGAACTGGCGCAAATTATTCAGGAAATGGTGAATCCGGACGCACAATTAAAGTACGAACCGCTACCCCAAGATGACCCCAAACAACGCCAGCCTGACATTACAAAGGCTAAAACGTTGCTGGGGTGGGAACCTACGGTTCCTTTGCGAGAAGGGCTAAAGTTGACGATAGACGATTTTCGATCTCGCATGAATAACCCGCAGCCTTAAACAACAAGCTTTTTCAGGGTGTTGGAAATCGGGTTTGCGGACATGGTAATTCCACGGTGGAATTTGGGTACTACTACTAATGGTGGCTCATTCTTTAACCGCAAACCCTTGCAGTAGGTGAGAAACTCGACCAAAACTAATCAGATTGAGGATTTGAACATGCGTGTTTGTGTCATCGGTACGGGATATGTAGGCTTAGTGACTGGCGTATGTCTGGCGCATATCGGGCATCACGTCATCTGTATAGACAACAATGAAGAAAAAGTAAAATTAATGAAATCCGGACAATCCCCGATTTTTGAACCGGGATTGTCTGAATTGATGCAGTCTAGTGCGGCGGCGGGACGGCTAGAGTTTAGTTCCGACATTGCGGAAGGCGTAAAACACGGTGAGATTTTGTTTATCGCTGTGGGTACTCCCCCTTTACCTACGGGTGAAAGCGATACCCGCTATGTGGAAGCCGTGGCGCGGGGAATCGGTGCCAATCTGAACGATGGTTATAAAGTAATCGTTAATAAATCTACCGTGCCAATCGGTTCTGGCGACTGGGTACGGATGATTGTGATGGATGGTATCGCCGAGCGCCAAAAAGTTTTAGTAGGCGCGGGTGGCGTTGTCAGCGAGGAAACCGTTGAAAAGATTGCCGCCGAATTCGATGTGGTTAGCAACCCAGAGTTTTTACGGGAAGGGTCGGCAATTTTTGATACCTTCAACCCGGATCGGATTGTTTTGGGCAGCAACAATCCAAAAGCGATCGCGATGATGCAGCAACTCTATGCCCCCATTGTCGAGCGCAAGTTCGCCGAAGACAAGTCTTTACCACCCGTCCCCGTGGTAGTGACAGATCTGAGTTCGGCAGAAATGATTAAGTATGCCGCTAATGCGTTCCTGGCGACTAAAATTAGCTTTATTAACGAAGTTGCCAATATTTGCGATCGCGTCGGTGCAGATGTAACTCAAGTCGCCAAAGGTATCGGTTTAGATTCTCGCATCGGTAGCAAGTTCTTAAACGCCGGTATTGGTTGGGGTGGATCTTGTTTCCCCAAAGATGTCTCCGCGTTAATTCACACCGCCGATGACTATGGCTACGAAGCCCAACTGATGAAAGCCGCCGTCAGCGTCAACCAACGTCAGCGCTTAATCGCTGTAGAAAAATTACAGCAAGAACTAAAAATCCTCAAGGGTAAAACAGTTGGTTTATTAGGTTTAACCTTTAAACCCGATACCGATGACATGCGCGACGCCCCAGCTTTGAATTTAATCGAACAGCTTAACCGCTTGGGAACTAAAGTAAAAGCCTACGATCCAATTGTGTCGCAAAGTGGCATGGCGCACGCTTTATCTGGCGTATTTGTGGAAACAGATCCCGAACGGTTAGCAGATGGTTGCGACGCTTTGGTAGTAGTTACTGAGTGGGCACAATTCCAAACTTTGGATTATGTCAAAATGGCGAAGTTGATGAACAACCCCGTCGTAATTGATGGTCGCAATTTCTTGGATCGTAAGGAACTAGAAAACGCCGGATTCCGTTACGTTGGGATTGGACATTAGTAGAATTGCAGATTTGAGATTTAAGATTGCAGATTTGGAAATGAGATTTGCAATCTTAAATTCAATTGCAGATTTAAGATTTGAAACGAACCGCCAAGACGCCAAGGACGCCAAGAAGAAGATAAGAGAGGTTGTCGCTCTGGATTGGATATAAAATCTGAAATCTACAATCTTCTTTGTGCGACAAAATGCCAAATTAGTCCAGCAATAATTAAGCTTAAACCTGATAGCCAAATTTGTTGTTCTACCCAGAAAGCTAGGAACAAACAAGCGGCTAAACCCAACAAAGCTAACCATTTAGGATATAAGCGATCGCTCTCTGGCAGCTGCAATGCTGCCAGATTTGTTATAGCGTAGTAAATTAAAACGGTAAAAGCACTGAAAGACCAAGTGGTTTTGACGTTACCGATTAAAACTAGGGAAGCGATCGCAATACCCATCACCCACACCGCTACATCTGGCGTCGTCCCTGCCTGATTTAACCTCGCCACAATTCGCGGCATATCCCGCCTTCTTCCCATTGCCAGCAAGACGCGGGATAATCCTAAAATTAAATTCAGCAATACCCCCAGCATCGCCGTCATCGCCCCAATCGCGAGTATTTGCGTCCCCCCAGGAATCCTTAAGCGACTCATTACCACTTCCAAAGGTGCAGCACTTGCTTTACCCAAAACATCCGCACCAACTGCGCCCACGGCAACAAATGCTACAGCAATATAAAGTAGCATCGTCAGTACCATCGCCGTAATAATCGCTTTCGGAATTGTGCGGCGGGGATTTCTCGCTTCTTCTCCCATTGTGGCGATGCGTCCATAACCTGTATAAGCGACAAACATTAAAGCGCTGGCGTGGAGTAAATCGCCGATAGAATTAGGGAAAAATGGAGTTAAATTATCAATTCCCGATGTTGCTGCGGTGGGTAAACCGGCAAGAAGAAAAAAACATAAAGATAGTAGGGTAATAGAAACGATTGCGATATTGGCGAGATTCGAGCGGCGAATACCAGTCCAAACAATTATAGTGAGGATGAGGACGGATAAGAGAGCGATCGCCACCAGCAATCCCTGTCCAGATAATCCCAAAAACCTTTGCAAATAACCCGCAAAACCCAACGCCGCCGTCGCAGCGGAAGCAGTTTTAGCGAGTAAAAACATCCACCCAGCGGTAAAACCCAACCAAGGCGTCAGATATTTATAACCATATTCGTAAGTACCGCCGCTGACGGGATGACTAGCAGCAAGTTGAGCGCTATTTAGACCGTTACAGATTGCCACAATAGCACCTATTGCCACCGCTAGAATTACTCCAGAACCTGCAATACCCGCCGCGATGCCGATACTGACAAATACTCCCGTACCGATAATGGAACCGAGTCCCATCATCGTTGCGCCTAATACACCCAATTCTCTTTGGAGTTGCGGGGATGTTGACATTTACAGTGGACAGTTGACAGTGGACAGTTGACAGTTGACAGTTGACAGTTGACAGTTGACAGTGGACAGTTGACGAGTAAGCGACGGCTAATCTATATGCTAGGGCTGATGGGTTAAGGTTTGGTTGTGGTGGGGTGGATGGGGTGCGATCGCTGCTAGTGGTTAAATTATGGAGCGCGAGTACAAACTCGATCGCCTGTTTTCATCACTGTAGTAGGGTTACAGCCTCTACAGATTGTCCGATGCCTTACCTAGAAAACCAAAAATTGAACAGGTGTTTATCGGTTGTGTAGGGGCACGGCATCGATAAATCTTGATTTGTACCACAGATTATCGGATGCTGTGCCCCTACAGTATCCATACTTTAAATCTCAAATCTGCAATCTGAAATCTAAAATCGCTTAACCGCCGGTTTTAGGGAAATGATCGATTTGAGCGTAACCGCTGAACAACAACTTTTTCCCTTGAATTTGCAAGCGATTTAACCGCAATTTCACCCCATCGAGATCGAAACGGTCGAGGTCAACCATACCATCCAACAACTCAGCCAAAGCCGACGCCAAAGCTTGAGCAACTTCCCGCAAAGATTCTGGAACCGCATCGGGTTCAAACTGAGGATCTTTAAACGCAACCCGGCGGCGACGTTCAATCGCCAGCGTCATCTTCATGCTGACGGGAACAGTACCGTAATTCGGTAAATCGGCTTTAGCTAAGATGCGAATTTTGTTCCCGCTTTCCAATTGAACGTGAACTTCAGTAAAAGAAACGGGTTGTCCCCCCGATAAATGATTCAACGAATCCAAAGAAAGATCGACCAAACGCTTTTTCACCAGTTCCGCTTGGAACGCTTGATTAATCCCCGCTTCGGTTAAAACAACTTCCGCCAGCGCTTGCGTCGGCTGCTTGAGGCGAATCTGACCGCTCAAAATCGAGCCGAAGTCGAGGGAGACAGCATCCGTCTCAAACGACATCTCTTCCACGGGGAACTGGCGGCGAATCACCAAACCGCGACCGCTCATCTTGAAGCTGTCAATCGATCCCTGCAATAATTTGCTGGAGGGATAGCAGCGGACAGCGACCTCTACCGACTCGCTCTGAGAGAACAAGTGGCGAATTGCTTGAGTCGCGGCTGTGTTGAGCAAGCGCTCTCCCCAGTCCGTGTCAGTAGGATTGAAACCAGTCAGACCACCAAACATAAAGTTCTGTGTCAATATTCCTTTACTTTTTTTAACAAACTTTGCAAAACTCAGCAATTAGTTTTCCATATAGATTGCCAATCACATCCATAAGCATTGACACAGGATCGGCTGGGTGGGTGGGTTTCCACTCGTTTCCACTCGTTCCCAGGTTCAACCTGGGAACGAACAACCAGAAGCTCCGCCTCGGTAGACAGGGAATCAATTTCGGGAATAGGGGAGTCAGATCTTGTAGAGGAGAGCTAGCCTGAAAACAACTTTTGCATAAGTCAACCCAGGCTAGAAATAAGTACTAGGGAGAGGGAAGCAAATTGCTTCTGTTACTCGCCATTACAGAAACTTTCAGTATTTACACTCTTGACATTTAATCCACAGATTCTTGTAAAAATTATGGCAAAAGAACTAGCGATTTGTACGAAGGGACTGACCAAGCAATTTGACCGCCACATTGCTGTCAACGACGTGGAGTTAGAAGTCAAAGCGGGAGAGGTTTACGGACTGATTGGTCCCAATGGTGCGGGGAAAACAACGCTGATTCGGATGTTGGCGGCGGCGGAAGAACCGACAATTGGAGAGATTTATATACATGGCGATCGCTTACTCCGCGACCAAAGCAATGCTAACCTCAAACAGCGCCTCGGTTTCCTTCCCGATGACTTCCCAGTCTACGATGACTTGACCGTCTGGGATTATTTAGATTATTTTGCCCGACTGTATCGCTTGCGAAATCCTCGCCGCAGTCAACGCCTATACGAAGTTTTGGAATTAGTCCAACTTACCAACAAGCGCAAAAGTATCATTTCCACCCTATCGCGGGGGATGAAACAGCGTCTGAGTCTGGCGAGAACAATTATTCACGAACCGATTTTACTGCTTTTAGACGAGCCAGTTTCGGGATTAGACCCAATTGCGAGAATGCAGTTTCGGGAAATAATTAAAGCATTGCGCGAAGCAGGAATGACCATTTTAATTTCTTCCCACGTCCTCAGCGACTTGGCGGAACTTTGCACTTCGGTAGGGATAATGGAATTTGGTTATTTGGTGGAAAGTACATCGCTACAGGAACTTTACCGCCGCCTGAGTCGCCAGCAAATTTTGATGTCTACGCTGGGAGATTTAGAAGCATTAAAAGCCGAATTAAAAAACTATCCCCAAATTGAAGGATGCGAAGAAATCCCCGGAACAAAGCAGTTGCGGGTGCATTTTTCAGGGAGTCCGGAAGATGGGGCAGAATTGTTGCGAGATCTCATTCAATCTGGTATTCCCCTCAGTGAATTCCACTGCACCAAAGAAGACTTAGAAACCATCTTCCTGAAGATGGGACACAAACAAGCCTCGTAAAATTTTAGATTTTAGATGGCAGATTTTAGATTTAGTTTAAAATCTGCCAGCCTCAATAATTTTTGGAGTTAGGCCATGACTTTTCATTTTCTAGACCGAATTGGTGACTGGAATCCGCAACTATTGCGAGAACTAAAAGGTCGCCTCAAACCTCGAAATGTAATCATCGCTGTTGTAACTTCGCTGGTTGGTCAAATTTTACTGTTCGTGTCTTTTTTAAATCAGCGTTTGAATAACATTTACGTGGACAGTAATTATTGCCGCCTGCGCCCTAATTACGAGCAGTATATTCTACAGCGCGATCAAATTAACGAGCAAATAAACATTCTGCAATCTAACTACAGTAAAAATCAGAAGGTGATTGATGAACTGCAAATAAAAGTGAGTGAAATATATACGATTCTAAACAAAAAATGTCCTGAAGAGGCTGTTAATATGCAGCTTTGGTGGCAAGATAATGCGCCGCACCTATTCTTAGTTATTAGCGTCATAGCAATCTTCGCGCTATTGGTGGCGGGGACTTTCATGCTAATCAACGACCTTTCTCAGGAAGAACGTCGCGGCACGCTCAATTTTATTCGCTTCAGTCCTCGCTCATCAGCAAGTATTTTGGTTGGTAAGATATTGGGGGTGCCAATTTTAATGTATTTAGCAGTAATTCTGGCAATACCATTGCATTTGTTGTCAGGATTTTTAGGTCAAATTCCGATTGGGGAAATATTCAGCTTCTACGGAGTTTTAATTGCTAGTTGTGGCTTTTTCTACAGTGCGGCTTTACTTTGTAGCTTTGTTACAACTTGGTTAATTGGATTTCAATCTTGGTTAATTAGCGGCGCTGTTTTGTGGTTTTTGTGGATAACAAGTTTCGCTAAGCCGATTTACCAAATTTCAACAGACTGGATAAGTTTGTTCAATCCTTCTTTTATCTTGCCCTATTTAGTGAACCGCACTGGTTCGGAATATTTACCAGATTCTATCTTGCATTACGGAAAAATAAATCAACTGCAATGGTTTTATTTACCATTGGGTGCAACGGGTGGATTTATAATTGTGGGGGCGCTGCTGAATTATGCTTTGTGGACTTACTGGATTTGGCAAGGATTAAATCGTTGTTTCCGCAATCCAAATGCAACGATTTTAAGTAAGGGACAAACTTATCGGCTGGTATTTTACTTTGGCATAATCTCTTTAGGTTTTACGCTGCAAGATCAAATAATATCTGATGTTAGCTGGTATGGCTCCATACATGAGAATTTTAAGCGGTTAAGTGTATTTATTTGGGTTTTGGCTTTGAGTTTAATGGCAATTCTTTCACCCCGCCGCCAAGATTTGCAAGATTGGGCGCGCTATAGACACCAGCAAGTTTCTCGTAAGCGTTTCTCGAATTGGTCTTTGTGGCACGATCTAATATGGGGTGAAAAAAGTCCAGCACAGGTAGCGATCGCAATTAATTTGTTGATTTTTATTAGCATTTTTCTCCCTTGGTTCTTGCTTGAAATCAACCAAGATAATTACTATGATAAACCTCTTTTAACAGCGAGCAATGTCGTTTTCTTTTTCAGCATGATGATGATTTATGCCAGCATTTTCCAGTTGATGTTGATGATGAGAAATAATAAGCGATCGCTCTACGCAACAGCAACCATAATCGCTGCAATTTCCTTACCTCCCATCATTCTATCAGTCCTGCGTATTAATCCTTTTGATCATCCAATTCCTTGGCTACTATCAACCTTTCCTTGGGCGGGTATAGAAACAGCTTCTTTGACCACAACGTTTCTCGCATTTCTCGCACAACTAGGGGTATTAACATTAATAAATCTGCGATTAACTCGCCAACTACAACAAGCAGGTGAATCTGCCACCAAAGCGCTTCTCTCTGGACGTAATTGAGGAAAATATCCATGTTACTCACTTTATTTGACAGAATTGGAGAATCGAATCCGCAGCTATTCCGAGAAATCAAAGGTAGATTCATTCCTCGCAACCTTTGGGTAACATTTTTTTGTTCATCAGTTGCTCAAATTTTTCTGTTTTTGTCTTTCTCAAAACAAAACTGCATCAGCTATACTGGCAGCGAATGCGCCTCGTTTAACTTGGAGATTAGCTGGCAGATTATCTACAGAATCCTCAACTGGATATTGCCAATTCTCCTAATAACCAATGGTGTCTACGGACTGATTAACGATGTAGCACAAGAGCAACGAAAAGGCACGCTAAACTTTATTCGTTTCAGCCCCCAATCTACCCAAAGTATTTTACTCGGAAAAATCTTGGGAGTGCCATCGTTACTTTACCTGGGAATTGCCCTAGTAATTCCGTTACACTTGGCTTCTGGTTTATTTGCTGGGTTGCCTTTATCTTCAATTATCGGTATCTATGCATTGTGGGCAGTTGGTTGTGCTTTATTTTACAACTCTGCTCTCCTCTATACATTGCAAAACAGCGATAAAATGGAGGCTAAAACTTTAGCTGGTGGAGGTGGTTTTTTAGCCTTTTTAGTTGGGTTAGCTTACATCGGTATAATTGACTTCGCGGTTGATTGGTTCAAACCGAAAGTAATCGAATGTTTAACCACAGTACCCGGTAATAACAATTTGAATTCCTGCCAGACGAATGGTGGATTAAACTGGCAATGGTTCTTTTTACCGATTGGAAATCAACCCGTTTTTGCCTATGGTTTAGCATTTATGACCGTCACCATAGGGGCTTACTGGTATTGGCAAGCGGCAAATCGTCGTTTTTCCTCTCGCCACCTTACCTTGATTAGCAAGCAACAAAGTTATCAATTAGTCGCCTGTTTTGAACTGTGGTTGTTAGGGTTTTCCCTTCCAGAGTTAAAACCAGTCGTGACTAATAACGATTTGGGATTAGGATTTGGCTTGCTCTTCTTTTTGACGCCCCTAGTTTTGATAATTGTCGCCGTTAATTTAACACCGAATTATCAAGCTTTACTGGATTGGAGTCGTTACAAACATTTGGAATTTAAAGGTGAAAAGTATTCATTAATCCGCGATTTGATTTGGGGTGAAAAAAGTCCGGCGATAGTTGCGGTTGCCATCAATCTTCTGATTACAGCACTGATCTGGTTACCTTGGATGTTACTAACGTTACAAAAAAGTTGGTCAGAAAATATCCAAAGCCCGCAAGTGGTACTGGGCTGGTTAATGACCATGAATGTTATTCTGATTTATGTAGCGATCGCAGAACTGCTGAGGTTGACAAAAACTCCATCTTGGCTGATATTTGCATCTACTGGCGCGATCGCAATTGCCCTAGCAACAACAACGATTTGGCATCTCGAAGTACAAAACCTGCTTCTCGTACAGTTTCTACTAATATTTTCACCATTTCCGATTGTTAGCTTAGCATTGGGAGGTACGACGATAACATTTTTCGGTTTACTAGCGCAGCTAGGAACTCTATCTTTGTTAATCTGGCAATTAACCGGAAAAGTGCGAAAAATTGGTGTATCTTCCTCTCAATCTTATCTTTCAACAGTTGACAGTTGACAGTTGACAGTTAACAGGTAAAAGCAATGAAATTTCCTTCGATAGATCGAATTGGTAACTGGAACCCGCAATTACTGCGGGAACTTAATGGTCGTCTGAAAGCGCGTAATGTTTGGATTGCAGTAGCAATTTCTTTACTGGGGCAATTTTTTCTATTTCAGTTTTTCCAAACTCAGCTTCCTATACTACGTAATCCAGAGGATTACAAATACCTTGGTGCTAATCAATTCTGTACTGGTAAACCCGATTATGCAGGCGCGAGAATATATAAATGCGTCCTCGATTCCTTGGGTAACGTCATCATCAACTGGCAGCAATGGTGGCTATCTGTATTTGTATTTCTGAGTTTTGTTTGCGTCTTCGCTTTGTTAGTAATTGGCACTTACATGCTGATAGCTGACTTAACAAATGAAGAGCGTAAAGGTTCGCTCAATTTTATTCGCTTGAGTCCAGAATCTACCCAGCGTCTTTTAATTGGCAAAATGCTGGGCGTTCCAATTTTGGTTTACCTCGTAGCAGCATTAGCAATACCGTTGCATTTATGGGCGGGGTTATCTGCTCAAATTTCCTTGGGTGAAATATTGGCTTTTTACGCCGTTGTTGTTGCCTGTTGTATATTCTTTTTTAGCAGCGCGCTTCTTTACGGTTTAGTTAGCAATTGGTTGGGAGGATTTCAAGCTTGGTTGGGTGCTGGTATCGTTCTGGGTTTCTTATGGCTAAATAGCACATTGGCGATTTATACACCCATCTATAATCCCCTTGCTGGCATCAGGTTATTTGCTCCTTTTGATCTGATTCCCCATCTTACTGCTAGTTCCATCTCATATCAAAACTTGGAACTGGAAAGGTTACAGTGGTTCCATTTACCATTGGGTGAAAATATTCCAATTCTTATCGCCTTTGCTATCCTGAATTATGCCCTTTGGACTTACTGGGCTTGGCAAGGGTTGCAACGGTGTTTCCGCAACCCCAATGCTACAATTTTGAGCAAGTCGCAGAGTTATTTATTCACAGCTTGCTTTACGGCGCTAAATGTAGGATTTTCTCTACCAGGATACACAGATAGTTATCTGAGAAATAACTCAAAAGATTGGTTATTTCAGCATATTGCGATGCTTTCCTTCTTCGATTTGCTGCTATTTCTCTATCTGATGGCAGCTTTGTTTCCTCATCGTCAAGCTTTACAAGATTGGGCACGCTACCGTCGGCAAAAGGTTTCTACTCGCAAGAGTTTCTGGAACAGTTCGCTGCTGAAAGACTTAATCTGGGCTGAAAAAAGTCCGGCATTGGTGGCAATTGCTATCAATTTGATAATTGCCGTAATTCCCTTAGTGGGAGTGGTTGTATTCTCGGGTGCAGAAATTGATGCCAAGATTGCAGCATTTTTCAGTATTGGTTTGGCTGCGAGTATAGTCATAATATACGCCGCGATCGCACAACTGATGCTATTCATGAAAGCTCAAAATCGCATATTTTGGGCAATTGGTACGATAGGCGCTGCACTGTTGTTACCGCCGGTTATTTTAGGCGTGTTGTCGATTCAACCCGGAACAACTGCTGGTTTCTTGTGGTTCTTTACTGCTGGCGCGCCAATAGTTGTCCTATCTCCTCCTGGAGGTTATATATCATCAATGATGCTTTGGCTAGCAATTCTCGGTCAATGGAGTGTCTTCGCATTGTTAAACTTTCAATTGACCAGACAACTGCGAGTAGCAGGTGAGTCGGCAACTAAAGCATTACTAGCTGGCAGGAGTTGATTTTAGATTTAAGATTTAAGATTTCAGATTTGAAATTGCAGATTTGCGATGAGGGATTTCCGATAAATCAGAGTTATCAATCCCAAAATTTATCAATCTGAAATCTCAAATCTTAAATCTGCAATCTTCAATCACTTCAATCTGAAATCTAAAATCTTAAATCTGCCATCTTCAATCACTTCTTAAGTGCTTTTTTCAACAAGTCGGGAATTTGAGAAGGTCGTTGCGCTACTGGGATTTTTTTGTGTTCAAAGGCTGTGATTTTCCGCCCTTTTTTATCTACATCCGTCTTTAATTCTGGTTTAGAAGGGATGAAGTCGCTGAGATAGTCTTGGTGTTTGAAGTCTGGCGTATGGCGTCCGGCAATATACGCAACGACGGGTTTAGCCATTTTCTCCACAATATACTCAGCTAGGGTTTGTTCGTTGCGATCGCCTATCTCTCCCACCACCACCACCGCCTTCGTATTCTTATCTTTATCCAAGATTTGCAGCCATTGTGGCAATGAAGAACCCACGATGCTATCGCTGCCTATACAAACCGCCATCGACTGTCCAAACCCCGCCTGGGTCAATTCTAGGGCAATTTCCGAAGTGAGACTGCCACTGCAACCGATCAATCCGACCGCGCCAGGGGTGTAAAATTCCTCTGGATGGGTTCCCAGCAACCATTTTCCCGGTACGATGATACCCAAACTGTTGGGGCCGAGAATCGTCGTCTGGGTTTGTTCGGCAATTCTGAGCAGGTGAACCATATCCAGGGGCGGAATACCGCCAGAGATTAGAATAATCTGCCGGATACCTGCTGCGATCGCTTCTTTTGCTGCATCTAGCGCTAAGTATGGCGATACAAAAATAATTGTGGTGTCAATTGTCCCCACTGCCGACAACGCTGGCTCGACTAAGTCAAAAACGGGTATATCGTATATAGTCTGTCCTCCATATCCGGGACTTACCCCAGCAACCACATTCGTGCCGTAGTCTTTCATCTTAGCCGCATAAATCGCACCGAGCGGTTCGGTGATGCCTTGGATTAAAACTTTGCCATCCAGCGTAAAGTTCACGTCTAGATACCCCCTGAATATTTAGCAAACCTGCTTTGCAAGTTTAGCTCGTGGGTTTCCGATTTATGCTCTCCACTCTATCGCGCTCTGGCGATCGCTATAAATCCACCCCACGATAGAGGGAGCTGGGGGAGCTGGGGGAGCTGGGGGAGCTGAGGGAGCTGGGGGAGCTG
>CAYXCW010000074.1:0-37000 GCA_964463555.1 uncultured bacterium
TAGCCGCGACTTTAGTCGTTTGGCATCAAGGGGGTAATCAAAGCGGATTTAGTATAAATTCAATCTGCAATTTGAGATTTTAGATTGCAGATTTCAGATTTAAATGCAATCTGGAATTTAAGATTTTAGATTGCAGATTTGAGATTTAAATTCAATCTGCAATCTGAAATCTGCAATCTGAAATTCTCTTTACTTTGGACTCACTTTACCCGTTACGGACAACTTACCAGTTGGTTCCACCGTCCAAACATCATAGCTGCCGACTACGTCACCGTTTTCATCGATATCTACGTTACCGCTAGCGCCTTGGTAATTGATATCTTTGCCTTGGCGAACTAACTCCAGAGCTTGGCAAACATCGCTGACTTCTTCACCGGGAGCGTTCGCCACTTCCCGAATTTTACTTTTAATCCCTTCGCCGGTATTAGATTTAGCCGCTTCTGCCGCCAACATCAACAACGCAGTTGCATCCCAAGTTTGGGGAGCATAGGGAGGCACATCCCTATTTTGTTTCTCTTTCCAGAGCTTGGTAAAGTCAGCCAGTGCTTTACCATCCGCACCCGGTGTCGTGCCAACTGCTCCAGCTAAGATAAACTTGCCGTCCGCAGTTTTCCCAACTTGCTCGGGAAAAGTAGGCGAGTAAGCGCCATCGGTGAGCATCACGGTTACGCCTTGACTTACACCTTGCTGAAATGCCGATTTCAGGAATATACTGCCCGTTTCAGCATAAACAACCGCTACTACGGCGTCAGGCTTCCCAGCAAACGCAGCGGCGGCTTCGGTATCCAACGTGGTAGCTTTGGGGTCGTAGCGCGTGGGTTTGTCTTTGTTAACCACAGTACCGCCCAGTTTCTCGAAGGCTTCCACAAATGCCTTTTCAAACCCGACGCCGTAGTCGTTATTAATTACCACCGTAGAAACGCGCTTAAAACCTCTTTCCTTGGCGAGATTGGCGAGTGCGGCTGCTTGGTAGGTATCTGGGGGAGCAGTCCGCGCCCAAAAGCCTTGAAATTCGCCTTTTTTCGCCCGTTCGGTAAACACGGGGCTGGTACTGCCGGGGGAAACTAACATTACCTTATTCCGCACCGCGATATCGACGGCGGCGCTAGAAACGCTGCTGGCAAACGAACCAACCACACCGGCAACTTTGTCTACTTCGGCGAGTTTGGTCATTGCGGTTGTTCCCGTTGCAGGGTTGGTTTGGTCGTCTTCTGCTACGAGGGTAACGGGTTTGCCATTGACGCCGCCGCACTTGTTCGCAGTTTCCACTGCCATCGGCACGGCTGCAACCATCAGCTGTCCGATGGAAGCGAGGTCACCTGTAGAAGGGAGGAGCGAACCTATTTTCAGTCCTCCTTCGCCCCCGGCTGGAGTGGTTGCCGCGGGTGAGGGAGTTGCAGCAACAGGGCTAGCAGGGGCGGGGCTGGTGGCGCTGGGAGGCGTTGTGGTGGTGGTTTGACATGCGGCTAGGAAACCTGTGGTGAGGGTAGTAATAGCAAGAGCAACGGCTCTTTTCGTTTGCATAGGTCTTTAACCTTCTTTACAATCCATGACACAAAAACTGACTCAAATCTTAAATCTATCTGTGGGTTTTTTGTGGAACCTGCTCAAGTATTCCGGTATTGAATCCGATAAATCCGGTTATTCTCTTCCTCCGCAACCAGTAGGCTACCATCGGGCATTGTTTGTAAGCCTACAGGACGCCCCCAAGTTGTCGGGCCAGCGGGATTGAGCAGAAAACCCGTGAGAAAATCTTGATAAGACCCTTGGGGACGACCATCAGCACCAAAAGGTGCATAAACTAGCTTGTAACCAGTGCCTTGGTCGCGATTCCAGGAACCGCGAAACGCCACAAACGCACCGTTACGATATTGTTCGGGGAAGGTCTGACCGTCGTAAAATTGCAGTCCTAAAGGTGCGGAATGAGCTTGGAACAACACATCAGGGGTGCGCGTGGTTGCTACTAAGTCAGGACGTTCGCTGACTCCGTTTACCGTGCGTCGCGGATCAAGAAGATTCGGTGCTAGATAAGCATAAGGCCAACCGTAGAATTCACCAGCTCTCAAACCTGTAAGGTAATCTGGCACTAAGTCATCTCCTAAGCCATCCCGTTCGTTGACGACGGTGTAGAGTTGCCCGGTTACGGGGTTAAAATCCAGTCCTGTGGGGTTTCGCAAACCAGAAGCAAAAGTTCTTTGGTTTGAGCCATCCAGGTTCATCACCTGGACAGAAGCCCGTGGCAGGGCTTCCGGGTTGACGTTGGAGTTAGATCCAATCGCGACATATAGTTGCTGTCCATCTGGAGACAGGGCGAGGGTGCGCGTCCAGTGTCCGCCCCGGGGTAAGTCGGCGATTTTTTCACCCCTGCCTGCTATCTGTAATTGACCGTTGGTGTAGGAGAAGCGGACTACAGAATCAGTATTGCCAACGTAAAAATAGTTGCCTGCGAAGGCCATCCCAAACGGTTGATTTAAGCCATTTTCCGGCCCAGCGAATGTAGTGCGAACATCGGCAACGCGATCGCCGTTGGTATCCCGTAGCAAGCGGATGCGGTTTTCGGGCGTTTCGGTTACCAACAAGTCACCTGTAGGCGTTGCGGCTAACCAGCGAGGTTTGGTCAAACCAGCAGCAAACACATTGACCTCAAAACCAGCCGGGACTTGCAATACGGGGTTGTCTGGAATCGGAACTACCTGAGCGGGGTTGGCGGTGCTGGGGCTTTGGAAAGGTGCGGGTAAGGAGTTGAGGTTAATGTTAATCGGAGTGGGTGTCAGGGCTGCGGTTCGCACAACGCTGGTGCTGGAAGCGACAGCAGACAGCAGGTTGTTGACGGTGTTGCCTTCAGTGGCAAGTAAAGCATCGACGGATACAAAGCGCGCGCTTTCTATTTGATTCGGCGACAATCCCTCAACCCAACCTAATATTGCACCCGATGAACGAATTCTAATCAAAGTATCCGCACTTCCAGGTGCAATAGAACCTGCTTCTAAAGAAAGATCTGCTGCCGTTAAACCCGCTGTTAATCCAATCCAATCCAACCCATTATTAAATTCTCGGATAATATCTGCACTAGCTGGATCGTTCGCAGCAGTATCAGTTCGCAATACTAGGGTATCGTCCCCGGCTCCGCCAATTAAAGTATCTTTGTCAAAATCCCCGATTAAAATATCATTTCCGTCTAAACCTGTTAGTAAATCATCGCCTTTTCCACCGCGCAACCAGTCGTCGCCTTTATCTCCAGAAAGAATATCATTGCCTTGATTGCCAGAAAGGTAGTCGTTTTCTTGACCGCCTAAAAGTGTATCTGCACTATCGTCACCGAACAACAGATCTTTACCTTGGTTGCCCATGATTAAATCGTTGTCTTTGCCGCCAAACAGGACATCGTTTCCGGCACCACCCATTACAGTATCGTTACCTTGATTGCCGTTGATTAGTTCAGGGGCGCTAGAACCGCTAATAACATCATTTCCCTCCAACCCGCGCAGTCCCCCTGGCAGCCCCGCGAGCAATCCTACAGTTAGCTGAAAATTATCGGCGCTGGCAGTTAAGTCAAAAAAACCATCACCCGTGGGGCCTAGCATGGGTATTTCCTCGGTTTAACTTACCGCTTCTATTATTACTCGAAAATTTTGGTTGGTTGCCAAAGGGATGAGATTGCTCTATCGCGAAGGATGTGCGATCGCATTCTCTTTCTGCTGACCTATTTGCGTACCAATGGTACACAAATTGCCATAATTTTCCGAAACATTTATTCAAGTTGAGTCGAGTTTGCAGGTTTGTAAGTGGTAGAATTGTCTGAGCGATCGCTCGGATTTTGCAGCGATGCCGATACCCTCAACAGCTCTTTCTCAGTTTTCAGCTGAGGAATTGTAATTTCCAGAGCAATTAAGTTGTACTTGAGCAACTCTACTTGAGCTGTTTGCAAATCCAAAATAACTTTTAAGCAAGCAGCATTATCAGCATCAGTTTTTTGGCGAATCGACCATTCTTTTACTTGAGCTTCATCGCGTTTTTGTCGGGCGCTCTCAGCGCGTCGATCCCAGTTATTAGCTAAAGATTGAGCTAAGTAAAATTGTTTTTGACTATTTTTTTGAGCAGTGGTAGCCTGGGTAGTGCAGCCACGGATTTGAACTAAATCTGATTGTAATTGCTCTAGGAGCGATTGCAAATATTGGATTTGTTCCTGATTCTGTTCGTCGCCATTTGTGAGAATTTCTATGTTTTGCAACCTGACTTTTAAGGCTGTTTGAATTTGTGCGATCGCTTTCGCGTCTATCAGTGCGGTAAGTAATTCTTTTTGAATTTTAGTTTCATGGATTTTGGTTTCCAATTCAATGATGTTTTGCTTGATTGTATCGACCAAAGGCAATTGCCAATCCAAACTAAATCTGAGCGAAGCAGCAATGTTAGAGTTTGCTTTATAGCGAAATAAAGCTTCTTTTGCTAAATTTTCATCGCCTTTTTGCAAAGCACTTTGAGCGCGCGGTTCCCAGTTATTAGCTACCGATTGGACAAAATTATACTGTTTTTCGGTACGCTTTTGAGTCGTAAAAGCCTTAGCCATTGCCTGCCGCATCTCGACTAATTCTGACTGCATTTGAGCCAGACGCAATTCTAATTGTTGAACTTGCTCGACAGTTGGTTGTTGGCAACCTGTCAGGTGTTCCAACTTTTGCAAGCAAGCAGCAAAAGCTGTTTCTAATTGCTCGTAGGCGTAGATGTCTATCAAATCCGCAAGTACGGGAGATTTTAACGAAATCTCTAGTTCCTCTCCAGAATCGTTGGTAAAACTTGCCCCTACTGTTCCTGGTACGATTAAATCGGGCAAGGAGTTTTCTTCCATCCCAGGTTGCCAATTGATTTCCATATCAGTTTTTGGGATAATTTTAGGTTGTCCTGTTGTGGCAAAAATATTTGCTTTTTTCTGCCATCCATTTTGTCTGTCTGTTGCCTCTTGCTGCTGCAATTCCCTGCCCCGCAAAAGGTTAATTTCCAGATTGGGGATGCGCGAACCCCTTCCAAACGACTGCTGCCAAAGCGTCGTAGCACCTTCGGCAAGAGTATCGCGCTGTTCCACCTGTTGTTTCTGCATGACATGAGGGAGCGATAGTACCTTCTCAACGTTTTTCACGCTAAATCCGGCACGCCAGGAAATATGGTAAAGAATTCTCCATCCAACCCAAGTTCCAAGTTATCTCTCGAAGAGGGGCTAATGGCTAATATCAGTAAAAATTATTTATTAGCAATTAGCAATTAGCAATTAGCAACTTGGGTTATTTAACAAAGCGCCATGCTATTTTTTAACCCTGGGGAATAGGCGTTCCAAACTTTCTTGCAGATATTTATGAGGGTAAATATCCGGCTTTTTGCTCCAAATGTAATCCAGAGTTTGTTGGTAACTCCAATCAGGATGCTTGTAAAAACAATAGGCAATGCTCGTAGAGCCGCTCCTACCAATACCTGCTCTACAATTGATTAACACTTTCTTTTTTCTACTCTTAACTTGTTCATCTATCCAAGTTACAGCTTCTAATAATACTCCATCACTAATAGGATGTTGCGCTCCATCTAAAAGTCCAATTTTTTTAGAGATAATGTTAGAATCAGATGGGAAAGTTAAATTAAATTCCGTAGCCAGGTTGAGGACAGCATCTATTCCTAGTTGTTGAGCTTGCGAAGCTGCTATAAAGTTTCCTACATAAACATGGGGTAAAAATTCAACGTAACTTGGGCCTTGCGTCCATTTCATCGCTGGAGATGGAGGTTCAACTTTAAGATATCCATTCTGTTTAAACTGTCCCAGCCATTGCCATCGCTCGTCACCTTCAATCCCAACTCTATAAGTAAATTGATAAAAACCTTCACTCGTAGGCATAAAACCGCCTTGAAAGATGTACGTATCTTCTGATTCTTTGGATTGGGAGGAACAGTCTATGGCGTGCCAATTGCCTTGGCTGTTGTGCTTGGTTAAAGCATTTGTCCAAATTTGTACTCTCAAGTATTGGGGTGGATATTGGCTAGTTAATTTAATAGTAGCCCCAAAATTTTCTAACATATAGAGAGTTATATAAGAATTGATAGAAGGATTAACGTCTTTGATTTGGGCAAAGGGAAAATCACCAGCGCAAAACATCTTTTTCAATCTAGATATAAGAGATTAGGAATTTTTATATTATACTATTTAAGCGCAGGTAAAATTAAAAAATATTACGCTCGGAAAATATCAAAAATGATTCTTTCAGAACGCTTTACAGAAGCTCTGATCTATGCCACTAAGCTACACGCCAGCCAAGTCCGCAAGGGTAGCGGGGTGCCCTACATTGCACATTTGTTAGGGGTTGCCAGCATTGCCTTAGAATATGGGGCAAATGAAGCAGAAGCGATCGCATCTCTCCTCCACGACGCCGTCGAAGATCAAGGCGGCGCCGCCACGCGCGAAGAAATTCGCCGCCGCTTTGGCGATACCGTCACCGCGATTGTCGATGGTTGCACCGACGCGGATACCACCCCCAAACCGCCCTGGCGACAGCGCAAAGAAGCATACATCGCCCACATCCCCACCGCTTCCCCCTCGGTGTTGTTAGTCTCCGCAGCAGATAAATTGCACAATGCCCGCTCAATTTTACGAGACTATAAAATATTGGGCGAATCGGTTTGGGAACGCTTCAAAGGCGGCAAAGACGGCACGCTATGGTACTATCGCGCCTTAGTCGATGCATTTCGCCAAGCTTCTTCCATGCCGATTATTGACGAATTAGATCGAGTAGTTTCAGAATTAGAAATTATGGTAATAGGTAATGGATAATCGCCAATTACCAATTACCAATTACCAATTACCAATTACCAATTACCAATTAGCCAATGGCAACTGTAAAATTACAAGAAATAAACCGAAAATTTAATAACGTCACCGCGATTGAAAATATTAACTTTGACGTTCCCGATGGGGAATTTTGGGTGTTAGTAGGGCCATCGGGTTGCGGGAAATCGACAATTTTAAGGACAATTGCCGGATTGGAAACCGCTACATCGGGGAAGATTTATATCGGCGATACGTTGGTAAATAATATTCCGGCGCGGCAGCGAGATGTGGCAATGGTATTTCAAAATTATGCACTTTATCCGCATATGACTGTGGCTCAAAATCTGGCTTTTGGATTGCAAATGCGGCAAGTTGAGAGGAATGTTATTCAAGAACGGGTGGAAACGGTGGCGCGATCGCTCTCCATTTCCCACCTGTTAGATCGCTTGCCCAAGCAGTTATCGGGGGGGCAGCAACAGCGGGTAGCATTGGGGAGAGCGATCGCCCGCCAACCAAAGGTTTTTTTACTCGATGAACCGCTGTCTAATTTAGATGCCCAGTTGCGCGATGATACGCGGGCGGAGTTGAAGCAATTACATCAAAAAGTGGGAATTACGACGATTTATGTGACTCACGATCAAGTGGAAGCGATGACTCTGGCTGATAAAATTGTGGTGTTAGATCGGGGGAAGATTCAGCAAATTGGCGACCCGCAATCGATTTATCAGCGTCCGGCAAATCGCATGGTGGCGACGTTTTTGGGCAGTCCGCCGATGAATGTTTTTCCTGTTGTTTGTATGGGGGAAATGTTTCAGGTGGGGGAACAGTTTTTACCGATTCCGGTTGGGATGCGGGAGAGGTTGGGATTGAAGCAGGGGCAAGGTTTTGATTTGGGTATTCGTCCGGAAGATATCAGAGTTATTGAACCGCAGAGACGCAGAGAACGCAGAGAGAAAGAGGAGGGAGAGTTAGAAGTTTCTGTTAAGGTTTTGGAACCTTTGGGAAGGGAGGTTTTGCTTCGGGTTGGGTTGGATGGGGTGGATGGGCAGATGAATCTTCAGGTGGGGGGAAGTTGGCGGGGGAATGTGGGCGATCGCATTTCAATTCAATTCGATGTCGATCGGTTGTTTGTATTCGATCCAACTACAGGTAATACTGTCTATCCTGTAGGGTAATAGTAGGAGGATGGCTATGTCCTATAGTCAATTTACGGTTGCTCAAGTCAAAAGGGATTTTGGGTTAACGATTATAGAAGGGCAGCGTTTTTTTCCTTCTATTCAACCGATTCCACCCAGTCCTATCCTACAAGAATTGCTAGCTTCTAATCTGAGTTGGGCTGTAGCGGTTAGTACTGAAAAAGCCCGTTCAGAGGCTATTATTAATCCTGTACTACTGGAACTTAGGCGCATTCTTAACCAAAGGATTAGCGTGTTCTCTGGGGAAGAATTTAATGTCGATCCTAGTACTGGATTGACGGGTGTTTGTGATTTTCTGATTAGTCGTTCCTCTGAACAATTGGTAATTGAAGCACCAGCAGTTGTAGTTGTGGAAGCTAAAAAAGAAGACCTCAAGGTTGGTTTGGGACAGTGCATTGCTGAAATGGTTGCAGCTGAACGCTTTAATGCTGCCAACAATCAGCCTATCGCTGCAATTTATGGAATTATCACCAGCGGTACGCAATGGCGTTTTCTCAAGCTGGAAGCGCAGACTGTAACTATCGATCTGATGGATTATCCCCTCACACCAGTTGAACAAATTCTGGGCTTTTTGTTGTGGATGGTACAAGAAGGTTAACACTTCTACTGTCTGGTTAATACTAAACTCCCTGTTTCGGCATATCCCAGGGGGTTGGGCTTACCAAATCGCCAATGTTTTCGTCCATTACGATTCTTTCATCTGTTGCAAGATCTGATCCAGCGTCAAATCTTTGAACCGCTCCTCACGCTCCTCTGTGTAATTCCCGTACCCGATCGAAAACTGATTGAGAAATCGGAGTGTATTCGCGATGCCAATTTCTTTAAACAGAAGTGCGATCGCTTCTTGAGTGATTTGGTTGAGAGGTTTGGATTGAACGCTCATAATGATATCTCCGTCACTAATTCTAATACTGAAACAACTTTTGTCGGATAAGTTTCTGCTTGCTTTTCGCTTCGTTTGTGTAGCGGCACCCTTAAGGGTGCCGCTACACAAACGAAGGTGTACCTCACTAAGAAAGCAATCCGCTATAATCTCATAACTGGAAACTGAGTTTTTCCCAAAAACTGGATTTCTCTATTGTCTGGTTAATACTAAGCTTCCTGTTTCGGCATATCCCAGGGGATTTCGCTTACCAAATCGCCAATGTTGCTGATACTTATTTAGGAAGTTTTGCCCGATAATGCCGTCGATTCCTAGTAAGTTAAAAAGATTATTGTTTTCGAGGATTACTGTATCGAGTTGAGCGTTTTCGTATTGTTGTAAGCTGACTTTGTCTAATTTGATTTTCTTTCCTTTTTCAGTGCCGCAAAATCCGAGTATGTCGATTTCTTCGGCTTTGGTTGCGTCTATTCCCAATCGTTGAACTAATCTTTTTGAGACTACAACTGTAGATGCGCCTGTATCTAAAAGAAATGAAAATGGCCCCTGTCCGTTAACTCGAACTTGAGCGATGATACTGCCTAGTTTTCCTACTAAAGGAATTGCATTTTGTCCGGGAGGTGAAGCTGGTAACAGTTTTAGTTCCTGCTTTTTAGGATTTATTATTACATCATAATTGCTTAAAAAATCAAGCCCTAAAACTCCTGATAAATTTCCTGGAATCGATGTTTGGGGCAATCCCATGCCCAATATTCCTTCAACCTCAGCGCCTGCTACTTTTAAAATGGGTAAAGGATGTAAATTAACTTGGATGTCGGAGCAGTTATTTCCCACTACGGTATATTTGAACATGTCGGTGGGAACGGGGGTACTTTCTAGCTCTAATTGTTGAGCGATTTGACTAGCGATAATTGAACCAGATGCGCCTGTATCTAATAAAAAGGTTTTGGTTTGGTTGCCAATTTGGACGGGAAGCGTAAAAAGTTGGCTATCTGGTAGCAATTTTAGTGGAATGTTTGCTTGACCTTTAGCAACGGGTTGAGGGAAAGTAACGCCGCTGAATTGAACAAAGGCGATTAAGCGATCGCTTGCATCATCTCGCACGCTACCATCACCATTGAGCAGCACCAAGTCAAACATACACTGACTGGAAGCTGCTTGCAAAGCTGTCTCGTTGAGTTGGTTGGGATCGGTAATTTTACCTCTGACGCATTCGACTACTTGTTGAAACAGTTGTTCGCCGAGGTTTTCTGGTGCGGTTGAATTTCTGTTCTCAGTTGCAGGTGCTTGAGAAAGAATTGCAGGTATGCTAACCGCAGGTTGAAATAAACTAGAACCCACCCAGGTTAAAACAATACCTGCCATAAAAATTGCAGCAAAAAGCAGAGGTTTGAAGCGGCGTTTATTGTCTCGATCAAACAACATTTTTACTCCTCCCTCTGGCTTTTTTTATCCAGCTTGTCTGGTTTGAAACTGTATCAGCTGACTCGGCGTCACCGCCCCATGTTCCGTAATAATAGCTGTAATTAACTCCGCTGGGGTGACATCAAAGGCGGGGTTATAAAATTCTGCTCCAAATGGAGTTAAGTTTACCTCGTTTACCTGATAAATTTCCGCTGGATCTCTTTCTTCGATGGGAATTTCGCTGCCGTCGGGTAAGTCAAAATCAATTGTAGAAAGGGGTGCAGCGACGAAGAAAGGAATTTTATGCGCGTTGGCGACAATTGCTAAACTGTAGGTGCCAATTTTATTGGCGGTATCGCCGTTAGCGGCAATTCTATCTGCACCGACAACTACGGCGTGAATTAAACCTTGTTTCATACAATGCGCCGCCATGTTATCAGAAATAACTGTAACCGGGATGCGTTCTTGGACGCATTCCCAAGCGGTGAGTTTAGCGCCTTGCAAGCGGGGGCGGGTTTCGTCGGCGTATACTTTTGCTAGACGACCTTCGCGCCATGCAGATCGCACGACGCCTAAAGCGGTGCCGTATCCGCCTGTGGCTAAGGCTCCAGCGTTGCAGTGGGTTAAAATTGTTAGCTGATGCGGGTCTTTGGGTAGAACTTCTAGACCGCGATCGCCTATCATCCTACAAATTTGAATATCGTCGGCGTTGATTTTTTGCGCTTTGGTGAGTAAAACGCTTTTGATGTAACTTACCGATCCGAGAGTTTGGCGGGCGGTTTTGAGCATTTGCGCGATCGCCCAAAATAAATTTACCGCCGTCGGGCGCGTCGCCCCCAACACCTCGCCTACTTTTTCCAATTCGGCGATAAACTCTTCGCGATCGTCTGTCTGAATCTCTCGCGCCCCCAAATACATCCCGTATGCGGCGGCGACTCCAATTGCAGGCGCTCCTCGTACTATCATATTTTTGATCGCTTGCGCCATATCTTCATAAGATTTAATTTCTATTGTGGCGTACTCGTTGGGCAAGCGAGTTTGATCGATGAGAAAAACGCGGTCTTCTTCCCAAACTACAGGATAAACGTTGCTGGCGGGTTGCATATCGGTTGCTCTTTGCGATCGTCCGCATTCTAGTTTCGTATATTTTTGGCAAGATTCACCAAGATGATACCGGATGCGATACACTTTCCACTGGGGAAGACACAACAGCTAGGTTTCATAATTTTGCTCCAGGGGAACTTTCCCAAAAGATAACATTTGAATGAATATTCTGGACTCCGGTACGCAACTAAAAATCCGCTGAATACTGTCAGGCGTTATAAAATCTAGTGCTTTTTCTTTAAGTTCTTCTTCGCTGAGCGTTGCCAGATCGTCAGTTCCATATAGTAAAATTTTTAACTCACTTGGCTTTTTTCCATAGGAATTTGATATATTTTTCGCAGCCGCTATCAAAATTTCAGTAGACGGAAATGTAACGATTGGGATAACGAGAGGTAAATATTCACACCGATATCCTTCTATTGTTTTGATATTGTAAAACTTGTCGATAGCACCCATAAATATTTTGCCAATACTGAACGCCCATTCCTGGAAGTAATCTTCTGGTTTAGACAGCAAGATTTCTGCATCAGTTGTTACCAACAAGATATCTTGATTAGAAATAATACTCGTGACTCGATTTTCAAAATCAGCAAAAGCACCCCTCAAAATATTTGTCACATCGTTTTGTAGTTGCGTCGCATGTTGGCTGGGTAGGTAATACTCTTTTTCTTTTTTCTTCTTTGCCGCATTCCAGTAACGTTCCACACAGTCATGTAGGTTGTTTTGCCTGTTTAGTTCGACTGTAGTTAGACTATCTGACGATAAAATTACCTCGGCAATTTTCAAAAAAATTGCTCTATCTGTAGCGCCATCTCCAATAACGCCTATATTTCTATGTCCCATTAAATTCTACCCGATTGCTCCGGAATACCAAAGTTCTGCTAGCTGATATTTAGGAATTTTTACTAAGCGTTTACCCGTTTTTTCATCTTCTATAATTTCACCTTCTACCGTTCCCACTCCCACAAGTACATCAAGGGCATCATTCAAATTTCTCACGTCACTTTGTACGTTGCGTTTATCGAATCGAAAATTGTAAACATAGTCTAGATGATCGCTAAATTCTCGCAACACAGAAGGGCTATGAGAAGTGATAATAAATTGAGGTGCGTAGCCTTCTTTGTCGGGAGATGTTGTTTGCCATATCCAATTCATCAGCTCCTGAACGTTACCAGGATTAATACCGTTTTCTATTTCTTCTAAAAGAATCAGAGCAGGTAAGTCGCGTAAAGATACCAGCAAACTAATCGCTCCTGCTTTCAAAAATCCATCTGATAAAACATTAGGTGGAAATCCATCAAGCGGGCGGTCTGTTGCTTTACGTCCCAGGTCAAATAACCATGTCAGCTTAGAACGTTCTGAATCATATTGAGTTCCGTAAAAATTGGGATTAAACCGTCGCATCAAAGCCGTAAATCGGGCAAATGTTTTCTTTTCGCTTTCGTCTTCTGTTTGAGTTAAATAAGCAATAATTTTTTGAAAATTCCGCCCTTCATGACCCAACATAGCCGGAATTTTAATGCGTTCTGTACTAGAAGTGGCTTCATCAATTTCCTGACTTGGCTCGTTTTGAACTAAACCTTTTAGAAAAGATGGCTGAAAGTGATAATCAAATGTGTATGCTAAATCGCGGAAAAAATAACTACACAATCTTTTTTCCGATTCTGGTAAGCTTGTGTCATTTTCAATCTGACCTCTGAGAGCGATCGCATCGGTAGCTTTTTCATAACCACTACTAATTTCTACAGTTTTTACAACCTCAAATAAATTGATATTTATTTTCTCTTTACAACCTGCTTTGCCAGCAAAATCCTGATTTTCATACACTTCCATTTCATATGTAATTTCTCCAAAAGCATTGTTCCAACTAATCCTAAATCCAATGGGCTGATTGTTAGCAAACTTATTCTGATGTGGATATAAGTCTCTGGTGGCTTTGACAGTGCGATCGCGATGTCCAGGGCGTCCACGCCTTACCAATCCGGAAAAGTGTTGTATCCCTGCCAAAAAGTTAGTTTTTCCAGAATTGTTATTGCCAATAAATAACGTGACTGGATGAAGTTCTATATTTGTTACTTTATGCGTTCTAAAATTTCTTAAAGTGATATCTTTAAACATAAAAACCTCTCTGATTTTGTTTTTACCTTAATATTCCTGAAATTTACCGATAATTTGCAATGATAGTTTCGAGCAATTCTGGTACTTTTTATGAGGCTGTACCTTCTACGAGCGTAAAGCCATTGAGGACATCGTAAACAGGATTGGGAGCGATAAATTAAGCTGAAATTTGTTGCTGCACGTCCTCCACCGACAACGAGAGTGCCTGAGCAATTTGCTCTACAGTTAACCCCATTGCCAGTAGTTGGGGGATAGCATTCCGTTGTGCTTGTTCCGCCCTAGCAGCACGCTCGCTACCTGTTAGTAACAAATTCCCCTCACTATCCCACCAACGCAACCATCGCTGTGTCTGATTTTGATAACTGCCTTCCCAGACACCTAATTCTACACCCATCAGTTCGATCGGATAATGTCCTCTCTCGTTTGGTTCTAAGCGACGATAGCGAGTATTCACCCAATTGTAGACTTCCAATTGGTTAGTTTTGATGGTGTATATGGCGTAGTAGGGAATGCGGATAATCTGCTCGTATACCCAAAACTTTCCAGGTTTTTGGTTATTACCTTCTGGCAAACGAGATAAAGGGGTATTGTCTCGTTCTTCCGAACCATCCCCGCTAGCTAACTCGATCGCGATCGTCGGTACAATATACTCGCGCCACAACACATAAGATCGACGAATTTCGCCGTTTAACAAGGGCGGGACATTGGGGACATAAAACCAGTCAGGCGCTTCGGCTCCGCGTTCGGGTGGGTCAGTTTCGCGCCAGTAAATGCCACAATCTTGTCCGATTACGTACTCTCCGTCGGGGTGGAGGGTTTGTAGCGTGCTTTCTAAAGAATCGGTAAGTAGAATACTTTGGGGATGTTCTTGAAAATTTTTCACAAACTTGCCGTCAGATTCGGGAAGTTGGGTATGGTCGGGAAAAGCGGGGGGCAACGTTGTGTAACTAACACTTTGGGTCATGGGGCGTCAACCATCCAATTGCTAAACAGTCCACTTTTCTCGTTCCAAGGTTCTACCTTGGAACGCCTTACTAGAGGCTCTGCCTCTATTCTAAGGCGGCAGAGCCGCCGCAAGGCATTTCCAGGTAGAACCTGGAAACGAGAAAATTAGAAAATCTAGCTAACAGTTGCTGGCTGTTGCTTAAAGAAAGCCGTGCGAATTCTTTCGGCAATTTGTGCGGGCATTAAGCCTAAATCTGCCTTCGATTCGTTCGGTTCGGCATGATCGACTAAAATATCGGGAATGCCTATTCGCTTCACTGGTACTACTACATCATTATCGAGCAACGATTCAGCCACAGCGGAACCAAAACCGCCCATAACGCAACCTTCTTCTAAAGTTACAACTCGTCCAATTTGCTTCGCCAAGGGCGCAATTAGTTCGGTATCCAAAGGTTTAGCAAATCGGGCATTAATTACCGTTGCTTCGATGCCATGTTCGCTGAGAATTTCCGCCGCTTGCATTGCCGGATATACCATTGTCCCGTAACCCAACAACAGTACATCATCGCCTTGGCGCAGAATTTCGGCTTTACCAATTGGTAAACCTTCCCATCCTTCTTCCATCAAGGGGACGCCGTAACCGTTGCCGCGCGGATAACGCATCGCAATCGGGCCAGCAGTATAATTAACCCCAGTTACGAGCATTTGTTGCAATTCGGCTTCATCTTTGGGTGCCATTAACACCATATTGGGAATGCAACGGAGATAGGCAATATCGTACATTCCTTGGTGGGTTGGGCCATCTGCACCGACAATTCCCGCCCTGTCCATACAGAAGAAAACGGGTAAGTTTTGAATGCAAACATCGTGAATAATTTGGTCGTAGGCGCGTTGCAGGAAAGTAGAGTAAATTGCTACTAAGGGGCGCATTCCTTCGCAAGCTAAACCAGCAGCTAGGGTAACCGCATGTTGTTCGGCAATGCCTACGTCGATGTACTGTTTGGGTAGTTTGGCTTGCAGTTTATCTAAACCCGTTCCCGTTGCCATTGCGGCGGTAATGCCGATAATTTTGGGGTTATTTTCGGCAAGTTTAACTAGGGTGTGGGCAAAGACTTTGGCGTAGGCGGGCGGTTTGGGTTTGCTGGAAGGAATCGCTTTTCCAGTGGTTAAGTTAAACGGCGACTGGGCATGGTAGCCGACTTGGTCTTTTTCGGCAATTTCGTAACCTTTTCCTTTGGTTGTTGCGACGTGTACCAAAACTGGGCCGGTAATTTTATGGGCTTGTTGGAAGGTGGCAATTAATTCTTCTAGATTGTGACCATCTACCGGCCCGATGTAGGTAAAGCCGAGTTCTTCAAATACCGCCCCGACTTTTGGTACTGCTAAGCGCTTCATCCCTTCTTTTACCCGCGCCAATTCGGGGGATAAAGATTCGCCGACGAAGGGCAGGTGCTTGAACTGCTCTTCTAAATTATCGGTGATAAACTGCACCGGGTCGCTGAGGCGCATTTTGTTTAAATAGCGGGGAATTGCACCAACGTTGGGCGAAATCGACATTTCGTTGTCGTTTAACACTACCAACAGGTTGGTTTTGGGCAGGTGTCCCGCGTGGTTAATCGCTTCGAGTGCCATACCGCCGGTTAAAGCACCGTCACCAATCACGGCGACGACTTTAAAGTTATCGCCTTTGGCGTCCCGCGCCAAGGCCATGCCCAAACCAGCAGAAATACTGGTGGAAGCATGTCCGGCACCAAAGTGGTCGAATTTGCTTTCGCAGCGCTTCAGGTATCCGGCGATGCCCTCTTTTTGCCGCAAGGTGTGGAAGTTATGGTAACGCCCGGTAATCAATTTGTGAGGATACGCTTGGTGTCCCACGTCCCAGATTACTTTATCTCGGTCTAGGTCTAGGGTCTGATAAAGTGCTAGTGTTAATTCCACCACACCCAACCCAGGGCCAAGGTGACCGCCGCTGGTTGCTACGGTTTGTAAATGCTTATCCCGCATCTGACGGGCAATTTGCTTAAGTTGATGTATCGACAGCCCGTGCAACTGGTTGGGATGGGTGACTTCACTCAAGTGCATGGCATTCTCTCTTGTTTATTGAAATTTTATTTACCTTTATTAATTTAGTGGATTTGTTCGTTACTTCTTTGTAAGTAAATATTATTAATATTTAAGGTAAGTAATATTTCTTATTTATCCAAGGGCGATACTGCTGTAAGCCTACAGACGAAGCGATCTTCGTCAGAGCTGGGTGTGGGCGATCGCTCCCCTTCAAATTTGACAATTCCAAACCTATATGCTATAAATAAAAATTTTCTGTCTGGTGCGTTTACAGAGCGTATAAAGGAGTAGCGCCAACATAAGGAAAATGGTACGAAATGATACTTTCTAGTCGAGGTTGGAAACTGGGGACAATTTCCCTCTTGTGGCTAAGTGCCACTAGCTCTGCTTTTGCACAAATCGTCCCAGATCGGACGCTGCCAAACAATACGATTGTTATTCCCAACGGGAATAATTTTCAAATTGAAGGCGGGACTCAAACTGGCAATAGCTTGTTTCACAGTTTTGGTGAGTTTTCTGTCCCCACAGGCGGTGCGGCATTTTTTAACAATGGTTCGGAGATTCAAAATATCTTTAGCCGCGTCACGGGCGGAAATATTTCTAATATTGATGGGTTAATTCGCGCCAACGGAACCGCTAATTTATTTCTGCTCAATCCCAACGGTATTGTTTTTGGCCCTAATGCTAGGTTAAATATCGGTGGTTCGTTTATCGGCAGTACTGCCAACAGCATTAGATTTGCCGATGGTAGTACTTTCTCGGCAACCAATCCCGCCGCCCCGCCACTACTAACAATTAATGTCCCGATTGGCTTGCAATTTGGCTCAAATCCAGCTAGCGAAATTCAAGTGCAAGGGTCTAACCTCGCGGTAGAAACTGGACAAACTTTAGCTCTATTGGGTGGCAATTTAACCATTTCTGGTAGCAATAGTCCGCTGTATTCTGGTTTAACGGCTGGCGGAATTCCCCTAGCCATTTTTAATGGCAATATTGTGCCAACAACCCCAGGGGGACGGATTGAGCTGTGGTCGGTTGTTAATGGCGAAGTTTCAGTTAATCATAATGGCAAACTGACAATCCAAAATGGGCAAGCCTCGACCGAATTTGGCAATATTCAACTGTTAGGCGGGGCAAGGGTTGATACCAGCGGGACGGGTGGCGGTGCGATTCAAGTCCAAGCGCGATCTTTGCGTTTAAGCGAAGGTGCGCGCCTGTCTTCTTTTACTTTAGGTGGCTTGGTTGGGGAAAATATTACAGTCAATGCATCCGAGTCGGTAGAAATTATTGGCACTGGCGGATATGAAGAAACTGTCTTGCGATTTGCGATTGGCACCATCACTCCCACACAGCTAATCAACGGCTTTTTTACCCTCAACTTTGGTCCCGGTTTTGCCGGTGCTATTACAGTTAATACGCCTAATTTTGTCGCTCGCAATGGTGCTTATATTGCCGCTAGCACCTTTGGCGATGCCGGGGAAACTGCAAATATGAAAGGGGGAGATGTCACAATCAATGCTGCCAATTCTGTGGAACTGAGCAGGGCTTTTATTGCTACGGGTACGGGAGGAGGAAACGCCAGAAATGCTGGAAACGTGATAATTAATACGAGCAGATTTCTAGCGCGAGATAACGGCATTCTGGTAACTAGCAGTTTTGGCAACGGACGCGGTGGAGATATTACTATTAACGCTGCTGATGCGGTGGAAGTATACAGCGGAGATCCGATTTCTTTAGCCGAAATTTCTCCAGTTGTCAATGCTTTTGGCGGCGTTTTTACTAGCGGTTTGGGAACTGGAGATGCGGGAGAATTGCGCGTCAATACCAGGCGGGTAATTTTGGGTAGCGGTGCAGCTTTAGCGGCGAGTTCGTTTGGTGGAGGAGAAGGCGGAGATATTACTATTAACGCCAGCGAGTCGATGGAATTGGTGGGAACTACTCCCAATGGTCAGCGTTTTAGCGCCATTACTTCGGTGACGGAACTGGGATCTACGGGTAATGGGGGAAACTTGAGCATATATACAGATCGGTTAATTCTGCGAGACAAGGGAAGAGTCAGCATTCGCGCCCAAGGAACTGGGGATGCAGGCAATTTAGAAGTGGTGGCGAATTCGATTTTGATGGACAACGAAGGAGGTTTGGAGGGAACATCAGAAACAGGTGTTGGAGGGAATTTTAACGTGCGATCGCGCTCCCTTGTCATGCGCCGCAATAGTTTTATCACCGCTACTGCTGGTGATTTAGGCGGCAAGGGAAACGGTGGCAATATTACTCTCAATACAGATACCCTCGTCGCGCTACAAAATAGCGACATCACCGCTAATTCTGTCGCTAGTCAGGGGGGAAATGTCAATATTACTGCCCAAGCTATTTTCGGCGCTCAAGTTCAGCAACAACTCACCCCCCAAAGCGACATTACCGCTACTGGAGGAACTCCTGCTTTAAGCGGCAGTATCCAAATTAATACTCCCAATCTCGATCCCGCTGCTACCATAGTCCAATTGCCAGAAAATTTCGCCGAGCCTAGCAACCAAATTGTCGCTGGATGCGCCGCAGATCGTGGTAATCGCTTTGTTGTTACCGGACGCGGTGGTTTACCTTCAGATCCCTCTCAAACTCTCAGAGGTCGCGCTGTTTGGCGGGATATTCGTCCGGTGTCCTCTATTAATGGTTCCAGAACCACCCAAACCAGACAACCGACAACTGATAACCAACGAATTGTTGAGGCAACGGGATGGAAAATCGATGCCAATGGTCAAGTAGAACTGGTAGCGAATGCACCCCAAGATTCCTGGTATAGAACAGTTAATTGTACCGATAGATAAATCCTCCAGGCAGAGGGAAGAGAGTAAATTTATACCAAAACTAAGATCGATTTGGTTCTAATATAAATCTCTTCCCCTGCTTGGTACAAATAGAATAGGGGTAATAGATCAAGTGATAACAAAAATTTTTTCGGTTTTAAAATCCATTCATTCCAGCGTTTGGTTAGCCTTGCTGACCCTGTTTTTTGTAATAACTGTATTTCCCGCAGCCAGTTTTGAGTTGAAATTGGGTCATAGTCAAAAATATAGTAGATGGCAGACCGATGAGGTAGACCTTGGTTTGTATAGCGGCAGCATTAATACTGCCGCTATACAAACTCAGCCAAAAGGCTGTTCTTCAATCGCTTGCAATCGGCTGTATAATCAATCGCTTAGTACTAACTCTTTTAATCCAAAATCTGTTTTCCCAGGTAGTAACCTGAAAACGAGCCAAATCAAAAATGATGCTTTAGCTGGTTTGGAACAAGGCAGAACGCTTTACGAGGCGGGACGGTTTTCTGAGGCGGTAGCTGTGTGGCAACAATCTGTGAAAGAATTGGAAGCGCAAGGCGATCGCTTAAATCTTGCTATTACCTTCACTTACCTATCTAACGTCTATCAAGAGTTGGGACAGTGGGAACAAGCAGGTGAAACGATTGCCAAAAGTTTGAGCTTGCTGCAATCGGGGGATAGTACTGGAATCCCAGCGCTAATTTTGGCGCAAGCACTCAATACCCAAGCGAGTTTGCAACTCGCACTCGGACAAACTGAAGTTGCCCTCAATACTTGGCAATTGGCAGAAAAAGCTTATACTCAAGCCAAAGATGAAACTGGCATCCTGGGCAGTCAAATTAATCAAGCTCAAGCGCTGCAAATTTTGGGACTGTACCGACGCGCTCAGACAATTCTAGAACAAGTCAATCAAAAGCTGCTCGCCTCACCCGATTCGCTGCTCAAAGCTACCGGATTGCGGAGTTTGGGGATCGCTTTGCAAGTTACCGGAGACTTGGAGCGCAGTCAAGAAATTCTGCAACAAAGTTTGGCGATCGCATCTTCCCTCAACTCCCCCGCCGACATTAGTGCTGCCTATTTCGCCTTGGGCAATAGCGCCAGAATTTCACCCGCTCCTAAATTAGCTTTGGAATTATACCAGAAAGCGGCAGAAAATGCCACAAATACCATCTCTAAACTAGAAGCGTTACTCAACCAATTTAGCCTGCTAATACAAACTAAACAGGTAGCAACGGCAAGAGCTTTGTTACCAACTATACAAGCAGAATTAGCCAAACTAACTCCCAGTAGAGATGCAGTTTATGCTCAAGTAAATTATGCCCAAAGCCTGATCCAATTGGAAAAAGACGATCGATCGTCTATTCGCAATTCTCCAGAAATTGCCAAAATTTTAGCTCAGGCAGTGCAACAAGCGAGAACGCTAAACGATCCCAAAGCGGAATCTTACGCACTGATTGAATTGGGAAATTTGTACGAACTTTCCCAGCAGTGGGTAGAGGCGGAAAACTTAACCGAACAAGCGTTACTAATTGCTCAAAAAATTAGAGCCGATGATATTGTGGCGCGCACCCAGGCACAACTGGGGGCAATTTTTAAACAGCTGGGAGATCTGGAGCGCGCGATCGCATCCTACACCGAAGCCGTGAAAACTTTCCAATCGCTTCGCAGCGACTTAGTAGCAGCCAATTCTGACGTGCAATTCTCGTTTCGCGATAGCGTAGAACCCGTTTACCGCGAGTTAGTAGGATTGCTATTGCAGTTTAATCCCTCTCAAGAAAACATTCAGCAAGCCCGTCAACTGTTGGAAGCGCTGCAACTAGCAGAGTTAGAGAATTTTTTCCGAGAAGCCTGCTTGAGAGCCAAACCGCAACAAATCGATCAAATCGATCCCACCGCAGCCGTTTTTTATCCGATTATTTTAAAAGACCGCTTGGAAGTTATCGTCTCCCTACCAGGAGAATCTTTGCGCCGTTACACTACCGAACTACCCCAAACCGAAGTCGAAAAAGCGATCGATCAGTTGCTAGAATCCCTCAATCCTTTTTTCTCTTCTCGCGATCGCTTGCGCGTTTCGGAGAAAATTTATGACTGGCTAATCCGACCAGTGGAAACCGAACTCAATGCCAGTTCCGTAAAAACACTGGTATTCATTTTAGATGGTTCCCTGCGTAATTTACCGATGTCAGCTCTACATAATGGTCAGTATTATCTAGTAGAAAAATATAATATTGCCGTTACACCAGGGTTGCAGTTATTGGAAGCGCGATCGCTTGCTCAAGCACAGCTCAAAGTCTTGACAGCCGGACTCACCGAAGCTCGTCAAGGTTTTGCCGCGCTACCAGGAGTAAAACTAGAAGTCGAACAAATTGCTGCTGAGTTACCGGCTAGAACCTTCCTAGATCGGGAATTTACGGAAAAAAACCTGCAAAAACAAATCCAGGCTACTTCTTTCCCGATCGTTCACCTAGCCACTCACGGTCAGTTTAGTTCCAATCCAGAACAAACCTTTATTCTCACCTGGGATGAAAAAATTAAAGTCAAAGAGTTTGAGGACTTACTGCGGTTTAGGCAACAAGGCGATGCCAATCCGATTGAATTGCTCGTTCTCAGTGCCTGTCAAACCGCTGCTGGCGACAAGCGCGCCGCTTTGGGATTGGCAGGCGTGGCAGTGCGTTCTGGTGCCCGCAGTACCCTGGCAACTCTGTGGTCGGTGAAAGATCAATCCACCGCCCAACTGATGTCGGAATTTTACCAGGAACTATCTAAAGGAGTTCGCAAAGCTGAAGCGCTTCGCACCGCACAACTGAAGCTGTTTAAGCAAGCCAAATACCAGCATCCCTTTTACTGGGCACCTTTTGTTTTAGTAGGAAATTGGCTGTAAAGGCATGTTTTGAAATATGATGAAGCTGAGCTAGAAGCGGAGAATGTAAGAAATTAATTGCCTACTTTTCCTACTTTTCCTACCTTTCCTACTTTTCTCTTGTTTTTATCGGGAAACATACTGTGAAATATCAGCGCTCTCAGCCGCCAGCCAGACCGAGACTCTGGGAGTGAAATGTTGGCTGTAACGACTGAATCGATAAAATACGCCATATCCTCATATCAAAAATTAAATTGTAAAAACTCGCCAATAATTCATGAAATTTTGACCGTTCCGTATTAATATAGATTTAGGAAATTTAAACTTAAAAGGGGCAATCTATAAGATGAAGATATGATAAAGGAGAAACGGCTTATATGAAGATATAATGAAGATTCTAATTTTTTAACGTTCGGGTAGTGCAGGTAATCCAACCCCATCCACCATCAAATCAAATAGAGTAAGTTGGGTCGATAATCAAAAGGGTGTAAGTTCGTCAGACAAACAAAGCACACGTTCAGAGGTTACAAGCTCATGGCTAAGCAAAAATCTATTCAATTTTTAGGGCTGCTCTCCACTGCCCTGGCTTTAGAAATTATCGTCGCTCCTGGCTTGTTAACAAAAGTACAAGCTCAAACCGCGTCGCCGAACAGCGCCCAAAGCCAAAGGATTAGTACGATCGCTCGCGTCACCTTCGATCCCCCCGGAGACGGAAAACCCGACGACACGGCTGGGGGAGCATCCCGCAGCGGTGGATGCTTACAAGCGGTGACCAACATTGGTGGATGCATTGTGCCGTTGATGCCAGAGACGAGAGACGGGTTAACCACCACCGAGCGTCCGACGTTCTTTGTGTACGTCGCTGACAGTGCCGCTAAAGAGCTATTTTTTAGCTTGAGAGATGAAAGCGACAACGCGGTTTATCAAGCCAAAATCCCAATCAACGGTCAAACTGGGATTGTCAGCGTCCAACTGCCAGATGAAGCCCCGGCGCTAGAAATTGGCAAGACTTATCAGTGGGCATTTATTATGGTGGGCGACCAAGGACTTAGACCGGATAGTCCGGGAGTTCGGGGGGAAGTGCGGCGAGTGGAACTCAACCCAGAACTCAAAAACGAACTAGCCCAGGGGAAACCGCTGGATAGAGCAGAGTTGTATGGCAAAAACGGGATTTGGTTCGATACCGTAGCCAGCCTAGCCCAAGCCAGACGCGAGCAGCCAAACGATAGCACATTGGTCGCTAATTGGCAAGACCTGTTAAAATCGGTCGGGTTGGATGCGATCGCCAAAGAGCCGCTACTCTAAAAAATTGCATAGGAGCTAGGAACTAAATTGATTTACCAACTCCGCCCTTGCAACCCGGTTTCTGGCAGAAACCGGGTTTTTGACGATAGCGAATAAAATGGGGCAGACTACCCAGTTTCTCATCATATCGCTGGGTATAAAAGATCGATGTGGTCAAAACTCAGACAAACTATTTGGCAGTACCGGGGAATATTGACAATTGCCCCCAGCGCCGCAGGCTTAGTCATGACTGCGGGCTACCTGGGATTATTTCAACTCATGGAGTGGGCCACTTTCGATCAATTTTTTCGCTGGCGTCCCCGGGAAGCCATCGATTCCCGCATTACCATTGTCACGATTGACGAGTCAGACATTGCCCACGTGGGACAATGGCCCATTCCCGATGCCGTTTTAGCTAAATTAATCGAAAATTTGCGCCAGCACAACCCCAAAGGCATTGGTTTGGATTTATATCGAGATTTACCTGTAGAACCGGGGCATCAAGTATTAGTTGATGTATTTAAGAATACACCAAATTTAATCGGTGTTGAGAAAGCAGTTGGCAATGCAGTGCCGCCACCACCGATTTTAAAGCAAAGCGATCGCGTCGGATTGGCAGATTTAGTATTAGATGCCGATGGCAAAGTGCGTCGGGGTTTAATATCTGTCAGAACAGCGGAAGGTCAAACAAAATTAGGTTTGGGAACCACTCTGGCTTTAATGTATTTGGAAGCCGAGGGAATTACCCTGAAAATGCTCGATCCCAAACAAAAGCACTTGGGATTGGGTAAAGCTGTATTTGTGCCGCTGAAAGGCAATGAAGGCGGTTACGTGCGCGCGAATGCGGGCGGTTACCAAATTTTATTGAACTATCGGGGAACGCTGGACAATTTTCACCATGTATCGATGAAGGATGTGCTGGAGAACAGGATACCGCCGAATAGTTTGCGCGATCGCATTGTCTTCATCGGTGCCACTGGCGCTAGCCTCAACGACCTTTTCTTCACACCCTACAGTAGCAAAACCAACGGTAGCCCTCAGCGAACTCCCGGAGTAGTGATTCATGCCAACATCACCAGCCAAATTATCAGCGGTGCGATTGAAGGGCGTCCCTTTATCCGAGTTTGGGACGAACCGATAGAATGGCTGTGGATCTTGGTTTGGTCATTTGCGGGTGCTGGGGTTAGTTGGATTGTACTCAACACCCAAAGGCTTGGCGATCGCTTTGTTCTCAAAATCACAGCGTTCTTGATTAGCTTGTTGGCGGGCGGGGCGATGCTAGTCGGTGGCAGCTACGTTGGTTTTCTGGCTAGCTGGTGGTTGCCCGTGATTACCCCATTAGTAGCATTTACCGGATCTGGGATAGCGATCGCCGGGTTTCACACCCTAGAATTACACCGGGAAAAAGCCGATCTAGAAATCTTACTGGAAACCACAACCGAACACGCAGATGCCCTTGCCAGCGATTTAGAAAATCGCGCCGAAGAAGCAATTCGCGAAAGCGAAAGAAAGCTGGCTCAATTTCTAGAAGCCGTACCCGTAGGAGTAGCCGTCGCCGATGGCAGCGGTAAACTTTATTACTTTAACCAAACTGCACAGCAACTTTTGGGCAAAGGAGTTGTACCCAATGTCAACTCGGAGGAAATCGCACAAGTTTACCAAACCTATATTGCCGGAACCAATCAGCTATACCCAGTTGAAAAATTACCAATGGTACGGGCATTGAAAGGCGAAACTTCATCCGTAGAAGATATAGAAATCCACCAAGAAGATAAAATTATTCCCTTAGAAGTTTGGGGCACGCCCATTTACGATAAAGATGGGAAAGTAAACTTTGCTATTGTTGTTTTTCGAGATATTACCGAACGCAAAAAAGCCGAATCAGAACGGATTAAATTAACCACCGAACTCATTCAACTCAACGTAGCTTACTCGCGCTTTGTGCCGCGACAATTTCTCCAACTTTTAAACAAAGACAGCATTATTGATGTTCAATTAGGCGACCAAGTCCAGCAAGAAATGTCGGTGTTATTTTCCGATATTCGCGGCTTCACCGCGCTTTCGGAAACCATGACCCCGGAAGAAAACTTTAAATTTATTAATGCCTATCTCAGTCGCATGGAACCGGCAATTCTGGAAAATAATGGGTTTATTGATAAATACATCGGCGATGCGATTATGGCACTCTTTAGCGGTAGTGCAGATGATGCGGTTAAAGCAGGAATTGCCATGTTACAACGATTGAAGGAATTTAACACCAACAGGGGCAGGCTGGGTCGTCCGCGGATCAAAATTGGCATTGGTATCAATACAGGTTCGATGATGCTGGGTACAGTCGGGGGACACTCCCGCATGGATGGTACAGCCATTAGCGATGCCGTTAATTTAGCTTCGCGGCTGGAAGGATTAACTAAAAATTATGGCGTCGGGCTGTTAATTTCTGAAAAAACTTTTTTGGCCTTAAACAATCCTACCGATTATGCCATCCGCCTCATCGATCGAGTAAAAGTTAAAGGAAAATCCGAACAAGTAATTGTTTATGAAGTTTTTGATGCCGATTCGCCGGAAGTCAAAGAGGGTAAACTTTTCACCCTAGCAGTATTTAAACAAGCCATTGTCCTTTATAATTCAGGAAATTTATCAGAAGCAGCACAATTATTTTCCCATTGCCTGCACCTTAACCCAGGGGATAAGGTGGCAAAAATTTACCTCGAACGGTGTCAGTACCAAGAAAGTGTAGAAGTTTTAAACCCCAATGGATGAAGGCCAAAGAATCTCCGGCAAAAAAAGAGGGGAAAAGGGGGAAAAGGGGAAAAAGGGGAAAAAGGGAAAATATGAAGCAGCCTTTCCCCGTTTTCCTTTTCTCTTTTCCCCTTGCGTGCTGTGTTGTCCAGCTTTAGGTTGGTAGCGGAATCTCCCTCTTATGCTTGGCGTTCTTGGCGTCTTGGCGGTTGATTAAAAACAGGTACATGACAGCGGATGCGGTACCAAATGCCTTATAATGAAAATTTAAGCTTCATTTTTTTATAACATGAATTCCCCAATTGCTCAGATCGAATTTTTTGAAGGAATTCCAGAAGAACTAAGCGATGTCAGTCTCAGGCGGAATCGCTCTTCGGGAGTGCGATCGGTAATGATGACATTCAAGCAACTGAAAGCAACAGAACAATTTAACAGCTTTAGGAAAAGATTTTCTAACGCAATGCGTTTAATTGATACAGAAGGTACGATCAGCGTTGAGCCAAGTTCGGTAAAATTCATCTTCAGCGGGCCAGAAGGAGATGAACTAGAGCGGGTAGAATGCAAATTTGAAATCGATCGCGAAGACCATTGGGAACGATTCATGCGGTTCATGCAACGCTATGCTGAAGCTAATGGTATGGAATACGGCGAAAATCCCAGTAGTAAAGGCTAGGCGATGGAGGTGTCAATGAAAGTAGCTGTCACGGGTGCGACGGGATTTGTCGGTAGTCGCTTGGTGGAAAAACTGCAAGCCCAAGGAAATCAAGTATTAATTTTAACTCGCAACTCGGAGCGAGCGAGGCGGGTTTTTCCCAGCAGTGCGTTTCCCAATTTGGAAATAGTCACCTATGCGCCGACAGAATACGGTGCTTGGGAACAAAGTTTATCCGGTTGCGATCGCGTAGTCAATTTAGCAGGAGAATCAATCGCCGAAGGTCGCTGGACACCAGAACGCAAACAGGCAATTATAGATAGTCGGAAGCTCGGCACGCAGAAATTAGTCGAAGCGATCGCACAAGCCAATCCCAAACCTTCTGTATTGGTAAATGCCTCTGCTGTTGGCTATTACGGCACCAGCGAAACTGCCACCTTTGAAGAAACAAGTGCCCCTGGCAGCGATTTCCTAGCACAAGTGTGTCAAGCTTGGGAAGCCGAAGCCCAAAAAGTGAAAGATGCAGGCGTGCGTTTGGTAATTATCCGCACAGGTATCGTTTTGGGCATGGGCGGCGCCCTGGCAAAAATGCTACCACCGTTTCAACTATTTGCCGGTGGCCCCATTGGTAGCGGCAGGCAGTGGTTTTCCTGGATTCACCGGGAAGATTTGGTTAACTTGATTCTACAAGCTTTGAATCAAGAAGAAATGGAAGGCGTTTTCAACGCCACTGCGCCCAACCCCGTGCGGATGTCAGAATTTTGCCAAACTTTAGGAGAAGTTCTCAATCGTCCTTCTTGGTTGCCAGTACCAGATTTCGCTTTAGAATTGCTGTTGGGCGACGCTGCTAAGGTGGTTTTGGAAGGTCAGCAAGTTTTACCCAAACGCACGCTAGCATCTGGCTTTCAATTTCAATACGCCAATTTGAAACCAGCTCTACAATCGATTGTGAGTCCAGCGTGAGCTGAGGGAGCTGGGGGAGCTGGGGGAGCTGGGGGAGCTGGGGAAGAATCTAGATTCACATCTTGCACCTAAGAGATAAACAGCCTCCAAATAAATTTGGGGCTGAAAGCTTAAGTTAGCTAAAGCTAACTAGAATCAGGATTTAACCCGTTTCAACGGGTTTTAGCTAAAAGCTGCGAAATTTATTTCTGTTGGCTCTGCTCCAAGATGTGAGTAGACTCAGATCTTGCACCATTATCAACAAGCCTGAAAAAACCGGGTTTCTTGACGAAAAATCTAGGCTTTCAAGCTGAGCTATTTGCAAGAAACTAAGGTTTAGCCAAGGTGCAAGATGTGAGTAGATTGAAATTTCCCTCAGCACCTCAGCACCTAAACCTGATTCATTCGTTTTGATATCCAACTAATGACGCCGCTAAGAATCGCTCCAGCCATTAAAATACCGATAGCTGGGGTAAATACGGGTTCCCAGAGTTTGTACCACAGATCTAATCCCAAAGGAATGTTAGCGGCTTTACCGGCGACAGCGATCGCTAGCCATGCAAAACTGGCTAACACCAGGAACGTATCGAACACCAAAAACGAGTTTAACCAGCCCAGAATTTTATCTTTCATCGGAATTGCTAATTGGTAATTGCTAATTGGTAATTGCTAATTGGTAATCGATCGAGCGTTCTATGCCTATGACCAATTACCCATTACCCATTACCCATTACCAAATATAAAAAATTTGGCTGTACCTGAAAACAGGACAGCCTCATCGATTAAGTATGATACAATCTGTGAAGTTGGATTAATCGAGGGCGATACCAGAAATATCCGGCAATTGCAAGTCATCTGGGTCTACGTAGTGGCAGGTGGCGTCATTGAGACAAATTAGCGCCCATCCAGACCGATCGACACCGATCAGTTTGTATGCCGTTTCGTGGATAAAAAAGCCTTTGCGATCGCGTGTTTCTGGCTTAACTGCAACAATCCCTAGAGGCGTGTCCATATTTGTGTCACCTAATTTGTGTCACCTAAAAACCCTGTTAAAAATGACTCAACGATTGGTTATTAGGGCAACTAATCGTTGAGTTCAAAAAATAATATCATGCCAGTTTCTAGATCTGGCATTAATTTATTAGAGGAATCGTTACAAACTAAAAAGTTTTGTCGCAGCTTAGAAACTATTGCGATAGTAACGGCTCAAGCATCAAACAACCAGGTTTTAACTCGGTTTAAACTATCCCAATCGGGTTTTCTGTTGAAACCATCTTGAAGGCTTTCCTCAATGTCTGGGCGCAACTCAGTATCGAGAAAGAGCATTTGACGCACCAGATCGATATGCTGCCGCACGCCGCTTTGCTTTGTTTCCAGCATCGCGGTTGCCAAGTTAATGCGTGCTTGGGCATCTTGGGGGTTTAACTTGACAGCTTTTTGGGCAGCTTTGTAAGCTCGATCGGGTTGATTATCGAGCAGGTACAACCAAGACAAACAAGTCCAAGCGGCGCCGGTTTTGGGAGAGCGATCGCAAATTTCTTTAAACACGGGAAGCAAAGTTTCCGGCCCTTCCCCAGCTTTGTAACGTTCGATACCCGTATCAAAAAGAGTTGAAACTGATTCAGTCATTGGTGAATTGGTAATTGGTAATTGGTAATTGGATGGATGACGACCGATTACCCACAAAAATATACCAGACCTCGGTTAGGGAGCAGGTCTGGCAAAGGGGTGACAGGTTGCCACCTAGACGATCAAACTAGAGAGTTGCTAAATATAAGCTTCTGCCTGTTTAGACGGTGAAAGACTTACCGCAGCCACAGGTTTGAGAAGCATTGGGGTTAGTGAATTGGAAGCCACCGCCGATCATGGCATCGTTGTAGTCTAGCACTAGACCGTAAAGGTAAAGCAGACTCTTGGGATCGCATACGAGTTGGAAGCCATCGTAATCAAAAACTCGATCGTCGTCTCTAGCGGTACTGGGATCGATAAAATCCATCATGTAGGACATGCCAGAGCAGCCACCTTGGCGGACTCCCACCCGCAGGCAGAGGTCTTTACCCTGTTTCTCGCGCAAAAATGAAATTTGGCGCACGGCAGCATCGGTGAGCTGAATACCCTGTTGTTGTGACTGAGTAGCTGATGTCATTGTTGGCTCGACTCCTTAGGCCAGTTGCATTATACTGGCTTTTTCCTGTAAGTCCATTTTATCGAGGTTCTTAAATTTCTTAACTGATGGGAGCCGAGCAAAGCAAAACCTTTCTATCCTGGTAATAGGAGAAACTCTATGCTTTACTAGGAAGCCACTAAAGTGGGAAGAACATTTTTTGAGCCAAACCAGAAAAGCAACTGTTGCCAGTCAAAACAGTCTTTTAAGGGTTAGTGTTGATCGGTGGTTTGCTTGTTCGACCCACAAGCCCAAATTTTTTTTTGTTCCCTTAGTCTATGACAGCTCTCAATCGCTCTACCCGTCGTCGGTTACAACAGTTACAGCAAATTCCCAGCGTGTGGGAGGGCGATCGCCGTCCGCTATCGGCGCCTGTCGAGTTGGAAGACGAATCCAAAGGCGACTGTATTTTATGGGTCGATGGTTCCCAAGGTGTTGTCCGGGCGATGGATATGGTAGCGCCAGACACTGGGCCGGAAGCCGTTGTACGTACATTGCTGCGGGCGATGGAACATCCCCACGGCCCAGTGCCACCCGGACGACCGCAAAAAATCGTCGTGCGCGATCGCGAAATTCAGTTCTACTTGCGGGGCGTTCTGCAAGAATTAGGTATTTCGATTGACTACGCATCCTCCCTGCCTTTAATTGACGAACTGTTTCGCGAATTTGAAGAAAGCGTTTATGCCCAGCCTCCCGATTTACCTCCCCAATACGCCGAAAGATTTTTGGAAGAAGCGTATAAAATTTGGCAAGCAGCTCCGTGGCAATACTTAGCAGAACATCAAATCCTCTCGATCGAACTCAATCAATGGGATATCGGCACGCTTTATGCTTGCGTTATGGGGATGTCAGGGATGGAATACGGCATTTTGCTATATCGATCCCTTGAATCCCTCAAACGGTTCCGCGCCGCAGTGATACACCGAGATGATTCGATCGAAAGCTTAGAAGAAGCTTTTTTGGGGCAAGATTGCTTGTTTCTCACTTTCGAGCAGGCAGGGGATAACGATGATGATGAAGATATAGATTTAGCCGAATTACCCATATCGCTGATCGAGCCAAGCTTTGGTAACATTCATCCTTTAGAAGGGCTGCGGTCTTCCCTGTATGAAGAAGAAGCAGTCGTAGTTTTAGTAGCGATGGAGGCGCTCAATCGCTTTTTCCGCGCCTCTCGCCGCAAACTAGCAGGGGAAGATTTTCCCAGTATCACCAGTCGCTATCGCATTCCCGCTCCTGACGCACCAGAAACCGCTCCGCCCTTGTCTGTAAAGGTAGCAACCCTACCAAAGGTAGCAGACGAACTGTACGACATGGTTCAATCCGACGAGGAAAGCGACGATGCGACGGGAAAAACCATGCCACCCCTGCGGGATGACCTGGTGCCGCAAAATTCTTTCCTCAGCATTGGCATGGTGCCTTGGGAAATGGTGGAATATTTGCGATCCACTTCGGGGAATTACCAAGCAGATATGAAGATGCAGGCAACCGGAGATGGACTGCCGGTGATTCTGATCCAAACTTCCCGCCCCAAAGCTAAAATGCTGATTGAAAAAATCCAGGCGGCTGGTGGACTCAAAGGGATTTTGTTTAATCCGGGAGAAGACCCTTTTGAGGAAACTCGCTACGATATCGGCATTATTCAAACGAATAATGGCGAAATGCATTTATTTGGCGAGTTTGTCCACGATGAACCAATTCACATCGAAGCCCGTAAGCGCTGGGATCAGCGCTGTAGGAAAACTAAGGGCTTTTGCGGCTTGGTAATTGCTAAAGGACTGACCGGCGCTTCGCGGGGAAATCCCCAACTCCCAGATATGATGGCATTATTTGAAGCCCGCAGTCTTTCGGGTAAGGAATTGGGATTGGGTACGCTGCAACGCATCATTCAGTTTGATTTCGACTAAATTAAATCGGGGTGTTTTGCTCAGGGGTTTGACCCCCTGCCCCGTTTTTGCAATTGGCAATTCAAATTTAAGCATGGCGTAGTTTCACCAGGGCATGAGGTAATTACGGTTAGGAAAACAGAGTATTTTTACTAACTGGGTATCAGAGTATTTTTACTAACTGGGGTATATTTTTTTATTTAAAGGTAAAATTTGCTGAAAATTTATCAAAGCTTATAATAACTTTAAACTGGTTCAGCAAAATCCACATTGTCAAAACCACGGTTGACACCATAAGTTTAAGATAGGTGCTGAGAAAAACTTTAATAAGACAAATGGAGGAAATTTTAAAATGATGAAGCAAAATCCCAATCAGGGTGAAAAAAGCACAAATCAGCCTCCGATCCAATCCCTAGCAAAGTTATGGGCGAAAAAATACATCCAAAATTTAGATACCAAGGAAGCAGGTACAGGAGAAAAACCCTGGCTCAGTGCTTACGGGCAAGAAAGGTCTGAGATTGCTGAAAAGTTAATGTATTCGATGAGATATACGAGCCTTCAAGCTTGGCAAAAAACAGAGTCCTTGATTGGTAGAGAGATTCAGAGACATCAAATAAATCCAAAATTAATCGATCCCTGGAAAATTTCGGAAGATGCCTATGAAATCTATCAAAAAGCTTTAGAAAGCTACGCCAAGATGATTGCGCCGCAGCATCTGGCAAGAATTATTGGCGCCTACCTGGGACAGCTGCGCGATAAATACACTGCTGCCGATCCTAGAACCATTGGGTTTGTTGCCTTGCAGTTCCACTACACGGGACAAATGATGTTGTCTGAAGTGTCTAGCCAGTGGGAACAGAACCAGTTGTTGGCCTATTTCAAAGTAATTGACGACCATTTATACATGCCGCTGCAAAGAGCTTACAATGCAGCAGCTACCCAAGATTACGACTCGCCAGCTTTGTCAGTTGTGCAGACCTTATTGCCATCGAGTACTGAAATTGCGAGGAATATTTGTCAGCGAATTATCGAATTATATCCCCGGTACTTGAGCCACAGCGGTTCGCTGCACCATCCAGTGGTTAAGACTTCCAGCATTCGCGATGTGGAAATGTTCCAGGTATATTTGTGGGTATGCGTTCTGGAAAATAACATCGCCGCCATTCAACAAGAGTTGTTTCCTTTGTGCGTGATGCTTTATCCCGCATTGAAAGTACACTGGGAGCTAGTGCGGCAAATGATCAATTTAATGGGGAAAGAATTTAGCAAGCGGGTGAAGCCTGAACAACGGCAACTATTCGTACCCTATTTTCAAGCCTTGCGGGAAATGTTCTCCCCAGAGGTGTTCCCAGAAAGTATCGATGAGGAAATGCGGCGGACAGCAAAGACGATGGGTGCAACGTTGTAGCAAGTCCCAAGAGTCTCCAAACCTTTAGCCCCTGCCTTGGCCTGCAAAAACCCTTCTTTGTTTAAAATATGTAAAGAAATTGAGCAGGAACAGGGAATGCGCGTTGCAATCGTCGGAGCGGGACTGGCTGGAATGGCTGCGGCTGTCGATTTAGCTGATGCCGGATGCGAAGTGGAAATCTTTGAATCTCGTCCTTTTGTGGGGGGTAAAGTCGGTAGTTGGGTAGATGCCGAGGGTAACCACATCGAGATGGGTTTGCACGTCTTTTTTGGCAACTATTACCAGCTACTAGAGTTAATGCATAAAGTGGGGGCTGGTGGTAACTTGCGCCTGAAAGAACATGTCCATACCTTCATTAATTCTGGGGGTAGGACGGGTGCGTTAGATTTTCGCTTTATTACAGGTGCGCCGTTTAATGGCTTGAAGGCGTTTTTCACTACGTCGCAACTATCGCTGCAAGATAAAGTGCAAAATGCGATCGCTCTAGGCACGAGTCCCATCGTTCGCGGTTTGCTGGACTTTGACGGCGCGATGATGACGATTCGCGATCTCGATCGAATTAGCTTTGCCGACTGGTTCCGCAGTCACGGCGGCAGCGATGGCAGCATCAAACGCATGTGGAACCCCATCGCCTACGCACTCGGTTTTATCGACTGCGAAAATATCTCCGCCCGTTGCATGTTAACTATTTTCCAAATGTTCGCCGCCCGTACTGAGGCGTCTAAGCTGCGAATGCTGGAAGGCTCTCCCCACGAGTATTTACACAAACCAATCGTTAATTACATAGAAGCACGCGGAGCAAAAATTTATACTCGCCGTCGCGTGCGTGAAATTCAGTACGCTCAAGACGGGGATCAAACGCGAGTAAGCGGGATTGTGGTAGCTGCTGGGGAAACCGAAGAAACGATTACCGCCGATGCCTATCTCTGCGCTTGTGACGTGCCGGGGATTCAACGTTTGTTGCCGCAAGATTGGCGTCAATGGCAGCAATTTGACAATATCTATAAACTCGATACAGTTCCCGTGGCGACAGTGCAATTGCGGTTTGACGGTTGGGTAACCGAACTGCACAATGGTCAAGAAAGGAAACAATTAGAGCGCGCGGCGGGAATTGATAATTTACTTTATACCCCCGATGCTGACTTTTCTTGTTTTGCCGACTTGGCTTTAACCAGTCCGGGAGATTACTATCGGGAAGGGCAAGGTTCGCTGTTGCAGTTGGTGCTGACGCCGGGAGATCCTTTTATTAAAGAGAGTAATGAAGCGATCGCGCAACACGTCCTCAAGCAAGTTCACGACCTATTCCCCTCGTCTCGCGAACTCAACATGACCTGGTACAGTGTAGTAAAGCTAGCTCAATCTCTCTACCGCGAAGCACCCGGTATGGAACCCTATCGCCCCGATCAAAAAACACCGATTGGCAATTTCTTCCTAGCGGGTAGTTACACGCAACAAGATTATATCGATAGCATGGAAGGTGCGACTATTTCTGGGCGACGCGCCGCCAAGGCAATCCTAGAAACAAAATAGGTAATTGGTAATTGGTAATTGGTAATTGTAAAGGGAAATTTTTAGATCGCCGATTGCCAATTGAATTTTCCCATTTGAAATTACCCATTACCCATTACCCATTACCCATTACCCATTACCCATTGCCCATTACCTATTATTAAAATGACAGATTGGCTAGAACACAGCGTACAGGTAGAGGTAGAGGTTCCCATTGAATTAGCGTGGAATCTTTGGTCAGATTTAGAACAAATGCCCCGCTGGATGAAGTGGATTGAATCGGTTAAAGTCCTAGAAGATAATCCGGATTTATCCCGGTGGAAACTGGCTACGGGAGGATTGGAATTTACCTGGCTATCCCGGATTTTAAAAATAGTTCCCCAGCAAATTATTCAATGGGAATCTGTGGATGGTTTGCCTAATCGGGGGGCGATTCGCTTTTACGATCGCAAAGGTAGCAGCATTGTTAAATTAACCGTAGCTTATGGCATTCCTGGGTGGTTGGGTAAGTTGATGGATAATTTATTTTTGGGGCGCGTAGTTGAATCTACTATTCAAGCAGATCTGGAACGATTCAAAGAATATGCGCTCAAAGCTTACGCTCAATCTTAAGCGGTATTTTGACTAGATGCTTTGCCGGGTTGGGTTTAATCAAGATTGATTGTAGGGACTAAGGCTAAAGAAAGTTTGATCGCCAGCGCCAAGTTTTTTCTGTGCCGTGTCCCTACCAATGATTGATATCATGTCCGGTAGTATCGGACTCTGACAGTTAATAGTTTTGTAGGGGCGGGTTTTACAAAATAGAATCGATATAACGAGATCGTGACTTACGCTTGGGCAACCTATCACCTTTGTTTCTGCGTAGATCTTTAGTTACACAGCGACGATTTTTCGTAGAAACCCCGTTTCTTTGCGTAAGTCCTGGAAATATTTTGTGATTTCGCGGACTACTTAGTAAAACCTGCCCTTATTAAGAAATGCTGCTTTTGCTTGTTATATCATGTCCTTAAGATTACCCGCAATCAGCAGCCTGGACACGGCATTATTAACGTTATCTGTTTAGCTGAGATATCTCTCATGCCGTGTCCCTACGCAACTACTCTGTGAGATTTTTTATTATGGGAAATTCAACGGACATCAGATTATATCATGTCCGCTTGTATCGACAAAGCTAATAAAATTGGTCGTCAGTTAATTCGATGATGCGTGTGAGGTTAAGCGTAACAGCAGTTATGGGAGTGGGTGCTTTTGGCAACTCTACTGTGCAAATTTTAACGAACTGAGGGTTTCTCGATCCGAATGCAAACAGATTTATCTAGCACTAGAGTAGGCAGATCCCCATCATTTGTGGCGTGAGAATTTACAGCTTTCTTCTCCACCTCTGGAGAGGGATGAAGCTTGAGGTGCTTGGCATCTGACATAAAATTCAGGTTAGATCTCCCCTTTTTTTGTTGTTCCAGCGCTATCCGCAGTTTTTGCAGTTCCAGACGAGCTTTTTCCAGTTCTTGGCGTTGCTTGATTAATTGTTCTTGTTGTACTCTCAATTCCATCTCGCGGCGATTGAGTTCCGCAGATTGATGGGTAAGCGCTTCTTTCCAAAAATCTCTTTCTTTTTCCTTCGCTTCCCATTTTTCTTGTAAATAAGAGAAATTTTGTAAAGTTTTGACTAATGAAGGCGCTGCTTCTCGAATATTCTGTGCTTTTTTACTCGCCGTCACGTCAACTAGCACCAATACCCCGGCGTTGAAGTTACTCGCCTCTGGTGCTGGGATGACTTCATCCCCGGAGACGGGAGTCCAGTTGTGTCCTCGCTGACTAGCTAGCAGTTTGAGTTCCGTCTTCACCGTGCTGAAGAATTTGGTTTGCTTTTGAACGGTGGCTAGGTAAAGCATAATCTTCCTCTGGAACTAAATGGTTATCACCCTTCTGTTTACATATACGTCTGGGTGGAGAGGACTTATGCAGTTTTGGTAAGCTAACCCCCGGCTGAAGCGAGGGGGCTTTCGCTCCCTGGCTCAATCGGCTGGTCTTGTCGTAGCCCTGAAACATCACGATTCAAAGAACACGCTAGTTCCGAGCCTCCAGGCTGGCTTACAAATACAGCCCCAAGCTTAGAAATATTGATTGCACCGTTTAAATCAGCGTCACCATGCCAACCGCAATGTCCACACTTAAAATTGGCGGGAGCGTGGTAGCCCCGTCAATTCATTGCGGGGCGGAAACGCGA
>CAYXCW010000075.1:0-15352 GCA_964463555.1 uncultured bacterium
GCATGTGTTAAGCAGACCGCCAGCGTTCATCCTGAGCCAGGATCAAACTCTCCATTATTACTTAATTACAGAGTTTGTAGCTCTCGAAACATTTAAGTTTCGGATTCCAACTATTATTTGTTGGATTTTGTTTTGAGGTTTTCCCCAAAACTCATCAATGTTTTTGACGAGAATTATTGGATGATTTATTTGGCTTTCAAACTATTGACTTTTCTTGGTTCGCTGCGTGGCTTGTTTTCTCACCACCGCTTTTTTAATGTAACAGGTTTTCCGGTAACCGTCAAGAGAAAATCTAATTTATTTTTTTGATTTTGCTCTCTAGTTACTATTACTTATGGTGTCCCTATTACAAGGAGCCAACAGTTTAAAAGTTTGTGCATTTTGCTTTTACACTCTTGGTTTTGGATAGATCTAGCGTGGCAAATTTTATTTGTTTACACGCTTTTAATCTAATAGGTTTAAAGCTGCGATCGCTTAGAGCAAACCCGTACTTTCCTTGACGGAGATCTTCCCTGTTGGCGATCGCTAAAGCCCTGACCATAATACGCAACCAACAGTTTTACAGCTAGTGCTTGTCTGGCTTTCAAACTATTTTATTGTCTAGGTTCGGTGCGCCTTGTAGAACCCAGGAGCAAGTCCCGTTTTTTGACGCTTTCCAAGCATAACAGATTTATTTGGTTTTTGTGCAAGGACTTGAAAAAAATTTTTTGCAGCTCTGCCGTAGTGTCTCTTTTTGGCTCTGCGAGGCTGCTTCAGGCTAATTATAGTACAAGCGTTTTGCCACTCAACTAGCTGATATTGTCAGGCTCATCATTATATTTATGTAGCAAACTCTTCCTTTTTATCCCTGTTTTGAGAGCGATCGCTCTCATCTAATAATAATGACGAGGTCGCGCGAGGCGATCGCCCTCTACCTGTGGCAACAAATCCTTTACCGATAAGCTTCAATGCCAGTTTACATAATGTACTATCTGTGATATATAGGCTTTTTGTAGATGGGAGCGATCGCTTCACATAACTGGCAAACTCGGCTATTACTCGTTCATATTTCTGTAAGTGGCGACGGCAGAAGGAGAAATTCTATTGAGATAACGGAAAATCCAGTACTTGAATATAGTATCTAGAACCACTGGAAATGTAGCGATAAACAAATAGATAAATTGTCGGTTTTCTGGCAGTCCCCAATGTCGGGATACTCCTTCTAAGATCACTTCCCAACCGTGGGGAGAGTGAAATCCGACAAATATATCTGTAAATAAAATAATTATAAATGCTTTAGCGCTATCGCTCAGGCCATAGACAATCTCATCAATAAATGACTTCAAAATTTCAATTTCTCGCCGACTTGTCAAAATCACCAAACAAAAAGCTGTTAAGGAGAACAGATCTGAGAATACATTTTTAACTGCGTCAGCACTGGTTTGACTATATTCATCAGCAAGTTCTTTTGCTTTATCTTTAATTCTTTCTTCTCTCGCTTCCTCGGATAATTCAGGCGCTCTGCCGATTAAAACATCAAATTTTAATTTTTCTTCAAATCTTTGAAGTTCTCGTAAAGCTTGTTCTTCCAGTTCTTCGTTGAGAAAAATTCCTACCGGATTCTGAGGTTTTTTAAAGGTTTGCTCGACTATAGGCCCAACAATGAATAGTTTAGAAATCTGAAAACTTAAAAGTGGAATCACAATTAAAAGTAAAATAAATCTGAGAGAAATTGCTGTCTTAGTTTGGGAACTGCGGAATTTTTTAACTACATCTTCTTCAGCTTTCGGGTTTAATTCTCTGGTCAACCTGGTAAAAGTTCTTAAAATAGAGCGGGGTAAAACTCCTGTCTGATCGGAAATATTTTCAATTTTATCAACTGTCTCTAGCCGTTCGGATGCAACTTTTCCGTTCAAGTTGGTTGATTCAACTTGACTTGCTGCAAGTTTTACATTTTGAGGAACGACTGTTAGAGATAAAGATGAGTCTGGTTTGGTCTGACCGGATTCTGCTGTATATTTTGATATAACAGAATCTATGAATTTAAGCTTTTCTAAAATGATAATAGGTTGATCTCTAGCTCCTATACTATTGAAATTGGCTGGTTTAGTAGCTGGATCGGCTTGATTCGAGGAGGCATTGTTTTGATTGACGAAGGTCAAAACTGAATGGGTGGTGTTAAATGCTGCTAGTCGCAGCTTGGCAATATTTAAATTCTTGTTTAATTCGGCATGGAAATAAGCCATAACGCTGGCACCATAGTCAGCGGACTCAGCCGATATTCTTTTGCCATTAAAATGCTCGTCTTCGATCGCTTTGATCTGCAAAGCGGCATTATAAGCTTGTTCCAGGGATCTTTCGGGCGTCTCTGAAAACCATTGGTTGGCAGAGCGAACGGAAGCTTTGATTTTTTGTAAAATAGAGTTTCTCATGACAAAAATAAAGAAAGTAGAGAAGAGGGAATTGTGCTTTTAACCGAGCCTAGATTAGTAAAAGTTTTAAGTTTCGTGTACGTGGTATGATAACAGATTAGCTGAAGGATGAGCGATGATTTCTCAATCAATATGGATCGCTGGTTCTAGCCGCAGTGGTAAGACTACTCGCTTGGTAGAGCATTTTTGCTCGTGGATGCAAAGCGGGGATGTTCTCCGGCGGGGTGCTTCTAGTCGCCGCCGCCTTCAATCTATCGAATCGGGATGGTTGAGTCTGCGGCAAACACCAAGTGGGGTTTTAGCGTTTGCTGCTAATGGCGACAACCGGATAGAATTAGCTGACCAGATTGCGGTTGCTAGCAGAGGAAAGTATCCGGTTCAAACTACCACACCTTTGGGTTTTTTCCAGGATCAAGTGATTCTATTTTGGCCTTTATTAATACAGCGGTTGAACTTGCGATCGCAATTTCCCATCCGCCTCCGTCCCGAAACCGAACAAGAATTAGCAACTGCGCTGTGGCGTCCTCAGTTAGACGCAGGAATTTGGCAAGAAACAGGGGTAAACGAGTATCGCCAAGTGCGTCGCGCTTTGGATTTGCTGTTATTAGCAGGTGCAAGTGCAACGCCGATTGAGGAAATTCAAAGCATTCTGGAAGCGGGATATGAGAAGAAAGAAACTAATGAGGAAGACGCGGAGATAGACGAGGAAGATTTATCTAATACTTTATTCCCAATCCAGGCAAGAGCTAGGGAAAGAAATAAAATCCAAAATCGCGTAGGTGAATTGCTTTTAAGCTGGCGAAATTGGTGTCTGGAACGGGGTTTTCTAACTTATGGTTTAATTTATGAATTGTATTGGCGGTATTTATTGCCGGATACAACTTATCAACAATATTTAACTCGGCGATATCGATTGGTATTGGCGGATGATGTGGATGATTATCCCGCGATCGCTCGCCATTTATTCGACTTCTTTTTAGATAGCGGTGTCGTTGGCGCGTTTACCTATAACCCCGATGGCGGCGTGCGCGTCGGGTTAGGAGCCGATCCGGATTATATGGCAGGATTGGCATTTCGCTGTCATGTGGAAAGTTTGAACCATCGCCCGGTTATCTGCTTAGATGAAACATTGGGAATGCAAATAGTAGAAGCAGTCAGAGATCCAGCATTTCTGCTTTCACTACCTTCAAATGTACAGTCAATGCAAAGCATTTCCCGCGCCCAACTTTTACGTCAAACTGCCGAAGCAGTTGCAATGGCAGTAAAATCAGGTCAGGTGCAACCGCAAGAAGTGGCGATAATTGCACCGGGGTTGGATGCGATCGCTCGCTATACTTTAGTAGAAATTCTGATCGGTAAAGGCATCGCTGTAGAGTCGCTTAACGACCAACGTCCTTTATCTAGTTCTCCTATTATCCGCGCTTTACTTACGCTTTTAACTTTTATTTATCCTGGTTTAGGGCGTTTAGTAGACCGAGATGCCGTTGCGGAAATGCTCGTTGTCCTAAGTACGCAATATAACAGTCGAATTGTAGGAGCGGATCGGACAAAAGAAAATTTATCCCCTATCGATGACCAATTACCAATTACCCATTACCAATCACCATTAACTGCTCATATTGACCCAGTTCGCGCTGGTTTATTGACAGATTATTGTTTTGAACCGAGTTCAGAATTACCCAATCTATTGCCTGTGAAAGTATTTTCGCGTTGGGATAGGTTGGGATATGAAGCGACGAAGGCTTATGAGGGAATTGTACAGTGGTTAGAAGAGCAGCGATCGCAACAAGAACAGCGTTTGATTCCCAGTTTTGTCCACGTTTTAGATCGCGCGATTCAGCGCTTTTTATGGAATGGCAGCTATCTACCGTTCGATCAATTATCTGCGTTGCGGGAATTGCTGGAAACTGCCCAACATTACTCTGAAGTTGATGGACGAATGCGTTCTCAAAGCGAATTAGGCGATACACCTTCTCATACTACCGTAGGCCGCTTTATTCAAATGCTGCGACGCGGTACAGTTACGGCTAACCCTTATCCAGTCAGAGCAATTGGTTTTGCTAGCAATGCTGTCACGTTAGCGACTATTTTTCAATACCGTTCTAGTAGAAGGTTTCACAAGTGGCAATTCTGGCTGGATGCGGGTTCTCAACTTTGGTTAAGTGGCGGGGTAGCTGCACTTTTTGGCGCGCCTTTATATCTGCAAGATCGGGTAGGACGCCTCTGGACAGAAGAAGACGCATTGATGGCAGATGAAGAAAGACTGCGGCGAATTTTACGAGATTTGTTGGGGCGTGCGGGAGAAAAAATTTATTTATGTCATAGCGAGATGGCGACTAATGGACAAGAGCAAGCTGGGCCATTATTGGCTTTAATAAATGCTGCTATTCCAGTTGCAGGAAAAGAGGAAACTGCTTTATTTACTTAAGTTCAATCCAGCAGGATAAATGTAATGATTGCTATATAGAGCCAAGCTGTCGGAACGCCGATAAATAGTCCTGCGATCGCCCAACCTCTTTGATGGGCTTTAAACTGGTCTATACTGCGCCATTTTCTACTTTTCCAAGCCCATTCGTTGCCTTTTGCACCCAAGAAGAATGGAACTAGCCCACCTACATAAGGTACTAAACATAGAAGTCCAATCCAAACTTTATTAGTAAAAGGCCACAACCAAGGCATTAAAAATGCGCCCCAATTCCAACCTTTAATTTCATCGGGGATGGCTATGGAATCATCAAATAATTTACCGCCACCGGAATTATTTACAACTGCCGAACGGTTTAACGGTTGGACAACGGTTAAATGGTTGAAATTTTTGCCAGTATGAAGGGCTTCCAACGCTTGTTTAGCAGCGCTAAAACGTCGCTTTAAAGATGGTTCTGTGAGGGTTTGAATCCACTTTACCAAACCGGGGCTGGCGTTAGTGCGATCGCGAAATTCAATCTTTAAATCTTCCTGGGGTAAATCTGCTGGTGGAATCCCCGTTAATAAATGAATTAAAGTTGCTCCCAACGCATATAAATCTGATGCTGGAACAGATCGACCGCCGAATTGCTCCATCGGTGCATAACCATAAGTTCCCACTACAGTAAAAGTAACACCTTCTTTCACCGCACGATCTTGCACTGCACCAAAATCAACTAAATAAATGCGATTATCTTCGCCCCAAATTAAATTACCTGGTTTGATATCGCGATGCAACAGCGGTGGATTAAGTTCGTGCAAATAAATGAGGATAGTCAGAATTTCTTTAGCAATTTTGCGTACTTCCATTTCGCTGAAATGCTTACCTTCAGCCAGCAATTCCTTCAGCGAATGTCCAGGTATATATTCTTGTACTAACCCAAACCAAAGCGTGCGGTCATCAACTGAGAAATAATCTCGATATTTAGGAATTCGCTCGTGATTCAGTTGTTTCAGCACCTGCGATTCCCGTTCAAATAACTTGAGGTCATCCCACTGTACTTCCCCGCCAAATGCTAGCAGTTTTACAATGACTTTCTCGCGGTTTTCAGTTTGTAAATCTTCGGCTAGCCAGGTTTGCCTTCCGGCATTTTGGCCTAATTTTTGTTTGAGTTGATAGCGTCCTTGTAAAACTTTGTCTTGTTGCAGCATCTTGCCAGGTTTCCTTGATTATTGTGCAATATTTTTTGTACCCGATCCGCAAGCGATCGCACCATTTTCATAAGTTGGTTCGTTAAGGCTAATTGGCATGGCAAAATTACTTTCGCAAACAATTGCCTGTGTAGTCACTTCACCCTTAGCATCAGAAACTACAAATACTGCTCCAACGTAGCTCTTAAGATCGTCCCGCTTGGATATTCCATAGTTAAATACAGCGTTATCTCTCCCCTGAAATGAATAAATATAGTTATTAGTTTCGGTTTTCATCCCAATCCCCAGTTTATCCCATCCCTTTTTGCGATCGCGAGTGACAAATTTACCAGATTCTAAATAGTATGCTTGCTGCGCTCTATTCATAGATGAAACATATTGTTTGGCTTCAGTTTGTTTAGTTTTAGCAGTGTTACCGTTCAACAAATTAGGTAATAATACCAACAGCGGTACAAAAACAACACAACCGCTCAAAACAGCCGCACATAAAGATAAAAATATCAGCCTTCCATAGTTAACAGATTCCCCAGTAGGTTGATAATTTTTATCAAAAGAATGTGTAGGTGCTTGCAGTTCCCCCAGTGCTTCTTTTGCCGATGCAAAGCGCTTTTCAGGAGCGGGTTCTGTTAATTGTTCAATCCAGTTAGCTAAACCACGATCTATATTTACTTTATCTCTAAATTCTAGTCGCATTTGATGCTGAGGCAAGTCGGCAGGTGCAGTACCTGTTAATAAATGAATCAAAGTTGCACCCAATGCATACAAATCTGAAACTGGTACGGCTTTTCCCCAGAGTTGTTCAGGCGGTGCATAACCGCTAGTTCCTACTACAGTAAAAGTAACTCCTTCTGCTTTTGCTCGGTCTTGAACTGCGCCAAAATCTACTAAATAAACTTGCCCATTTTGTCCTATAATCAAATTACTAGGTTTGATATCGCGGTGCAGTACTGCTGGGCTTAATTCGTGTAAATAAATCAAAATTTTTAGGATTTGGGTGGCAATTTGTTTAACTTCATCTTCAGTAAAACGCTTACCCGTATCTAGCATCTGCCGCAACGACAAACCGGGAATATAATCTTGTACTAAACCAAACCAAGTTAATCCCGTTGTTTCTATCTCATTTACAGAAAAATAATCGCGATATCGAGGAATTCTTGGATGGTTTAAATGTTTTAACACTTGAGCTTCTCGCTCAAACAATTTTAATTCTTCCCACTGGATTTGAGGGCTAAAAGGTAGCAATTTTATAATTACCTTTTGTCTGTTTTTGGTTTCTAAATCTTCGGCAAGCCAGGTTTGACGGCCCGCATTTTGCCCCAGCATTTTTTGGAGTTGATAGCGCTCTTGTAAAACTTGTTGTGTCTGCATAGTTTTGATTTTAGTTTATGATGACTTGAGCCAATCTCGAAGTTGCTGACATAACCAATAACATTCAAATTCATTTAATTGGTGACCCAATGAATATCTAGCATTTTTAGTATAAATTTTTACTCCCTGTTCGGAAATTAGTTTAATATTTTTGATAGTCGCAGTTTCTCCCTGTTGGCGAATGTAACACCATCCTAACAATTTTTTTTCAATAGTGAAACTGTCTCTATCGATAAAAATACAAGATTTACCGACGGCAAAGTGCGGCAGCTTTAAACTAGCAGTAAGTTTAACGAGTTCCTGACTGATATCTTTCGATAATCGAACACCAATCACCAAGGGCAAGAGTAACATAATTAATACAAGTAATGCAATGATGCTTAATGCCGAAAAAACCCCATAAAACGCCGAAATAGCCCCAAAAAATAGGAAAAGTATCAGAAACACTAAAGATAATTGACTCGCTATAGCTGCGCCGCCCAAAAGTAATTTACCTGCCAAGGAGATTAAATCGATAAAAATTTTAATTCCTCGTCCTGGTATTTCAAGTTTTAACTGGGTGGGAGATTTCCAAACTTTGATTTTGCTACCTGCTGGCGGACGAATTTTTTGCAGGGTGGGATTAAGATAACTATTGGCTTTGAGATCTTTTAAGGCTTGGCTTGCATTGCTGTATCTTTGCTCTAAATCGGGTGTTGTCAGTGCTTCAATCCAGCGCACAAAATTAGGATTGATACTAACCTTGTCTTGAAATTGGATTCGTAGATTACTTTGCGGTAGTTCAGCAGGTGAAATGCCTGTTAATAAATGAATTAAACTGGCACCCAGAGCATAAAGGTCAGAAGCGGGAACTGCTTTGCCCCAAAATTGTTCTAATGGAGCGTAACCAGTGGTTCCTACTACTGTAAAAGTAACTCCTTCGGCAGCAGCTTGGTTTTGTACTGCACCAAAATCTACCAAATAAACTTGTCCATCTTCTCCTAAAATTAGATTGCTGGGTTTGATATCGCGGTGTAAAACTGGCGGATTCAATTCGTGGAGATCGATTAAAATATTCAAAACCTCTGTAGCAATTTGACGCACTTGTGCTTCGCTAAATCGTTCGCCTTCTTCTATCAGTTGTTGCAAGGATGAACCGGGTATGTAATCTTGGATTAGAGCAAACCAACACAACCCGTTACCTATCTGTTTATCAAGGGCAAAATAATCGCGATATCGAGGAATTCTGGGATGGTTGAGGTTTTTGAGGACTTGTGCTTCGCGCTCGAATAATTTAAAATCTTCCCATTGCATTTGGGGGCTAAATGCTAGCAATTTAACTATTACTGACTCGACGGGTGATGTATTGATGTCCGCGGCTAACCATGTTTGACGCCCAGCATTGCGCCCCAGTTGTCTTTGGAGTTGATACCGTCCTTGTAAAATTTGTAACCCTTGCAGCATTTTTCAATTGGGTAATGGGTAATTGGTTAACCTATTATCTATTTATAAGTATTTCTGGGGTGGTGGAACTTATGCATTTTGCAGGTTTGAGCGAACAAGGTGAAATTTAACCTCAGCCTGTTTCTAATTTAGCTACAAGTTTGCCAGAACTGCTAGATGTTATAGATCTACCCTGGAGGGGATTTCAAATTTTGCTGTTGGGTTCAGGGTAAATAAGGGGTCTTTAGAGGTTGGACTGTGGATGCTATTTTAGAGCGATCGCGCGAATTGAAACAAAACTTAATCGAATTCGTCCTTGACGCGGAGGACGAGTTAGCAGTTGCACTTGAGACTTATTTTGCCACGCGATCGCGCTCCAAAGATAATCGTTACGACGCGGCTTTTGAGAAAAACTTGCTGTTGGATATGTTCCTGACTGAAGGAAAAGTCGGGGATAAGACGCCGTTGGATTTATTTTTGGAGAGTCAGGGGGATTTGGCAGAGAGCGATCGCAATTTGATCCAAAACTGGCAACGCAGTTTTATCGGCTTATTTGCCGTTACTCAAATTTTACCAGATGGCTTTGAGCTGAGGAACTGGCTTACCGATAAATATTATATCGTCAAGCCCAACGACCCCAAAACTTTACAGGAAATGGCTAATTTTAAGTTGGGCGAAATTTTGCTCACTCGCATTGCCCCTGTTACAGATAATTATTGGATGTTTTCCGGCCCTTGCCAACCAATGGGCAATTTGGGCAAGCCGAAACTAGCCGTAGCTATTGGTAATTTTAAGGATAACTACAAGCGGTATCTTTACAGCGATGCCCCAGATTTACTAGAGGAAGCATGGCATTCAGTAGAGCGATATCACCAGGATTTTGTTGACTTTTTCGGCAGCGACCAAGTTACCATGCCTGGTTATCAGCTTAACAAGAAATTCGCCGAACTGCAAGAAATAACGACTAAAAAAAGATTGGCAGCAGCAGGCATCGATGATTCTAAATCATTGGAAGAAATAGCCGCAGAAGCAGGAATTTCAGAAGAAGAAATTAAAGCCGCAGCTAAAGAAGCGGGCGCAGATGCAAAAGAGATTTCTCAGATGTTTGATGGTAAGGGAAAAACTAAAATGGTAATGCCTAAAGTTGAATTACCTGAAAACTTGAAAAAAGCGGAACAGGTGACTGTGTTAACTCATCCTCGCTGGGGACAAATGTTGCTGCCAACTTATACTAAGTTTAAGGAAATGCTGCAAGCAGAGGATTGGCAGAGCATTTCTAATGCAGAAAAGCTCGTTCGCAACTATCTGGAAGATCCGGCTATTAATGCTTTTGTCTGGCATGGTTTAGCCGAACAGTATTCGAGTCAGTTGGAAAAGGTATTGCAAGCGGTATTAAACCGTCCAAATTTTAGTATAGAAAACGATTTAGATGGGCTGCTTCAGGAATATAATAAACCCCTAGAACCAGAGTTACCAGAAATTGCTAGCGTGCCAATGCATTTACACACTTTGTTTGAGGAAGCTGTGGCAGAGGTGAATAAATCTAAGTCTAAAGGTAAGGGACAAAAAAAGGCAGGTAAGGGATTTAAATGATTTGAACCGCAGAGACGCAGAGGACGCAGAGAAGAGAGATTAAGGAAGTAATCTTTGAATAATTAAGGCAAAATCGGCGATAAGTTTAGGCGAGTTATCATGGGTAAGTAGGGGAACGTGGACGAAGATGCAAGGAATGTTGAGGGAGCGATCGCGCAAATGTTTTAAAACATTGTAATAAAGTCCTTCGCAAACAAATTTACCTGCATCGTGGCTAATCTTAGTTAGAGATAAACTAGCAAGTAATTGTTCAAGATTGACTGATGTCTTAATCGAAAATCCTGCGAAAGTGGCATTTGATTCTACCGTTAGTAGGCTGCGTTTTTCTGCCATTCCGCAACAAATAATACCATCGGGTTGTAATTCGTGAATTTGGGTAAGGACGCGATCGCTGGCTAAACTAATGTCAACGGGGAGGCGTCTTAAAAAAGTTAAGGAATGAGATGGAAAATTATGTTTAGCAATTTCTATTAATAAATCGTCAGACGAATTAGATTTGTGATGGGGACGCCAAGTGTTAAATGAAGTCAGCAGGATTTTTGTAGTCATCGAAACAAGCTCTCATCGGTTTTAAGATAAAATTGGATTGCACCAATTGGGGGTGAAAAGAAAAGAATGCCAGTTATCGCCGTCGTAGACTACGACATGGGAAATTTGCACTCGGCGTGCAAAGGGTTGGAAAATGCAGGTGCAATTCCTAAAATAACCGATTCTGCTGCTGAAATTGAACGGGCAGATGCGGTAGTATTGCCTGGGGTGGGATCGTTCGATCCGGCAGTGCAGCACTTGCGATCGCGCGATCTAGAACAACCGATTAAAGATGCGATCGCTTCCGGAAAACCTTTTTTAGGCATTTGTCTGGGTTTACAAATTCTATTTGAAAGCAGTGAAGAAGGTCAAGAACCCGGACTGGGAATTATTCCCGGTAAAGTGCGGCGGTTTAAATCCGAACCTGGTATCGCGATTCCTCACATGGGTTGGAACCAGTTAGAATTTACCCAACCAAACGTGCCTCTGTGGCAAAATTTAGACGCTGCGCCTTGGGTTTATTTTGTTCATTCATATTATGTCGATCCAATTGATGCGGCGGTGCGGGCGGCGACTGTGACGCATGGAAGTCAAACGGTGACAGCTGCGATCGCACGCGATAATCTAATGGCTGTTCAATTTCACCCGGAAAAATCTTCCACCGCCGGATTGCAAATTTTGTCTAATTTTGTCGCTTTGGTGAAAGCACCAGTATTGACTTAAATTTGGTAATTGGTAATGGGTAATGGGTAATTGAAAGACTCCATTACCCACGCGACTTAAGCAGCTATGCTGGTGGTGCGTTACACTTCGTTAACGCACCCTACGTTTAGAATATTGGCGTAAGTTTTGACCAATTACCAATTAGCTATTAGCAATTACCTATGAGCATTAGAATTTACGGAAATCGCGAGTTAAAAACTTTACCAGGTCAGGCTACTCGACCTACTCTAGCACGGGTGCGGGAAGCTTTATTTAATATTTGGCAAGGTTCAATTGAAGGGTGCCGTTGGTTAGATTTATGCGCCGGTAGCGGTTCAATGGGCGCAGAAGCTTTGTGTCGCGGTGCTAGTTATGTCGTGGGAATTGAACAATCTGGTAAAGCTTGTGGAATTATCAAAGAAAACTGGCAAAAAGTAGCCAAATCAGTACAAAGTTTTAAAATATTACGCGGCGATGTTATTGGGAAGTTGAAAAGTTTAGCGGGCGAACAATTCGATCGAATTTATTTCGATCCGCCTTATGCTAGCGAATTATATCAGCCGGTTTTGGAAGCGATCGCACAATATCAACTCCTTTCTCCCACTGGCGAAATCGCCGTAGAACACGACCCGGATCGCAGTCTTCCCGATACTATTTTATCATTAGAAATTTGTCGGCAAAAAGTTTACGGCAATACTGCTGTAAGTTTCTACAGCGATCTTAATTAAACTCAGATCTTGCACCAAGCCTAGAACTAAAGTTCCGGCTTAAAGCTAAAACCCGTTGAAACGGGTTAAAACCTTGATTTAAGTTAGCTTTAGCTAACTTAAGCTTTCAGCCCTAAATTTATTTCAGGGCTATTTATCGGGTAGGTGCAAGATGTGAGTTAAACCAACTTATTAAAAAATTTTTGTGAGGTAGGCGGGACGCCTGCCTTTAAACCTTTTTCTAGAGGTCTATTATAATAGCATCAAAATCGCCCTCACATACAGGACAGAAAAATGACAGCAGCAAGTCAACTTCAACTTACCCCTATTCCCGAACAAAAATTTGTCTTTCCCATTAGCTTAAGGTGGGAGCAATTTAAAACTTTAGAAGAATTATTTGACTATACACGTAGTATTCGCTTGGCTTACCTAGATGGAGAAGTAGAAATTATGACCATTTCCACTGACCACGAAACGTTCAAATGTTTGCTTGCAGGACTTTTGATAATCTTTTTTGTCGAGAAAGATATAAGCTTTACTCCCACTGGAAGTGCTACACTACAAGCTGAAGAAAGAGGCAGCAGTAAAGAACCGGATCTATCTTACCGTTTTGGGGAAGAACGCAGACAACGCAACAGACCCGATTTAGTTATTGAGATCGTTTTCACCAGCGGTACTGTGAAAAAATTAGAGTATTATCGCCGATTTGATGTACCAGAAGTTTGGTTTTGGGAAGATGGTGTTTTTACAGTTTACCTCCTGCAAGAATCGGGATACGAACAAGTAACTGCTTCTCAAGTTTTGCCTGAATTGGATTTAAACTTGCTAGCGCAATGCTTGCAAATGTCGGAAGAAAAAGAAGCCATGAAGTTCTTTCGCAATGCAATTGGGACTGCGTAAATAATTTTTACATGGGTGGCGAACAATAATTAGCTACGCCTCTGGGTAAATTATCATCAGGTATCGTCCAGGTTCTAGAGTTAGCAGTACAGCGAATTACTAATCTCGAACCTTTTGGAACTCGCACTAGATTCCCGACAAAAAGATTATCGCCTACACTTGCTGTTTGATAGTTTCTCTCGCGCTTGAGTTCTACTCTTCCCCTCGTTTCGACAATTTGCGCCAAGGGTTGGCGATTTGAGATTGATGGGGGTGCTGATTGTCTTTGCGCTAACCCGCCGTTACTTAAAGTTACAGTTGTTAGAGTAGTAGCGATTAAAATTAAGAATTTAGGTTTCATTTTGACTTGCCTTCGCTTGCCAAGCTCTTTAGTGCTAGGCTAATCCAAGTGTTTTCATCTGGATTATACTGACTGGCATACTTGACGCATTGTTCCCAAGCGCTTCTAGCACCAGCTGGATTTTTTTGTTTTTCTAGAACTTGCGCTAAAAGACAATGACTGGTTGCCAATTCTTTATCGAAAGAAACAGCACTTTTCAGTTGAGTTTCTGCATCGGCATAGCGTCGTTGTTGAAATTGGCTCCAACCTTGATATGCTAAAATTATTGCTTGTTTCTTTTTGTCATTTTTAGTGAAAGGTAGGGCGACGTATAGCCAGCGATCGCTATCTAAATATTTGCCATTTTTCAAGTAAACATATACCAAACTTTTCAAGGTTTCAAACTGTTGCTCTGTCAGGCTAGCTTTATCTTTAATCGCCTCGAATTGTTGCTGACTCAAATCGGATAATTTATCGATTCTTCCATACTCTTGACCATCAATTATTCCGAACCTAGTTAAGGTTTTAAAATCCCTTCTGGGAATTGTGAAGGCTTTGTTGTTTCTCAATAAAATAATTTGAGGTTCCAAAGCCGTCTGCAACCACTCGTCGGCCTGCCGATAATTTTGCTGGTGCAAATATAATCTGGCAATATCACCGGCTGCTTGAGCTTTCCCTTTCCAGGAAATCTTATAATTTTCAATCGCTTTGTTGTAATCTTTCGCTTCTTCGTAAAGCTGTCCCAGTTTATAATAAATTTCTGTATTTTCTGGATTCAACTTTAGCGCTCGGTTGTAATGCTCTTCTGCGACGTTAAAGCGTCCATATTCAGCGGCTTGAATTGCCGTTGGTATATAATAATTGTCTGCAATCCAAGGGATGAAAGACCAAAAGACAAATAACAAACACAAAAGCAACCCAGCACCCAAACAGATAATTTCATCCCACCAAGCTTTTTGTAATTTGAGGCTGGTGAGAATATATTCAATTCCTTCTTGTCCGCGTTTTGTCAGCGCGCCTTCTCCCGCCAGCAGCGTTAATATACTAGGAATAATCACCGCAAATGCGCCAGCGATATCGGGGCCGCCGCTTAAAAATCGCGTTGAAATATCGACGACCAAACTGAGAGAAGCTGTGAGGAAAACTAAGGAAAAAAACCGCCATAACCAATCATAGCGATCGCGCCAAGGTTGGGGCGTAATTGGGTCAAGCAACCACCACCATTCTTTTTCTGGGGGATTAAAAATAGCTTGCCATTCCGCCAATCTGGTAACGCGGTTAATATACCTAGCTTGTTCTTTTAAACGGTTATCTAATTCTTTGACTGCTTTGATCGGGCGTCCTGAATAATGCTGAGTTTTGTCGCTCATTGCCACTTGAACGGCGTCGCGCGCAATCAAAACGTCAAGAACGTGTTCGACGGATAAATCTTCAGCTGCTGCTTCTAGGGATGCGATCGCTTTCTCGTATCGCTCAACAGCACGCTCTAATACAGAGTCAGGCAGAGTTTGAGCCATAATGCTTTTGCGCTGTGAGTTGTAACATAACTCACTACTAAGCTATACAGCCGAGCAAACCTATTTTCCGCAATCCTGCGGATTGACATTTTCACATCTGTTCTTACCAAAGAAACCGGGTTTCTCGGAAAAATGGTTTGTTTGGAACAGATCTACGCAGAAACCCGGTTTCTCAGATCGTTGGTAGTTACCCAAGGGTTTTGAGCAAAAATCGTTTGTTTGGAAGAGATCTGCCCAAAAACCCGGTTTCTCAGATATTGAGCGATCGCA
>CAYXCW010000075.1:15452-25010 GCA_964463555.1 uncultured bacterium
GCGATCGCATCTCCCCGTTAGCCCTTCAAAACCCAGGACACCAAAACCATAAAGCCTTCGCCTTGCCAAAAGCAAGAACAAGACACGGATATTCGTGTATATGTTTTTCAAGAGTCTCGGTTATTTTTTTGTTGGGAGCGCTGCTCTAGAAACAAATTAAAGAGTTCATCTGGAGCGGCGTTGAGTTGAACCCGCAGTGCATCGGCATAAGCTAGGGTGGCTTGACAGTCTTCTGGCATCGCTTCAAACCTGGAACCCCAGCTATCGACAGTTCTGTAGGGCTTCTTCAGGACGGTAGTCAAAACCCTTGCACATTTGGCTCTGTAGCCTCTTTCCTTTTTGATCCGCTCTTTCTCTTCTGGTTCTAGGTGGTCAATTCCAAACCAACGCTCGCAGAAAGTTTCTGCCTTCATTCTGGGAAACGCACTCAGTATGCTCAAAACGGCTGTCTCCGTCATTTTCTTATGTCTGAGCGTGGCTGGGTGAACCATGAGTCAAGTTTCCCCCGTGAAATTTGTTTGGGGTAGCAATATATTACACGGTTTTTCGTGTAATATATTGCCTTGATACTAAAAAAGGCGATCGCATCATCTCGACAAAGCGCCAAGGGATGCGATCGCACTCATTACTTTATTGAGAGGTAAAATTTAACGGGGGCGCGCTTCACTCTGGTAAAAACTCATCATCTATCACCTGTGGCAGTTCGTAAGGACACTGTACGGGGAATGTCTGCAAAGGCAAACCCGTTTCAGCTTTTGCTTGTTTCACTGCTTGTGTGTAGCACTCGGCAAAAATATTTTCAAGATACGGTTTAAGACTAGGCGAATCAATCAGATCGTCTTTGACACGCCTACGGTGTTCAATAATGCTTGATTCCCAACTACCACTTCTCTTTTCCGGCTGAAATTCCCACTTGAGCAAATGTAATAAAATTACAATTAAATTACTTTTCAGACTCTGGCGATCTCTCCTCCCCATAGCTTCAATTTCCTCAATCAGATTTTCCCAGTCTACATTTGCATAATCCTGGCTCCGAAGTTTTTCTATTGTGGTTTCTATCCATTGCATATAATCTGTTTCGTATAGCATTTGAAGCTCAGCTTTTATAGGAGGCATGGCAGTTTAGATAGAGTATCACCGAAGATGTTTTTACGTTGATTTTAGTTTTTGATAGCGCTTCCCGCCCACTTGCAATTAGATCTGGTTTGATGGCATCGGTAAAGTCAGGGGGGCGGGTTTATTAGATTGAAATATCTACGCTTAAACACGCCCCTACTATCCTTTGTCAAGTTTAGGCTTTTCTCAAAGCGTTAAAAACGGTAAAACGGCTTCTGCTACTGCATCGGCATATTCTTCATGCAGTCCCAAAGTTCCAGAAATGCGGTGCGTTTGGATGCCTGGTAATGCTGCTAATGCTTCCATTTCTGCTTTCGATTTCGGCGGCGCTTGTTCTGCAATTATTGCCATTGTGGGCGCTGGTAAAGGTTGAAATTGAGCCAGAAAATCCGCTTGATTTAGAACCGGATCTAAGCCACCTGTAACAAACGCGACGGGTGCAAATCTCGCCCCAGATTTTTGGGTAATTTCCCATTTTTGCTGGATAAATTCGGGAGTCAGTTTAGTTGCGTCGGTGTAGACGTGGCGGCGATACATCCAGCGCAGGAAAGAAGGCGCGGTGTTGAGTTTGTAGAGGAATTGCCCGAGAATTGGCGATCGCACCGCTTCCCTCACCATACCAAACGTCTCTGGCGGCTTGCCCATCATCGTCGGTAATGGCCCTCGCCAGGTGGGAGCGACTAAAACGATCTTGGAAAAAACGCCTTTCTGCGCTAGCTGCATCGCGTATCCCGCCGCGTGACCTGCTGCTATGACGGCAATGGGCGTATTAAAAACATTTGTGACGAAATCTTGCAAAAATTGGTGATATATGGTGGGTTGGTAACTTAGGGGCGGGCGATCGCTTTCACCAAATCCAGGCCAATCTAGTGCTACAGTTTGAAACTGACTAGCGAGTAATTTAGCGAGAGGCTGCATTTCACCGCGCGTGGAAACGGTACTGAAAGCTGGAAGCAGCAAAACGGGCGTTCCTTGTCCTAGAGTTTCGTAAACGACCCGTATTGGTTTTGCTTGCCAATTCCAGAAATATTCCCGAACGGTGGAAGATGGGACAGAAGTAGTAGTCATAGCCAGAAATTTGCTCAACGCTTACTATTCTTATTTGACATCCTATCTCATGGATGATTCCTTAGTAGATTATCTCACCGAGGTTTTAGATCGTTTCGCTTATGGATACATATTTAATTCATTTTGTCTATTACGCATCATTTAAACATGAAAGTAACGGCGCACCCGCAAAGGATAAAGAATGGTTTAAATCTTATAGAATTATTCCTAGAGTTGGAGATTGCGTGTTAAAGGACGGAGAATGGTTTCAGGTGGAGCGAGTTTTCTTGTACCAACCAACAGCGAAAGGGATAGACGCACAGGTTCAGTGTTCATTTTATGGGTTTGATACGGTGTAATGGCTAATTGCTAATTGTTAATTGCTAATTGCTAATATAGGATTTGTCATTGTATTAGCCATGAGCTATTAGCTATGAGCCATGAGCCATGAGCCATTAGCCATTAGCAGTAACTTGCCTTGCAACTGCTAAAAAACGCTGTACTGTTGGCGATGGATTGTGTCGCCAAATTAGAGCGATCGCTACCAGCGGTGTAGTTTCTTGCAATAGCTTGTAAACTACACCGCTGCGTTGCAGATTTTGCATCGATGCTGGTACAATCGCAATCCCCATCTGCGCCGCTACCAAGCTAACAATCGTTTGCAATTGAGTCGCTTCTTGGGCGAGGATCGGACTGAAACCCGCTTGCTGACAAAGACTAATTATCGGATCGTACAATCCGGGGGCGAGGGATCGGGGGAATAAAATAAAGGGTTCACCAGAGAGCGATCGCAACGACACCCTTTCTTGATTGCAAAGTGCATGAGTTTCTGGTAGCGCCAAAATCAGCGGTTCGGAAAAAATAACTTCAGAAATTAAACCATCCTCTTCTACTGGAGGACGCACAAACCCAATATCAATTCGTCCTTGTTGCAACAATTGTAATTGTTGATCGGTCGTCAATTCTCGCAATTGTAACGTCACGCTAGGAACCTCTGTACGAAACGCTTGCAGAATAGTGGGAAGCACGTTATGTACCGCCGAACTAGCAAAACCAATTGCCAATTGTCCTAGTTCGCCGCGACTGGTTTGCCGTCCAATTTGAATCGCATTCTCCAGCTGCCGCATAATTTTCTGCGTCTCGGCAAAAAATACAATTCCTGCTTCAGTCAGCTTTACTGTACGTTTAGTGCGATGGAACAGTTGAAATCCCAATTCAGCCTCCAACTGACGAATTTGTTGGCTCAAGGGAGGTTGAGCGATGTGCAGTCTTTCTGCTGCACGGCTGAAATTCAGTTCCTCTGCCACTGCCATAAAGTAATGCAGGTGTCGCAGTTCCATAACTCACCGACGCACTTATATTTTTAAAGTATAGATCGATAGCTAAAAATATATTGGACATTCCCGAGTCTGTTTCATATAGTGATGAATAAGAGGAATTGAGAAACTAAAAATGGATGAAATCAATCTAAAAATTAGAGTTGCTGAGAGCAAAGATGTAGAGTTAATTCTTGCTTTGATCGAGCAAAAAGCTGAGTTTGATGGATATCTATATCCTTTGGAAGCTACAGCCGATAAATTAAGGCAGACTCTATTTTACGATCTGCCTCCGCAGGCGCACGTATTGTTAGCTGAAGTAGAAGCGATCGCGGTAGGATTTGCTCTCTATTCTTATAGATACTCAAGTTTTTTGGCACAACGATGTATTTGGTTAGATGATTTGTTTCTTCAACCACACATGCGTAGTAAAGGAATTGGTCAAGCATTGATCGATTATTTAGCACAAATCGCCGAAAAAAACAATTGCGGGCGGATTGAATGGACAGTTAATCCGAACAATGCACCAGCAATTAGTTTCTACAAAAAACAGGGAGCGCAGATAATGGAATCAATCAGATTATGCCGAATCGATCGGGGTGAAATCTCTCGGCTTGCGGGTAAACAGCTAGCAATAATCCCATGATTTACGCAAAGAAACCGGGTTTCTTTGAAAGATCATTTATGGAAACTAGAGATCGCCGCAAGAAACCCGGTTTCTAGATTGTTCTCAGTTCTTGCACCCTACGCAAAGAAACCGGGTTTCTTTGAAAGATCCTTTATGGAAACTAAAGATCCACGAGAAACCCGGTTTCTAGGGTTGTGGTAAATATCGGCTCAAAAATCAGGAGAATTTTCAATGACACAACCATCTTGGAATACAACGCTTTATCAAGAAAAACACGCCTTCGTTTGGCAGTATGGTTCATCGCTTTTAGAATTACTTGCGGCTAAACCAGGAGAATCGATTCTAGATTTAGGTTGCGGAACGGGACAATTAACCGATAAAATTGCTCAAACTGGGGCTAAAGTGCAAGGAATAGATTCATCTCCAGCGATGATTAAAACGGCATTGCAAAACTATCCCCATTTAGATTTTAGAGTAGCAGATGCCGCAAACTTTCAGGCCGATCGGCTTTTTGATGCAGTTTTTTCAAATGCTGTTTTGCATTGGATTAAACAACCTGATGCGGCGATTTATTGCATCAGAGAATCGCTTAAAGTTGAAGGTCGATTTGTAGCAGAATTTGGCGGTAAAGGAAACGTACAAGCAATTTTTACAGCAATTTGTATGGCTTTGAGAGAATTGGGGCATCCGTCACCTGAATCACTTTCTCCCTGGTATTATCCCAGCATTGGTGAATATGCGACGCGGTTAGAAAAACAGGGATTTGATGTGACCAACGCTGTATTATTCGATCGTCCAACACCGCTAGAAGGTGGCGATACAGGCATGGCGAATTGGCTGGAAATGTTCGCAAATGAATTTTTATCTGCATTGTCAGATATAGAACGAATCCAAGTAATCCAATCTGTTGAAAAACAATTGCAGCCGATGCTGTACAGGGATGGAACGTGGTTTGCAGATTACCGCAGAATTCGCGTCGTTGCTGTTAAAGTATAGAGCGAGAGATTGCGAAAAAATCGGTTGTTAGGCATCCTATTTTAAGGGAAAAGGAAAAATTAATTTGCTTTGCTCACAATCCTATCTTAGAAACCGGGTTTCTGCTGCTATCTTTCATTCCATCAACGATTTTTCACAGAAACCCGGTTTCTTTACGTCAACTGTCAACTGTTGAATCTGGTAAAAAATCAGTATCTAGGGATTGATCGGGTGTATAAAGACAATCTAATGGAAAAGTTTCTATTGGTAAGCCTGTTTCATCTGCTGCTTGAAGACGAGCATTCATATAACACTCAGCAAATACTTCTTGTAGGTATGGTTTTAAGCTGGGTGAATCTTTTAAGTCATCATTGATGCGTCGGCGATGTTCCCGAATACTGCCTTTCCAACTGCCACTACGACATTCTGATTGATATTGCCATTTAAGGAGATGAAGCAAAAGCACTACAAGATTGCTTTTTAGGCTTTTTCGCTCCCCTTTTGACATATCCTCAATTTCCTCGATTAAGTTTTCCCAGTCTACGCTGGCATAGTCTTGATTGCGTAGTTGTTCGACTGTGGTTTCAACCCAGCTCACAAAATCGGTTTCGTAGAGACTTTTTTGACTGGCTTGTATTTCGGTTGCCATGAGCGTGTCTCCTGCAATTAAGCTTTATATTATATTGTAAGGAGGCAGGAGGGAATCTCCATCAATAAATTGAGAGGATTTAATGTGGATTCAAACAGTCTCTAATGGCAGAACGATCGTAAAGGTTGAACCTACACCGACTTGGCTGTCAAGGTTCACCTGTCCCTTGTGAGCTTCAGTAATTGCCTTAACAATAGATAACCCCAATCCTGCTCCTTGTGAACAGCGAAGGCGGTTAGGAACTCTGGCAAAACGATCGAAGATTCGCTGCTGGTTCTCGATATCAATCCCTTTGCCGCTATCTTGCACCCAAAAGTGAACTTTACCTTGGTAAATCTTAGAACCAATTACAATTTGATCGGTTGTTTCTGTGTGCTGTGTGGCATTGTGTACCAAATGCATAATCGCCTGGATAATTCGCTGACGATCGACAACAATTTTTCCCTTTGCTACTTTTTCTAGCTGCCAGTTTCGATTTGCCAACGCCTGCGATCGCTCAAATATCTCCTGGGTAATTGCCGCAGCATCAACCATTTCTAGCTGTAAAAAGTTTGGACGTTCTGCCTGTGCTAGCAAGATTAAATCGTCCACAAAAGCGCTCATCCGATGTAGTTCATCCATAACGATCGCTAGATTTTCCTGCCAATCGTCTGGATCGCTAGCCATCAATTCTAGATATCCACGAATGATAGTGATCGGAGTTCGCAGTTCATGTCCAGCATCGTTGACAAAGTTACGCTGGCTGATAAACGAGCTTTCCAATCGATCCATCATCTCGTTAAATATTGCTGCTAGTTTTGCCAGTTCTCCTTCACCCCGTACTGGAATGCGCTGTGTTAAATCGGTTCCACTAATCGATTGAGCAGTTATCGCCAATTCCCGTAAAGGTTGCAGAATCCGTCCGGCAGCAAACCATACTAACAGCAGTGCAATCAACAGCACTGCAAAGGCAACCTGTGCGATCGCAACCACTGCTTCCAAAATTTCAGCATGTTCTTCGGCACTATGGACGATCGCTAATGTTCCGAGTAGTTTTCCGTTGGTTTTAATGGGTTCAACATAGTAGAATAGGCGATTGACGTCGCGACTTTTGCTAAACTGTTCCCCCTTTATTGCTTCAGCTTGAGTTGCCCATTGCCGCATTAAAGCGGTGTTTGGTTTGAGAGCTTTCGGTAATGCTTTGGGACTAGACTCATAGAATCTTCCATTAACAAATGTAACCAGAAAAATATTGTCTTCTGGAATTTCAACTTTTAAGTATGCTTCAAAGAACCGCTTCATTTCCTGTTCGTTTGTAGGCACTCTCAGATCTCTGATCAGCGCCTTTTCATCATAATTGCTCGGTTGCTCTTCTGCCGCCATTACTTTGTCGTTGTCTTCTATGCGGTTATTCTCTAATCTTTCGAGGTCAACTCTGCCTGCCAACAATTCTCTAAAGTCTTCGACTTCTCCCCGCATATCCTGACGAACGCGAGCATCAACACGGGCAAACAAAAGCTGGCGAAAGGCTGGAATTGCAATGCCAAATGTCACTGTCAAAATCACCACATACCACACTAAAATTCGAGTGCGGGCTTCTCCCCAAAGCTCGCGCCAGCGCAATTTATTTTGAGGTGGGGGAGTGTCGCGATCGCTCATATCTGTTAAAGAAACGTCGCGCTGACGAAACACCTTCATGGTTGGGTAGACTCCTTAGCCGCTGGTGGATGGCGCTTTGTAAGATATTAACGCAAGTTTCTAGTAAATGCTAACAGCTAATGGCTAATGGCTAATGGCTACTTGAGTTATTAGATCGGTATTACCCACGAAAAGAAACCGGGTTTCTGTGAAACATTGTTTATGGAACTAAATATCGCAGCAGAAACCCGGTTTCTAAGATACGTTTCTATGAAAAATCGTTTATGAAACGAAAGATCGCAGCAGAAACCCGGTTTCTAAAATAGGATTGAGAAGGAGGGAAATTAATTCTTCCTTTCCCCTTAAAGGGGGGATTTAAACCGATTTTTTCTGGTAATAATTATTAATTTACCATCAAAAAATCTATCGAGTCAGGCAATTATTTAGTTGCTGGTTAATTTCCAGCGCATTTAACGATCGCCCGATCAATACTAGCTGATTGCTCGGTTCGCCCTGCCATTCTTCATCTTTCAAGTCGTAGCGTTTGCCGCTCAATTGAAAGATGTGACGCCTCGTACTTTCTTTGAACCACAGAATCCCTTTAGCGCGAAAAACATTTGCAGGCATTTTATCTTGTAAAAATGTCTGAAATTTTTTCACTGCAAAAGGTCGATTGCTTTTGAAAGAAACGGATACAAAACCGTCGTTGGCAATGTGGTTTGACTGTTGCTCTTTACTCAAGCTGGCATCAGTGAGATAGGTTTCTGGTTGGGCGAGTTCTACACCTAAAATCAGCGGTAGGGGTACTTGACCGTGTTGCGATCGCAAAACCCTAGCCCCTGCTTTTATATCGTTGATGTAGTCCTCTAGTTCCTCAACCTTTTTTTCTGGCACTAAATCGGTCTTATTGAGTAAAATTATATCACCATAAGTCAGTTGTTTTAGCGCTATTTCGCTTTCCAGATGCTCTGGGGTAAACGTTTCGGAATCTACCACCGTCAGAATTGAATCCAGGTTAGTAAAATCTCGTAATTCCGTGCCTACAAATGTTAAAATAATCGGTAGCGGATCGGCAATTCCTGTCGTTTCCACTACCATGTAATCAATGCGGTCTTGCCGTTCTAAAATCTTGTAAACGGCCTCAACCAAGTTATCGTTGATCGTACAGCAAATACAGCCGTTGCTCAGTTCCAGCATGTCTTCTTCTAAAGAAAGCAACAGTTGGCTGTCGATATTAATATCGCCAAATTCGTTAACCAAAACGGCGACTTTTAAATCTTGTCGATTTTTAAGGATTTGATTGAGTAAGGTGGTTTTGCCGCTGCCTAGAAATCCGGTAATAATCGTCACCGGCATTCCCCGTTTGGTCAGACCTTCGATTATACCTGACGTTGCTTCTGTTATAGACATTAATTGAGCGACTCTCCCGTCTCGGATAATTGATATGATAGGGCTTGGTTTTTCATTTTTTGGAAAATGTTATAAAACCCATTGGCGCGGGAAGGGGTTAAGCTCACATTCAGCCCCGTTTGTTGAATAAAATCTGGAGTGACTTTCAAAATTTCTTCGGGGGTGAGTCCGTTCAATCCTTGGATTAAAAATGCGACCAATCCTTTTACTAACTGGGAATCTGAATCCCCTTGATAAATCACCTTGCCATCGTTCAACCCAGAAGTAATATAAACCTGGGAAACGCACCCGGAAACTTTATTTTCAGGGACTTTTTCCGATTCGGGAAATGCAGGCAGTTTTTTGGCTAACCAAATCAGTTGTTCGTAACGCTGTTTCGGATCGGACTGACGCGCAAAGCGTTCGACCATGCGTGCGAGGTTAGGTGGTAAGGTAGCTGCGTTAGAAGACATGAGGGAGCAATGCGATCGCTATTATCAGATCCATTATACTCCAATGAGTTGTCGCGGTACGCACGCGAGGTCAGAAACCGGGTTTCTCAAACAATAACTTCGCCAATTTTCTGAAACGCTCCCAGCCCCCAGGTTAAAACCTGGGGCTACACAAACAAAGCCCGCCTGCGCGGGCTTAAATTATTAATTACAGGCTGCGAAGGCAGCCTTTATTTGTGTAGACTGCGCGGGCTTAAATTATTAATTACAGGCTGCGAAGGCAGGCAGCCTTTGTTTGTGTAGACTGCGCGGGCTTAAATTATTAATTACAGGCTACGAAGGCAGCCTTTGTTTGTGTAGACTGCGCGG
>CAYXCW010000075.1:25110-36710 GCA_964463555.1 uncultured bacterium
GAAGGCAGCCTTTGTTTGTGTAGACTGCGCGGACTTAAATTATTAATTACAGGCTGCGAAGGCAGCCTTTGTTTGTGTAGCCGCACCCTTAAGGGTGTCGGCTTTTTGGCGAAGGTATTATCAAAGAAACCCGGTTTCTTTAGATGGTAGTTTTTTGTGCAATTGCTGCTTGCAAGCGGTCTTGCAATTCAGACAAAGAAAGCGTTCCCAACTCTCCTGCTTTTCTGGTTCGCACGCTCAAGCTTTGGTTTTCTACTTCCCGCTTACCCAGAATTGCACTCACAGGAATTTTCTCTAATTCTGCGTTGCGAATTTGCCTCGATAAACGTTCTCCACTCCGATCAACCTCAACCCTATACCCCGCTTTTTTCAGCGTAGCTGCCACAGATTCCGCATACTCCCGTTGACCATCGCTGACGGGTAAAAGGCGTATCTGCACTGGTGCTAACCACAGGGGAAAATCCCCCGCGTAGTTTTCAATTAAAATGCCAAAAAACCGCTCCAACGAGCCAAATATTGCCCGGTGAATCATAATTGGTTGTTGGCGACTGCCGTCGGCGGCGACATATTCAATCTTGAACCTTTCTGGTAGGTTAAAATCTACCTGAATTGTGGAACACTGCCACAAGCGCCCGATGGCATCCTGAATTTTGAGATCGATTTTGGGGCCGTAAAATGCACCGCCGCCTTCATCGATTACGTAATGCCAACCTTTTCTATTCAAGGCTTGTATTAAAGCCTGGGTTGCCAATTCCCATCCGGCATCCGTCCCGACAGATTTAGCCGGACGAGTGGAAAGATTCACCTGATAATTCTTGAAGCCAAAATCGGATAAGAATTGTTCGGTCAGATGCAGCACTCCCAGAATTTCATCGGCGATTTGTTCGGGTAAGCAGAAGATATGGGCGTCATCTTGGGTGAATCCCCGCACGCGCATTAATCCGTGCAAAACTCCAGAACGTTCGTAACGATAAACCGTGCCTAATTCTGCCCAACGCAAAGGTAATTCTCGGTAAGAATGCAGGTCGTTTTTGTAGGTGAGGACGTGAAAAGGACAGTTCATCGGCTTTAGTTGATAAGCCTGTTCTTCTATATTCATCGAGTCAAACATGTTTTCGCGATAAAAGTCGCAGTGACCCGATGTTTTCCATAATTCCAAGTTGGCGATGTGGGGCGTGTACAGTAATTCGTAACCTGCTTCTAGGTGCGCTTTCCGCCAGTAATCTTCGATTATATAGCGGATTTTTGCGCCGCGCGGATGCCAGAAAACTAAGCCGCCGCCTGCATCTTCTTGGATGCTAAACAGTTTGAGTTCTTGTCCTAATTTACGATGGTCGCGGCGTTTGGCTTCTTCTTTTTGTTGCAGGTAAGCTTGCAATTGTTCTGGGGTTTCCCATGCAGTTCCGTAGATGCGTTGTAGTTGCGCTTTGGTTTCGTCGCCGCGCCAATATGCACCCGCGACGCTTTCTAAAGCAAAGGCATCGGGATTGATTTCGCCGGTGAAGTTTAAATGCGGCCCCGCGCACAAATCCCACCAAAATTCATCTGGTTCAATTTTGGCATTTTCAATTAATGAAGGTTCGGGTTTTTCTCCTTTTTTCCACCTGCCGCTATCGGGATTCCCAATAAAATAACGAGTAATTATCTCGCCTTCTCCAATGCTTTCGAGGATTTCTAGTTTGTAAGGTTCTCCTAATCGTTCGATTTCGGCTTTGATTTGTTCTCGCGCTACTTCTTCGCGAATTATCGGCAAATTTGCTTGAATAATTCGCCGCATTTCTGTTTCGATCTTACCCAAATCTTCCGGGGTAAATGGTTGTTTGCGGTCAAAGTCGTAATAAAAGCCGTTGTCCACCACTGGCCCAATTGTCACTTTTGTTTCTGGAAATAGCTTTTGCACTGCCATTGCGAGTATGTGGGCGCAGGTGTGGCGAATCCGCAGCAGTTTTTGCTCGTCGCTTTGGTTGGGGTTTTGACTCGTTTGGGCTTGGGGTGGGGAACTGACCATAGAACGATAAATTGATAATGATTCTTACTCTATCAAATAAAGCGATCGCGCCAGCATCGCCAAGCAATTTTGCTCCCGCGCTGGCAGATGGCTTCGGCTTTTGTATTATATTGTAGCACGAAAGGCGCAATGTGCGTTAAAGGTGTAGAAGCGATCGCGCGTTTGGGGATTATTTGATAATTAATTGCATCTAGAATGCAGAAGATTAACAATTGTTGCGGTTAGTTGACAAAGCCACATCTGGCAGATATGCGGGAAAAATCAAGAAAAGATGACAAATAGACCGATGTCAGGCTGGGATAAATTGGCAAAAATTTATTGACAATCTTATGCAACTAGATTAAATTGATGAGAATAATTAGCAAGAAGGCTGAGAACCGACTGAGCGAGCGATCGCCAGCAACGGAAAACAGCCAAGAAAATCGCAAGGAGACGGACTTAATGCAAACTTACGACAAGACAGAGGTTAAATATGCCTGGTGGGCTGGAAACGCTCGCTTTGCCAATTTATCCGGCTTATTCATCTCAGCACATGTGGGACAAGCAGCGCTGATTACGCTTTGGGCGGGAGCATTTACGCTGTTTGAAATCTCTCGGTATTCCCCCGATTTGCCAATGGGAGAACAGGGGCTAATTTTACTGCCCCACTTGGCAACTTTGGGATTTGGTGTGGGGAAAAACGGTCAAGTATTGGATACTTATCCCTTTTTTGTGGTGGGAGTTTTGCACCTAATTTCATCCGCTGTTTTGGGTGCTGGCGCGCTTTTCCATACCTTTAAAGCACCGGAAAACTTGAAAGACGCCAAGGGGCAGGCGAGGAAATTCCATTTTGAATGGAACGATTACAAACAGTTGGGAATAATCTTGGGACATCACCTACTTTTCTTAGGAGCAGGTGCGCTGCTACTGGCTGCTAAAGCAATGTATTTTGGCGGACTCTATGACTCCACAATTGGGGATGTGCGCGTAGTAACAAATCCCACCCTTGACCCATTAGTAATCTATGGATATCAGACCCATTTTGCCAGCGTAAACAGCTTAGAAGATTTAGTTGGCGGTCACATTTACGTAGGCGCAATTCTGATTGCGGGCGGTATTTGGCACATCATCAAAGAGCCTTTACCTTGGGCGAAAAAGCTTTTGATCTTCTCTGGAGAAGCAATTCTTTCATATTCTTTAGGCGGTATTGCTTTGGCAGGATTTGTTGCTGCTTACTTTTGTGCAGTGAACACGTTAGCTTATCCGGTAGAATTTTACGGGCCAGCCTTAGAAGTAAAGCTGGGCGTGACTCCTTATTTTGCCGATACCGTACAGTTACCCAATGGTGCCCATACGGCTCGTTGCTGGTTAGCAAATACCCATTTCTTCTTAGCTTTCTTCTTCCTGCAAGGTCATCTTTGGCACGCTTTGCGAGCGATTGGCTTTGACTTTAAGCGCGTCGAAAATGCATTGAATACAGTCGGCAGCGATTTGTAAAACAGTTTTTCAGTTTTTCATCGGTGGCGATGAAGTTGTAGGGGCACGGCGGTAGAAAAGCTGACAGTTAGCCGCAAAGCTGATTGATGCCGTGCCCCTAGACCAAAACAAGAATTTTTGACTTCATGACCCAAAAGGAAAGTAACGAACTGTGGAAATTTCTACTCGAAGAACGCTAGCCGACAATACAAATTTGACATGGTTAATTGGGAATGCGCGCTTGATTGATTTGTCGGGTCAATTATTAGGCGCTCACATCGCTCACGCGGGTTTAATTATGTTTTGGGCTGGAGCTACTGCGATATCAGAAGTGGCTCGTTTCGTGCCTGACAAACCAATGTACGATCAAGGACTAACTCTGCTACCTCACTTAGCGTCTTTAGGCTGGGGTGTGGGTGCAGGCGGTCAAGTTGTAGATACCTATCCCTATTTTGCAATTGGAATCTTGCATTTAGCCGCCTCTGCTGTTTTGGGTGCTGGCGGGCTTTATCACGTTTTTCGCGGCGCTGCGATCTTAAAAAATGGGGTGGGAATAGTTGCTAAGTTTCACTATGAATGGACTAACCCAAAACAGCTAAGTTTGATCTTGGGTCATCATTTGATTGTTTTGGGAATTGCTGCGTTTTTATTCGTCCTCAAGGCAATGGTTTTTGGTGGAATTTACGACCCCGCTGTTGCCAATGTCCGCTTAATTAGCAATCCCACTCTCAATCCCGTGACAATTTTTGGCTACCTATTTGGTTTTGCAAATGGGGGTTGGACTCTCCTGGGAATGGCGAGCGTGAATAATTTAGAGGATGTTATCGGCGGTCACATTTGGATTGGAGCTTTACTGATTGCTGGCGGGGCGTGGCACATCGTGAGTCAACCTTTTCCTTGGGTGAAGAAAGCGCTGATTATTAATGGAGATGCGCTGCTTTCTTACAGTTTAGGCGGTTTGGCTTTTATGGCTTTTGTTTCTGCCATTTTCGTGGGATATAACACGACTGTTTATCCGACAGAATTTTACGGGTTTGACCGAAATTATTTGGCAGTTAGTCAATTTTTCTTGGGGTTGTTGGCGCTTGGCGGTCACCTCTGGCACGCTTACCGCGCCCGAAATTAGAAACCTGGTTTCTTGGAAATCGCTCAGAAACCCGGTTTTTTGAGGGGCGAAGCATTAAAAAATAAAGAAGTAGCGTTTCCTGAAATATGCCAACGCAAATGCTTCGCCCGTACAGATAAAAGTTTCGTATTTGTAATTCAATAAGGAGCTGTAAATGATAGCTGTAATTTACGTTATCTGTGCTTGGACTGTGACAATTTTATTGGTTTGGAAGTTTCTGGTGTCGCTGCAAAAAGGTGTGTCTTATGTCAAGCGCCTTCATGCAATTCCTTGTCATGAGTGCGAATATTTTACTAACGATTATCGCCTCAAGTGTACGGTGCGACCGATGACTGCTTGTTCAGAGGAAGCGATCGCTTGTCCTGACTTTGAGCCAAAAACCCCTTATTGCAAGGCTTGCGCCAAATCTTGTCATCAGCTTAATTGAGAGATTAAGAGTTGTTGAAGAAATCAGGCTGCTTCGGTTTTAAGATTTACACTCGCTGAATGAAGTTATTGCTTATTATTTTCAACAACTTTATGCGGGGTTCATCATGAAACCTAACTTCAAAGGCTCATTAGTTGGCATTTCTGTCAAAGCGCTCGCAATAGGTACGATCGCAAGTTTAAGCCTTATTGCATATAACTCGCAAAAAGTTCAGTTGCTGTCAGCGGTGCAAGCTGTAGCACCGACGCAACAAGCAAAAGATGCGGTTACAGAATGGAATGCGATCGCGCTGTCAACGATCCGCACAGACAAGACATCGCCACCAATGGCAGCGCATAACCTGGCGATGGTGCATGGGGCGGTGTACGATGCGGTGAATGCGATCGCCAAAACGCACAAACCCTATCGCGTAGAAGTGCAAGCGCCTCCAGGTGCATCAGAATCAGCAGCAACTATTGCCGCTGCACATCGAATGTTAGTTAATTTGTATCCGAAACAAGCCGCTGCGTTAGATGCTGCCAAAACCGAATCTTTGGCAAAAATAGCTGAAGGAAAATCTAAAACAGACGGTATCAAATTAGGAGAAACTGTTGCCGAGCAAATGTTTGCATGGCGGCAAAATGATGGTAGCGATACGGAAGTTGCTTATACGCCTGTAAATCAACCCGGTTATTGGCAACCCGTACCGCCGGAATTTAAGTCAGCTTCGATGCCGCATTGGAAGAATGTTAAACCCTTTGCGATGACGAAGGGAGATCAATTCCGCATTGCCAAGATGCCGAGTTTGACGAGTGCTGAATATACGGCAGAATTTAATCAAACTAAAGAAATTGGCGCGAAAGATAGCACGACTCGGACGGCGGATCAGAGTGCGATCGCTAAATTCTGGTTAAATGGTTCGGGAACCCTAACACCCCCCGGACATTGGAACCAAATCGCTGCTGATGTTGCTATAAAACAGGGCAAGACTCTACAAGAAAATGCCCGTTTATTTGCCTTGCTAAATATCGCCCTCGCCGATGCCAGTATTATTGACGGCGATCAAAAATACACGTTTAATCGTTGGCGACCTATTACCGCAATTCAGCAAGCCGATAAAGATAATAATCCCCAAACAAGCGCCGATGCAAATTGGACGCCTTTATTAAGTACTCCTTCTTCTCCTGCCTATGTATCGGGACACAGTACGTTTGGGGGTGCAGCCGATGCAGTTTTGACGGCATACTTTGGCGATAAAGTTAGTTTTACTGCGATCGCCGACCCTTCTGTAAATTTGCCGCCTCGTTCTTTCAACAACTTTACTCAAGCAGCAGAAGAAGCGGGGATGAGTCGCGTTTACGGCGGCGCGCATTGGATGTCTGATAATCGCGATGGGTTGACTGCTGGGAGGAATTTGGGTAAGTACGTTGTCCAAAACTTTTTGACTCCGAATTAGATGCTAATTGCTAATTGCTAATTGTTAATTACTCATGGAAATATTTTCGTTATCTACGATTAGCCATTAGCTATAAACAGCCCTCAAAGGGTAAATAGCAACTTAGCTTAATAGTCCATCGCTATTGTATGGGCGAGTTTAACCTAGTTAGATTTGAGACAGTGAAATATTTCGTTAAGCCCGCCCCTACGATACAATCATTCATTCTTGAAAACCATCTCTCTTTGGGTGTATTAGGAATAAATCTCATGAGCAAACTTTTTCCATTACTAATGAAAAGACGCCGACTGCTTCAACTAGGATTGGGAGGCGGAATCGCAGTTGCTGGCATCGCTCTTGGTGACCCGATTTGGCGTAGGGTAAAGGCGAAAATTTTGCCACCTCCAAAACTGACTTGGAACCCGTCAGCATCGCTGCGAGAATTTGAGTATGGCACGCTGAAACAAGAGAATGGGCGTCAGATTCGAGAATTTAAAATAACGTCTAAACCCACAGAAATTTTACTTGATGGTGCCTCGTTCACTACTTGGAGTTACAACGACAGAGTTCCAGGCCCAACTTTGCGCGCCAATCAAGGCGATCGCGTCAGGGTGATTTATACAAATCAGCATCACGGTGAAAACCACTCGATACATTTTCATGGGATTCATAAGGCACAAATGGATGGCATGGAACCGATTAATTATGGAAAAACCACAGTTTATGAATTTGATGCTAAACCTTTTGGCCTTCATCTATATCACTGCCATATAGGAGATGTCGCTTATCATATCGGTCAGGGGCTTTATGGCATGTTTATTATCGATCCGCCAGGAGGACGCCCCCAGGCAGATGAAATAGCCATCACGATGTCAGGCTACGATACGAATGGGGATGGTAAAAATGAATTTGTCGTCTTCAATGGTTTTCCATACTATTATCTAAACTATCCGATACCCGTTAAACAAAATCAACTGGTTCGGCTTTACCTTTTGAATATAATTGAATACGAACCAGCAGTAAGTTTTCACCTTCATGCCAATTTATTTCAGGTTTATCGAACGGGTAGTACACTTCAACCTACAGAAGCAACGGATGTAATTACGATGGGAACCGCAGAACGACACATTCTTGAATTTTCGTACAGTGACCCAGGTATGTATATGTTCCATCCCCATCAAGATTGGGTGGCGCAAAAAGGTTGTGAGGGAATGTTTCACGTGCATTCTGCTTAATTGGTAATTGGTAATTGGTAATTGGTAATTGGTAATTGCTAATTGCTAATTGGTAATTGGTAATTGGTAATTGCTAATTGCTAATTGCTAATTGGGTAAATGGTCACCCGGTAAATACAACACTCGCTAAGGTAGATCCAGTAGTTTTTAGGGATATAAGGCTGTGTAAGCCAGCATGAATATCTATGATATGATGTCCGGTAGCAAAGGCTTTTTATAGTTTTTGATACTGTAGGGACGGGTTTTACCAATCAATCTGCATCAAGAAACCGAGTTTCTGTGAAAAATTGTTGAGCAAGGCAAGAGATTTACGAAGAAACAAAGGTGATGATCTCGTTAAACCCGCCCCGCCCGCTTTTACCGATGCAACCGGACATGATATGAGTTATTTTGATGGAAAAATGCCAGCACAAAATCAACAAAATCGCCTGAATTATCGAGTGTTACAGGCAGGTTTAATCCTAATAATAGGGTTGTTCGTAACTATTATTCTTTCGCTTTCTTTAGGCGCTGTGCCGATGAGTGTGGCACAAATATGGCAAGCATTTCTACATCAGGGAGATTCAATCAATCAAACTATTATTTGGGAACTGCGTTTGCCTAGAATTGTAGCAGCATTAACCGTAGGGGCAGCGTTGGGAATGTCGGGTGCGCTGTTGCAAGGATTGCTGCGAAATAGTTTGGCAGATCCGTTTATCTTGGGAATATCGGCGGGGGCGGGTTTGGTTGCGATCGCTCTGTTCACGTTAGGATTATTCCAAGCTTGGGTTCCCCTTTTTTCCTGGGTGGGTGCAATTCTGACATCGGCGATCGTTTATTTTTTAGGAAAAACCGCAACGGGAATATCTGTAGAACGTTTAATTTTAGGTGGCGTGGCGGTTAGTTCTTTATTTGGTGCAATACAAACAACGCTGTTATTATTAGCAGAAGATAGCCGCATCCAAGCCGCACTCAACTGGTTAATTGGCAGTTTAAACGGGCGAGGTTGGTCGGATATCCAAATTGCCGCACCTTATATTAGCGGATCGTTAGTATTAGGATGCTTTTTAGCTCGTAGCGTTAATTTACTAGCTTTGGGGGATGATTTGGCAGTGGGATTGGGAGTATCCTTGATGCGATCGCGTTTATTAATTGGTGCCGTCGCTACCTTACTCGCCGCCAGTGCTGTCAGTATCGGCGGATTGATTGGTTTTGTCGGATTAGTTGTCCCCCACGGCGTGCGTTTATTAGTAGGAAATGACTACCGTTGGGTATTACCTTTGAGCGCGATTGGCGGTGCTTTGGTACTAACTCTTTCAGATTTACTTGCCCGTTTGGGTGCGGTAGAATTACCTGTAGGAACGATTACCGCTCTGTTAGGTTCTCCCTTATTTGTTTGGTTGTTATATCGTCGTTCGGCAAAATTTTAAATTTGGGGTTGAAACATTATGGCTATCAATTTTACTATGAATGTCCCTCCCTTAGAAAGTGGCGATCGCTTGACTCGCGATGAATTTGAACGCCGGTATCATGCAGCATCCAATATCAAAAAAGCTGAATTAATTGAAGGAGTTGTTTACGTGGCTGCCGCAGTTCGTGCAAATCTACATGGTAAACCTCATGGTATCGTCATAACTTGGCTGGGATTTTATTGTAGCGCTACTCCAGGCGTTGAGCTTTATGATAGCGCCACCGTTCTTTTAGATGAAGATAACGAACCTCAACCCGATGCTTTGTTACGCATTGAACCAGAGGTAGGCGGTAATTCTTCAGTTAACGAAGATGACTATATTGTAGGTGGGCCAGAATTAATTGTAGAAGTTGCCGCTAGCAGTGCTAGCTACGATCTCAATGACAAATTTAATGCTTACCAGCGCAATGGAGTAAGAGAATATATCGTCTGGCAAATTTATGAAAATCGACTCGATTGGTTTATTTTACAAGACGGTAAATACGTTTCTCTTTTACCAGATGATGCAGGGATTATTCGCTCTCAAGTATTCCCAGGTTTGTGGTTATCAGTCAATGCTTTACTACAACGCGATCGCGCAGAAATTTTAGCCGCTTTACAAGCAGGATTGCAAACATCAGAACATCAAACTTTTGTCAATCAATTACAAAACCAGGAATAATGTTGTTAGAAATTCAAAAGTTAACTGGCGGTTACGGAGAGATTGCGATCGCGCAAAACATCACCCTATCCATCCACAGGGGTGAATGGTTGAGTTTGATCGGCGCTAACGGTTCCGGTAAATCTACTTTGCTAAAATTAATTAGTCGCATTCTCGCACCCCAGCAGGGAGTTGTGTTGCTCGATGGTAAAGCAATTCACTCGCAACCTGCTGCTATTGTGGCGCGGAAATTGGCAATTCTACCCCAACAACAAACGATTCCTGAAGGATTAACAGTTAAGCAATTAGTTAGTTTAGGACGTTCGCCCCATCAACCTTGGTGGCAATGGGAATTGAGCCGAGAAGATGCCCAAAAAGTTGAAATTGCCATGCATCAAACTGGGATTGAAAAATTTAGCGATCGCTCGGTAGAACAACTTTCGGGAGGCGAGCGCCAACGTGCTTTTTTAGCCCTAGCTTTGGCCCAAAATCCTCAAGTTTTACTGTTAGACGAACCGACAACTTATTTGGATATTTGCTATCAGTTGCAATTGCTGGAATTGCTCAAACAACTCAACCAACAAAACTTGACGATTATTACAGTATTGCACGAAATAAATTTAGCAGCCAGGTATAGCGATCGCATCGCCCTACTGCATCAGGGAAAACTTACTTGCGTCGGTACCCCCCACCAAGTTTTAACCCCCGATAATTTAGCTCAAACTTTTGGTGTAGACGTTACTATTGTCGAAACGCCTGTAGGATTGCAGATTTGTCCTTTATCTCCTCGATTTTAAATGTCGTTCAATCTGGATCTACTCAATATGCACAAAAATCGCTTTCTCCGACTGGCTGCTATATTCCTTGTAAGTCTAGCGTTCGTTGCTTGCGGGGCTACAACAAATACTCAAAATTTGACAATTCCAACCGCTTCGCCTCCAGCCAATAATGCGGCAACAACCAATAGCGAAACTGTCCAAAAAGTTGTAGCGCTGACTCCTTTAACCGCCGATATTATTTATCAGTTGGATCGAACAAAAATTGTCGGCGTTTCGGGTAGCAAAATAATTAGTAATGACTCTAGGTTTAAGGGAATTACCACAGTCAGCGGCGAACAAACTCCGCCGAATTTAGAAAAAATTGTGGCGCTGAAACCCGATTTTGTAGTCGGGGCGGCGGGGTTTCACGATAAAACAATGGAAAGATTGCAGCAGTTAGGAATAAAGACGCTGCTAACGCAAGTAAAAAGCTGGAAAGCATTGGAAGAATTGACAGTGAATTTAGCGCGATCGCTCAACGCCGATCCCGAGCCTTTACTCAAGCGCTACCAAACCTTTTTAGCCGATATTCCCAATCGAGATTATTCTACTCTCATCCTAGTCAGCCGCCAACCAATTTTATCTCCCAATCAAGCCAGTTGGGCAGGAGATTTACTTGAGCAATTTAAGCTGAAGAATCTCACCGCCGAGTTGCAAGGAAGTAGTCCCCTGCGCGGATACGTTACCCTTTCTTCAGAAAAGATTATTCAGGCAAATCCCCAAGTCATCCTGTTAGTAGATACGGGAGATCAAATCCTAGAAAAGTTTAAATCCGACTCATTTTGGCAACAACTCCAAGCCGTAAAAAACAATCGAGTTTACGTCTTTGACTATTATGGATTGGTCAATCCTGGTAGTATAGACAGCATTGAAAAAGCAACAACACAACTCAAACAAATCCTGGCAAATAATAAATAACTCAAGTTGCTAGTTATGAGGTCAAGCATTTTAGATCCCCCTAAATCCCCCAAAACAGCGGGGGACTTTGAATCCGGTTCCCCCCTTTTGAAGGGGGGTTAGGGGGGAT
>CAYXCW010000076.1:0-13814 GCA_964463555.1 uncultured bacterium
TTTCTGGCGATGATATTGGAGAATTTTTGGTTTGAATTAAGTTAGGAGAAGTTGGTGCGATCGCTTCTAATTTTGCTTCAGGGGTAGCAGTTAAACTTTCTGTTTCTGGCGATGATATTGGAGAATTTTTGGTTTGAATTAAGTTAGGAGAAGTTGGCGCGATCGCTTCCACCTCTGTTGCAGAAGTTGCCATCAAATTTTGTGGTTGTTCTTGAATTGTTTCTGATGACGACGATACTGTTTCTTGAGTTGGTACTGGAGAATTTTTGGTTTGAATTAAGTTAGGAGAAGTTGGTGCGATCGCTTCCACCTCTGTTGCAGAAGTTGCCATCAAATTTTGTGGTTGTTCTTGAATTGTTTCTGATGACGACGATACTGTTTCTTGAGTTGGTACTGGAGAAGTTTTGGTTTGAATTAAGTTAGGAGAAGTTGGTGCGATCGCTTCCACCTCTCCCCTATTAGTAGCAGACGAAAAAGGCAAATTTCCTGCCTCTAAATTTAGCTTTTCGGAAAATTTTGTTTGCGGTTGTGGTAAAGGTTCAGTTGTAAATGAAGAACTTAACTGCTTGTTAAAACCTAGAGAGCGATCGCTAAACCTACTGATTTGAGGCAAATCTAACGATTCAGACTCTGACATAGAATTGACTGATGTTGCCGAAATTTTTGGTGATACGTTGGTATATCTATCAATCGTATCCGTTGGCGTCGAATTATATAAACTAGAGGTTTCTCCAGAAGTAGAAAGCAAATTTTCAGAACTAGATGTACTTTTCTTTTGTATAAATTGAGGTAAGTCCGATAGACTGGAAATCTCAAAAGCAGATGCTTGAACTAGAGGTTTTGAAATTCCCAAAGGTTTTAGTTGAGCAATATTATTCGTTACATCATTAGTACTATCCAATGCGGCTGCATTTGGCAATAAAGAATCATTTTCTGATGGGTAATTTCCCGAATTTCCAAATAACTCTTGTGGGGTAGGAGTCTCGCCTGCCTTTGAGTTAATCTCAGTTCGAGATCTAATAGGTAATTGTTCATCGTAAAAATTAGAAATTCTTCCAGCAAAATTTCCCCCATCTTCCCCTACTTGCGTCTCCGTATCTAATTGCCAGTTGCCAGTTTCCCAATCTTCATTTACCTCTAGTAATGGCTGAATCGCAGAATCGCCTAATGGCTGCAAGCTTTGTCCTAGTGGTGTTCTAGACTGAGATAAAGGGGGTGGCGATCGCAGGGGTTTAAAGTTATTTCCCAGAGAATTGGAGCGAATTAAAGTATCTTTCAAACCTAGAGGCTTTAAAGTCATAATCATTGCCTCCTATCGGATTTTTACACCAATTTGCTATAAGAAAAAACCAGATGCGTGGCGTCCAGATTGCAGTTTGATCGCACCTCCTCCTTGGGATTTTGCTATTTTCAATCCTTCATAAGCTAGGGTCAATTCTTCAATCGCTACCGTGTTAGAATTGGCTTGGAGTGCTGGGGCTTTCCAACCAATTGGAACTGCTGCTACTAACGTCCAGCATTGCATGGTTTCTCCTGCTTGGTTAAACAGCAAAATATTCACATTTCGTCGTTCTTTTTTGCCACCGCTTAACGTACTAGAAACCCAATCCCAAAAAACAAAATCATCGGTAATACCGCGTTTTAGAGTTACATCTGAAAACTCAGCTTGACCTAAAATAATTCGCTGTTGATCGTTGACTCCACCTTCAAAATAAGTTTCTTTTTTGATTTGCACTCCTAATCCGGAACACTCGCTAAATGAAGCCGTAATACTACTTTCCATTTCCACGTAAAAGCGATTTGCAGTTACGTAGTTAAGTTCGTGCGTGACATGACCATTTTTAGACATTAGAATATCCTCCTATAGTTTCCAGCGCGATCGCAATTATTTCTCAACTCTTCCAGCATCAATTCATACACGCGATCGCTCAATTTTCGCAGCAATATTGGATCGAGAATAACTTGATCGATTAACTGAGCAATTTCATCTTTCTTCTTTGCATTCATCGTTTAATTCCTCTTAGGTAAAGTTCGCAGCGGTACCAATCCAGCTTCACTCAGCAAACGTTGTCCCTCATCGGTTTTTAACAGTTCGGCAAATTTTTTCCCCGCAGATGCTCGCGTTTCATCTCTGGGATAAACTACTACCAAACGGTAAACTAACGGATACCTACCAGACTTGAATGCTTCAACATCAGGCCAATAACTTCCTTTATCATCGCATAAATCGGTCGTCGGTTCTATCGGTTTTACTTGGTTATCAATCTGTTGAACTAATGGCTGAACTTCTTGGCCTTTTTCTCCTACAGCCAAGGGATAAACAGCACATTGATTAAACACGCGGCTGAGTAAACCAAAACCGATTCCTACCGTTCGATCCTGCTCAAAATCTTTGAGTATTTCTCCCAGAATATAACTTTCATCAATTGGTTTTTGACCGATTTTTGGTCGCGCCTCTCTCATCAGTTTTTCCGGCAAATCTCTAACTGTTTGGGGTAGATCTCCTTTGAACGCTAACTCTTCAAAAAGTTTAACAGCTTGAATATTATCAACTGGCATGTACAGTTTAATATTCTGATTAATCCCTTCTGGAGGTGACCAATTACTCAAGGTTTCTGTTGTATAAATTTCTCGTAATTGGTCAAGGGTAATTTTGCCGTTCAAGGCATTCGGAATACTCTGGTGTCTTTTATTATCGCTGAAAGCAACAAATACCACCAATCCATCATAAGCAACTTCCACCTGCTCCATGTCATCGGGTAAATCTGCGATCGCAGTAGTCAGAGCAAAATCTGCTCTCCTCGATCTAATTGCTTCTATTAAGTCCCCCTTGGAAATATTGAGCGTATAATTCTGCAATCTCGGATCGCGAGTTTTTAATTCTTCGGCAAGCGTTTTATTAAAAGAAACCAAGCTGATAGTATTGAGGATGTAACTCCAAATTCCATCAGCTTCGATTGCGTAATTAATTGCGCCGGTTGGAACTCGCTCGATTTGAACCAGACAGCAGGGTTCAGAAGGCTCAAAAACCGGCAGTTGAACTTTAGGGGGAGCTTGCAGCAATCTGACAATAATTTGCCACAACAATCCCGCCATTAAACCAAAGATAATCAGCGTTAATAGCAGCCGAACAAGTGAAGATTTCTGGGGAGTTTCTGCCGATTCATCTGCTTCTGTCGCTACTTCTGCTGGCGCTTCCAGTTCGCTTGGTAGCGGTGCTAAAAGCGCTTGCATTGCTTCAAAAGCTGTTTTAAATGGTTGGTCAATTCCTAACAAACGGTAGATAAATTTCTTCAGTTTAACATCTTTAAATTCAGGCCAATGTTGTTGAACTTTGGGGTTAAGCGGTTGAGCGGTATCGGCGTCTACTGTTGTTCCCGATAACAGGTAAAAACTTACATATCCCAGATCGATTAAATCTTGTTTCGGCGAGCGATCGCTTACTTTAGCAGTGGGTGGTTTAGATAAATCTTCCCACAGCGCTAAATCGGCTACATAAATAAAAAATTGCGGCTGATCGAGTAAAGATGGCTGGCTATCGATCGCAATTAAAAGACTATCGAGGCTGAGATTACCGTGGGATACACCTTGCTGTACCTCGTCGTCAAAATTTCGCAACCTGTGACTGTGGAGAAACCAAAGCGTTTGCAGTACTTGATACAAAACTCCGCGCACTTGCTGGGGAGTCATCGCACCATTTTTCAGCAGATACTCTCTCAAAGTTAAACTATGGCGAACAGGTGGCTCGAAAATGAGGTAGCAGCGTTTTTCATTGCTAGATGCGATCGCATCCCAAGGACTAATCAAACGAAAATCCTGTCCTCCCCCATTCTTCAGGTTCAAACTCGCTAGCTTTTCAAACTTTTCTTTCCGCTCTTTTGCTTCTTTTTGATTAAAATCTCCCTCGGGCAACAGATATTCTTTAATCAAAATTGGCTTGCTATTTACCACCTGAATGCCTTGATACCAGCGCACCCTTTCCCCATCTTTTAAAAATCCTTCAATTCTATATCTACCGCGACGACCACCGCGAATTTCTCGATCTTTTGGCAAAATTGGAATAGTTTCTGTAATGCCGATTTTTTTTCTAGCTAACCGATTGGCTGCTGCAAGCGTTACCGCATTTGCTGTTTCGCTTAAACTAATATTTGCTACTTTTACTTGAGGCTTTCTAACGTTATATCCAGCATCTAATAACTCTTGTGGGGTAGCTATACTACCTAGCTTTGAGCTTTTTTGTGAGATAGGTTTATGATATTTCTCAACCGAATTTTCTGGGTTTTCAGCCTTTTTATCCCAAGGAATTTCAACTTTTTCATACTCTTCTTGAGCGCGGCGCATCGCTATCCGGGAGAGGTTTTGGAATGGGTAGCGAATAAAGTTTGCCACCTCCCTAAAGTGGCTGCCAACTGAATTTACTAAATCGCTGAGTTTCACCACCATCCCTCTTTAATTGATTCTAGATAATTGCATATTTTAAATTTATTGCAGATTACCAGGAATAATTTCAATCTGCCATCAGAAATCTAAAATTTGCAATTAATTGGGTTTTGTAGAATCTTTTGATTCCGCGTCCTCTTCCAACTCATTAATTTGACGATATAATTGGTACAAATAATTCAGATCGCAGGCAAAAAGATCCTCAATTACTGCCGGAGTTACCTCTTCTAATGCACCCAACCGAGTAATTACCCTCGACAAAATAATCACCGTAGAATAGGCAGGATTGGACTTAACGCGGGGGTCGCGCAATGGCACAATTTCATCAATTGCTTTGGCTAAACGCATCACGCCTTTACGATGTAAATTTCCATCGGCATCTAAGTATCCCTTTGGTAACGTAAATTCAAACTCGGTTTGAAACATTGCGACTTACTTTTGCCGAGTAAACATTTCTACAGCAATTTCCATTTCTTCAATTTCCACATCCCCACCAGCAGAACTTAAATCGGAAGCAATGTAACTAACAGGCCAAGCTCCTAAAAACTGGAATATTGCCTGCGGGTTGCCAGCTTGGTCGTAGATAGTTAAAGAACCATCTCGACGTTGTTTAGCCCAATTTCCCTCTTGAACTGCCTCAAACCACTTCCACAAAGTTGTGGATTTAGTCATGCCGCGACGAAGCGTTACATTATTAGTTTTAACATTTCCAGGCACTTTCGTGTGAGCAATCTGACCCATTTTCGCCGCACCCCAACGCTGGGGTGTGACCTCGCAAACTTCTATCACATCTTGGGTACGTTTAAACCCTTTACAATCCATAAAATAAGCATCAACAGGATCTTGACTCCCCTCTAGTTTTAGTTCGATATAAAACCGGCAATTTGTCAGGAGTTCTGGAAAATCGTTAATCAGGTTGTTCCCCTTTGCCATTTTACCTCCTTGCTAATTGGTAATTGGTAATTGGTAATTGGTAATTGGTAATTGGTGATTGGTAATTGGTAATTGGTAATTGGTAATTGGTAATTGGTAATTGGTAATTGGTGATTGGTAATTGGTGATTGGTAATTGGTAATTGTAGCTGGCGAGCCAAGCCTTTTATTATTACCATTAGCCATTAGCCATTAGCCATTAGCCATTACCCATTAGCCATTACCCATTAGCCATTACCCATTACCCATTACCCATTACCAAATTACCTATTGCACTCGTTTGATATCTTCGTGGACTAGGGTGATGGTTTCGTTAGCCACATCATTGGAGCCAGCTTCGAGTTTTGGCCCTTCATACTTAGTAGGATAAGCATTTTGCAACTCCCAACGCGCTTTCATCTCTCCCGCTTGGTCGTAAACGGTGATAGAAGCTGCTTTCCGATTTGACGACCATTCCGATTTGCCGCCAGCATTTTTGTTGCAATCTTCGTACCATTTATAAAGGTCTTTGTTGGTAGTAGCAACAACTTTAACCACAACTGGAGTATATTTGACTCTTGTGGGAGCAGCCTGACGCAAGTTTTGCGCTTGTTTACCCGACCCCAATACCTTGTCACCTCCGGCGGCTGGGCTTTCAGCGCTTAAACCGGATACTTCTAAAATTTGCTTATCTGTCAAACCGTCAGCTTCAAAATAAAACCTACAACTGACTAATAATTCATCGTTCCCTGCTGCCATAATTTAACTCCTTTTGATTTGGTAATTAGTAATTGGTGATTGGTAATTGGTAATTGGTAATTGGTGATTGGTAATTGGTAATTGGTAATTGGTAATTGGTAATTTTTATTTCCATTACCCATTACCCATTACCCATTACCTAATTTTATTCTTCATCTTGAGCGTTCCACTGACTGATGCGGAAGATGACAAATTCCGCTGGTCGGACTGGACAAACACCTACTTCTACATATAAACGACCCAGTATCATTGTGTCGGGGGTGTTTAATGTTTCGTCGCACTTGACGTAAAACGCTTGTTCGGGACTGGCCCCAAACAATGCACCTTCCCGCCACAGTCGTTCGAGGAAATTGCTGACCGTCCGCCGTACTCTCGCCCACAAATCTTGGTCGTTTGGCTCGAATACGACCCATTGCGTCCCTAATTCGATTGATTTTTCGATATAGCTCATCAAGCGACGGACGCTGATATAACGCCACTCGGTTTTTTCCGGTTCTACTAAAGTTCTGGCACCCCAAATCTTAATACCTCGATTCGGGAAGGTGCGGATGCAATTAATCCCTTTGGGGTTCAATAATTCTTGTTCGCGGAAGTTGCAATCGTAAGATAATCCGATGACGCCGCGCGGAGTTTCGTTAGCGGGTGCTTTGTAGACGCCCCGCGTTTCATCTGTGCGCGACCAGACGCCCATCATGTGACCGGAAGGCGGGATTAAAATTGGTTTTCCAGCGTTGCGCGGATTGGGGACTTTAATCCAGGGATAGTAAAGCGCGGCGAACATGGAACGCCGGTTAAATTCGTTATCCAACCAATTAGTTACATGTTGCGGCTTGATGCAGTCGTGGGGTACATCCAAAACTACCATGCGGTTGGGCGGGTTGGGTGCGGCGTTTTCGCACAAACTTACCATTAATTCCATCAGTCCGTGGAGTTGGTCGCGGTCGATTAAGCCTTGTTTGTGCGCCAGCATTAAATCCGGGCAAGCGACCATCGTGATTTCGTCAATCTCGAACAGTCCTTGTATCCCGCTGCGGTCATCCCGTACCCCTTGCACGTAGCGATACAAGTTTTCCCGCGTCGGTAAAAGAGGGGGAGGGCTGACTTCATATTGACCGTCTAGGGGGCGGCGGGCGAGGGGTAGTCCCCGTTGGGTCAGGTCTATTACGGTGACGAACTGGGATGCTTCTTGGAGTTTGGTTACTGCATAGTCTCCCACCTCCGGTTGCACGTTCCGATCCATTGTCAGGTTTTCGTGCCTTTCCAGTTCTTGCCCCTCCCGTTTAATTACAACGCTGAAAAATTCAGCGGGGACGGGGGCTGGAACGTTTGGGTCTTCGGGGTAAGATTTTGGTTCGCTGGGAAAAATTTCGACGTTGACTGCACCGTTATCTGCTTCTTCCGGTTTGAGGAGAAATTGCAAAGATTCGCGCCTACCAGAGGTTTTGATGGTCAGCGCGGTTGATTCTGGCCCGGGTTGGGTGGTACTTTCTGCGGGCTTGGGGAGTTGGGTACCGATACTAATAATCCAACAGCGAGCGCCTCCGTTTAAGAACCAGCCGTTAACTGCAAAGGGTAAATAAGCGCCGAAGTCTGTGAAACCATCGGAGTTTTCTTTGCCAAAGTATTCTAAATATTGGTTCCAACTGGTGACCAACATTGGCTTGCCCAGTTCTGCCCCACCGCGTATAGCTTCGGTAAATCCAATAAAGCCTGCGATATTGGTTTGTACGCCTTCTATTGGGCGACTACCTCGGTCAACTTCTTCGATGTATACGCCAGGGGCAAAGTAATCGAGTCTTGGCATAACTTTCTTCCTTATGAGGAAAACTCAGCGGGTAACGAACCGTGCGCCAAAATCAAAAATTTTAGGGGTGCTAAGGGTTAAGTTAACCTTATTTTTAGGCTCCTGTTATCAGTAGTTGCCAGGTTAAATTTATACCCTTATTAAACTGCATACTACTCTGAGGATTTTAAGACTGGAAACAGGGGAGCAATGTATCATACGCATCTCGCTTGTACGAGCAGGTGAGAATTACCAAGATGCGCTGCTTCGGTTGCCCAATCGGCTTTTTAGGCGCGATCGCTCGCCAATTTCTCGCCAAATTTACGTAGCCTTTTTGATGGCTATAATACCGAGTAGTTCGGTTGATAACCTGTGGCTCAAATGGCAGATGCAATAATGGATATAGTTTATGTTAACCCAAACTTTATGAATCAAATACTCCGATAAATTTGGGATTTTATTCCCAAAATTTTCGGAAAATTGGCAGAAACCGCTTATTACCCTTAAGAGAAAATGAGTAACTATCTGGCGATCGCAACTGTCACAGCCACCTTGCAAAGGCTCTTGCAAGCAGCGGTACAAATCGACGTACCGGGGGCTAAAGTGACGACAGTGCGCCCGGAAGCTTCTGGGAGCAAGACGCCAGAGGTGGGAGTTAACATTTATTTATATCAAGCGACACCGAATCCGGCTTGGCGAAATTACGATTTACGCAACCGTCGTCCCAAGGGAGAATTAATCAAGCACGCGCAAGCGGGGCTGGATCTTTACTACATCATGACGTTTTACGGTAACGAGGTGGAGTTGGAACCGCAACGCTTGCTAGGTAGCACGGTGCGTACCATTGTTGACCACCCAATTTTGACGCCAGCAATGATTCGCGAAACGGTGTATCACCCAAGTTTTAGCTATTTGGCAGGTTCTACTTTAGAGCAACAAATCGAACGGGTAACGATTGTTCCCACTAACATGACGACTGAAGATTTGTCGAAAATCTGGTCGGTATTTTTCCAGACTCCCTACGTGCTATCTTTTGCTTGTCAAGGGGGCGCGGTGTTGATCGAAGGTCATCGAACGAGCGGCAGGGCATTACCTTTACGCAGCAGCCAATTTTTCACCACTCCCAACCAAGCAATAATTGAACAAGTTGTATCAGAAAATGGATTCAATCAGCCAATTGTTGCTAACAGTAACTTGACGATCCGTGGCAAAAATTTGACTGGAGACGAACCACTATCTCAAGGTAATTATCCCCAGTGGCGCGGAGCAACGCAAATAAAAATTGGTGAAGCTAGAGTCATGCCGCAAAAAGTGACTCCCAAGGAGATTAGTTTGGAACTTTCCTCCCTATCAACAGAGGAGAAAAACGAACTGCGAGCTGGCGTACAAGGCTTACAGGTGGTATATCCAGTTGTACCAAAACGCATCCCATCTGAGCCAGAAAGGGTGGTGGGGTCGAATGTATTGCCATTTGTTTTGTGTCCGACAGTTAAACAGATTAGCTTGTTAGAGATATGGGATAACGGAGATGATTTGTATTCGGCAGAAGTGGAGGTGGAAATTGATTTAACGATGGGGATCGAACAGCGGGTATTTTTGCTGTTGAACGAGCGATCGCTTGAAAATCCAGCCGCTTATATTTTTGCCGCCAAATTGCGTCAAACCGATAGTAATATAGCGATATTTCCCATTTTTGAAGTCAAAGCTGGGGAATATCTGCTACGGGTGCAAGTGGACGGCGCAGAAAGTCCGCTGGACTGGGATAAAAACGTAGAAAGCGAAACCTTTGAGCAGTATGTTGGCCCGACAGTAATAATACCGCCGTTTGTTGATGAATAATGCAAGTTGCTGGTTATATAATATTGATTTTAGATCCCCCCCAGCCCCCCTTAATAAGGGGGGGTAAATCCCTCTTAAACTCTCTTACAGCCCCCCTTAATAAGGGGGGGAAATCCCTCTTAAACTCTCTTAAGCCCCCCTTGGCAAGGGGGGTTGGGGGGATCGGTTTTATAACTAGCAACTTGAGTTAATAGTGTTAAAAATAATCATGATTAACGTAGCAGCAACCAACAACTGGCAACTCAGCAATCATGCCCATCTAACCGCATCTCTGGCTAAAGTGCGGCAGAGATTGGTGCAACAAGCCGATCCGAGTTTGCTCGATTCAGAAGGATTGATGCTGTCTGAAAACCGATTAGCAGAAAAGCCAATAGAAAACTCGATTTCAGGTGGGGAAACATCGGCTTTAGAGCGGGTGTGCGCGATTTTTGGTTTGAGTGATTTTGAGCGGAATTTGCTGTTATTATGTGCTGGAGTGGAATTAGATGCCACTTTTGCTGTGCTTTGCGCTGCGGCTTCTGGGGATGCACAACGTTCTTATCCCACTTTCGGTTTGGCGATCGCAGTGTTAGAAGGCGTGCATTGGAATGCCTTTACCGCAGCTGGAACCCTACGCAGGTGGCGCTTGATTGAAGTGGGGGGTGGTAGCGCGCTGATGAATAGTCCCCTACGGATTGACGAGCGAATACTGCATTATTTAATGGGCGTGCAGCATTTAGATCGGCGGTTATTAGGAATAGTTGAACCTGTGGAAGTGAGAGAGGAATTAGTCTCATCTCACTGGCAAATAGCTCAGAAAATGGTAGCAGCTTGGTCGGTGGAAATTAACGATTGGTTGAAGTTGCCAGTATTGCAGTTATGTGGTAATGAGGTGGCGAGCAAACGAGCGATCGCCGCGATCGCTTGTCAATGTTTGGGGCTGAATTTGTATACAATTGCATCCCACAGCGTCAGCACCAATCCCAGCGATCTCAATCAATTTAAACTACTGTGGGAGCGGGAAGTTGCATTAGCCAACAGCGTGCTGTTGATTGACTGCGATGATTTGGAAACAGCAGATACAGCTAGAGAGGGAGCGATCGCCTATCTGTGCGAATCGCTGCGTTCTCCAGTGATTATAACTACTAGCGATCGCCGACGAGCGCGACTCAGACCATTGTTAGCTTTTGACATCGGACGTCCCACTACCAACGAACAATACCAAGTTTGGCAAATGGCATTAGGAACCAGCGCTCAATCTTTGAATGGTCAAGTTGATGCTTTGGTTTCCCAATTTAATCTCAGCGTTCCAGTAATTCAAGCCACCTGTTCCCAAGTTCGCAGCGAATGGCAGCAGGCACAGCAATCAGAAACTTCAGCAAATACAGTAGATTTTAACCATCTTCTTTGGGATACTTGCCGCGCTCAAGCTCGTCCCAAATTGGACGATTTGGCACAACGAATTGATTCCACTGCCGACTGGGAAGATTTGGTATTACCAGAAGCTCAAATGAAAGTTCTCAAAGAAATGGCTGCTCACGTACAGCAACGAGCTAAAGTTTACGAACGCTGGGGATTTGGCGGCAAAAGTGGCAGAGGATTGGGAATTAGTGCCCTATTTGCTGGCGTCAGCGGTACGGGTAAGACAATGGCAGCAGAGGTGCTGGCAGTGCAGTTGCGATTGGATTTATACCGGATTGATTTAAGTGCGGTAATTAGTAAGTATATCGGCGAGACAGAAAAGAATTTGCGTCGGGTATTTGATGCAGCAGAATTGGGTGGGGTAATATTACTGTTTGATGAAGCCGATGCCTTATTTGGCAAGCGCACAGAAGTAAAAGATTCCCACGATCGCCATGCCAATGTTGAGGTAAGTTATCTACTGCAACGAATGGAATCTTACCGGGGGTTGTCGGTGCTGACAACTAACTTAAAAGACTCTTTAGATCAAGCATTTCTGCGTCGTATCCGCTTTGTTGTGCAGTTTCCATTTCCAGATGCAACAATGCGGGCAGAAATTTGGCGTCGGGTTTTTCCAAAAGCCACACCCACAGAAGGTTTAGACTTTCAGAAATTAGCCAAATTGAATGTAGCAGGAGGTAATATCCGCAATATTGCGCTGAATGCGGCATTTTTGGCGGCTGATGCTGGAGAAACCGTGACCATGCAACACTTATTACAGGCGACGAAGAACGAGTATGTTAAATTGGAGCGAACGCTTACCGATACAGAAGTGAGAGGGTGGGTTTAATAGACTTTTGGTAAAAACTACCCTCTATTCACATCTTGCACCATTGTCCACAACCGCCAGAGAATAAATTCTCTGGCTAATAGCGAAAGTCCATTTTAATGGACTGTTGATGGGATTTCAGTCCATTTCAATGGACTTAAGCTATTAGCCGTGGACTTGAGTCCACGGCGGGCGAACAACACAAGTGCAAGATCTGAATTAACGGAATAACGCACCCAGCCAACCGATAAAATGAGCAAGTATGTCAAATTAGACCATCCGCTTACGGATGCGGAATCGCAACGTAGGATTTAATCTGTATTAATACGGCATTATCTGTTTTGCCTCAAGTGAGGATATTGTTTATGCCGATTCGAGTTTCCACTAAAACGGAAAATAACCGCAAAAAAACACCAAATTTCTCAACGGCTCCCGCTCAGGGGATGTTTGAGTCGCGTCCGTTTGTGGTGCAGTCAAAAACGGCACAAGCACAACCCGATCTCAAAACATCTTTGATGCGTGCAGAGCGTTACGGTCATAACTTGAGTCAGATACAACCGGCAGGATTTTCAGCTGCGACAACTGTACAGCCAAAGATGGGGATGGCACAGCCAATCAAGTTGGACAGAACAGAAGCTCCACAAATGCTTCAAACAAAGCTAACAGACAGAGCGCAACCTACAGCCATCCAAGGAGGATTTGGAGTCATACAGCCAATGACAGATGCCGATACTGAGAAAGAGCGGTATAAGTCAGATACAGAGAATTTGTCTTCACAGACTTCTAGCGAGCAAAAACCTGAATCAAAGGAAAGAAAACCAGTAGATTACTTCAAAGCAAAAAGTCATAGGTTTATCAGAAATCACCGCATCAAGAAACTCAATAAAAGATCTGGGCTAAATTTGGCAACAGCAAAACTCCGATTTAAGAATGCAGCAGGAGATCCGCTCAAAACTCGCTACTTAACCATGCCATCTGAACCAGGTAAACATTCGGAGCAAAATATTTTTGAAAGAGTTGGTGAGATCAATGAAAAGGAAGCAGAAAAACAAACAGGTAGAACTGCCCAAATAGAAAAGCTGTCATCGGAACGGGAAGATTGCGGAAAAGATAATCAAAACTGCAATAAAAAAGTCGCAGAACATCCGGATAAACCAAAGTATAGGTTTGCTCTAAAGTATGCTGATAGAAGAGACTATCTCAGAGGACGAAAAGATGAGTCAAATTTAACACCAGAAAAACGAAAACAACTGAGGAAGAATTCAACTAAAAAGCTCGAAAAAGCGGATACGACGCTCAGAAATTTGTCAGAAGAATTTACATTCGACACAACCAAAGACTCAGACTACAGCGATCTGGAACACGATGGCAAGAGCAGCGGAACGGATACAGAGTATGAAACAGATGTAGAAACAGCAAACTGGAAGAGCGCACCAGACAGAAAAAAACAGAAAAGAAAATAGGAGTAAATAATTATGAGCTTTCAAAAACAGATTCAGAAAAAGCCTGTAGCAAACATACCCGCTGCGCGATCGCATAACACTGGCGATCGCAGCTTCTCAGTGCAAACCAAGCCCGATCAACCATCGGGCGACCTCAAAACTCAACTGAGTCGAGCTGCACGCTTTGGTCACAATTTGAGCCAGGTATCACCAGTGCAAAACAAACTGGCGATTCAGCGTCAGGAAGAACCAGAAGAAGAACCCGAACAAATGAAGTCAGATCCGGCGATTCAGCGTCAGGAAGAACCCGAAGAAGAACCCGAACAAATGAAGTCAGATCCGGCGATTCAGCGTCAGGCAGAACCAGAAGAAGAAGCCGAACAAATGAAGTCAGATCCGGCGATTCAGCGTCAGGAAGAACCCGAAGAAGA
>CAYXCW010000076.1:13914-30244 GCA_964463555.1 uncultured bacterium
AACAAATGAAGTCAGATCCGGCGATTCAGCGTCAGGAAGAACCCGAAGAAGAACCAGAACAAATGAAATCTGAGCCAAGCGCTCAAACTTCCATTCAACGCCAACCTAACCCAGCTGCGACATCTCCTGGAGCGGGTAATTCTATGCCCAAAGCATTACGGTCACAAATGGAAAATTCCTTCGGTACTGACTTTTCTAATGTCAATATTAATACTGAAAGCGCTCAAGCCAAGTCGATTGGAGCCTTAGCCTATACGCAAGGCAACAACATTCACTTTGCTCCCGGACAGTATAACCCCGACAGTCGTTCGGGGCGATCGCTAATAGGACACGAACTAACTCACGTGGTGCAGCAACGCGCTGGACGAGTACCTGTGCCGCATCAAAGTAAGGGTGCGCCGATTAATGCTGACCCCGCCTTAGAAAAAGAAGCCGATGATATGGGAGCGAAAGCAGCGCAGGGCGAGATAGTCAAGATGCCCGGTACTGGTAGCTTCTCAGCAAGTGGCGCGGCACCCATCCAAAACAGCACCGAACCCGTTCAGTGCTTCCTGCCATTGTTAATGGGTGGTTTATTAGGTGGTGGCGGCGCTGGCGGTGTACTAGGTGGTCTGTTAGGCGGTGGCGGCGCTGGCGGTGCATTAGGTGGTCTGTTGGGTGGCGGCGGCGCTGGCGGTGCATTAGGTGGTTTATTAGGTGGCGGCGGCGCTGGCGGTGCATTAGGTGGTCTGTTGGGTGGCGATCGCCGTTAGCAAAACTTTATCGTGTTGAAACTATGGCAGATTTCGCTGCTGCGATCGCATATGTCACCCGTGGATATGCGATCGCTGCCATGATCGAGAGTGGCGATTGGAATTGAACAGGAAAAGTGCGATTGCTACCAACTAATTACGGTTAACGAGGTTACTTTGGCAAACTCTTGATCGGCTGTCACCAAACTAGCTGAGTTCTGCATTGCCATCGCAGCAATTACTGCATCCGGTAGTTTCAATCGATATTGTTGACGGATTTCAATGATTTTTTCAATCAATGCTATATCTTTTGCCGCTATACCAATAATTTCTATACGCTGAAGAAACTCCCGAAAAAGCTGGCGATCGGCTTCAGTCAGCCCAGGAAACACCAGAAATTCGATCTGGCTAATCACCGAAATTCCAATCCAATCAGCATTTTGAAGCAGGTGAACGAGTTGAGTGTTTCCTTGCAATACCGCCACAACTGCATTGGTGTCCAGCATGTAGCGATTACCACTCATCTCGTAACGCCCTTTGGACGGCGACTGCATCTCCTCGCCAGGTCAAACGCCCTGCTAGGTCAGAAAAATTATAGTTGAGTTTCTGAAATTCAGATGCCATTACGGGATTGAGAACCAACACAATGTTTACCTGTCCTGGTGGAAGTTGTGTTGGGATATCAAGACGTAAATGGCCCGATTCATCTACAGCCGTTGTAAGTTGAAGAACTTCCATTAAAATGCCATCTATTCAACGCTGACTTTATTCTAATGCGATCGCCCTTGCCGTAGGTTGGGTTGAGGCAACGAAACCCAACACCTGCCAGGATTCTAGACATTGAAGTAGCAGCATGATTTGCCGCAGATGCAGTTCGGTTTCCAAGGGTGGTTCGTCACTGTATAAGTCACCAGGAGGAAATATAACATCTTCCAGGATATCTTCCGAAGTTTCTAAGTCTTGAGCAAGAGACATGGTAAGCAGAGAAAAAAAGCAGGGAGAATTCCTAACTCTAGTGTAGCGATTGTTGTGGCTCTAACTTCGAGTTGATCGGCGCTGCACGCTCTTTGCCAAACATTAATCCGGTTTAGGTGGCAATTCAATTGGCGACAATCTATCTGGGCTAGAAGGTGATGGTGAAGCACCTCCGGGTGCAGTTTCTCTCGGTGCAGTTTCTCCCGGTGCAGTTTCTCCCGGTGCGATTCCTCCGGGTGTAGATGTTTGGGGTTGAGTTAAGCGACTAGGTTCAACAGTATCGATCGTAACTGATTGCGTTTTTTGTTCGCCTGCTTTATTAGTTACTCTGAGGGTAATTGTGACGCTGCTGGGGGGTTTACTCAGCGTGAAAGTTTTGAAACCTTCCGGCTTTTGGACATCTCCAAACGGTAGTAGTTCAACTTTAATATCTTCCCCATCTGCTACTTTCCAAGCCACTATAATATCGACAGGTTTTCTATCTTTATTAACCTCATAAACGTATTTTGGTTTTTCGCTAACATCCCGACCGTTGATTCTAAAATAAATAATATTCACGGGAGTTGCTGGCTTGGGTGGTATGGGTGGCTTGGGTGGCTTGGGTGGGACTGGTTTAATTTTAACTGTTGGCGTGTTTTTAGCAATCTCTGTATCTCCGTCTATTTGCTTGGGAATTACAGTTAGTTTAAACGTGTAATCACCTGCTTGCTTCGCACCTGTAGGTAGGTTTTGACAAATTAAATTGGTTGTTAAATTACAAAAGTTTCTCAGTTGTGGTGGCAAGTTATTATTAATAATCGGGTAACGTTTTAATTGACTGTTAACCGAACCATCAGGGGCTAAACCTATTAGCCTTAATTCTCTAATTTGATTGGCGTCGCTAATTTCCCAATTTAGTAAAATCTCTTCATTTTTAGCTGCTTCATAAAAGGGTTTGCTCGAAGAGATTTGAGTAATTCTCGGTACTGGTAAGGGTTTAACTGTAATGGTATCGGTTTCTTTCGTATCTGAAGGTTGAGCGGGATTTTGCCTGGAAAATACTTCTAATTTGTAAGTATAAGTTCCCGCTTTGCTAGGTGTAACGCGGATATTTTCACAGACGATCATCTCTGTGTTATTTGCAGATTCAGTTGTGACAAAACGATTTGGCTGAGTAATTAAAGGATTTGAACGTTGAATTTTACACTGATTCAGCGGCAAAGTATTTTGAATAGTTGAACCATCACTTCCCTGTTGAATAATTCTCAGTTCTTTGATTTGGCTGGGGTGACTGAGTCGCCAATTCAGAAATACGGGTTCTTTATATTCATAATTGAGTTTGTTAGGTAAAATTTGGTCAATAACTTTAGGAACAGGCGAAGGTTGAACGCTAATAGTATCGGTTTGTTTGGTATCTGAAGCTTGGGTGGGATTTTGCTTGGAAAATACTTCGAGTTTGAAAGTATGATCGCCAGGTTGGGTAACGTTTGTAGCTATACCTTGACAAACCAGAAATTCTTGATTATTGATTTTTTGGATGCGGTTAGGATTTGGTTGCAGTGCTTGAGCGTTCGAGTTTTGAGGATTGCACCGAATGAAGGTTTTCTTGACAGGGGAAGCGTTATTATTTTGCTGAGTTAGAGTTAGATTGTGTATTTGGTTAGGGTTACTGATTCTCCAATTTAGCAGCACTTGCTCTCTGAGAGTTTCTCGGTAAATTGGCTTTGTAGAGCCAAATTGAATAATTTTTGGGGTATCGATTGGTTCAATGGTGATGGTATCGGTTTCTTTAGTATCAGAAGGTTTATTTTGACCTTGGGGATAAACTTCGATTTTAAATGTATACTCGCCTGCTTTTTTGGTTTCTGTCGGTAGATTCGTGCAGTTGAGCCGATCGTCAATTGGCTGGCAGAATTGTAATAATTCGTTATAGTTGTAACTGATAATTTTTCCGGTTCCTTCGCGGCTTTGGGGAATAATTTTGACGTTTGAAAGTTTGCTAGTGTTTTGAAATTTCCAGTTTTTAAACTCCCAACTGCGCCAGTTACTCAGGGTTAAGTTTAAATTAACCGGCTGGCCTGCAATTTCTTGATAAACTTTGGTGACTGGTACTAATCGGTTGATTTTGGGTTGAATGAAAGTTTTCTGCCAAAACAGAAATGCAGCAACTGAAATGAATCCCAATAAGAGCAAGAGCAATAATAAAATAGGTAGCCAAACTTGCCACCAAGGACGCGGTTCCCAGATCAAATTTCCTTGGGGAAATTCTTTGGGAAGTGCTGGGGGTTGGGGAGTTTCGGGGAGGAGTAAAACGCGGTTATTTTCGAGTTTGATTTCAAAATTAAATTCTAGTGCTTTTCCCCAAAAAGGACGCCGCCACCACTTACGAGGTTGTACTTTAAACAGAATGTTGCCGGTATATCTGGGTGGTAGAAGTACGGCAGGAAATTCGGGGGTGTAGCTAAAAAGTTGGTCGCGATCGCTCGCTGCGATCGCAATTTCCCTGGTAATATTTCCCTGGTTGGTTAACTCAACTTCAAATATGCCTTCCTCGGTGGGAATTCTCAACAGCAGCGGATGCAGTTTAACATCTAATGTTTCATCGGTAAGCAGTTGCAAATACACCACATCCAGCAAAACTAAATCTTCTCGGTTGCTGGAGATTAAGCGCACCGTCGGAAAGTAATTACCAGCGGGTGTAAATTGGGGTGGATGCAAAATAAGAATAATCTCACCCGTATTCCCTGGGTTGAGTTGCAAACCATCGGTTTCTTGCACCATCCCAGCAGTTTCAATGCTGCTTTCTGGATAGCGAACGCTATACCAATCGTTGGTTAATTCGGGACAAGTTAAATAAAATCGATCGACTCTTTTCGAGCGATTTTCTACTGTAACTTTGACTTCTAAATTTTCTCCAGCTTGAAGAAGATAAGGATTAGTCGAACTGGTTAATGGTTGCAGAACAAATCCCGGTTCGGTGTCCCATTCTCCATCGCGATCTGAACGTAAAACCCGCAGTTGCTGAGGACGACGAAATAGTTTGTCGGGATATTGAGCGGGAGCCTCGATCAAAATATCATAGTTATATAAATCGGGGTTGGCTTGCGCTGGAACTTCAAACAATAAAGTAACTTCGCACTTATCTTTTGGCTCTAATCTAAGCGGATTTGGTTTGCTGAAGGTACACCAACTTAGCAAAGGTTCGGATTTGGCATCCCCTACCGCAATCCAAATATCAATGTCTGCTTTTTTATCGCCTAAATTTCTGATAATTAGGTCGCGTTTAGCAGTAGTTCCTCGTGTAATTTGATTCGCTTCTACTGACAAGTCTTCGATGAACAGGGGGTTATTGGCAATTTGCATTGTCATTTTGGTTTATCCCCTTAACGCGATACAGTCTGACTCGATTTTTATCGTCCCCAGTTGTGATGAACAGGCGATCATCTAATGCTTTAATATCAACGCTGTTGAGTCTAGCATTGGGAAATTCGGCGATGATTTTTCCATTTTGGTATTGAGGCGATCGCTTGCGGTTTTCCAAAGGCCAAAGTACGACTTTTCCGTCGTCTCCTCCACTGGCTAGGTAGCAACCATTTTGGCTTAAAGCAACCGAGCGAACTGGTTGGTTGTTGTGACCTTCATGCCATTGTTCGATAATAGCATCGTCGCAGTCTAAAGGAATAACTAAATTGCCAAAACCATCGGTTTTGAATTGAGCGGTGGTTTTAGCGATCGCAACGGCAGTATTATTGATACATTGACGGATTCTCTTCATGTCCCATAAACTAATATATCCTTCGTTATCGGAGGCAGCTAAGAGATTTTGAGCATCAGCGATCGCTAAACTATCGATGTATTGGTTTTGACCTACGATTGCGGAAAACTTTTTATCTTGTTGCCAATCTTGCCAGAAATACTCGAGTTCGTAAATTCGCCGATTAAACCAATCCCACAAGGCTAATTTATTGTACCGTCCCGCGATCGCAACTAGCCCATTGGGTATTTGTTGCTGAATTTCGCTGATACTCAGTGCATAGATTGTAAAACCAGTCCGAGCAATTTGAGGCTTGATATTGGGAAATTCTAGATTCCACTGACGCACAACTCCACTACCATGACCGCTAAATAAATAGCGGGAATCTTTGCTAAAAGTGAGAGCAAAAACCCTGTCTGTTCCCTGATAAATAGGCCGTGTATCTGTCTTTGTTAATACGTTCCATAGTTTAATATCGCCACTTTCCAATCCGGAAGCAATTACATAATCTTCTCTGGGACTTTGGCGGATAACCCGCACGGCTTTTCCAGTTTTTTCAGCAATAAAACCTTCATATTTCAGACGACGCCTATCTATTGTCCAAGGACTTCGATCTACTTGCCAAAGTCGAATAGTTTGATCGCTGGAACCGCTGACCACTAAGCTACTATTGCCAATCAAACGGACAGAATGAACGGGACCTTGATGATAATCCTGGGGATTTAAATACCACAATAACCAAAGTAGCAACAGCATTAAAACTAACCCAAGTAGTTGCAGCCAAAATGGAATAATCGGTAAAATTAGCAGTTCTAAAACTTGGGTGCTAGGATTTGCACGAATTTTTGGGTCTGGTTCGGCTGTATAAGGATTAGTTAAAATCGGCGATACTTCAAATAATAGTCGTCGTTTTAACCACCACCAAGGTCGTCGCTTTTTCGCCACCAAGTACATCGGTTTGATTTCACCGGGAGCAAGTTCTATTGGTTCCGGTATCGTTAAACCGCACTGTTGTAGGTCTGGTTCTGAAATGTACAGGCTGACTTGTTGAGGTAAATTGCTGTTGTTGGCAAATTCTAATTCGTAAGTAGCAAATTTATATCGTTTTTTAGCACCTTTTGCTTTCAAAACCGGAATTCTTTGCAGTTTGTTTTTGCAAATAAATTCTACAGTTCCTTGCGGCAAAAGTTCTAAAATCCCTTTTTCGCGGGGATTGAGACTGCTAGTTTTAGATTTGGCTTCAATGGTGAAATTATATGGTTGGCTGAGAGCTTGAGTATTTTTATGCGGCTGACACCAGAAACTGGTTCGTTGGTAATCTCCGGCATCTACTTGTAATATTTGTTCGGTTCCTTGAGTCATCCATTCTGGATTTAAGCCGGATATTTTGAGTTGTACATCTGTTGCTTTTTGGCTGAGATTGTAAACTATAACTGGAATTTCTGTTTCTTCCCCCGGAAACACTTTGAATTCTTGAATCGGCAGATAAAGCCTTAAGGGTTTTCGCGCTTGTTCAACAATTAGGTTGATTTTTTGGCTGGTAAATAGATGGGAAAATTCAACTGAAAATACTCTTAAAGTTAGTTCAATTGTTGCATCGTATACGGGGATTGGTGGTTTGGTAATAATAACGTGAAAAGTCGTGCGATCGCCTGGTGGTTTTTTGGCGGAAACTTCTGGTTCTAGGTTGTACCATTTAACATTAGATTGTGCATCGGCTCCTATTGCTAATAGTTCGATGTAAAAGCTGGCAAATTTGTTGCTTTCGTTGACAACCGTCACGTCAAATTCATTCTCAATATTGGCAGTTTCATCTGTAGCTCCAATGGCGATATCTGGAATTAATTTGATTTCCCGTTTGGAAACGATCGCTTTAACAAGATTTGGCACTTTTTTATCTCCTTATTTAACAGCAATCTCTTTGATACAGTTAAGTTTAGAAGAATTTTTTACTAACTACTCCAGACATAGATAACGCCATTGCCCGATGAATAACGACTATTGTATCAACTGCATTATCTGACGCCGACGTAGGGCAAAATGTAGGAAGTTAATACCTAACTCTTGAGCGGCGCGGATGTCATTTCGATCCAGTGAAAGTTCGTCATCTAATCCCCAAGCATTGGAAAGATTGCCCGCGATTAAGATAGTTCCACCTCCTTGCCAAACTTCGATGGGCGATTGATTAATTTTTGGTAGTGAAGCAAATAAAAAAGGTTGGGTTCTTAGGGGATGATTGCGGCTTAATTCTTGCCACGATTCCAAATCAGTTTCTAGTTCCTGAGTAATAATGTCGTTGATGCTATCGACTAGGGATTCGTTATTAGTGGGAGAATCTATTAAAATGATACCACCTGTTTTTAAATAGGTCTTGAGCGCGTACATTTCTGCTTCATCTAGTTCAACGATTTGCCAATCGGCAAGATAAAGTAAATCGTAAGGTGCGACAGATTTTGGTGTTTGCAAGTTGACTTGTCCGATGGCTGTTTCTCCTTGCAACTGCGGGTAAAGTGCGGTGAGGGATTGGATTAAAAAAGAAAGGTTTTCTCGGTAGCGATCGCACAAATGTTGTCTGGCAGTATTATACCAATCATCTGTCTCTTTTGGTTTTAGCTGAGCCAGCTTTATTACTGCTTGAGATCTGGATTGTGCTGGGATGCGGTAGCGTAAATCTAACTGATTAAAATCAGGAAATAAAACATCGGTAGGATTTTCTAATTTAAGCGTACCGGGTTGCAATTTAATCCGACACAATTCTATTTCTTTGGCACTGGGGGGATGAGTTCTTTCGTCAAAACGGAACCATTCTCGCAATACTTCAGTATTCTGTTGTCGTTCGGGATTTTCAGGTTCTACATAACTAACTACCAAGTAAACTGTCAAAGTTCCGGTTACAGGTGTTTCGGTTCTAATACGATATTTTCGATCGATAGCTTCGTCAACTACAATCGGATTTCCTTCTACATCAATCGCAATTCCCGGTTGAATTTCCAACCAACGGCGATCGCGAAATTGTGCCGGAACTTCAGCAGGTGGATCGATCAATCTGACTCCCAATCCGCAAACAATTCCTGGCTGATTGAGCGACTGATAGTGAACGTTTTGCCGACGCCGGTGGTAATCGTGCGCCAATAACCACCGCTGTCTATTCATCATCAACCCGTCATAAATATGAAGGCGCTCAAAAGGATCGATCGGCGGTGGTGGGAAAGATTGATGAGCCATAGAATTTGAGATTTGAGATTTGAGATTTGAGATTTGAGATTTGAGATTTGAGATTTTGAATTGAGAAAAGCCTCTTGAGTAACCATTAGCAATTAGCAATTAGCAATTAGCAACCCCCTTGACTACCATCTGGCATAATTGTGCCGCATAAATTAGTATTAGTGCTTAACTTAATTCCACTTAAAGTTGCTCCTTTTAAATCGGCATTACTCAGGTTAGCACCGCTTAAGTCAGCATCGCTCAAGTCTGCACCCTTTAAGTCAGCATTAATCAGATTAGCATTGGCTAGGTTCGCACCTTTAAGATTGGCTTTTGTCAAGATAGCTTGTTGCAAATTAATTCCGTTCAAATCAGCACCGCTTAAATCAGCGCCGCTCAAATTCACGCCATTTAAATTAGTTCCACTCAGTTTAATTCCGCTGAGATTAACTCCGCTAAAATTCACGCCTCTGAGATTAGCACCCCGCAAGTTAGTACTGCTCAAGTCAATATCTCTGAGGCTGACGTTAAATAAATTGGCGCTGTTTAAGTTAGCTCCATTTAAATTAATTCCTGTCAAATCTGCTGCTCTGAAATTGGTAGAATTTAGGTTGGTATTGCTCAGATTGGCATCGCGCAAGTTAGCGCTATTGAGGTTAGCTTGACTGAGATTTGCTTGGCTGAGATTAGTTTGATTTAGATTTGCTTGGCTGAGGTTGGCTCTAGTAAGATTGGCATTGGTTAGATTGGCATTTGCTAGGTCAGCAATAAACAAGTCTGCTTGCGATAAATTGGTATTACTTAAGTTGGCATTTTGCAAGTTTGTGCCGCTGAGGTTGGCACCGCTTAAATTGGCATTTTCTAGGTTAATTTGACTGAGGTTGAGGCTGCTCAAGTTTGCTCCTTCTAAATCGGCTTTCCGCAGATCTCGATTGCTGACAGGTTGATTGGCAATTTCCCAAACAATCCGCCACTTGCTATCAATTTCGGTGGCGTCGTTAAGTTTAGTATCTCTGAGATCTGTTCCCCTGAGATCGGCATTTCTTAAATTCGTACCGCTGAGGTTTGCACCCCGCAGGTTAGCATTTCTCAGATTGGCATTGCTGAGATAAGCACCGCTTAAGTCAGCGTTACCCAAGTTAACATTACTCAAGTTGGCATTTGTCAGATTGGCTTGGTGTAAGTAGGCGTTTGCTAGGTTAGTGTTGCTGAGGTTACATCCTACACAGTCTCTAGTTTCCCGCAACCGTTGCACTGCTGGATTATCTTGTCCGTGCGTTTCTGTCCCTACTCCCAACAGATACAGCCAAGCGATCGCCGTTAACCACTGAATCAAAATTTTGCTTCTCATCATTTTAGCTACTATTAGCAAAACCCATTGTTAAAAAATCTATTGCTTTATCGGAAAAAATTTAAACCTGCTATAACTTAGTTTAACTGGGGTTGAAAACATTTCCTCACCTTCTGCATTTGGCTGGGATATTACATGTCTAAAATATCTCCACAACTGCTGCGATTCCTAGCTTTCGCTGTTAAGAATCGAATCAATATCGCCCTTGACAGTCAGACCTCCTACAGGTTTATTTGTGTAACGATAGCATTAATGCTGCCGCTACAGAAACAAAGTCTTTCGGCTGCACCTGAATCGTTGACGATTGGGGATCTTCCCATACACTTGAGCGATCGCCTGCTATCTCAAGCACAATCAGGCAACTTTGACTTAAAAGATTTTAACTTTTGGGTTTCCCAGTGTCAGGTGTTAGAAAACGAACAAAACTATGCGGAAGCACTGACAGCTTGCGAGCGAGCGATCGCTCTCCAACCAAACAGCAAAAACCCCCAAATTTGGTCTAGTCGCAGCAATTCTCTTTTACAGTTAAAACGATACGCCGAAGCAGTAAATTCGTATGATTTTTTACTGCGGTTTGACGGCAAAAATTCTCAGGCTTGGACTCGTCGCGGCGAAGCATTATATCAATTGGGTAAGTACGATGAAGCGATCGCATCCCAAGAACAAGCATTACGAGTCAATGGCAATTGGGGCAATATCGCACCAGCGATCGCTTGGTATAATAGAGGTTTGGCGCAAAGAAAGTTAGGGCAAAATGACACAGCGCTAGCATCGTTCGATCGAGCTTTAAGTATTAATCCAGATTATGCGATCGCTCAAGTTGAACGCTGCGGTACGCTATCGGATTTAGGCAGACAGGAAGAAGCGATTGCGGCTTGCAATAGTGCGATCGATAAATTACCAGCACCAGCTTTAACCAACCGCGCTATAGCCGAACAAAGAGCAGGACAAATAGTAGATGCGATCGCATCTTACGAAAAAGCTTTAGCAATTAATCCTAACGATGCTAATACCTGGACGCATCAAGGAACTCTGTTTGAAGCATTGGAGCAAAATCAAAAAGCACTGACTTCTTATAACAAAGCGATTCAAATTAATCCTAAATTTGCTTTAGCTCAAGTCAATCGCTGCGCTACCCTCAATCGCTTAGCCAACTATAAAGAAGCACTAGCAGCTTGCGACAGCGCCATGAATGGTGATGGCAATTGGGGAGATAAAAATCCCGCTTATGCTTGGAATCAACACAGCAGCGCGTTGATTGGATTGGTACAATACCAATCAGCGCTGAATTCGGCTGAACGAGCGATTGATATTAATGCAAATATGGCAGAAGCTTGGAACAACAAAGGCGTCAGTTTGTGGCATTTAGAAAAGTATCAAGACGCCCAAGTTGCCCTGCAAAGAGCGGTTGAAATTAATCCTAACTACACTCAAGCCTGGTTCAATAATGGCAGAGTATTCAGTAGCTTAAGACAAGATACTTTGGCAATCCAAGCTTACGAAAAAGCCTTAGACAGCCAGATTAATTTTAAAGCCAATTTAACCTGTAAGGAGATTTTGTATAACCGCGATAATTTAGGTATATGGCTACTGAAAGAATACGAAAAAGTTTTAGAATCCGCCCAAAAATACTGCGCTGATGTCTTAACCAACAAAAGCGTAGCATTATGGCACTTGAACGATTACCAAAACGCCCTCAATTCCGCCAACCTTGGGATTGAACTTAACCCTCAATCCTTTGAAGCCTGGTACAATTTAGCTGTAGTGTTGATAACATTGAAACAGTACGCTCAAGCATTAGATGCCTACGAAAAAGCTAGCATTATCAGGCCAAACAACTTTTATGTTTTGACTGGTAAAGGTTTAGCGTTAGAAGGATTAGAGCGATATCAAGAAGCTCTCGAAGCCTTTGAAGCAGCTTTAAACATTAATCCCAATTACCAGCTAGCACAGCAACAACGAGATTTATTATTAGAAAAATTCAAGACGCAAATTTAACCCAATCTGTGACCAAACCTGCTTATGGCTAACAAAAATCCACTGCAAACAGAATTTAAATTTATCCTCCCCAGAGGCTTAGTAGATGAAGAGGGAAAAGTTCACTCTCAAGGATTTATGCGCCTTGCCACTGCCAAAGATGAAATCTCTGTGCAAAAAAACCGTTTAGTTCAGGATAATCCCGCTTATGGATTTTTAGTGATGCTTTCCCTCGTCATTACCAGTTTGGGCGATTTATCTGAGGTCACACCTGAAAAATTAGAAAATCTTTTTACCTACGATCTTGCCTATTTAAGAGAGTTTTATAACCGCATTAATCAACAGGGAATCGCGTCTATTCCTGTTAAATGTCCCAGATGCAATAACGACTTTAATGTGGAGCTTGAACTATCGGGGGAGTCGTTGGCTACCCCTTAGAACAAGTTTATGAGGAGGTAGCCTGCATCGCATTTCATTTCCACTGGTCTTTAGAAGACATTTTAAACTTAGAACATACTAATCGCCGACTTTGGGTAAGGCAAATCGGTTTATTGAACCCAAAAGCTTGATCGCACCCGGAATTTCAGCTCTCGCTCATTGTTGATGGTCACTTTACTCACATCTTGCACCATTGTCAACAAGCCTGGAAAACCCGGGTTTCTTAACGAAAAATCTGGGCTTTCAAGTTTAGCTATTTGCAAGAAACCCGGTTTTGAGCCACGGTGCAAGATCTAAGAAAAGAAACTTGAGATCTAAGTAGAAACCCGGTTTCTAATTTCTTCGTGCGTCAGCCATGATGAATGATATCATGTCCGGTCGATGACCCATAATTAAAAGCCGAGACACGGCACGATTAACGTTATCTGTGTCCCTACGCAACGACTCTGTGAGTTTTTTTTATTATGGGCAATTCAACGGACATCATATGAGACAAAATTTGTTTACCTATCAATTCAATCAGGTAAAACTAAATGAGGACTTTTATTGCCTTATTGATCGGCACATTATTTACCCTTGCGATCCTATTTGGTTCGCCGAGTATTGCTCAGAATCTGCAATCGGGAGATCAGTCATTTACCGAATACGAAGCTTATTTACATCCTGCTCAAGAACTAGGCCCTCCATCCGAGTCCAAAGCCAAAGGCTATGGTCGGCTACGTTTCCCGAAAAATTTGACAAAAAGTGAGATAAATGTTCAAATTGCTGACGTCGATCCGGCAAACGTGACTGCGTTTCACATTCATTGTGGCACGCCAGATGTCCTCGGCCCCATTATCGTTAACTTCGATCAGTTTGGTGACTATAAAAAGACGATTGTCAATGGTCGCTTTTCTGCTTCGGTTACCAACGACAAGCTAACCTTTGTCAAACAACCACCTCCACCACCTAATTTTGCTGCTGGTTTTAAACTTCCTCTTCCTGAAGGTTGCCCCAGCGATATCATTATTCCGGCTCAGATCAATACAATTGCTGGCATGGAGGCTTTGGCTAGAAAGGGAGTGCTTTATTTCAACCTTCACACCAAAGGCCACGAATTCTACGGCGAAATGAGAGGTCAGATATATCGGGTGGAAAAGTAGCGATCGCTAATTGGTAATTGGTAATGGGTAATTGCAGATTAAATCTCAAATTACCCCTTATCTGTCAACTGTCAACTGTCCACTGTCCACTGTTAACCCTACTTGCGCTCCCGCAGGCAGCGCAAAGCAGGGCGGCTACAGAGAAATGTTAAAATTCTCATTTAGCCTCCAAGCTGGGACTTACAGTTTGGGGGTCAAGCTATCCATTGCTGTTTCCGCAGCTTTGGGTAGCGGTACTAGATTTTTTGCGGACAAGGGTTGCTGTCGTTAAACTGGAGCAACCTTAAAGAGAGAGCATAGCGGTATGGGGGACAACCGTCAAGCGTCGGTTACGAATCTTTAGGCAATGGTGGCGATATGCCTCCGGCACGACTTTGGCTCTAAGTGGAAGAATTTTTATTGCTCAGTGAGTCACTTCGCGCTAGAAGAATATTTAATTAAACAAACCACAGAGACACAGAGAACGCAGAGGTAAGAGAAAAATTAAAAATGCGACAATAAAACTATAAACGTGAGCTAGAGGAGTAGTTGATGAACGTCTCAGAACTAAGAGCCAAAGTTGTTGAAGAAATCCAGAACATTCCAGAAGACAAGTTAACCGAACTGCTTAACCTGATTCATGCTTTTCGGCTGCGTTTAGAACCAGCTAGTTTTCCTCGCAACTCTATTATGAAGTTCGCAGGCTGCTGGAACGATCTCCCCGACGATATTTACAGCGAATTCTGGGACGACATTTCTCAACGCCGTCAACAAGCATTCTCGCAGAGGCAAAATCGTGAAACCAGCTTTGGTTGATACGGATATTCTGTCGATGTTTTTCCGAGGCAATCGAATAGTTGTTTCTAGGTTTGAGGCATATTTGAACGAACATGCTCAAATCAACCTCAGCATCGTCACCTACTACGAAATCATTAGTGGATTGAAACATCGTGATGCCCAAAAGCAACTGACTTTGTTTCTCGAATTTGCTGCCCAAAACATCATCTTGCCCCTCACAGAACAGTCGGTTGTCCTCTCGGCAGACATGTACGCTACTTTGCGACGTGATGGGACACCTGTGGATGATATTGACCTCTTGATTGCGGGTGTTGCGATCGCGAATAATCTTGTTCTTGTTACCCACAACCAACGTCATTTCAACCGGATTGAAGGGCTAGAGTGGGAAGACTGGAGCCAGTCCTGATATGATTTACTGGCTGTAAGCAGCTGTGGTGTTGCTAGAAATTGGGCAAGAGCAAATCGGAAGATGTGCATAAAATGTTATCTGTTTGTCCGAGACATCTCTGATGCCGTGTCCCTACGCAACGACTCTGTGCAGTTTTTTGATTATGGGCAATTCAACGGACAACATATGACTCTCAGTCACTGTATTATAGAGACTATTCAACATCTAAAAACCCACTAATAAACTCTCCATAAGCTTCTTTCATTGGCAATTCCTCATCTACCTTAATTCGCCGTCGCTTGGTCACAACAGCTTTATTTTCAATCGGATTGTATCCTTCTTTATCGTAAATTTCCCAGTACAAACCCGTTCCCCGTCGCTGCCATGCTGGTAAATCGTTAAAATTAATTCCGCGTTGAAATAGCAATTCATTTTTAAATCCCACCGACTTTCCTTCCAGCATAGAAGTAGCTTTGCCGACGCTTTCACCAGCTTTACGCAACGTCCAATAACACCAACCATTCAAAGCGCAGCGGGTGGCATCTGCTTGACGCCAATTAAAATAATCTACTACCTGGGATTTATTTGCACCGATCCAAACGCGACTATCAAATTGCACAATTGTTTGGGCGGCGTGGGTAAAGGTAGCGCTGGCAATGCTAGCAGAAACTGAAACAATTTTTTCCCAACTGCGGTCAAATAAATCCCAATTTTGAGGTAGCAGAATTGAAATTTCATCGCTTTCTGTATAAGCGTAAATTCCTTGCAGTTCTTCTAATAGCGTTTTGGCAGTTTGTACCATTAAGTTATGGAATTGCAGATCAAACGGCTTTTCAAAGCTAGATTCAGTAAAACGGGAAAAACTGCGACCATCAACGCGAATGACTGTCCACGCGCCTGGTAATACGCGCAACTCGTGGAAATATTCGAGCGATCGCATCTGTTTCTCAAAAGTATCGCTATCCATCTTTTACCCCTTCTTTCCTCCACGCGCGCACTTTAAAATCCCCATTACCCGCAATACTAACGTAAAACAATTTATCGAATCCTTCGGCATAATTCGGTTTTACTAACTTCTTCATTGTCGCATAAATTGCTACATCCGGAACTCGCGCTTTACCCTCCCGTTGTTGATTGCGTTCGAGAGAAGGTTTCACCTGAGATTTAAAGTAGTAACCAATAATTTCAGCCTTGTATAAGCGCCCTAATTGAATTATTGCAGCCCGGTCTTCAACGGTTGGGTTAGTATTATCTACGACAAGCGATCGCTCTTCTTTCAGTGCGGCTTCAATTAGCTGTGCTTGCCTTCTAGAAGGGTTTTTATTATTGCGGAAACAATCTTTACTAACCAGCTCGTGGGTAGAAGCAAAATGAGTGCGAAAAAAAGTACTTTTCCCCGCAGCTTGCAACCCAATAAAAATAAGTAACTCCATTTATAGATTGCAGTTTGATCGATTTTATGCTGGCTAATATACTTAGTCTAAATAAATTGTGAAAACTTGTAGGGGTAGCGCCCCCGTGCCTACCCCTACAGCGACGGGGCAACCACTGGGGGATTGCCCCTACAGCGACGGGGCAACCACTGGGGGATTGCCCCTACAGCGACGGGGCAAC
>CAYXCW010000076.1:30344-36518 GCA_964463555.1 uncultured bacterium
CACTGGGGGATTGCCCCTACATCAATTTCACGCATCAAATAGACTGGCTATAGCTAATCGCTAATGGCTAATGGTAGCTCCGGATATTATTCGAGCAATTAGCAATTAGCTATTTCAAGATATTTCGATCTTAGCTGCAATTGCTTATAACTGTTCGAGCATGGCATTTAAACCATTACTGCTCATCCTTTGCAGCATTTGCTCGGCAGCAGAGCGATCGCGAAACACTCCAACTTGCATTACTATGCGGTTGAGGGAACGAACGCGAACTGCATCGGGAACCAGCTGGCGCAACAATCGCTCTTGTTCGAGGGTTTCTACCAACACTACCACCCGAAAACCTTGACCTACCGCCGCAGTAGAATTAGGCGGCAAAGGTTCCCCCACTGCACGGGGCGAATTAGAAGGTATTTCTATCCGGGGCAAATTGCGCTGTAGCTCCTGGCTTGGGAGTACTCCAGGCTGTACGGTTAAATTTGGTAGCCTATCCCTCCTGAGCGTCGCTGTTGCTGGTGGCAAAGTTGGCGCGGGAATTGTAGCTGGCGGATTTAGCGAGATCGGCGGCGGCGGAAGTCTGCGAATATTGCGACGCCTTGGGGTAGCAGCGCGCCTCCTCCCCCTCGCAGGTCTGGTGACTCTGTTGCTAGGCGAGGTTGCCCTCGCTGGCGGCGGCACCGGAATTTCAACCGATGTGGGGGAATTGACTCTGGGAGATGGTGGAAGATAATTCTCCCCGGTTCCCGTGTCCAAACGTCCGGCACTCCTTCCCCTAGTAAGTTGATTGCCAAAAGCGGATATGGTTTGAGTTGCCGCCAAGGTGTTGATATCGTAGCGGCGATTGTTGCGAAAAAGATTGCCACCCGGTTGTGTTGCCGTGCCCACATCGGGGCGGGATTCTTGAGTGGCGACTAAGCCATCGCGGATATTGCCTTCAATTGTATTGTTGCGTAAAACTGGTTGTGCTTTGCCGTAAACCACAATCCCATCTTTATTTTGGGAGATGCGGTTACCTACGATGGTCGGGGCGGAATTTTGCGCGATCGCAATTCCAAATCCCGTCCGCTCAAACCCATTTTCCCGCACTTCCGGTCGAGCCGTATTAAATATAGTGATGCCATTCGCCCCATTATCGGCAAAGTAATTATTGCGAATCAACGGCGCACCGTTACCCGTCACCGAAATCCCATCGTGAGTATTGCCGATAAAAGTATTGTCAGCCACCACCATCCTTGTAGATTCAATCCACAAACCATAGCCGCGCCGGTTCGGATTCGTGACCGTCACCCCCGCCAAAGCCGCTCCCTCTGCACCTAAAATCGCGATATTCTGCCTCGCAAAGGTGCGACTGAGAAACATCCCGCCCCCCCTAATCGTAATATTGCGGCCTTTGCTAGCGGGGTCGCCCTGAATAATTACCCCTGGTTTTAACTCAATCGGAAAAGATTCCCCCGTTTCAGCGCTATAAGTACCGGCAGCAAGTTCAATCACCGTCCCCGTCGCCGCCATCCGCAGCGCGTGGGTAAGAGTTTTGAACGGCGCTTGCGGGCTACCGTTACCACTCCCATCGTTACCCGTAGCTGGATTGACATATAACTGAGTAGCTGGTGCTGTTGCCTCAGTCGCCGGAGGATTTTGGGAAATTAGTGAAGTGTTATTATATGATTGTGCTGGCTTATTGTCAAGTAATAGTGTCAATGCCGTTGCCAGTCCCAAACAGACGAGTAGACTTGCGGGAAAATTCGTTTGAGTCCTGTGAGGAGTGGTCATAGGTAGGCTTGCTTCGCGCATAGGATAAACCAAATTTAACCATTAAAAAGAGGATTCCAACGCACGGTTTAATGGCAGAATAAAGCCTGTTTCGCTGCCAAAACCTAAATAACTATTTTTGCAACTATCGGCGAAGCGGACTGATAGGATTGACATCCTCCCCAACCTATAGAGGGATGGGATTCCTAAGAATCACTTCTTAGGCTTTCTGGTTGCTCCCTTTCGGGACTTCGGCACTTGCCTAGCCGTTTCCGACCCCGGTAGTACGCCTGCACAGACAGTTTCCATTCCCCGATTGTCCACGGGTACTAGATTGAGTCCACGCAATAACACCATCTCAGCAGCAGCATGATCTCGATGAGTTTGATAGCCACATTCAGGACAATGATGATCTCTGACATCCAGAGACTTCTTCACCGTTGCGCCACAATGCGGACAGGTTTGGGACGTGCCGTTAGGATTGACGCGCATAAAGAACGCGCCACGTTTCCAGCACACCCATTCCAACAAATCAAGAAACGCACCAAAAGAAGCATCAATACAATCTTTGCGAAGCATTCCTCGATTCAATCCAACCGTATTGAGGTCTTCAGCAAAGATGGTTTCTGCCTGATCGCAGAGTTTATGCGCTGTTTTGAGATGGAAGTCTTTGCGGGTGCTGGCGATGTGGTGGTGCAATCGTGCCACTTTGATTTGAGCTTTTTCGGAGTTGGCAGAACGCTTCTGTTTTCTAGCGGCTCGACCTTGCAGCAATTTCAGCTTGCGGTGTTGAGACTTGAGAAATTTAGGGCGTTCAAAAAAGCTGCCATCGGACACCGTTGCAAATCGTTCCAGTCCAAGATCGATGCCGATAGATCTCCCATGAAACGGGGCATCAGGCACGGACACATCAGACTGAATCGAAACCACGACATACCATTGGGTTCCACGCGCTTTCGACAAAACCCGAACTTGCTTGACCTTGAACCCTTCCGGGATGGGACGAGACAAGCTCATGGGGACTTTCCCAATCTTTGGCAGGTTGATGCAGTCTCCAGCAATGGGGTCCCGCTTGAACTGTGGAAACACGAAAGACTTGAACTGTCCATATTTCTTGAAGCGGGGGAATCCATACCCACGATCTTGAAATGCTTCCCAGGTATCGTGCAGTCGGCGTATTGTCGTTTGCAGCACTTGAGAATGGACGTTCTTGAGATCTGTCCAAGACTCTTTGAGCTTGGGCAAATCGTTTTGCTGACGATGGTAGGACGGAAAGGGAACATTAGCCGGAATGATGTATTCCCGCTCGATGGAACACCGATCCGCCAAGCACTTCCGCGAAAGAGTCCAATCCTTCAGTTCGCGCAGCGCACGGTTATAAACTTTGCGTGACGTTTCAAGCCATTCGAGCATCATTGCCGATTGGTGAAGGTCTGGATAAATGCGGTAGGTGTAGTTCATTGTCAGCATATAAACAATCTACCACTCTTGCTTATGGCTGGTAGACGTTTACCCGAAAAGAGATTAGGGCTTACGCAGAGTCGCTATCCATCCCCACCGCTCTCGTCGGATGGGGAATTCCGCGAGAAGAGTTAAAAAATTTATGGAGTCTTTTGCAATGGGTAATCAACTCAGCCAAAACCGGCCTTTCTCGGACTTGCCCCCACAAATGCAGCCAGCTGTTTGCCGCATTTTGGATGCTAACTTAGATCGCGCCCGCGAAGGCTTGCGGATAGTCGAGGAATGGTGTCGTTTTGGCCTCAATAGTTCGCACCTGAGCGAGGCGTGCAAGCAAATGCGCCAAGAGCTAGCCAGGTGGCATACTCCCGAGCTTAGAGCCGCTAGAGATACGTTGGGTGATGTGGGTACGGAACTCACCCATCCCCAAGAAGAACAACGCAGCAGCATCGGGAATCTGTTGCAGGCGAATTTGTGCCGGGTACAAGAAGCGCTGCGGGTATTGGAAGAATATGGCAAGCTTTATCACGCGGATATGGGCGCAGCGTTTAAACGGATGCGCTATGAGGTTTACACCCTAGAAAGCAATTTACTCGGTTACGAACGTCACCAAAAACTGCTCAAATCTCACCTATACGTCGTCACATCTCCTTCAGACGATCTGTTTGAGGTGGTGGAAGCCGCTTTGCAAGGGGGACTGACGCTCTTACAGTACCGGGATAAAACGGCAGACGATAGCGTTCAAATCGAGATTGCGCGCAAACTGTGCCAGCTTTGCCATCGCTACGAAGCCTTGTTTATTATGAACGATCGCGTAGATCTAGCTTTGGCAGTCGATGCTGATGGCGTCCATCTGGGACAGCAAGATATTCCCATCGCCTTCGCCCGACAAATGCTCGGCCCCCATCGGTTGATCGGTCGCTCTACTACTAATATGAATGAAATGCAACGCGCGATCGCAGAAGGTGCAGACTATATCGGCGTTGGTCCAGTTTACGCCACCCCAACCAAAGAAGGTAAAACTCCCGCCGGACTAGAATACGTCCGCTATGCCGCCCAGCACGCCTCGATTCCCTGGTTTGCCATTGGTGGCATCGATCCGACAAACTTAAATGATGTCCTGATGGCAGGTGCAGAGCGCATCGCCGTCGTCAGAGCGATCATGCAGGCAGAGCAGCCAACTTTAGTCACCCAGTATATGATCTCCCAACTCACTCGCATGAAAACCATGCGAGCTTATCAAGCACACCTTCCTCAATCCAATGTCTAGTCAAATTACGCTGTGGGTGAATGGGGAACCCCGTACCTGTTCGCCCCACACTCTTTTGCCGCAATTTTTAGAGCAGTTCGGTTTTAATCCCCGCCTAGTAGCAGTAGAATACAACGGCGAAATCCTCCACCGCCAATTTTGGTCGCAAACCCAAGTACAAGAAGGCGACAAAATCGAAGTTGTCACCATCGTCGGCGGCGGCTAGTGGCATTTGAGATTTTAGATTTGAGATTTTAGATTTTGGATGGGGCTGAAATCTTCAATCTCAAATCCAAAATCTAAAATTAGCAGGACTTACGTACAGAAACCGGGTTTCTATGAAAAATCTTCGACTTGAAACTAAAGATCCACGCAGAAACCCGGTTTCTAGGGCTGAAATCTCAAATCTCAAATCCCAAATCTAAAATTAGGTACGGTTATCTACCCAGCTATCCACCCCGAACCGACTATCCTGCCCAGACAGGAATCCTTATATTAGAAATATATGAAGAAGCGTTAACAAAAGTTGGCGTAAACCATAGATGTTGCGCTATCAGTTTCACATAGTCTGAACGAGCATAGTTTTATGTACAAAAAACTGCTTTCAAAGATCAAACTGCTTTTTAAACCGCTACTCGTCGGCGGACTGGTGCTAACCTTGGCACTGGGTCACGCTGATGGAGCGTTAGCAGCTCGTAGTGGTGGTCGAATTGGAGGCGGTTCTTTTAGGGCACCTTCGCGCACCTACGCACCTCCCAGCCGCACCTATGCGCCTCCTGGTGGCGGATACTATCCCTACGGTGGTGGCATTGGCTTTCCGTTCTTGATTCCATTTTTTGGCATTGGCGGCGGGTTTGGCGGATTATTTACCCTGCTGATTTTTATTGCGATCGCTAACTTCCTCATCCAAAGTTTTCGTCGTATCGGTGGCAGCGAAACCGCTGAGCTAAACTATACCAGCAATCCCACCGTATCGGTCGCTAAACTGCAAGTCGGTTTATTAGCAAATGCCCGCAGTTTGCAAGCCGAACTGAATAAAATTGCCGAAACAGCCGATACCAATTCTCCTCAAGGGCGCGCCGAAGTATTGCAAGAAACCACCCTCGCATTGTTGCGCCACCCCGAATATTGGTTTTATGCCGGTGCTGATACCCAGCAAGCGCGTTTAGAAGCCGCAGAAGCTGCATTTAACCGCTACTCCCTCGCAGAACGGAGTAAATTTACCGCAGAAACCCTGTCAAATGTCAATAACCTGCTCAGACAAGCCGAGGCTAAAGCCGCTTTACCCGCAGGCGAAACATCTGGCGAACTGGCACAATTGAATGCAGAAACAGGTGAATATATCGTCGTTACCTTGCTAGCTGCAACCCTGAGCAAACTGCAACTGCCAAAAATCAATTCTTCTGACGATTTACGTCAAGCATTGCGTCAGTTTGGTGCAATTCCTAGCGATCAACTTTTGGCAATTGAAGTCCTCTGGACACCGCAAGCTGAAGGCGATACCCTCAGTTCCGATGACATGATTGCCGAGTATGCAGATTTAAAACTCATCTAGCGACAATCAAACTGTAAATAGTGAGACAGGGGTTGGATTTCCACCCCTGTTTTGTTTTCGTTACTGTCCCCTGTCCACTGTCCACTGTCCACTGTCCACTGTCCACTGTCCCCTGTCCACTGTCCACTGTCCACTGTCCACTGTCCACTGTCCACTGTCCACTGTC
>CAYXCW010000077.1:0-36238 GCA_964463555.1 uncultured bacterium
GGGGTTAGGGGGGATCAAACCAACCATATTTGTAACTAGCAACTTGCGTTAACTAGCAACTTGAGTTAATACAAAGAAAGTTATTGTTAGCTACCACCAATCAGCTTTCAAATATTTCTCCCACTGCTAAGCGGGTGCCATTGGCGAAGTCCGATCCAGATTGGGGGCGCTTTCCAGCTGGCTGTATTTGTTGCAATAGCAAGTATCCAGATCCGGTTTGAATAATCGGACCGATGTTTTTGGCGATGCTGACTACTTCTCCGGGACGCCCGGGATGAGATGATATGGCAGGCCAATTTTGCTCCAAGGCTTTTAATTTTGGCGGTAGTTGATGCCAGTAATCGGCACCAAGGGGCGCGGTGGCGATAATTTTAATTGGATTGCCGCGAAATGTTGCCATACAATCTGGGAAGAATGCTCGCACTTGGTTGTGGATCGCGATCGCTTCCTTAGACCAATCAACCTCGTAATCTGGCTTTTTAATCGGTGGCGCATAAGTCGCCATCGCAGAATCTTGAGGTATCGCTTCGATCTCTTGGCGTTCTAGCTTTATCAGTGTTTCCACTAACAAATCTGCCCCCAATTGTGCCAAAGTTTGCCCCAGTTGCTGGGCGTTATCCAATAGCCCTATTGGCGTATAAGCTTTTAACAGCATTGGCCCGGTATCCATTCCCGCATCCATTAGCATTGTAGTGATGCCGGTTTCGGTTTCTCCGTTGTAAAGACACCATTGAATGGGCGCAGCGCCCCGATACTGGGGCAAAATCGAGCCGTGGACGTTGATGCATCCAATTTTGGGCATATCCAGAATTTTCTGGGAAAGTATTTGCCCATAGGCTACGACGACGAAGGCATCTGCCCCAACTTGCCGCAGTTGTGCGAGAGTTTCGGTATTTTTTTTGACCCGCGTTGGTTGCCAAACGGGTAACTGATGCGCCACTGCAAGAGTTTTGACGGGGGAAGGAACCATCTGATTACCCCGTCCTCGGCGTTTATCCGGTTGCGTGACAACTGCCAAAACTTCAAAGTCGGGATGTGCTAGCAAGCGTTCTAGGGTGGGTACGGCGAATTCCGGTGTGCCGAAAAAGACTATTTTCATGTGGACAGTTGACAGTGGACAGTGGACAGTGGACAGTTGATAGTTGATAGTTGATAGTTGATAGTTAGCAGTTAGCAGTTAGCAGTTAGCAGTTAGCGCTTCCTCAAGCTTATAGGATTGTGAGCGACGCTAATTAATTTTTGCGGAACCCATTTTTTTTGGTGATTGGCGATCGCAGATCTCAAATTTTAGATTTCAGATTTAACTTCAAATCTAAAATCTCAAATTTCAAATCTGAAATTACCGATTAGCCATAGGACTGACGCAAAGAAACCGGGTTTCTATGAAAAATCGTTGGTTTAGAAACTAGAGATCTATAAAGAAACCCGGTTTCTGGCCTCGGCGCGCATAAGTCCTGGGCCATTTACTATTGAATCCCAATTTCAATCCGGCGGTTGCGTTGTAGGTTGATCGGGGTGTCGTTGGGGACTAGGGGGCGGGTTTCGCCGTATCCTACAACCAGCAAGTGGTAGCCGTCGCCTAAAGCATTGGAAAGATATTGGGCGATCGCTTGGGCTTGGCGAAACGATAAAATACGGTTGTTTCTCGGTTGTCCCGCCCCGTCGGTGTGCGCCCAAATCCGGACGGTGCTTTTGGGGTAGTTTTTCAATTCGGTGGCGATTTTGTCCAAAATTGGCCCTGCTTCGGGACGCAGATCCCCAGATGTGTCTGCAAACAAAGCATCGCTGGGTAACGTTGCAGTCTTTTGATTTGGGGAAAAGAAGGGGGTAGAAGCAATTGGAGGTGGTGCGGGATTTAGTTGCTGCTCAATTTCTTGGATTTCTTGTTCTAATTGGGCGATTTTTTGGCGATTGGCGCGACGATTTGGCAGCTTTTTCAACTCTGCCTGCAATTGCTTTAGCTCTGCTTCTAGTTTCTCTTGTTCCGCCCCACTGAGTTGCGATGTAGCTTCAGCAGGCGTTGCTGTCGCCTCAGTAGGCTTTTGGGCGGGATTGGTGCCAGTTAGCTGGGGGTCGAGGGATGGTAGCAGATGAGCAATCAGGGGCTTTTGTGGGGTTGGGTTGGGGGATCTAATTGCGATCGCTACGCCCGCCAGCGCTGCTAAACCGCCTCCAACTGCCACTAGCAGCAATCTAAAGATAAAAACCAGTAAAAATCGCAGCATATCAGTTGATTTGGCTCTCCAGTTCGCTCGAGCTTAATTTCTCGTTTCATTCCATTCCCAACGATACAGGCGCTTTGACGATGCGTCTGCTGCGCTTGGGGATCGGAAAAATAATAGAGACAAAGTAGCATTTTAGAGCCACTGGAGCAGCTAACCCCAAGAAGGAGTTTCTGAGAGTCGAAGGAATTGTAAAGCTTGGTAACTCAATTTGTAGTTTTGAGCGCTAGCAGGAGACAAATTTCTGCTTAATTTACGGAATATGACGAAAAAGTAAAATCTTTGTCTTTTCCTCTTGCTTTTCGCCCTCCTGCTTCCCGTTCCTTCTCTCTCTTAGCAGTATTAAAAACTTTATAGAATTTTGAACATTTTACAGTCATACCTGGTATACATATAATGACGCTCAACTGCCGTTAGGCGTTGCTCCTCCCACAACAAACGCCTTTATAGAGATTTACTAAATGTCTAAACAACCGTTGCTGCGTGGATGGTTCCTCAACCACAAATACCCGTTCCTGTTTGCAGGTGTGCTGCTAATGGCATCCGGTACGGTCGTTAGCGACTCATCTGCTTTGGCTAACAAGTCCGTAGAAACGCGATCGCCTTCTGGTCAAGGGCGCGTGCAAAAAGCGAAGGCAATTCCTCACCGGGGAACTGCCGTGCCTCAAGCACAAGAAACATCAGAAAACGATCCCCTGGGCAGTCCCTATCCGATTCCCTGGAGTTGGATTATGAAAACCTACGAGCAAGTTAGCTCGACCAGAGGTTCCGGTGTTCGTCAATATCGCACCCCGGCGGTGATTTCCCCGGATGGCAAGTTTGCCGCTTACACCCGCGTTCAGATGCAGGTGAAGCCGGAATTGTACGAAAGCCGCGTTAGCAGCGTCATGTTTGTGGAAAATCTGGAAACTGGAGAATTACGGGTAATATCTGCTACTTCTCCTTTGGCTAATACACCGAAACCGAACGAAGCTGCCGATATGCCAGGGGTGATTTCGGTTTTAGTGCCGGTTTCTTGGTCGGCGGGAGGCGATCGCTTGCTAGCACGTCAGTTTGAAGGCGGTTTGAGCGCCTCGGATGCTTCTGACTACGCTGTGGTTTGGGAACGTCAGTCAAACCGCGCTACGACGATCGCCCCAGGCGAAAATGTGGGTTACAGCAACGCCACCTTATTGGGTTGGAGTCAAGCCAATCCCAATCAGGTCATCTTCCGCGCTGGTGAATTAGGCGATGAAAAAATGCCGTTGTGGGCAGTTGGTATGAACGGTCAAACCGTCGCCGCCGTTGAAGATCAACCCGTAGTATTTGGGCGCACTATGCGTTATGCTTGGGCAGGGCCTCAAGCATTTTAATCCGCTAGGGGCGGGCTTTTTGCCTGCCCCTCTGTTGTTAGCTAGGGGCTGGGGTAAGAAGGTCTTAAATTAAAGGTTTCACCGATTAAAAACTGCCTCCTTGTCTTGGCGCTAGCTGTTATATGGAAAAATCTGATAATTATTAAAGCAATCGAACCAAAGTAAACGTTATCCGAATGAGCTTATTTGTCCTGCTAGGTGCGGTCTTTGTTATTATAATTATAGGATTATTTTTACACTATAAAAAAAGTCAAAATTATAATATTCAAAGGAGATCAAATTACGAAATATACAGCAAAGATACTTTTTATCAAACTAGCTATTACCCCTCAGAACAAACCGTTTCATTAAGCCTCTATCAACCAGTGGGACTGTGGACGGGTCGCTTGATATTGCCTGGGAAAGAATCAAGAGATAAACAGGATAAAAGTATATTATTTGAAATTCAAAATACTGATAGTTTTCATCAAGATTTAGTCGGAAAAATTGTCAATTTGGAATGGAGTTACAAGCCAGAGGTACAAGAATATGTCCGAACCGTGACCCAGGATGTTCGCTTCACTCAAGCAACTAAAAATAGTCAAAAATCGGGACAGGTTCATCCCGATAGATTGAATAATTGGAAAAAAGTTGACCCGTTAGAATCGTTGGCGGGCGCAAGAGATCGGGATGATGTGATAGTCATGCTGAAAAATCCAGCGATTCTATATAGCGAGGACGGCAAGATAATTGCTTTGGTAATTAACCGAGAACCCGTACAAATCGCAGGGCGATTTTATGGGGTAGTGACTATTATTAAAAGGGAAAAAGAAGATAGCGATCGCTTTCTAGTTCGTCACTACAATCAAAGCTCAAAACAATTCGACGATATTCCAGAAACAATCCGCATTCCTCAAGTACCAGCCGATCGAGATGGCATTCGCAGATCGACGAATCTAAATATAGAATCATCGCCGCTCAATGCCCAAGGTTGGTATATTTATGGTGCTAAAGGTGCCGATGGTATTTTTGTGGTGCAAGCAATTGAACCTCGCGCGATTTTACGATTGAAACCCGATGAAGTGCGGTTGGGATTCAAAGCGGGAAAATATTATATTAAACGCAAACTTTGGAAAAATACCGCCAGACAAAAAGGTACGGCAAAAACTGTGTTACTAGACCCAGTTGCCAGAACTAAAACAGAAGCAGTAGCTAACTGGCGCGAGGGAGATCGAGCAATTGCGATTCATACTTTTGGGGGAATTGGCGGCAAAAAAGCCGAACCTGCACCCCTGGGAATGGTGACGGGACATTTTAGTTATGGAATTGCCCGTGTAGTGCGCGATCGCATCACGAATGAGTTACGCTTTGATATCGAATATCAACAAGTTTATGCCCATAACCCAGATGGTATTGTAGCGGGTGCAATTAAATGGCCTGCTTACATGGGAGATTTATGGCGCGGGTGGCTAGGAACGCGCCCCGTTTGCGATATTATCGTCAAACTCGATGTCATCACTGAAGATTACAATTTTGATGGGATTAAATTATCCCCCCTGGCTGAATTTACCCGCCAATTAGATATCATGATGGCGCGTTACCGCATCGGCGATGGAACTGGTGCAGCAATTGTCACGCCTGCCGCTTCTTGCGTACAAGATTCCAACTTTGCACTTTACGCCACGATTAAGCAAATCGAAGCCGAGATTGAATCAAATCCTCAAATTCAAGATTGGTTGCAGCGCCATCCCGATTGCCCGCAAACATTGCGGTTTCACAAATTGGTAGAATTGGGGCGATCGCTGGAAAAAAACTTGATTCCCTGGCGCACAGTAAGGTCAGATTGGGATATGGATACCGCCAAATTAGCCGGAACTCGCCAACCTGATAATTTATTCTTAACCTTTATCAAAGCAATTACAACTTGGCGCACGGTAATGCCGCGTCAGGCACAGGATGAAATTGCCACAATTTTATTAAAATATGGCGGTTCGCTGTGGATAATTCGCACCAATCAAGTCGGAGGTTTTGACTCAGATATTGCACCCCGTGCTGCTACTGCTTTTAGGCGATAAACTGAAGCAGTAGAATAGAAATGTCTTGATTCAATTGTGCGATCGCATCTTTGTATACTCAGATCTTGCACCGTGGCTCAACCTTAGTTTCTTGCAAATAGCTAAACTTGAAAGCCTAGATTTTTCGTTAAGAAACAAGGGTTTCAAGGCTTGTTGAGAATCGTGCAAGATGTGAATATACAGCGATTCTCGCTGTTATGAGGTACAGCATTACTAATACTGAGCAAGATGGCGAAGTCATTAGTTCTATCTCCCTCAGCTCCCTCAGCTCCCTCAGCTCCCCCAGTTAGTGAGTGTACCTCATAACAGTGCAACCCGCTGTATATTGTTCTGGCTCGAAGTGATTTATCTCATGTCCTTAAGATTACCCGTAATCAGAAGCCGGGACACGGCATTATTAACGTTATCTGTTGATCTGAGATATCTCTCATGCCGTCTCCCTACGCAACTACTCTCAGGACTTACGCACGACGATCCTATCACCTTTGTTTCTGCGTGGATCTTGAGTTTCTTGCGCGACGATTTCTCATAGAAACCCGGAATATGAGCGTAAGTCCTGTACTCTGTGACATTGTTTGATTATGGGCAATTCAACAGACATCATATGACAATTCCCCAAAGACAAGGACAGGGTGTCTTGCATCTCAAGACATTCCCTTCTCGAGGAAACATCCTTTCTTCCTAGCTTCAGCACAAAATTATGCAGACTTCCTATCCCGTTGATTTACCGACTCTGGAGCAGGTAATGATTACCTCGCCATTGGTTGTAAAAAGGAATACATTAGCTACTAGGGTAATTACTTGGATGAGCCAGGGAAGGGTGGCTGATTTGAGCTTATCAGAGCCAGATTTTTCGGAATTGAACTTGCCCAGTCAAGAGCCAAGTAGTTGTGCATTAGTGGTGGAAAATCAACAATTATTAGGCATATTCACAGAGCGAGATGTAGTGCGGCTGATCGGTTCTGGCATAGATTTATCGAGGACAGAAATTTCCCAGGTGATGACGCAGCCAGCGATCGCGCTCGCGATTTCTGCAACTGAAAATATCCTGACGGCTTTATCTTTAATGCGCCAGCATCGAATTCGACACTTGCCCGTGGTAAATGAGCAGGGACTGGTTGGTTTAGTCACCCAAGAGCAAATATATCAGGCGATCGCGCCAGCACAGATGGTGAGACTCAGGCAAGTGGAGGAAGAATTAGAAGAAAATAGACAGAGAGAAATAGCATTTGGGCTGCGTCAAGATCGGTGGGCACAGCTTTTATTTGAGAATGCTTTGGATGCGATCGCAATTACCGATGACGCCGGACGGTATGTGGATGTTAATCCAGCAGCCTGTGCTTTATTTGGGTTATCTAGGGAAGAAATTTTGCGTTCCAAGGTGGCGGACTTTGCCGATCCCGATCTAAATTTTGCTCAAATGTGGCAGCAATTTCTCCAACAAGGTCAAATGTCGGGGGAGTGGCACTTACATCGCCAGGATGGAACGGTTCGAGAAATTGAATTTGCAGCGGTTGCCAATTTCATCCCCCATCATCACCTATCAATTTTGCGCGATATTACTGAGCGCAAACAGATCGAAGGCGAACGGGAACAGACACAAAATCTCCTGCAAGAACGAGAGCAAATGTACAGGGCGCTGGTGGAAAATTCGCCAGATATTATCGAACGCTTCGATGTCCAGTTGCGCCATCTCTATGTGAGTTATGCTTTAGAAGCACTGATTGGCATTCCTGCCCAACAATTTGTCGGCAAAACCTGTCGCGAAATGGGAATGCCAGAGTCAATGGTAAACCTGTGGGAAACAGCAGCACGCGCTCTGCTTGCTACAAGGCAAACCCAGACCATCGAGTTTGAAAGTCCCACCACAGGCGGAATGCGATGGTTCGAGATGCGAATCGCGCCAGAACTGACTAAAGCAGGCACGATTGAATCGATTCTATGTATTTCGCGGGATATTAGCGATCGCAAAGCCGCCGAAGCTGCATTACAAGAAAGCGAGCAGAAATTCCGCGCTATTTTTGATAGTACCTTCCAATTCATGGGACTTTTGAGTAGTGAGGGAATTGTACTCGAAGCGAATCGGACAGCTTTGGATGCCATTGCCGCCAATCCAGCAGATATCATCGGACAACCCTTTTGGCAAACCCCGTGGTGGACTCATTCTCCCCAACTGCAAGAGCAATTGCAGCAAGCGATCGTCAGCGCAGCAAGCGGTGAGTTGGTGCGTTTTGAAGCCGAACATCTCTTAGCTGATGGTACATCCGTTTTTGTAGACTTTTCCCTCAAGCCCGTTTTTGATCCAGAGGGGAAAGTCGTAATGCTGATTCCGGAAGGACGGGATATTAGCGATCGCAAACTTGCCGAACAGAAAATCGCCGAACAAGCTGCTTTAATTGATATCGCCACCGATGCAATTAATGTCCGAGATTTAGACAACCGAGTGATATTTTGGAGCCAAGGGGCTGAACGTTTGTATGGCTTTTCGGCAGCAGAAGCGGTGGGGAAAAAAATCTCCGAACTGGTATATCAAGACTTCTCTTCTGAATTTGAGGTAGCTGTAAATGAAACTCTAGAAAAAGGGTCTTGGCAAGGCGAGTTAGAGAAGGTCAGCAAAGCGGGCAAAAAAATCATCGTCGCCAGTCGCTGGACGTTGGTGCGAGATCGATCTGGTCAACCAAAATCTATTCTAGTAGTCAGCAGCGACATTACAGAAAAGAAGCAACTGGAGCGGCAATTTTACCGCGCCCAAAGGCTGGAAAGTTTAGGCACACTAGCAAGTGGTATCGCCCACGACCTCAACAATGTCTTCACGCCGATTTTAATGATTTCTCAATTACTACCGTTAAAATTCAACGATATCGATCGACAAACTCAAGAGTTTTTCAACACATTGGAAGACACTACTAAACGGGGAGTTGATTTGGTTAAACAAATTCTTACCTTTGCCCGCGGTACAGAAGGGAAACACATAGTATTGCAAGTCGGACATTTGCTCAAAGAAGTGGCAAAAATTGCCCAACAGACTTTTCCTAAATCGATTAAGATCGTCGCTGAAATTTCTACCAACACTCTGTGGTCGGTAAAAGCTGACCCTACTCAACTGCATCAGGTTTTGATGAACATCGCAGTCAATGCTCGTGACGCCATGCCCGATGGTGGTATGCTCAGCATCAGCGCCGAAAATCGCTTCATCGATCGAACCTATGCGGAGATGAACTTAGACGCCCATGAGGGAAATTATATCGTTATTAACATCGCCGATACAGGCATAGGTATTCCGCCAGAAATCATCGATCGGATTTTTGACCCTTTTTTCACTACCAAAGAAGTTGGTAAAGGTACCGGACTCGGACTGTCAACGGTTCTAGGTATAGTTAAGAACCACGGTGGCTTTTTACAGGTGTTAAGCGCTCTAGGAAAAGGTACCGAATTTCAGGTGTACTTGCCAGCCGTAAACGCCACCACAACCGAGGTAACAAAAGACACAGAATTATTTAGCGGTAACGGTGAGTTGGTTTTGATCGTCGATGACGAATCAACTGTGCGACAAATTACTAAAGCATCGCTGGAGGAACATAATTACAAAACACTTGTAGCAAGCGATGGAATTGAAGCGATCGCTCTCTACGCCCAACATAGCAAAGAGATCTGCGTTGTATTGATCGATATGATGATGCCGAACCTGGACGGATTAAATGCGATTCGTACCATGAAAGCACTGAATTCAGAGGTAAAAATTATTGCTAGTAGTGGCTTGTCCAATAACCGTCAACAGTTGATGGCGTTGGGCGCAAAGGCGTTTTTATTGAAACCTTACACAGCGCAGGAGTTATTGCAGACTTTATATCATCTGCTAATTGCTAATAGCTAATTGCTAATGTGAATAAGCATCTTATATGAGCAATTAGCCATTAGCCATTAGCGACCTGTCTATTGACCTAAAAAGCCTCCAGCCATCCGCATGGCATCGGCGATATCGACATCGCCATCACCATCTGAATCTAAGAAAGAATTTAGTACCGGATTTGACCCCGATTGATCTTGAGTTGGCGTACCTGTTTTGAGGAAATTTAGCACCAGAGGTACTAAACTAGGCAGCATTTGTTGGATTGTATTGGGATCTAATCCCGTCCTTTGGGAAACTGCATCGATGATAGGTTGTAATTGCGATCCAAATAACGCAGTCACGGCGGCGATGTTTGGGGAAGTGCCGCCAAATTGATTCACCAAGTTTTGCACCGCATCGTTACCGCCTTCAGCTTGTTTTTCCTGTAGTGCCGAACGAACAAAACCACCCACAACTGACATAGCAGATTGCATTGTGGAAGCATCTGCGCCTTGATTATCGCCCAGTTGCTGCATCGTGCCGAAAATACCAGCAAGTTGACCTGCATTCGCTTGCAGGTTGGGATCGTTCACCGCATTCATAATTTGGTCGAAAAGTCCCATATTTTGACTCCGTTCTCGGTTAAGGTGAGTTTATGCGGATTATCACTTTTAGAGATGAATTTTTAGTGACATCCGCCTTTAGGAACAATTTGGCATACTTGAGTCCGGTTTGGTGTGGAGAATTGTAACCATTTGCGTTCGATTCCGATTCCAAAGCCAAAAAAATCGCACCCCTAACTAACGGGGTGCGGCTGGATGAATGCGATCGCCAAGTTATACCAAATCTGCTTCGATTACCCCTTTTATGCTAACGACTGAAGTCGCGCCTACACAACCAAAGACCGCCTACGCGGTCTAAGCGATCAGGCGCTGTAGGGGCGGGTTTTACCAGCCATTCTGTGGCATCACGAGATATTTTTTAAACCCGCCCCGGACGTGCAGCACGCAAACGGATACGATCTTACCGGCTTAAATAGCGACCTGCCATCATCATTGCATCAGCAATATCCACATCCCCATCTCGATCCGCATCCAAAAAGCTATTCAAAACGGGATTTCCCCCGCGCTGAGGATGTTGAGTATTGCTACCAGTGCGTAGCAAATTTAACACCACAGGTACCAATATCGGCAGCATCTCTAAGATCGAGTTGGCATTTAAACCCGTCCTTTGTGCCACTGCTTGAATCATTTGTTGGATTTGATAAGAACCGAAAAGCGCATCTACGGCTTGAGGATTGGGATAAGTGCCGCTATATCGATCGACAATTGATTGCGCTCCTTCATAGCCTGCTTCAGCTCGCTTTTGTTGCAAAGCAGAGCGCACGTAATTGCCAACAATCGACAAAGCAGATTGCATGGTTGAGGGATTTGTATTGTAGCTATTGCTCAACTGATCGACGCTGCTGAGAATGCTGGCAAGTTGTCCGGTACTCGCTTGTTGGTTGGGGTTATCTACGGCGCTTAAAATTTGATCTAAAAGTCCCATAATGTTTTGATTTCACTCTTCGATCCCCAACTTTGTCACGCGCGGCTGAAGTTTGCCTCTGGCTAATAGGAGAGATGGGGGGTGTATCTTGGGGAGGAGCGATCGCCCCCAACTCCCCTTGCCAAGGGGGGATCGCCCCCAACTCCCCTTGCTAAGGGGGGCGCTGGAGCGATCGCCCCCAACTCCCCTTGCCAAGGGGGGCTAATTCATCTTCGTAGCAAAAAATTATTTGGGTAGGATTGCCTGTGAAAGAGTGGAAAAATGAGGTAAATTTCTCCCCCAGCTCCCTCAGCTCCCTCAGCTCCTCCTATTTTCTTTGATGAGAATGAAGTAGCTCTGCCTTGGCAAGGGGGGCTTAAGAGGCTATTTGTCTTGCCATTAATTGAGCGAATAGCCCTTCGATGGCAGCTAATTCTTCAAAACTGCCCTGTTGGACAATCCGCCCTGCTTGGAGGACGTAGATGCGATTGGCGTTGCGGATGGTGCTGAGGCGGTGAGCGATCGCAATTCGAGTCACTTGCAATTTTTCCATACTTTGACTGACAATCGCTTGAGTTTTGTTATCTAAAGCACTTGTAGCTTCATCAAACAACAAAATTCGCGGTTTCAATGCCAAAGCACGCGCAATTAAAAGCCGCTGGCGTTGTCCTCCAGAAAGATTGCTGCCTCCTTCACTAATTACCGTGTGCATTTCCATTGGCATGGCGGCAATATCATCAGCAAATCCCGCCATTCTTGCGGCTTCCCAAGCTTCATCTAAGGTAATCTGAGCGTTGCCACCAATATTCTCAAAAATCGATGCTGACTGAAGCTGACCATTTTGCAATACTACGCCCATCTGTCGGCGCACTGCATCCACATCTAAATCAGAAAGGTCTTGACCGTCGTAATAAATGCTACCTGATTCCGGAAGATCGAACCCCAGCAGCAAGCGAAATAAAGTTGATTTACCGCTGCCAGAAGCGCCCACCAAAGCAATAAATTCTCCAGGGTTGGCGTATAGGCTAATATTGTCCAAGATTAGCGGGCGATCGCATTGGTAGCGAAATGCAATCCGCTCGACCATAATTTTACCCATTAATTGACCCGGATCGACTTTGGTTAAATTTACTTCTGGTATAGCTGCCAAAATTGGCTGGGTGCGTTGCCATTGGGGGATGACTTGCAAAACTTCAGTAACTGTATTGCTGAGGTTTGTCGCGCCGTTAATAAAGTTACCGGTGGCTGTATTAAAAGCTAGGAAAGTACCCAAAGATAGTCCGATACTTCCAGAAGTTTCTGCCTCTTGTAACAAGCTGATAGCGACCCAAAAAAGTATGGCATTTGTCAACGCGGGCATCACTGTATTAAAAACTACCACGGCATCTTCCACTTGTTGGGTACTGAGTTCGAGTTTGATTTGCCGACTGTAGTTTTTACTCCAACAAGCAAAGGCACGTTCTTGTGCGCCAGCGATGTGCAGTTTAGAAATACCATTGATCAGTTGCACCGTTAGTCCAAAAATATTTCCCTGCAATTCCAGCTGGGGACGGACTTTACGTAACAGGATAGCACCGGAGATGGTGGTAAATGCGATCGCAACTACAGCGACAGCAACCGCAACTAAGGCTAATTTGAAGCTGTAATAAAATAATTGACCCAAATAAAATAGGGCGAACAAACTGGTAATTAGATCGAGCAGAGTTCTGCCGCCGAGTTGGCGACGAATCGTACTAATTGAAGATACGCGAGACTGAAGATCGCCTGTAGTGTATTGACGAAAAAACGATACGGGTAAGTTAAGCAATCTATCCCAAACAGCGGCTTGAGTGGAAGCATCAGATGCGGTTTCCAGTCGCAGTAAAGCCAACCCCTGAGTTAACTGAAATAAACCGGTTGCTAAAGCCGCAACCAACAATCCCAAGCCAATTTGTAGTAACAATCCCCTGTCGCTATCGGGAATTGCGCTATCCATAATAATCGCAGTGGCTTGGGGAGAGAGCATTCCCAATAATGTTACTAGAATGCCAGTAAAGATAATTGCAATTAAATCTTTCTCGCGTGCTTTGAAAGCAAATTGAATCAGTTCAAAAGCTTGAAGTGCTTTATCGGGTAAAGAGCGATAAAACATATAAGCAACGGGAGCTATTTTTGAGGCTATGCGGTCATCTACTGGAATGCGGATTTGCTCGACGGGGTCAAACATTTCATAGCGATTGTTAGAAACTAATAGCAGCGCAATTGGTCGATTATCTAGGGTATAAGCTACTAAACAACCGCAATCTTTTTCCCACCAGCGTCCTTGCAAAAGCACCCGCCGCATCCGGATGCGCGAAGCGCGGGCAATTGCTTCCAAAGGTTCTTTTACTCGCTGGAGATTCTCAGAACGAGCTGGGGGACGAATTGTTACTCCTATTGCCCTTCCTACCGCACCCGCAGCTATTAATAAAGGCGTCCCTTCGAGGAAAAAGTTTTCGTTTTTGTGGCTCAAAGTTGATGCGAGTTCGCTGATAGCTTCTGCGCTGACTTGACGGTTGAGAAGTTGGCTGGCGCGTAACCGTTGCAATTCTTGCTGCGCTTCCCGTTCATCTAAAAGCTGAAAGCACTGTAGCAGTTGAGTGTGAAGTTGGGAAAGTCCGGTGAGAATGGTATCAGAATTGCGAATTTCTCTTGTAGTTTTAGTAGCAAGTTGTACGCCTTCCATCGCTGACAACCACATTTTGTTAGTGAGGGGGAAAGGGTGAGTTATACTTGTGAGGAGAATTTCCTCAAACCCCAAAAAACTAACAGTTCCTTGAGTTACCTGTACCCAACAATATCTACCTGCTTCTGGTTGGAAAGTCTGGCTTTTGTTGAGGGAAAAATTTGCTTTTCCTTCTGCTTTTACCTCAATTGCAGGTGTAGGGATTTGGAATACAGTATTAAGGCGTTCCAGCCAATTTTCTATCCAGGCGATCGCATCAACATCGCCATTCGCTATCATATCTCTAAAACATTCCCGATCTAGTTGCAACAATTCTGTTTCGCCTAACGGTACTGCCAAAATCTGACGGTGGGAATCAGCAGCAGTTCCAAACAGCGCTTCTCCCCGATTAATACTGCATAGATAGCGGCGGCTGCCTTCGACAACACCATCTTTAATAGTGACAGCAAACAACGCCATTGTTCCAGACTGAATCACCCAAACCAAATCGGGATCGTTTAACAGTATTGGTTCGTTACCTTGAAATTGGTAAAATTTTCCTTCTAACATAGTTTTGGTAATAGGTAATAGGTAATTGGTAATTGGTAATTGGTAATTGATCCGGACTTAGTAACGCACCGAAGCGATCTAAAGCGCTTCACCTTCGGTGCGAATTAACCGGGAATAAACACCTTCAACTTGCCACAATTGTTGGTGAGTACCTCGTTGCACTACCTTTCCGCCTTCGAGAACAATAATTTCATCGCAGTCGCGGATAGTGCTTAAACGGTGGGCGACGATAATGCAAGTACATCCCCGTTGTCGCAGATTTTCATCAATAATTTTTTCGGTTTCTGCATCTAAGGCACTGGTAGCTTCATCCATAATTAAAATAGAGGGTTTGTTTACCAAAGCGCGAGCAATTTCTAAGCGTTGTCTTTGTCCCCCACTTAAATTAGCAGCACCTTCTATTAATTCGCCATTAAGTCCCCCAGGCATTGAAAGGATTACATCAGCAATAGCCGCATCCTGACAAGCTTGGATCAAATTTTTGTCTGGTATAGTGGTATCCCATAAGGTTAAATTGTCTCTGATACTACCGCCAAACAAGAGAATTTCTTGTTCTACCATTGCGACGGAATTAGCGAGTATTTCCTGGGGAATTTGTTCTCTGGGCGTATCATCAAACAGAATTTCTCCTGTCCAAGGTTGATAAAGTCCGCTGACTAATTTAGCAATGGTAGATTTACCCGAACCGCTGCCACCAACCAAAGCAACTCGCTGCCCGGGTTTAATTGAAAGGTTAAAGTTTTCAATTAGGGGTGGTTCTAAGCGACTATAACCAAATGAAATGTTTCGCAATTCAACATAGCCTTGAAGTAATTGATAATTGGTAATTGGTAATTGGTAATTGGTAATTTTTCCGGACGAGGGCGGGTTTAGTTTAGTTGTTTGATGAATGGAAGGATTGTTGGTTAAACCCGCCCCTACAGTTGTCGGGTTATGCAGCACATCATCGAGGCGAATTAAATTCCCTTCCAATTCTTGTAAAGTACTGCCGAAGTTGACAAGATTATTTACAGGTTCTTGGAAACTCTGCATTAAACCTTGAAAGGCAATTAGCATTCCGATGCTGAGGTATCCATCCATCACTCGCAAACCGCCGACAAGTAATAACAACATAGAAGAAAGGGCGGATAATAGGGTGGGTAATACAGAAAATATCTGATTTGTGACGCCGAGTTCTTGTTGGGAATTAATTGCTTTGGTGTAGTAACCAGACCACCGAGAAAAGAAGTCTGATTCTAATCCAGATGCTTTGATTGTTTCGATACTTTGGAGAGCGGCAATAGACGTGCCAGCGGCTTTGCCATACTCTTGAATTAATCTTTGATTGGCGTCTACGCGCTGACGGGAAATCCACTGTAAAGTGAAGACATTTATAGCAGCAAAACCGATGGCGATCGCAGTCAGTACCCCATCATATTGAAACATGACCAAAGCATAAAAAATCACCATTACTGCATCAATCGCAGTAGTTGCTAACTTGCCTGAAAGAACATCAGCAACTTGGTCGTTAAGAGTGGTGCGATCGCTAATTTCTCCGGCAAATCTTTGGGCATAAAAACTGACGGGTAAGTGCAGGATGTGCCAGAGAAAGCGACTAGACATTCCCACAGACAACTTAATTTTCAAACGGCGCAGGTAGCGCAACCGCAGTAGCGTTAACCACCCTTGTAGGAAGGATGCGATCGCCATCGCCAAAAGCAGCGGACGCAGCCAATCTTGTCGTTGCTGTACCAGAATATCGTCTACGAATATCTGGCTAAATATTGGCACTGCCAACCCGACAACGGTTAAGAGAAATCCCGCAAATACACAGTAAAATAAAGCACCAAGACTGCCTTGCAACCGTTGCCATAGGGAAAAGAACTTATTGGGGATGCGATCGCATGGTTTAAACTCCCGCCCCGGTTCCATCACCAGCACCACGCCGGTATATCCCTGGTCAAATTCCTGTAGCGAAACAGTTCGCAAACCACTGGCGGGGTCATTCAGATAAACTCGTTCTTTACCAAATCCCTCCACTACTAAGAAATGATTGAAATTCCAGAAGGCAATATAAGGAGGAGACAAGTTTTTAAGTTGTTCCAATTCCTTCTTAAAACCTTTAGCTTGAAGTCCGTAATTTCTGGCAGCTTTTAGTATATTAGACGCCTTACTACCATCGCGGGAAATGCCGCATTCTTGACGCAATTCTGCCAGTGGGACAAACAAACGGTAGTAACCCAAAATAATTCCCAAAGCAGCAGCACCACACTCTACCGCTTCCATTTGTAAAAGAGTGGGAGTCTTTACCCTTTTACCTCGATTGGGCAGCAATTTTTGCAAATCGGGTAGAGGATTAAACGTTACTGACATTGAATTAGAAGATACCACTGAAAGACCTCAAAATAGGTAAAACATAGGTAATAGGAGCGCGTTCTTCTACCTTGACTCTCACAATAGTTGTAGTTCCAGGAGAAATTTTCAATTGTGGGCCAGTAGAAGAAGACCACTTATAACCGCTAAAAGTTGCAGAATCTGCTTCTAGTTCAGAGAATACTTGCATTACACCATCTTGTTTATTAGATACCAAACCCGCTACTATTTCGGGATTACCGATTAAATTCATCGCTGCTTCTTTAGTGATGGGAAAAGGTGAAACACTCGTGACAGTGCCAACAATTCCACCAAAGCGTTCGCGCTTTACAGTTTCGGGTGTAATTTGCACTTTCATGCCTGGTTTAAATTTTTTACCTTCTTTGATTGGAAAATAGGTGACGCCTACCAGCTTGCTTGTGTTATTCTCCTCATCAATGCTCGCTAAGCGAGTTCCTGCACTTACGACTTCTCCAGGGTTAACCGCGATTTCTAGAATGCGTCCTGAGTGTTGACTGATAATCTGACTTTCATTGTTTAATTGCAGCTCTATCCTGGCGATTTCGCGCTTTAATTCTTGAATTTCTCTGGTGCGATTTGTTGCAGTTTCTAAGCTTTCTTTAGCTAGATTTGCTTCTCGGCTATCCAAATCTTTTAACTGAGCTTGAAAATTGGAAATATTACCCAGATTTTCCCGATAAGACTTTTCCTCCTGAGCTTGTTTCACATCCAAATCTTTTAACTGAGCGCGAAAATTAGCAATGGTGCCGAGGTTTTCCCGATAAGACTTTTCCTCCTGAGCTTGTTTCACATCCAAATCTTTTAACTGAGCGCGAAAATTAGCAATGTTGCCGAGGTTTTCCCGATAGATCTTTTCCTCCTGCGCTTGTTTGAGATCTAGTTCCTTTAACTGAGTTTGTAAGTTGGCAATGCTGCTAAGGTTTTCCCGATAAGACTTTTCCTCCTGCGCTTGTTTGACGTCTAGTTCCTTTAACTGAGTTTCCAGATTAGAGACTTTTTCCAGGTTTTGCAAATATTGCTGTTGTGCGTCTAAAACTAAATCGCTGGAGATCGCTTTTTCTTCTTCAAATAACCTTCTGCGGATTTCCATTCGTTTTTGAAAAATTGGATTCATAGCCTTGACTTTTTGCAGGGTTTGCTCTAATCCTCGTCGTTGTTGGAGAATAGAATCTCTAGCTTTCGCCTGCAAAATTGGCGTTAAAGATTGAAGTTCGGCAATGCGTTGTTGCAAGCTTCGCCGTTGCTGGATAATAGAATCGCTGCTTTTGGCTTTCAAAACAGGCGTTGTAGTTTGAAGTTCGGCAATGCGTTGTTGCAAGTACTGACGTTGCTGGATAATAGAATCGCTGCCTTTGGCTTTCAAAACAGGAGATAAAGTTTGAAATTCGGCAATCCGCTGTAGTAAATATTGGCGTTGCTGGATAATAGAATCGCTACTTTTGGCTTTTAAAACCGGGGTTAAAGCTTGAAATTCGGCGATGCGTTGTTGCAAGTACTGACGTTGCTGTTGAATGGCTTTTTTTTCCTGTTCTATGCGTTGATGTTGCACAGAATCTAAGCCTCTGTCTTGCGATTCTAGTTCGGTTAATTTAGTGCCTTGCTGTTCCAATTGCTTGCGAAGATCGGCTTGGTTAATTGTGGCGATCGCATCCCCTTTTTTAACAATATCTCCAACTTTGACATTCAAACTAAGTAATTGCCCAGGAGTTTTTGATTGTAGCGCCAAAACTTTACGAGGATAAATTAAAACGCCTCGTCCCTCAACTGTAATCGGTATGCGTCCGTATATACTCCAAACAATCGCTACCAACACCAAAGAACCTAAAGTAGATAAAGGAAGCCAACTTTTAGGACTGACCACCTGCATCAGTTGGTCTAGTCTTTCAGGTGAAGATAGGCGTTCCAGAGATTCTTTACGAAATAGATTGTGTTTTTGCTCTAGCATTTTAATCAAGGGTTGATGTTTCAAAAGTTATATATTGTCCGGTAGCAAAGGTAGTAGGGGCGGGTTTTACCAGCCATTCAGTCGAACCACGAAATATTTAGTTAAACCCGCCCCTTCCGAGTGTTTCTACACAATATTCCGGGTGGGAATTTTGTTAATTTAACAAAAGCCAATTAAACCTTTTTCCTGCTAGCGCCACCCTGTCTAAAACATTGGCATTCAATTCATCTTCATATTCAACATTTTCATCGAGAGGCTGACCTTGACTATAAACTCGCCTACTATAACCAAGGCGACCAATAGTTTCCTGCAATCTATGGGAAAGCGAAATTGCGATCGCTCGATAAAAACGAGATGCAAATCCTACATCCTGCTGCAATTTTGCTGCTAGTTGTTGTCTAAGAATTGACAAAACAAATGAGTCTTCAAGCGCCGTGACAGTTGCAGCAGGTAGACGACCATCAATGAAAGGTGTTTCTCCTACAATCTCGCCTTTAGATAATCTTGCTATTTCTCGACTGGGAATTTCACCGCCCTCTATCGCCGCAAAAGCACGAGTTAAAGGATTGCTTTTGCTCTGAGAAATAGACATAGACATTGTTCCACTCAGAATGATATACAGTGCATCTACTGGTCTGGCTTCATGGATGAGTATAGTATTAGCTGGAATGTGTTTTTGAGTACCACAAGCCATCATCCAATCAAGGTCGCTATCATGCAATTCCCCCAAGATAAATAGCACATCTTTAAGTGGCTGACCTTGGGCGAAATTGCTGCGACCAAACCGATCGATTAGGTTTTGCAGCCTATTAGAAAGTAGAATAGCGATCGCCCTCGTAAATCTTGCGGCAAAACCCACATCCTGCTGCAATTTTGCCGCCAATTCCTGCTGAGAAATCGACATCACGAGCGACTTTTCTACAGCCCGTACAGTCGTAGCAATTGGGCGGACACTCACAAAGGGGATTTCTCCCACAACCTCACCGCTGTATAATCTAGTAATCTCCCGACCTGTAGTTTCACTACCCTCCATCGCAGCAAAAGCCCGTGCCAGAGGATTGTTATCAGCTTGGGGGACGGTAACTGTTAATATTCCATCCAAAAGAATATGTAGAGAATCGGTAGTTTGTCCTTCCTGGATTAGTACAGTACCAGAAGCTATTTCGCGCCGACGACCTGTAGAGATCAACCAATCGATATCACTGTTGGTTAATTCTTTGAGCAAAACTTCTGTCATCACTGAATCCCCCTATGTTTTGTGAATCAAAAGATTTGAAAGAAACAGGACTTACGCAGAGACTCTAAATCTAGGGTGCGTTATCTCAGATCTTGCACCAGGGATAAAAACCGGGTTTCTTGCCAATAGTTAAACTTGAAAGCCTAGATTTTTCATCAAGAAACCCGGTTTTTTCAGGCTTGTTGATAATGGTGCAAGATCTGAGTTATGCTTCGCTAACGCACCAGCCACCATATTTACTGCCGCTGCGTAAGTCCTGAGTCAGCAATTTCTCTAAAATTGCTTGGATGCGACAGGTAGCTTGTTGAGAAGCCAATTCTTCCAATGTTAAGTAGGTCAAACTCATCAACACATGAAACTGAATATGAAGATTACTATCTCTCAACTCACTGACATATTGAGCATCAAAACGATTCAAATTTTCTGCGGCTGCCTTTACTAAAACCTGTAAAATCTTAAAAGCGCTATCAGAAAGGGGTGGCTCACCCCGGTAATTTTGTAGCCTGCCTCCCTCTCGGTAATTGGGAAACGACTCTAACCCTAAAAAGCGCAAGAACCAGTCAGATCGATAGTACCCACAAGCGGCAACAATGCCTCTATAGTCGGCAATTAATTCGTCGAATATATTGTTTCGCATCGAGTTAAACATGCGATAGGTGAAGTAGTGGGTACACTCATGTTCCAAGCGAATTATCGGCGATAGCTGCTGCCATTGGTACTTGTCTAAACCCATATCCTTGGCGGAAATGCCACTATATACACCGTCGCTCAAAATAATCAACCTATCCTGATAAAGCTGCTTTTGCGGTATTAGCCGCTGAAATTCTTCTTGCCAACTATTTTCATCGCAATTATCAGGATTTGTTGCTTCCCATTTTTGCCGATACTGGCGAATTCTATCCCAATTATTAAACCCGCTGACTAGGCAGGCTCCCATAGAATCCGGAACTGGTAGTGGTTCATTTCGCATCGTTAGCGCTTGTACTAGAGAAACAAAGTTTTCTCGGTTCCCAGCTAGTAAAACTGGGATGGTTCCGGCTAGACTTTGATGTATGAATAACTGAAGTTTCTCAGGTTGGTTTAAAACTAAACCTGTTGCCTCTGCTATACCATCGGTTGGTACACCTCTACGGGTAGCAGCACGATACGAAGAGGTCTGGCTAATACCTTCCTGAATGGGAAATTGTAACTGCACTAACCGCTGTTTGAGTACTTCAAATGCTCCTATTTCTTTAGCTGCAACGGCGTATTCCTCCCAAGCTGAGATATGAGCTTCCGGTGACAGGGGAAATTTGACCGGATGGGTTAACTTTACGCCAGAAAATCGGGGTTCTCTGAAAAATATTTGGTTTGGCAACGAAGATCTATGCAGAAACCCGGTTTCTAGAATCTTCTCTCGTAAGTCCTGGGGATGAAAAACGTTTTCGTTGTATGCCAATAGTTCCTCCACAGAGCCAGCACTGGCTCCAAAGTAGGTAAGAACATCAGCACGAAATTGTTGGTTATTCATGGACAATCTTTCACCCCACTTTGGCAATTTGCTCGGCAATTTCTTTCACCGTCTGACAGATGGGATGCTCAGAGTAACGCAAGCAGAATATACCCTTGCTGGCTAGCTGTACCATCTCTACCGACAAAGGCAAAATTCCGGCAACTGGCGCGTTGTAAGTTGTCTCTACTTGTTTTTGCAAGTCGGCAAAATCTAAAGCTGGTAGCGCTTTATTCACCACTAACAGCATTTTTGGTACTTTCAGCTTGCGAGCTACATCCACCGTCACAGCAGTTCCTTGAAAGTCTTGGCTGTCTGGACGCAGGATAACGATCGCAACATTAGAAATCCCGATGGAAAGTAAGGTTTCTTCGTTAAGACCGGGGTGAGTATCAATGAATAAGTAGTCCAACTTTAGACAGCGGCTGAGTTCTTGAAAGCCATCGTTAAGTAGTACTACGTCATACCCCTCGCGCAGAATTCTGGCGATTTCACCCGCTTTAATACTAGAGGGAATTAGGTAGAGTTTGCCGTTGACCGTACTTGTTTCCCCCGACTCCGCCATCAGCGTATGGGTAACGTCGTAGGCGGTGTCTTTAATGTTGCAGCGTCCCCAAAGATAGTCATTGAGGGAATAGTTAATTTTTTCCGCGTTTAAACCGAAAAGAATGTGAATCCCTGGTGATTGGATATCGGCATCGACAATACCTACTCGTTTTCCCCCACGCGCCATAGTGGCTGCTAGATTGGCAAGTATGTTTGATTTGCCAGTGCCGCCACGGAATGAGTGAATAGCTATAATCTGAGTCATATTTTTACTCCAAGTTGTCATTTGATTTGAGATTTTATGGTATGGGTAGTGTATGGATGGCTAATTGCTAATTGCCAGCTTTTCAATTGCCTCCAAATTGGTCATTAGCGATTAGCTATTAGCATCCAGAACGAAGAGAAAGAATAAACAGAGTTTTTCACCAAAAAAATGCCCCTTTTTTCAAGATGAAGATGGTTCGGGAAATGCGATTTTTAGTCTATAGGCATTGCTAATTAGAGGTAGCAAAACTCGTCCGCCGGATAGTTTTAAGTCGAACTGCATATTTTTGTTTCCATTTTCTATTTCTACAAGTGCAGGTAGGCTTTTAGAGTCGCCGCTGGAGTTATTTTTGTGCGCCCATACTCTTAGTTCTTTTTCCTGGTGGGTTGGTAGGTGGAAGATGGCATAGCGCAGGGATTCAAGTGATGGAATTTCGACCTTAGCGGCTTGGTAAAGTTCTTCGCCAGAGTCATATCCCAGACGCACTTCGGCTATTTTTGGTTGTCCGCCGGTAGTAATTGTGAAGACAAATTGCCCTCCTGGATGCCGATCTGCTGCCAACTCTACAACTATGCGAGCAGCGAAAGCTCCAGAGCGCTTCATGACCAAGGTAGCTCCTAGCGATACCCCGGCAATACACAATGCACCGATACGCGCTAGGGAATTTTCCCAAATGAACAAACCGTGGACGAACAAGATGGCTAAAAAGAGGCTGTAGATGCCGATGCTGAAAAATGGATGGTTGAGAATTTGGAAAACGACTCCAGGCATTAATTCGCCTTTCTGCCGACTAGAAACTAACAGCAAAACTGGGAAAATACCACCCACAAGCGTGTTACCGAGTACACCAGCAAATGCGAGTACTCCTGTGAAAGATTGGATACCATTTAGGAAAAGCCACTCTGTTATTAGCAAAACTAGCACTAACGGGCTAATAGATAGGAGAAAATGACGCTCTTGCACCAAGGCTGTCCAGAAGCTTCGTATAGTCTGACACTCCTGTTTGCGAACGGTATTGTTGACCTCCGATTTCAATTTTCCTTCGTAGGCTAGAACCATTGGTGAGGTAACTTGCAAACAGGCGCTATCTTGATTAGCTGACTGTACTTGTAGCGTTAGACGAGTGTCCCATTTGTGGAGGTCTGGGAATTGTTCAAATAGCTGTTTAATTTCCCAATGCTCGATAACGGTTATTTCTACTTGATGGATGTTGCCGCTTAATTGAATATCTAAGCGAAACTTTGGCTGATTTTTTTCCAATCCCAGATAGGTTATACCAAGATGGGGAACGCGACTGGGGTTGCCGCGAGGGTGCAATATTAACGTTCCTTGGTGGCGAGGCAGCATTAAAACGGGGTGAGGTCGGCTGGGTAACCATTCCCTAGTTAGATTGATCAGCAAACTCGAACTGCGAAGCCAAGCCATTCCCAACAAAAGCGTAACTAAAACTGTTCCCAAAACTGGGACGATGGAACCAACTTGCTGTGCCAGTGGCTCTAGGATGGTGCCTGACTGTCCGGCTAGTAACTGGGGCGCTACTGCTCCGTTGACTGCCAATACCCAAATGCAAAATAGAATCGTTAAAAAACCAGTCCCCGCCACGCTACCCCAAATCAGCGACGAAGCGCTAGGGTCGCGGGGGAGTATCAGTTTGGCACATTCACCCACATAGACATGTCCGAAATAGAGCATCAGGCTAACACCGAGAATTCGCTCTAACATCCAGGGTTGGAAATGACCGTTGAGGAAAGGTAAATTTATATACAAAAGGTTTTCCAGTTGCACGTGGCGGAAGGCTAGCAGCGACAGAACTAGCAGCAAACTAACGTTAATCGCTGCCAGCAATACCATCACCGCCACCGTGAAGTTGAGCGATGGACGCGAAAGTAGGTACAATCCAGCCCAGAAAAGCAACACCGCCCACAGTGCTGCTGGTATGTGGGTGAAGTTTGCCATCGTAGCCGACAAACCGATATAACAAGCTAGCGCTATGAGGAAAACACGGATAGCTACGGCTAGTGAAAGTATAAATGAACCGGCATTGCCTAAGTAGTTGGCTGCTAATTGTTTGATAAAGGGATTGCCGTAACGAAAGTCACCGCTGCGACCCACCGCTTCTGCCATGCAAGCCATCGTCAGTATATTGATAGTGCCGATAATTACTACAAATCCAACCGTAGCCAAGGGGCCGATATCGGCTACAGCGATGGGCAAGGCTAAGAAAGCTTGGGGTAAACCGAGAGCAACGGTGATTAAAGATGCCAGCCAGAAAGGTGGTAGAGACTCTATGCACTCTTGCGTTGCCATCCACTTCCAGCGCCACTGTTCGATTAGCGACAGTTTGGAGGCAAAAATTCTCGCTAGCTGTCTTCTGTACAGACGGGAAAAAGCGACTTGTACTGCTTTCTCATCCAAACATAAACTTGCTCGAATATGAGGCACTACTTGATAGGTGAAAGTGTATTTCTCACCGAGTGCGTGGGCAATGGCGGCTTTTAATCTGGGGTTTTCTGGTACGAGGGGAAGCCATTGGTTGGCGTAGCGTTCCAGTTGCTGAATGGTGGGGTGGAGTGGTGGTGCATTTCCTAAAGCAAAGGCTTCCAGGAAAGCCAGATCGCGCTCGTTGGCTGCTTGGGAGGTGAGAGAAAATTCTACGCGCGATCGCGCCACGATCTGCGCTGTTCGGCTTTCGATTAAAAATAGCAGCGTATTCGCTCGTTTGGCTGGTAAACCCTCCAGCACTTCTTCTCGCGATATCAATTCATCTGATGACATAACATTTTGTAATTGGTAATTGGTAATTGGTAATTGGTAATTGATAATTGGTAATTGGTAATTGGTAATTGCTAATGGCTCATTGCTCATTGCTCATTGCTAATTTAGGATTTTTACTGACATTAGCCATTAGCCTCTACAGCGATCGCTCGCGTAAAGATTGCACTTGATTCTGCAATCGCTCGAAGTATTCTGTCTCAGTTTCATGTTTTGCGATCGCTTTGGTTCTGAGTTTTTGGATTTTTTTCTGCAACTGCCGAAAGTGTTCATTTTCAGTAATTTCCCTAAAATCTTTGGCTCTTTTAGTTTCATCAATTTCAATTCGTAGAGCTACTACTTGCTGTTTCAGATTCTGCTCTCTAGCCTTCACTTCAGAAGCCATTTGGAGAAAAACACGCACAAGCTGTCCCATATCGTCATGATTTCGAGACACAAAAGCCAATGCTTGTGGATTGAAATCTCCTTGTTCGAGTGCTTGCGCTGCGGCTGTGAGGGCGCGAATCGGTCGTGAAATACTCCGTGCTAGGAGCAGGGCTATGATTGCTGTAATTGAACCGACAATTATTACGCTGCTGCCATGTTGCCAAATCAGGCGATTTAAAGGAGCGGAAAATTGTGTTTTGGGTTGGCTGACCCCCAATACCCAAGGCTGCACTTCCAGGGGTGCAAAGCCAACTATACGGGGTATCTGCGTCGGGGGAGAACGATAGCTGGTATGACCTGGTTCTGTTGCCATTACCATTACCTTTAACTGTGGAATATTTAAACTTTTAATTTGATTTTGACCGTAACGTCTGTCAGTCAAAACCTGGTTTAGGGTATGAGGCGGTAAAGGGTTGAGGCTATGGTAGAGAAGCGAGCGATCGCGATGGCTAATAATCACCCCGTGTTGGTCAATAAGGAAGGCATAGCTAGAGGAACCTAGCTGCAAAGTATTTGCGATCGCCCAGATATTTTCTCCTTTAATCTTGAGTACCGTTACCCCCACAATTTCTCCTTTGGGCGATCGCACCGGATGAGATAAAAACAGCCCTGCTCGTTTACTCGTTTCACCCACGAGGATGCTAGACACATAAGATCGTCCCCCAATAGCTTGTCTAAAATATTCGCGGAAGGCGTAGTTTTGACCGACAAATTTTGCATCGGTAGAAGCGACACATCTACCCGATTTGTCCATGAGATAAACCGCATCAAAGTCTGGGTTAGAGCGGAAGACATTCAAGAGTGTTTGTTGCAAATCCTGGCGCAGAGTTTCTCGCTTTGCAGGTGGGGTAGCAGTGAGAAAACCTACGACATTGCGATCGCTGCTGACTTGGACTACAAAACGCTGAATATCAGCAATTAGTTGGTCAAGGCGACTAGCGGTACTGGTAGCTAGAAGTTCCAATTTGCGATATTCGCCAGCTTCCAGACTCTGCAAACTCCGTTGCAAATTGTAATAGGCAGTGAAACTCATCGGTGCGATCGCTACACACAAAAGTGCTACTGAAAGTTTGACAGCTATAGGCCATCCAGGTGGGTAAAGTAACCGATGTAAGTGCTTCATTGCGATTTTAGATTTTAGATTTTAGATTTTAGATTTCAAATTGCTAATTGTTAATTGCTAGAGAGGAGCCATTAGCGATTAGCGATTAGCTATTAGCAGTTACACAACCGTTGCGAAGGGACATGATATTACTCCCATAACAACACAGAAGGAAACAATTCTGGATACGCCAGTCTTAGTAATTGATAACCAATTCCAGCCGTCCCTTGAAAGAAACCAGGGTTATAAATCTCTCCAGACAGTTCGGGAAACAGATAAAAAGCACCAACTTGCTTTGCCCTTGCTACAACCCATGCTGCCTGTTTTTGCACAGTATTCCCAAGTTCTGAACGCGACAATTTGGAAGCTGCTAGCAATAACACCTCCATCCTGCCAAAATTGCCGCAACAAAGATGGTCGAGGGGGGTTAAACCAAACTGTTGAGTTGTATTGATAGCAACGGCAATTTCTTGGCGAATTTCTTTTGTATCTATAATCTCTAAACCTCCCAAACGACCTAAAGCAATTCCAGGTGCGCCATGACACCAACTGGTCATAAAAGAAGGGTTCTGTTCCCTCACGTCTTGCCAATTTCCGGCGCTGGGGGAAAATAAAGTGCGTTCGTATGCGATCGCTTCCTCAGCCGCTTCCAGAAAATCTGTTTCTTGAGTAGTTTTATACAATCGCAATAAGGTATAGGCAATGCCCCCCGCACCATGAGAAAATCCCGTCGCTAACTTGCCTCCTAAAGTTGCCCAAGCTCTAAATCCAGAATCGCTCTTGGTGCGATTAATTAGTAGGTGATAACCCAAGGCTTGGACTTGATCTAGAACAGATGGATCTGGTTTTGCTTGATATAAACTCAGCAATCCCAGTATTGCTCCTGCGGCTCCACCTATAATGTCAAATTGCTTGTCGTTCGCAATACTTTCCTGAGTAATTAGAGACGCTGCAAGGTTCGCAATATCCAAAAGTTCCGGTTCATACAAAAATTGACTGACTCGTACCAAGCTATAAACAATAGACCCTAATCCAGTAGCTCCACCGATACCGATTTGCTTGATAAATTTACCCTGAGAATTGGCGTCTTTTTCCTGCAAGCTTTTTCTCAGATCTTGCAAAGCACTCAGCGATAAATCTCGAAATCCGGCATCACCAGTAATTTTTGCTAACGCCGCTAAAAATACAGCAACTCCGCAAACACCATCGTATAATCCATAGCCCAAGGGCTGAAGTTGCATCCGCTGATCCTGCGGCAGATATGCCAAACCAATCCAGGTGGCACTACCGTCGGTAGCGTAAATTGCTCGTTGTTGCAGTTGTTTGCCAATTTCTATTGCTTCCTGTACCAGTTGTGCTGGTGTTAAAGTAGCTATTGCATCTAAATCTAGACCTGCACAATTATTCGGTGCAATATTGGTCATGCTGCGAGCAGTTCGCGAGTAAAAAGAACCCCGAATAATCGAAATTTGTTGGGCTAAATCTGCATCGCTCAAATGCCGCAAATGAGAAATCATCCGCTCATAGCTAGGTTTTTTGAAATATTCCTCAATTACCAGGTCAGGGTTTATTGTCAGAGCATTACTGCTAGAATCAGCGATGAAATAGGGAATATCCATTTGTTCTAAAGCTTGTAATTCCACTGCTAGCAGCGACCAGACAGAAGGTTTGCAATCGGCAGCCAAAAATGCCCGACTTAGCACATCCAATTGAATGCTGCGGTCTACACCATATTGTATGTATTTTGGGTTGAGGGCTTTATGCAGAACATCACCGTAGACTTGGCTATTGCGAAACACAAACCGTACTTTCTGATGAGCAAAGGCTGCTAAAGGGCTATCAGTTGCTAAAAGCAATTCTCGCCGTTCTAACAGAAACTCATACATCTGTCGAAAACCATCTACAATTTCATCAACGTAATTGTTGGGTGATAAAGTGACACCATTGAGAGAAAGTGTATTAGCTTCGGCTGGCAATATTTCAGACTCATACTTCAGTGCCATGTTATCAGTGTTGATGTTTTGCCACTTTTGCTTACGAACATAAATTTCCCCGCCAACTCCCCCCAAACCACTAATATCTTCAGCTTTTCCTGCTATCGCAAATTCCCATCTCGGTAGTAGTCCACTTCGCAGTACGGAATCGAAAAATTGTTGATTAGCCTCGTATTGCGCTCCCTTCACTTCCTCTATTTTGGGGTCAATTTCACCAGCCACAGGCTGTAGAAGGGTTTCTAAATCTATCAGTACCGGATGCTCTCCACTAGCAATGAGATTTTCATGATGGCAATCATTCCCTTGCAGCATGTAGAGCAGACACAAAACCATACCCGCACGTTCGTAGTATCGGTGTGCTGCTGCTTCGTCTGCACAAGGCAAATGCTCTACAAACTCCATCCAACCATGAGTTTTGCAGTCGATAACTTTGAGTATCTTGAATGGGTGTAGAGACGTTGCATCCAACGTCTCTACAAAATGCTGATTGCACCAGGTTAGTAACTGAAAATACGCATCTTCCAAGCCTAAGCCTCTGGGTTTGTATACCACTTTTAATCCAGCAGCAAAGGTAAGAGCTATTACTGAGCGTCCCCTATTGTGAAGATCGGAAAGATTCAGTTCGATGTCAACAACCTGACCTGTATCTTCTAGAAAATTTTGCTGGATCGTTGGCAAGTCTGATGCTAATCGCTGGAGAAATTCTACTTTCTCTTCTACCCAGAGATCCATCGCCGTTGCCACCAAGCGAGCTAAAACGCTGTATTTTTGCAAAAAGGACAGTAGTTCACCTGTTTTCAAGTTCTTGACAAAGGTTTGGTACTGCTCGTTAGAACCTATGTCTTGTAGTCGTCCCCATAAGAAGGTGAAAGCAGATTGTTTGAGCGCTTTAAATAGTGAAAACTCAAGCTCTAGAGACTGGACGCAAAGAGATGCTAACTGCACTAACAGTTGCCGTTCCAGAGTTATGCAAACTGCTTTGGACAGCAGTTGCCAATTTGCATCAACCTTAGCAATGAGTTTCTGCCGCGCTACGTAAACAAAGGGCAGATAAACTTCTTCAAAGGGAATTAGCTTTTCGGTATCCAGACAGCGAGACACACCTGCATAAGCTGTTTCCCAGTCTGTCTGCAAAGCTTCCCGCAAAGTTTCTGCCCAAACAGGAAGTTGTTGTGCATCAGCGAGACAGACATCACCGAGGAAACTAGCGACGGTGTTACAGTCCAAACCATCCCAAGCGAGGCGTTTGGCAAATTTTTCTGAGTTTCCTTGTGCAACAACTTGACACCACGTTTCTAAACGGGAGTTGATCGGCTTTTCGTTGACTGTTGACTCATCAAGGATGCAGAACCTATTCCCCAATCTTTCGCTGAGGCTACTAGCTGACTCGACTATTTTGATTAAATCTTGCTGTGAAACTTCCATCTAAATTCCTACCTTTTAGAACCAGGATTACAAGCAATACCACCAGCTAGCGCATCCAATTCTACTTTAGATATTTCAGCATCGTCTTCGGGCGTAATAGGCTTCATCGGTAGAACTAAATAGACGATGTTAGGGGTTTTTTCGACTAGCCGAATCTCTACTTCGTCTGGCAGTGGTTGCCCGATTTCCCGGCTTAAAACTGCCTTGGTGTTATTCAGTAACTCTTGCTTGAATGCAGATTGCCAGCTTTTAGCGATGATTATTTCTTCGATTTGTTGATGAGTTTATGCTCATTCATGGTAAAAACCTCAGATCTTTTGCCAATCCTTAGAGCTTTAGCTTAAAGGATACCCAACCAAAATCACAATCCAAAATATTTCGGTAAAACTAACAATTTTTTAGATGCTGCTTGATCGATTGTTTCCTTTGCTTTTAATCAAGGCTTTCCAATCTTCTTCAATTTTATCGGCCTATTACTCCTAATTTTTTGGAATGCCTTCCTAAAGAATTCAAATTGACGAGCGAGTTTTGAATCGATATTGTGGTTAGTGTCAATCAAAGAAAGATTGACAGAAGATAGTAAGGAGAAAATAAAATGCACGAACAACTCAAACAAATCATCTCTCAAGCAATGAACACCCGGTTCGAGTTTGAGCGGAAGCTAATTGAGCGAGCTTTGGAAGATGAGAACTTCAAGCAAGAGTTGCTCAAGAATCCCAAGGCAGTTTTTGCGAAAGAGTCAGGGGAACAACTTCCAAAAGACATTGAAATTGAAGTCATCCAGGAAACTGCGAACAAGGTTTACTTAGTACTCCCAACTAACCCAGCTTCACCTGTCGAAACTGAGGGCGAATTATCTGAAGAAGTTCTGGAGACGGTGGCAGGTGGTTTCGGTTGGACTTTCAAATGCAGTATATATGGATGGACTAAGAAATGTAAGTTCAGCGGCAACGACTTAGTGTAAGCGTGTGCTTAGCACGCCAGTAACTACTTGGAATTCCAAACTCTTTTAACCCAGCGATCCTTGACAGAAAATTATGCTAGGATTACTGGTTTTTTTTCGTTAGTTACCTGTTTGCTTTTTACTTTATAGCAATCCTATTTAATTTTTAGAAAGCGGTGCTTTATGCTATGCCTACGGCACGCTATGCGAAGGTGGTTTAAACCCTACAACTGCTAAATAATTCAAATTGACGAGGGATTTTGCATCGATATTCTGGTTATTATCAATCTTAGACCCTGCCGTTGTCTTCAGATTTGATTTTCCTAAATAATTACCATTTGCTTTTAATTTACTCAGCTATTACTCATAAAAATTTGGGGCTTTTTGCTAAAAAAATCGCATTGATCGCTTGCTTTATGTATTGCTATTCTATAGCGGTTTGTAAATGAATATTCAGGAGAAACTAGAGGTGGAACAGAGGACAAAGTCTTGGATGAAAGCATACTCCAATGACCTGGAGCAAAAAATCGTAGCAGCATCCGAAAAGCAAGAAGGTTCATACCAGCAGTTAGCCAAGCGTTTTAGCGTCAGTTTGGGTTTTATCCAAAAGTTGGCGATCTCGGGGGCGATCGCAACGACTGCTGCATTCGGTAGTTTCGTTGTCTCTGTGCAAGCTGCTACCTTCACTCTACCAATTGAACCAGCAGCGAAAGCCACAGGGGTTGATGTTTTGCGCGATCGCTACAATCTAGATGGCACTGGAATCACCATCGGTATTCTATCTGATAGCTTTGCCACAGCAGAAGCCTTCGACGCCTTTGGTAATTTGGATACTTATGCGACCAACATAGCTAACGGCTATTTACCATCTGGTGTTAACGTGCTAAAGGACTACGCTGCCCCTGATGCCACAGATGAGGGTCGCGCCATATCCCAGCTGATTCATGCTGTGGCTCCGGGGGCTAAATTGGCGTTCTACACATCTGAGGGTGGTGTGAATGATTTTGGTCAAGGTATTCAAGCTCTAGCAAATGTTGGAGCAGACATCATTGTGGATGATAGGGGCTATGTCCCCCAAAATTTTCCTGATGTACCTTTAGATTTGTTAGATTTGGAGCCTCCGAATGGGCCAATTAACCAGGCGATTAACGCCGTAGTTAATAGGGGGATTTCTTACTTTACTAGCGCTGGTAATAGTAATTTTCCCCCCAATAGCGTAATGCCTAATATCCCAATATATGGGCACGCAAATAACCCTAATGCACTTACTGTTGGAGCGGTGTATTACGGGAATGCCCCATCTTACTTCAACCGACCGTTTGGTGTTGTTGTGGAACAGGGTCAACTCCAACCCTTCTCTTCCCAAGGCATCCCAGGTTTGCTCAAGCCTGATGTTGTGGCTCCGGACGGGCTGGCAATTTCCTTTGGTTTAGGTGAAAACGCTCCTCGTCTTGCCAATCCCGGCTTCTTTGACTTTTTTGGTACTTCTGCATCGGCTCCATTTACGGCTGCGGTGGCGGCGCTGTTACTGCAAGCTAAGCCAACTGCAACGCCGACTGAGATCTATAGCGTTCTGAGAAATACGGCTGTTAGCCCTTCGTCTGGCTTCGATTCTAGATATGGTTTTGGCTTAATTCGCGGGGACAAAGCTATTACGGCACTGGGCGTGAAATCGGTTCCCGAACCTTCTGCCATCCCAGCTTTGCTGTTTGTTGCTGTTGCGATCGCTTTATTCCTGAAGCGCTCTCAGACACTGCCTGCCTAACGCCTGAAGGCGCGGCTATACAAAAAAGGCTGCCTACGCAGCCTTTTTTGTCGTCTAGAGGCGATCGCATCGAATTAAACAGATTATTCTCAGATCTTGCACCACTATCAACAAGCCTTCAAAAACCGGGTTTCTTGACGAAAAATCTAGGCTTCCAAGCTAAGCTATTTGCAAGAAACTAAGGTTTAGCCAAGGTGCAAGATGTGAGTATTATGATCTCGAGCAAATTAGACAGACAGCCGAAACATTAAGAACACAGGCGATCTGCTTGCCGATCAAGCCTGTTCGCTTTCTAATTTTAGTAATTCGCGCAGATATTTTGGTGTTTTCTGCCAGCGAAACTGCTGAAAGCTTTCTTGTTGCTTCGTCTTTAATGGATAAAATACCCTACCCACTATTAGCCGATTGTCGTTCTATTTGCGTTTTACGCCAAGCTTTAGGAGCCATCCCAAAACTGAGACGAAACTGCCGAAAGAAACATCCTGTATAGGAATAACCTACTGCTGTGGCAATTTCTTCCACCGAGCGATTTGTTTCCAAAAGCAAAGAACAAGCGGCTGTCATGCGTCGTTCAACAATCCACTGGTAAACTGTTTTACCACTTTGGCGTCGCATTAAATCGGTTAAATAAGCTGGCGCGTAACCAACTGCTTGGGCGACTTCAGTTAGAGTAATGGGTTGCTGATAATTGGCTTCGATGAATTTAAAAACCTCACCCATTGGCGAGCCAGCAGGCGGAATTGATTGCTTAATTGCCGCTGGCGCAGTGGTAGATTTTTCTAGAGTTTTTTGCTGTTCCACTGCATACCACTGCTTGAGGGTTGATTGTTTTTCTAAACGGGTGGCGATCGCTCTCAATAATTCCTCTATCGAACAGGGTTTCGTTAAATAATCATCTGCTCCCGACTCCATGCCTTTACGAATGTCTGCCCAAGTTTTTCGGGCAGTGACAAAAATAAAGGGAATTATCGCAGTAATTGGGTTTTGCCGCAGCGTAGATAGAAGTTTGTAACCATCGATTTTGGGCGTGATAGTTTCGCTGATGATTAAATCCGGTAACTCTGCTTGTATTCGTTCAATAGCTATGCGATCGCTTTCAGCACCTATGGCGTCAAAACCCGAAAGTTTCAGCGATTCTAGAAAAAAGTTTCTGGTTTCAGCTTTATCGTCGATTGCTAAAATCTTTTTCACCTTTTTTCCTCCCATTACCCAAATGCAAAATTTATTTTTCGATTTTCAGCAGTCTTTTCTGACATCTTCTCCACAATTTTCAGCCAGTAAAAGCAAAGCCCGGAAGCGCAAAGCCATCAAATTGTCGTAGAGAGGATTTAGCTTGCACAAGGGCGGAATGTGGAAAAGTATCTGCCCAAATAGCTTGATATCTCTGGCAAACGGACATTGATTCGGGATAATTCTACATAACCATCGTGCCAGTTGAGGGTTATGCACCTCAAAGCTATCTAGCCACTGACGTAGGGGTTTTAAGAGCTTTTCTGGGAAGCTATGATGTTGTATTTGAACGGATGCTTGAGAAAAATTAGTAGGGACGTACATCAGTCACCTCTACTTCTTAAATTATTCGTTGGTGTCACACTTGATATTGCTCCTGTATCAACTTCTCGGATTCAAAAGCCCAAGAATTCTGCCAGCGCTTACAAAACTTAACAAAGTACTATTCCCTGGCAACGGCTACGCAGGAAAGCAGGCGCATGAGGTACACCCACAGCGGTGTGCGGGCACCCTTAAGGGTGCCGCTACACAAACGAAGCCTGCCTTCGCAGGCTACAAAAACGAAGCCCGCGAAGGCGGGCTTCGTTTTTGCAGCCGCACCCTTGGTTGGTGTCGGCGTAGATTTGCAAAACTGACATGCTCCCGATCAACCCGCCCCCTGCGCCGCGATCGCTTGCCAGTAAAGTTTTGTAACAAAAGATCGGGTTTGGCAGAAAAATGGCTAATAAACTCCGAGATAGAGATAGAAGCTGATAAATTCAGGGTTGTCAATGAATGTTCAACTAAATGAGCAGCTTAAACAATTAGCGCTAGCCGCTCAACAACAGCCATCGCTGACGCTTTTAAGGCAGCTAGCTTTGCGGCAATTGGTGAATGGAATTTTAAATTCTGGCAGGCTTTGTCGTCCACAATCTGGTCAATTTTTAGGCATTTATGACGATATTTACGATGAAGCAGTTCAAGAATTATTGCTTTATATTTGCCAAAACATTGACAAATATAACCCTGAGCGCGGTGAGGTAATGGCATGGGTAAATGTTCTGCTAGAACGGCGATTTTTTAAAGAAGCCATTCCCAAGATTATGGACAAACAAAACATGCAAAGAATGAGCTTATCCGATTTAGATCAAATTGCTCCACCTGAATCTAACCCATGCTTAACCGACATGATTAAACAGTGCATCGAGTTAGACTCGGAGAACATTTTCAAAAACGAGCATATAGAAAATCATCCAAGAGCCAATTTTCAAGCATTAGCAAGGCGAAGGCTTTTAGGAAAATCTTGGAAAGAAATTGCCGCCGAATTTGATATTAAACTTTCAACTGTAAGTAGGTTTTACGACCGTTGTTTAAACAAATTTTCGGCAAAAATAAAAGAATATTGTACAGATATTTGATTCCCAGAGCCAAATCACGATGAAAAACTACTCAGAAACTTTAACCTTTACTCTTCCCCTTGGCTCCACTGCTCACGCTATAGCCAAACAGTTTTGGACGCAGCAAAGCGATGCTCAGAAAGCCAAACAAGTTTATTTGAATGCTTTAGCGGTGTATGCGGTAAATTTTTACCTAAACTGCATGGGGATTAAAACCAATTGGGAAGCGAGCGATCGCGGTAATTCAATTAGGCAAATACTGGCTGATGTTGCCGATTTGGAAATTCCTCATTTAGGGTTATTAGAATGTCGTCCTGTGTTACCAAAAATGCAGGTTATTAACATACCGCCAGAAGCTTGGTCAGATCGGATTGGTTACGTTTTGGTACAGCTTGACGAATCGCTGCAAATGGCGACTTTGCTGGGATTTAGTGAAACTGCGGGGGCGGGTGAATTAGGGGTGGAACAGTTGCGATCGCTCGAAGATTTACTAGCACATCTAACCGGAAAAACATCCCAATCAAAAATCCATTTGAGTCAATGGTTAGAAAATATCTTTGAGATCGGTTGGCAATCAATTGAAACAATTCTAGGCTTAGAACAACAGAATTTAGCCTTTACTCTCAGAAGCAATTTTAGTATTAAGCGAGCCAAGCTGATGGACTTAGGATTGCAACTGGGACATCGATCTCTAGCACTGTTGGTAGCAATTACACCAGAAACCGAAGAAAAAGTGGGAATTTTAGTGCAGCTTCATCCAATGGCAGGAGAAACTTATCTGCCGCCTAATTTAAAACTGAGTATGCTTTCAGAATCGGGAGAAATTCTCCAAGAAGTGGAATCTCGCAGTGTGGATAATTACATTCAACTCAAACGCTTTCGGGGTTTACCCGGAGAAAATTTTGGAATTCAATTAACATTTGGTGAGGTGAATTTAATCGAGAATTTTGTCATATAAATGTCTTGAAATGGGGAGACTATTAGTGTAAAATCAAGTAAGTTGCTAGTTACATGCAACGACGCTCGTAATCGGTAATGAGTAATTATCACCATTACACCAGCAATTACCAATTACCAATTACCAATTACCAATTACCAATTACCAATTACCAA
>CAYXCW010000078.1:0-35079 GCA_964463555.1 uncultured bacterium
GATTCAAAGTCACCCCCCTGATTAAGGGGGGAACCGGATTCAAAGTCACCCCCCTGATTAAAGCGGGAACCGGATTCAAAGTCACGCCTTCGCGGGCTGAATTCTTCCTTACAGGCTGCGGAGGCAGCCTTTGTTTGTCTAGCGATACCGTTAAGGGTGTCGTTTGTCTAGCGATACCGTTAAGGGTGTCGGATTTTGGCGAAGGTATTGTTTTGGGAAACCGGGTTTCTATAAAAAAGGTTTGAAAACTAGATATCTGCTAAGAAACCCGGTTTCTTTGCGTAAGTCCTACAACTATTGCTCTGGAGTGAAGGTTACTTCCCTCACAGTCCCAGGTTTTCCTAAAGGTTCCCCTGCTTTTTGATTCACAGAAACCAATACAGCACCCGCATTACCCGAACGTATAGTTAACTGCTTTTCAGCTGAAAAGCTTTGCTGCATTCCCTTTTGTAAAGTACCCTCAAATAATGTTTTACCATCGGCGGTGATTCTCACCCAGGATTCGTCTTGAAGATTGAGAGTGACTTGAATCGGTAAATTCCCGGAACTGTTAATCGGAGATGTATCTGTAAGGCTCGGTTGAATTGCCAGTTCCGTAGGGCTAACTGTCGGACTGGGAGAGTCTATCGGACTCGGTTGAATTGCCAGTTCCGTAGGGCTAACTGTCGGACTGGGAGAGTCTATCGGACTCGGTTGAATTGCCAGTTCCGTAGGGCTAACTGTGGGGGTTGGAGAGTCTATGGGACTCGGTTGAATTGCCAGTTCCGTAGGGCTAACTGTGGGAGTTGGAGAGTCTATGGGACTCGGTTGAATTGCCAATTCCGTGGGACTGACTGTCGGACTGGGAGAAATAATTGTGGGTTGAATTGCAGTTGGAGTAGATGTTACTGGTGACGCAGAGACGGGTTGGGAAACGGGTTGCTGTTTTTGAGCCGCAGCTTCTGGTGTAGGAGGTTTCTTAATGGCATAAACAAGTGCAGCAAGCGCGGCTACCCCTAATATGATATAGGCCAAATAGGGGGGAATGGTTCTTGGCGGAGGTGGTGCAGGAGGAGTGTCGATTTCTGCTGGTTCAGATGGCTCTTCAATCATATTAGGCTGTGAAATTTCAGCCTCTGGTTTTTTAGCGGTAGTATTTCCTAATATTGCTTGAGCATCAAATTCTACAGGTGGGTAATCGGTAGAAAATGTTTTCGCTAACGCATTCCCATCCAGCCCTAAAAAATCACCATAACGACGGATAAATCCTTGAATATAAATTGGCTCTGGTAAATCATCTAATTTACCTTCTTCTAAAGCCTTTAACATTCTTAATCGAATGCAGGTTTTAGCCGCTACTTCTTCTATAGATATAGACTGCTGTTGTCGTAATTTTTGGAAATAGGTGCCGATGTCCCTGAGTTGCTCTTCTTGAGAATTATTTAAAACTGCCACAATATTCCTCCTTTTATCGACTTTAGTTTTTATTTAACAAAAAAGTTACCATACCATACGATTTACGTATAGACAAATCGTTAAATAGTTTTTGATCGGGTGGGGGTTGCCCACCCGAATGATTTTAGCCGAGTTGGTTCAGGCGCGATCGCAATATTTCTGCTTGTTTTTCCACCTCAGCCAAATTATCTCGTGCCGCCTGCACTACTTCCGGCTTGGCATTTGCCACAAAAGCCTGATTGTTAAGACGTCCTGACAAAGCTTTAATTTCTCCTTCTAACTTCGTCAGCTTCTTCTGAAGTTTGGTGCGGAACGCAGCCACGTCAATGACTCCGGCGAGGGGAATTAGCACTTGCACCGTACCCACCACGCCAGCAATAGTTTGACCTATTTCAGTTTCTAATGCTGAAGTTATGGAGAGATTATCAACCTTGGCTAAGCCTTGAATATAAGACTGCCCTGCCGATAAAATTTGGCGTTCCTTGTCGCTTTCGCTTTGCAAGATTGCTGCCACTTTCACCCCTGGTTTAATATCTGCCTCAGCGCGTAAATTACGAATTGTTCGGATTGTACCAAACAGCAGTTCAAATTGTTCCTCTAATTCTGAACTAATTAGACTTGCATCGGCGGCAGGATACGATTGCCAAGCCAAAGTTTGCTCGTTCCCCGTTTGGGTCAGAGTGTGCCAAATTTCCTCCGTAATGTGAGGCATGAAGGGATGGAGTAATTTCAAAAGCCCTTCCAGAACGTAGGCGAGAGTTTGCTGGGCTACCTTTCTGGATGTAGCATTTGCATCCTTCTGCAAGCGGGGTTTGACTAATTCGATGTACCAGTCGCAGAAATCGCCCCAGATAAATTCGTAAAGGCCCTTCGCAGCTTCGCCCAAACCGTAACTTTCGATGTGGGTAGAAGTTTGCTGCACTACTTGATGATAGCGGGAAAGTATCCAGCGATCGCACAACTCCAACTCATCTGTCCCAGGTTGCCCCAACTGCTGCGGCGTCTGTCCGCCCAAATTCATCATCGCAAACCGCGACGCATTCCACAGTTTATTCGTGAAATTGCGCGACGCCTGTACCGTCGGCGACTCATCCGTTTCCCGGTCATATTGAAATCGGATATCTTGCCCCGCGCCAGCGACTTCCCTCACCAGCGTGTACCGCAGCGCATCCGTACCGTATTTATCAATCATCAACAGCGGGTCGATGCCATTACCTTTAGTCTTAGACATCTTTTCGCCATTTTCATCCAGCACCAACCCGTGGATATAAACATCCTCAAACGGCATCTTATCCGTAAAGTATCCCGCCATCATCGTCATCCGGGCGACCCAGAAAAAGATGATGTCAAACCCCGTCACCAGCGTCGTCGTCGGGTAGTAAAATTCTAAATCCGTTGTTTTTTCAGGCCAACCCAAAGTAGAAAAAGGCCACAACCCGGAAGAAAACCAAGTATCCAACACATCTGGATCTTGAATTAACTTGACATTTCCGCCAAATTGTGTTATCGCTTTTTCTTTTGCTTCAGCTTCAGAGTGTGCCACCACAAACGGCGTCGAGTCTGCAATCTCGCCATTCGTTTCGCTGACGGCGTACCAGGCAGGAATTTGATGACCCCACCACAACTGGCGGGAGATACACCAATCCTTTAACTTCACCAACCAATCGCGGTAAACCTTAGTCCAGCGTTGGGGGACAAACTGCGGAGAATTTTCCTCATCGAGGCATTGTAAAGCCTTCTGACCTAGAGGGGTAATCTTGACAAACCACTGAGTTGAGAGAAGAGGTTCGATCGGGACTTTACCGCGATCGCTATGAGGCACAGTATGCTTATAGTCCTCAATTTTCACCAAAAACCCATCCTCATCCAACCGTTTGACCACATTTTTGCGGGCGACAAAACGGTCTTGACCTTGGAGGGGCCCCGCATTTTCATTTAGCGTGCCGTCCTTATTCATAATATTGATCTTGGGTAAATTGTGGCGATTACCCATCTCAAAATCATTCGGATCGTGTGCTGGCGTCACCTTGACGCACCCCGTGCCAAAACTGGGGTCAACCAACTCATCAGCAATAATCGGAATTTCCCGATTCATAATTGGCAGCATTAAAGTCTTACCAATCAAATGCTGATAGCGTTCATCATTCGGATTTACCGCCACCCCAGTATCGCCCAACATCGTCTCAGGGCGAGTCGTCGCCACCTCCAAAAAACCCGAATTATCAGTCAGCGGATAGCGGAAGTGCCATAAATTCCCATCAACTTCCCTATTATCCACCTCCAGATCCGACACCGCGGACTGAGTTGCCGGACACCAATTCACCAAATAATTCCCGCGATAAATCAGACCTGCCTCATAGAGCTTGACAAAAGCTTCGATCACAGCCTTAGACAAGCCCTCATCCATCGTAAAGCGTTCCCGCGACCAATCAACAGATAAGCCCAAACGCCGGATCTGATTTACAATAGATCCTCCAGAATTTTCCTTCCACTGCCAAGCACGTTCTAGGAACTTCTCCCGTCCCAACTCAAAGCGAGTTTTGCCCTCAGTTTGCAATTCTCGTTCCAACATCACGTGAACCGCAATACTCGCATGGTCAGTTCCAGGTAACCATAAAGTATTGCGTCCCTTCATCCGGTGATAGCGGACAAGGATATCCATGATAGTTTGTCCCAAAGCATGACCCATGTGCAAACTACCCGTCACATTAGGCGGCGGAATCATGAGACAGTAGGGTTTGCCCCCCTTAGAGGGGTCAGCCTGAAAAAATTGACCTGCTTCCCAAAACTGTTGCCACTTCGCTTCAGTAGCAAAAGCATCGTATTGACTTGGCAGGGAGGGAATATTTTCAATCATGGAAAAAGGAAATGCTGGAATTCTCTATAGATCTTGCCACAGGCAGGGGAGCTTAGACCTTTGGCAAAGGCGTCACCGCTTTAACATCAGCATTGAGCGAGACAAAGTATAGTTCAATGTTGAGTTCCGGGTAGCGATCGCGAATAGCCCAATAAGCCCGACTTAAATATTCTGCATGAACTTGCCGCTCTTTTTCCGAGTCTTGGCTTAAATTGGGGTCAATTTTATCCGCATAAGCAGAACAGTCTTCGTGATCGAGAATAATCACCTTGGTAATGTGGTGCAACCGATACGATAAATCTAATTGATCCCAAAAAGCTTGGGCATCCGCTTGGTGGGGAATTCCGCTTAATGCCAGGGAAGCTCCTGCTAGTGAGGTTAAATCATATTTATTAGTGAGATTTTGCATCGATAAAAAGTAGCGTTCTGCTTCCAGGATGTCAAAATCTATGCAACTGAGGACTAAAGCTTTAGCAGGTGTTTCGGCTAAAGCAGGTTTGGGAGTTGAGAGGATGGCTAGCGACAGGGAGGTCAGGATGTATCGTAAAAATTGGCGACGATTGATATTACAGGCGGGGCAGTGGGAATAATGTTTCATGAGAGTCTAGAGAGGAAGAGCAAATGAACCACAGAGGCACAGAGAACACAGAGGGAAGAGGGTTACCAGAGGAGATGAATCAGATGACATATGCTGTGATTGGGGCAGCGATGGAAGTGCATCGGGTGATGGGGCCAGGGTTTTTGGAGGCGGTGTATCAGAATTGTTTATCGCAGGAATTGCGGATGCGGGGGATACCTTTTCATCCTAAGAAGCCAGTACCAGTTACATATAAAGGTTATCAGGTGGGTAGAGGTCAGTTAGATTTTCTTGTTAATGATGTCCTAATTGTTGAATTAAAAGCAGTCGAAAAATTAGCCCCTATCCACGAAGCCCAAGTCATCTCCTACCTTAAAATGACCAAACTCCCCCTTGCCCTCCTAATCAACTTCAACGTCCCTCTCCTCAAAGATGGTATCCGCAGGATTATCCTCAATTAACTCTTTCTCTGCGATCTCTGTACCTCTGTGGTTCGTTTATTAAACTGCTCTGGGGAAACGAGCGATCGCTAATTAGGTATTCTTCGGGTAGAAGAGAGCAATCCCTTACCGCGAATCCACCTCTCAAACTGAGGAAATCGCTTAATTTTTCGCCCAAATAACAGGATAGCGATCGCTGGAATTGTCGCCAATACAGTCCCGATAACTCCAGGCCAAATTTGTCCGTAAAGCGGCCCATATCCTAACGTGTAAAAAGCGCAACTCAGGACTATCCCAAAAGTAAAACTGGTCAGACAAAACCACCTGGCATGAAGGTTTAAAGCAATAAATGGGAAAAGAATAGCCGGATACCAAGGCATCAGCCAAGGTGTGGCAAATAACAACAGAACCAGGGTTACCCATCCCATGTCTATTACTAGGTTGCTTTCTGAGTAATTTTTATTCCAGTAACCTTTCCAAACGACCCAACCATAGTAAGCAATAAAGCCAAGGTATGTCAGATATCTAAATGCTGTGAGGATAGTTTCTTGGTCGTTGATTGCTAACTTCGGAAAAAGATATTCTATCCATTCAGAATTGACGATCAATCTCAGCATATCGTGCAAAGAGCCGCTGACAAGATATCCAACTCCAGGATTTAACAAGCTTTTCCAGGATTCTACTGAAGGTAAAATCGAAGATTGCATGGCTAAAATTATAGATGTTGATAAAATTAGCGATAAACTTAAACTCTTCCAACGTTTTTCTTTAACCAAAAATGCTAAAATTAATGGTAGCCAAATAATTGGTAAGGTTTTGGATAAAATACCCAACCAAATAGCTAAAACTCCCGACACATATTTCCGCTTTTTGATTGCTGTTATTGTCAGGATTATTATGGTACATACAAAAACGTCTACATGAGCTTCTGTGACTAATTCAAATAGGATTAAGGGATTTAATAAATAAGCGATCGCTATCCTAACTCGATAGCTATTAAACTTTAGTTCTTGCCAAATTAGATAAGTATTCAAAACGTGAAATACCAGGCAAATCAATTTAAAAATATAAATTCCTAAAATAGGGCTAATCGGCACAAAAGCAGCGGAAATTACAAAAAACAGCTGCGAAATTGGGCCGTATGTCGATGTTTGATTCCAGAAAATAAATGGTGTTAAAACTGAGGCAAAATCTCCCGATGCACTGAGGTAGGGATTCAATCCGTTTATCGCCATCAGTCCATATTGTAAATATAAATAGATATCCTGAGTGACGGGATAACCGATAAATGCGATCGCTAAAAATATCCAACTGGATTTCAAAATATCTAAAAAGTTATACCTTTGATATTTTTGCTTGTTCCTCACCAGCCAAATTAAATAAATCACCGTCAAAACTAAGTATTGGCTGCCTATCCGCAACCGGGTCGGATAGTTCGAGAGATCCACATCATCTACGGTTTTATAACCCGATACTATGCTCGTGTAAAAGTCATAACCACGCGCCAGGGTTTCGAGGCAAAAAATTGTTGCGATCGCAATGGCAATAATTACTATGATTTTTGAACCTAAAGTTTTGAAAGCTATCCCCATGAGCGGCATTTTCTTCAGGATATGTGACAGATTTAATTACTATAACAGGGTCGGGTTGAGGTGTAAAAATGATTACATAAACGAGTCTGGCTTATGGTATTTTTGCATGGCAATGAATTGATATTTTAAAAGCTAAACTGCTAAAACATAAACAATCCCTATTGATTGGGAGTAAACTATAGCAACTGGTAAGGTATTTAGGATGTTGTTAATTGCTAAAACCTTTGACTTAACGGTATTATTTCCCTAACCCCTAGCCCCTAGCGATAAAAAAAGGGACGCTTTCTGCGCCCCCCAAACCTTTAAGCAAACCCAGTTTTAAACACTAGCAGTAGCTGCAATTCTGGCTTCCTTGGCGGTCAAACGCTCGTAGGTTGCCCGCATTTTTAGACCGGCTAGCACTTGGAATAATCCGGTACCGTTGTTCGAGCCAGGGTATTCTTTGTGCTGAAGTACCAGATGAGTTAACTCGCCGTGGTACTTGGTAGCGGTTTTGCTCATATGGCTCTCGATGTAGATGACTTGCTCGAGATTCTCGAATTGTCCATCTACTTCTAAAACCGAGACGGGGTGACCATAGTAGGAATCTGGGCCATAATGCATCCGGATACCGGGGTAGGAGCAGGTGAGCTTGGTACCGCAGGGTATCCAATCAATTGTTGACCCTTCGTCAAACAGGTACGCAGGTTCAAAGCCTTCGACGCCTAGCCGTTGGATTAGGCGCACGCGCAGAATCTTGCCTGTTTTGTCTTCTTTGAGTAATTGAGTCGGTAGCACCTGGATGACAACATCGGCGAATTCCCGCTGGGGTTCGATGTAGGCGCTAAAATCGGGGCGGCGAGCATTGATGGCGGCGATGACGTCGTCGTAGGTGTGACCCCGTTCGGACATGTCGCGCTGGATTTTCCAGGCGATTTTCACTTCGTCGCTGATGTCTAGGTAGACGCTGAAGTCTAAGAGACTGCGTACCCGTTCGTCGTACAAAGGATGTAAACCTTCAACCACGATGATGTGATTCGGTTCTACTACCTCTGGCGGGTCAATCATGCCGGTTTCGTGATTGTAAATCGGCTTGTTGATTGCCTGACCATGCTTGAGCGCTTTGATTTGCTCGTACATCAGGTCAAAGTTGTTTGCTCTGGGGTCAAGGGCGGTAATCCCCGTTTCTTTACGCTGCTTTCTGTCTAAGCTGTGGTAATCGTCTAGGCAAATCACCGTGACGAATTCACTGCCAAATAAATCGGTCAAGCGACGTAAAAATGTGGATTTACCGCACCCTGAGTCTCCTGCAACGCCAATTAGAACCACGCGATCCGGCTTACTGGTCATAGCTTCCTCTATCGATTAAAATTGTTTCCTATTTGGCTGGCTAAGCGAGCGAAATCCACAGCCTCGAGGCTACCCCCGGTATTGGAAAGACAACTAACCCCTATGTCAAGCGCCCGATATGCCTGAGGCAAGACGGGCGATCGCATTGAAGTGCTTGTTGCTTGCCAATCCCTGTCACAGTCTGGCGTCTGCTTTTTAGGGAAGACTCAAGCCCTTGAGTAAGTATTTACTACTAGCTTTTAATGACACATCTTACCAGAGTGGGGTTGCACCTACAAGGCATTCTGAGTTGGGATCGTTTCGCTCAAGTATTTATGCTAATGTTAGTTGAGCATTTTTAATAAAGAAAAAGTTAAACTGACTCGCTCGTCACACTTTACAAGGGGTATCCCTTGTTAAGGTGATCTTAGGTGTCGGTTTTTCCTTTCCTGCCGTCTCGCCTGGGGGTGCATCGCGACTTTGAGTCGGATCGACCCAGCAGCAAGGCTGGCACGTAACGGAAAGGATGCGTTGCAGCAACAGGTTAAGTTGGGTTCAAAGAGACTGAAACGATGAACAATCCTAGCGTCGCAGGTAGCCGCGTATTCGTCTATGAAGTGGTGGGTCTGCGTCAGAATGACGGAACTGACAAAGCAAACTATCCCATCCGTCGCAGTGGCAGCGTGTTTATTACGGTGCCATACGATCGCATGAATCAAGAAATGCAGCGGATTACGCGCATGGGCGGCAAAATTGTCAGCATCCAGCCTTTAACCTCTGAAAACGGAGCGAATGGAAAAACCACACCGGGAAGTGGACTCCAAGAAACCAAGTTAGAGGAAAATCCCAAGCCAATGACTCAAGCGAAGGAAAAGAAGGAGCATAAAAAAGACGTTCCCGTAAATCTTTATCGCCCGAACGCTCCCTATATTGGCAAATGCTTGTCGAATGAAGAGCTAGTGCGCGAGGGCGGCGAAGGCACCGTGCGTCACTTGAAATTCGACCTCTCTGCCGGTAATCTGCGGTATCTGGAAGGCCAAAGTATCGGGATTATCCCTGAAGGAACCGATAAAAACGGCAAACCTCACAAAATTAGGCTGTACTCGATCGCCTCAACTCGTCACGGCGACGATCTCGATGACAAGACTGTCTCCCTCTGCGTCCGTCAGCTGGAATACAAGCACCCGGAAACTGGGGAAAAAGTCTACGGCGTCTGCTCTACTTACTTGTGCAATCTAGAACCAGGGGCTGATGTCAAAATCACTGGTCCCGTCGGTAAGGAAATGCTGTTGCCGGACGATCCCGAAGCTACTATCATCATGATGGCAACGGGTACTGGTATTGCTCCTTTCCGCGCTTTCCTGTGGCGGATGTTTAAGGAAAGGGAACTAAACCCAGACTACCAATTCAAGGGTTTGGCTTGGATGTTCTTTGGTTGTGCCTATACTCCCAATATCCTCTACAAGGATCAATTGGAAGAGTTGACGCAGCAGTATCCAGATAACTTCCGTCTAACTTATGCCATCAGCCGCGAACAAAAGAACGCCAGCGGTGGCAAGATGTACATCCAAGACCGGATTAAAGAAAACGCAGACCAATTGTGGGAATTGATCCAAAAACCCAATACCCACACCTACATCTGCGGTTTGAAGGGCATGGAAGGCGGTATCGACGAAGGTATGTCAGCCGCTGCTAGCAAGTTCGGCGTCAACTGGGCTGATTACCAGAAGCAGCTCAAGAGAGAAGAGCGCTGGCACGTTGAAACCTACTAGGTTTTAGGGAATAGGGGCTAGGGGCTAGGGAAAAAGAAAATTATTCCCTACTATAAATCCTTAGTTTGACGTTTGCTGAAAAACCCGGTTTCTTTAAGAAACCGGGTTTTTGCCACGTTTGCCTAATTCTAAGTGTAGAATCAGCACTGAGTTGGGCGAACATCCTTACTATGTCTTCTGCAACAGTTCCATCCGATAATTCCCTTGAAGAATTGCCATTGCTACGGGTTTTATTGGTAGAAGATGACCCGGTAATGCAATTGGGATTAGAGCAGTTTTTGACCGAACAGCCAAATTTTAACTTAATTGGACAGGCTGGTGATGGTTATCAAGGCGTCGAGATGGCGCTTGACAAAAAGCCGGATTTGGTGATTATGGATATCGGGCTACCCCAACTCGATGGGATTGCGGCGACGCAGCAAATTAAAGCCGCTGTACCAGATATGCGGGTGGTGATGCTGACTTCTCACACAGCAGAAAATGAAACGATCGCGGCGCTTTCTAGTGGGGCGGATGCCTATTGTATCAAGGGGACGAGTTTGAATCAATTGTTGAAAGCGATCGCCTGCGCCATTGAAGGTGCTGTTTACCTCGATCCCCAAATTGCTCGCACGGTAGTGAAAAACCTCAAACCTCCTTCCCCTAAAAACAATATCGCCCAACTTTCTCAACGGGAGTCAGAAATTCTCAAACTAATTGTAGAAGGCAAAAGCAACCCGGAAATAGCAGCCATGCTTTATCTCAGTCTCAGTACCGTCAAAACTCACATTCGCAGCATTATGAATAAATTAGCTGTGGATGACCGAGTGCAGGCGGCGGTGGTAGCATTGCGATCTGGATTAATTTAGGAAAATAATTGTGGCAAAGAGTTTAAAGCGGCAATTTTATTCTAAAAAACTATTGCTGTCGATCGCAGGATTGCTGTTCTTTGTCTATGTTTCAACTTGTCTCTATCTATTTTTCCGCCAGCGTCATCTCATCCTGCGTCCGAGTTCTCATATTTCAATGTTACCTAGCTTTGATCCGTTCCATCTTCCTTACGAGGAGGTAAAGATACCTGTTTCTAACTCGGATGAATATTTAAATGCCTGGTGGATACCCGCGCCTTCACCCCAAGAAAAACTTGCAACCCTACCAAATGAACCCGCTAGAATTGTTAAATCTCCCAAAGTAATTCTGTATTTTTACGGTGCGGGTGGCAATAAAAGTTACTTTAATATTTTGGCAAGAATCAAGGGTTTGCGGCAGTTAGGTTTTTCGATTTTGGTAGCTGATTATCGCGGATTTGGCAGCAGTAAGGGTGATTTTCCTAGCGAATCTCAGCTTTATCAAGATAGTCAAGCAGCTTTAGATTATCTGTTACGGGTGCGGCGAATTCCTCCTGGGCAGATTGCGATTTATGGGGAGTCGTTGGGGGGTGCGATCGCTTTAAATTTAGCCGTCAAACATCCACAAATAAGCGGACTAATCGTGCAAAGTTCGTTTACCTCAATGGCAGAAACTGTAAAGCGAACAAGTTGGTATGGGATATTTCCCATTGATTTGATTTTAAATCAGCGATTTGATTCGATTTCTAGGGTGCGAAGTCTCCAAATTCCCGTTCTATTTATTCACGGAACTGCTGACACTGTTGTGCCATCAGATATGAGTCAAAAACTATACAATGCCGCCCCCGAACCCAAACAATTGTTGTTAGTTCCAGGCGCAGGACATTTCAGAATTTATCAGTCTGGAAAAAATTCGTATTTGCAAGCAATTGGGAAGTTTGTTGACTGAGAAACCCGGTTTCTTTAATAAACCGGGTTTCTGGTTAATTCTCAGGTAGTTTAGTCCCAAATAAAGTTGCATACATCATGCGGTAAATATCGGTATTATCTACCGTTTTTGGTAGCATATCGGCGTTGATTCCGTCAGCTTTGGCAATAATACCACCCGACATATCTCCCAAACCAGACCATGCGATCGCCATCGAAAATCGCTGTCCATTTTTATCGGGTGCAGAAACAAATGGTAAGGTTTTTGTCCCATCTCTGCCATCAATGGGTGCGCCATTTCCATATTTAGCTGGTAAGGGTTTATCTTTGGGTACATCTTCCACTTGTTCCCCAATTACTTCTAGTCCTCCCGCATCGCTATCTGCGGCAGTCATCACCAACGTATTTCGGTTTTGAGCGGCATAATTCATCGCCACGCCAATCGCATCGTCTGCCCGTTTTATCGCTTCTAAACACCCTCTGGCGTTATTGTAATTGCAGAAATTATCGCTGCCTTCTTCTTCCAAAACCACAAAGAAACCGTTGGGATTTTGGGACAAAATTCGTAAAGCTGCTTGTAATTGTTCCGCCACTGTCGGTGCAGTTTTTACGTATAAAGGTAAGTTCGCCACTTTTAATTTTTCTTCTGATTCGTCGTTGTAGGTATCTTCTGCGGCAAAAATGCCCAAAACTTTCTGAGTATTTGCTGGTAAATCTAGCAATTCTTTGCGGGTATATACAACGGTGTAACCTTTCCTTTTTGCGAGTTCGATTAGGTTTAATCCATCTGTTCTCTTGCTCATAGATGCGGGGGTATGTCGTCCTGCGGTGCCTTTGGGCAAATACCACATTTCCCCACCACCTAAGATTACATTTACTCCCGATTCGATGATTTGCTTGGTAATTTCTGCGTGGTTACGACGATTATTTACCTTGGCTAAAAAAGCCCCCGTTCCCGGTTCGCTGATAACGCCGGAATTGATAATGGCGGTGGATTTTTGTTGCGCGATCGCTTCTTCCATTATCGTTTTATTATACCCGGAAAGTGCTTGTACTGGCTTTCCTTTGGGGTCTAATCCAAACGAATTTGCTTCTACTTTTACTCCAGTAGCGTGAATTACAGCACCCGCGTTAGAAGTTCCGGTTAATTGATTTTTCAAATGTCCTAAATAAACGCCGAGATTGGACATTTTATCCCAATTTAACCTCCCATCTGGCCCTTTATACAACATCCGCGCCGCACCCCAGTGGGAAGCACTCGTACCATCCGGGTGGATAAAAATAACATTCCCTTGACGCGGTGCGATCGCATTTCCTACTAATACTGTCCCCGCTAGCATCGCCGCCACGGTTAATAATACCGTGTTTATAACTCGCTGATTAAAATTATTTGGCTCCGGGCTCATATTAGATGAATCTGGCTCGGAATTCGGCGGGATGGGGTTAAATAGATTTAAGTCCATATCCAATTAGGAGGGTTTAGCAGTCTGGTTATTTTATAGTTTAACCGTAAATTTTCAATAAAAGTTTAACACCCCAAGCCAAACTAACGCTACTCAAGCGATATAATTTGTGTCAAAATAGTTTCATCTATGGGCAAAGGAGTTGAACGTAATGGAAAGCAAGACAACCGTAGCAGGAAGGGAAGACCCAAAAACAATAGCGGCAATAGGAATTGAAGAACTCAAAACCTTAATTGCTCGCACCGTTAACGAGCAATTAAAATTATTGCCACAATAGCCAATTCGCCATCTGTTGTTGAAATGATACGCGAGGATCGAGATAGATAATGGCAAACTATTCCACTATAGTTTCCTGTATAATTTGTGTCACAATTGTTTGATCTCTGAAAAATATTTATAAAAATGAAATTCCATAAAACAATAAAAAATAAAGATTAGGCTGTACAAAAAATTGCTAACTGTGTCAGAATTGTTAGATGCGGGAAAAAGGAGTTGGTAGAAATGGAAGCACAAAAAACAATAGCAGAGGAAAACGAACAACTCAAAGCTTTAATTGCTCGCATAGTCAACGAGCAGTTAAAACTATTGTTACAGCAGCCACCACCAGAGTCAAAAAAAGTGGCAGATTTGACAGTAGCAGAACTCAGAACCTTGATAACTCAGATTGTCGATGAGCGGTTAATACTATGGCTTCAAGAACCGCCACGCCTAGTAGATCCAGAAGATTTGCAGAAGATTTTTGAGTCGATCGACAGTCATATGTGGACTCCGCCCCCCGGAGCGCCAACGGGCAGCGAAATGATAATTGCGGAGAGAGAGAAATGGCGGCAACCTATGTAGTAGATGCGAGCGTGGCGATTAAGCGTTTTTTACAAGAAACTTATACAGTCGAAGCACGAGTTTTATTAGGTAGGATGTCCCAAGGCGATCGCTTATATGTACCGGAGTTTTGCTTAATAGAATGCGTCAATGTTCTGTGGACAAATGTTCGGTTTCGGGGACTACCGCAAACAGATGCAGAGCGGTTTACCGCCCAACTGCTGGCGCTACCGTTCCAAATTGTGCCAGTTAAAAAACTATTACCGCAAGCTTTGCAAATTAGTCTAACTCATCAATTAGCAATATATGATTCGCTGTATATCGCTTTGGCGTTAAGACTTAATTGTCCGTTGATTACGGTTGATGAGCGACAATTAAATGCAGCAACTGCTTGCGGTGTGGTTATCAAACCGATAACTGATTTTTCCGCTTAGGGCGATCGCATCAAGCAAAGAGCTATTAATTCAGAAACTCATATTCACCCATCAGGGGAGCTTTGTTAGCTCGCTCTTTTCTGTTATCAGACTAGGCAGGCTCAGTTTTCTAGTTTTTTGTAGGGGTTAGTAAACGTTATTTAGAAGGTGGTTCGGAGAAGTTGACGATAGTTGCAGAAAAAGTAATGGCTAACTCACTATCTTCCGGGCCAAAATTTTTAAAGCCTGGTATAAATGGAGCGGCAGAAAAAACCTCTAAATACCCTGGAGTTGATAAAAAACCAGCAAAAAATGACCCAGCATAGTTACCCCCCGAAGTGCAATAACCAAAACCTTCACCTGTTAGCTGCTGCGGATTCAAACTAATTAAATTGTCAATCTTGAAAGGTTCGTTTCCCGGTATTGGTATCCCAGCAGGTAGCAGCCCAGTAATTGATTCACCGTTGCGCGTCCCAGTAATTCTAGTAATTAGGTAAAAACCTAAACTGTCAGGTGTGTCATTAGTGGTGAAAGTACCGCTTGCGGTGATGCCAGTCCCAGAATAGTTCCAGTTCCAAATTAAAGCAGAGGCAGATTGCATTGTTCCGAAAACCGATACAGATGTGGCAAGGGTTATGACAAATAGTAAAGCTAGGGTTTTCATCCAAGTTTCACTCTTCGCGATCGCTCATCCTCAGTATGTAGCAGGGATGTCAGTCCTGGAGGCGTCGATTCGACGTAAATAAATTAAGCCGAGTAAATTTCAGCGATCGCACCCCAGATGTCACAATGGTTTTGGCAAGAATTTAATCGGTATAGGTCAGCAGCGTGGCTTTTAAAATCGGTTTGCTCGGGTTGGGAACGGTTGGTACGGGAACGGCACAGATTTTACTCGACCCTTCTGGGCGTAACCCGCTCCTAGAAGAGTTAGAAATCTATCGCATCGGCGTGCGAAATCCGGAAAAAACCCGCCCCGTCCAACTCCCTCCAGGCGCCGTCACCAGCGATTTAGAATCGATCGTCACCGATCCCGATGTCGATATCGTAGTCGAAGTTATCGGCGGATTGGAACCGGCGCGATCGCTCATCCTCAAAGCCATAGCCCACGGTAAGCACGTCGTTACGGCAAATAAAGCCGTTATCGCCCGTTATAGCGATGAAATCTTCGACGCCGCCAACGATGCGGGAGTTTACGTCTTGTTAGAAGCTGCCGTCGGCGGTGGTATCCCGGTAATTCAACCCCTCAAACAAGCTTTAGGCGTTAACCGCATTCGTTCGGTAACCGGCATTGTCAACGGCACGACTAACTATATCCTCACCCGGATGCAAACCGAAGGGGCAGATTTTGCCGATGTCCTCGCCCAAGCCCAAAAATTAGGATACGCTGAAGCCGACCCTACCGCCGATGTCGATGGTTTCGACGCCGCCGATAAAATCGCGATTCTCGCTTCACTCGCGTTTGGCGGCAGAATCAAATTAGAAGATGTCTATCGCGAAGGCATTTCCCAAGTCAGCGCCGCCGATATCGCCTATGCCGATAAGTTGGGATTTGCGATTAAATTATTGGCGATCGCTAACCGCGAAATGCTCGCTGACGATCCTACCGATCGCCTGCGCCTGCGCGTCCATCCCACATTAGTCCCCCAAACTCATCCCCTCGCCAGCATCAACGGCGTCTACAACGCGATTCTGGTCGAAGGCGACCCCATAGGTCAAGTTATGTTCTTCGGTCCCGGCGCGGGTGCAGGTCCCACCGCCAGCGCCGTCGTCTCCGATATCTTAAACATCGCCGCCGTGCTGAAGAGTGTAGGCGGGCAAGTGAGTAGGGAAGCAGAGGAGAATTCCCCATCACCAATTACCAAACCAATTACCAATTACCAATTACCCATTACCCATCTCCATCCCCTGCTTACCTGCACCCACCAACACTACTGCAAAATTGCTCCCATCGAAGAATTAACGACCCGGTTTTACGCCCGCTTTCTCACCAAAGATCGTCCAGGGGTGATCGGTAAGCTGGGGACTAGCTTCGGAAACCACGGCGTCAGCATTGAATCTATCGTGCAGACGGGTTTCCAAGGCGAGTTAGCTGAAATTGTCGTCGTTACCCACGATGTTCGCGAAGGCGATTTTCACCAAGCACTTGACGAAATTCGCACTTTAGACGCGGTGGATAGCATTCCCAGCCTGCTGCGCGTTCTATAAGTAATTCTTAACAGTATGTAAGTTATGTGAAGAGAATTTAAAGAGCAATTGAAAATAACTTGCAATTGGTAAACAGTCGCTTATAATACAGATAAATTGAGAATGATTTGCATTTAGAGCGAGCGAGTTTTGATGGAGCTATCTCATAATCAAGCACCAGCGATGCAGTTGGTGCGAGTTCAGCGTGGCGATCGCTGGCAAGTTTACCAACGACTGCAAGATTTAGGCATCCCCTGCTACTGTTCTAGTGACGGTTGCTTACAAGCCGAAATAAATACACCCACAGCGGCTTTGCAGCTGTGGAGTGTGGTGCGACAGTTAAGCGCAAAGCGGTGCGAATTGACATTATGGCTGCACCGTTGTTGGCACTCCAACCCTTAACAAAATTTAAGGATAAGTGAGAAACAGCCAGCATAATTGAGAAAAATTACTGAAATACAAGGAGGAAGCAGATCGTGAGCAAGTACAAAAGCACACAAATATTAGAATTTCGCCTGAAAGGACGGTTTGTAGGATTTATTCTGGAAGACGGCTATAAAGTCAAAGGCTTGCGCCTCGCCACCGCCGAGGGTGAATGTTGCATTAAGCTGTCAAAATCAATCCGGGATTCGCTGCGTCAGGGTTTAATACCGGGAGATTGGATCGAAGTGAGTGGCGATCGCATCCTAGATTGGAAGCGCGGTCAACTTAAATTAAAAGCATATGAAGTAAAGCTTACAAGACCTAGTAACGCTAACGTCCCACCCCCAGTGCCAGCAAAGGCTGCCAAACCGTCAGCTTGTGTATTAGTGTGTGAAAAATCCGATTGCTGCCAGAAAGGGGCGATGCAGGTATGTAAGGCGCTGGCGGAGGAATTGCGCGATCGCGGATTAGAAGACTCGGTCACGATCAAAAAAACCGGCTGCATGAAACAATGCAAAGCAGGGCCAAATATAGTCATAATGCCCGATAAAACCAATTATCGGCGCGTCAGTCCCCAAGAAATACCCGACTTAATCGAAAAACACTTCACCCAGCCTGTTGGAGAACCAACGCTGGTGCGTTAAACTAATCGCGATGGCACTACCGTTGCGATTAGGTGGAAACAAATGACCAATTCCCCTTCCCCAGATTCGCCCACCCCACAGCCACAGCCATCGCGCCGACGCGACTTAGGATTTGATGATTTTATCGGCATCTTGGTTGCATTTAGCACCATCGGCGCGATTTTGTTCTGGGTGCTTGGAAGAGACGAAGGCTTTAAAGGATTTCCCGCTGTAACGAGAATCTTAGAATCTCCACAAACTGCCCCGCCAGCAGCAGTGGCAATTCCTACTCCGGAGACGGGGATTTTATCTACTCAACCCGCCCCTTTAGCAACGGTGACGCCTAGCTCGGCAGTGCCAGGACAAATTGCTGCCACCAAAGAATCAATCACTCCCATCCCCGCACCTTCACCCAGACGAACAGTTGCTAGAGTGATTCCGGCGATTCCGGTGATTGTAGCGCCTCCACCCCGCGCAAGAACTACCCCAGCAGAAAGAGCGGTTAAACCGGCGGGGAAATCGGTGAAATTTGTCGATGTTCCGGATAATTTCTGGGCAAAACCCTTTATTCAATCGCTGCAAACGCGGGGTTTCGTTGGCGGTTTTCCACAGGGTTACTTTAAACCGAATCAACCTGTAACCCGGGCTGAATTTGCTTTAATGACTCAAGCAATTTTCGCTCAAAACCCCGTCCGCGAGGCAGTGCAATATCAGGATGTTCCGTCAGATTTCTGGGCAGCAAAAGCGATTGACAAAGCAACCAGAATCGGATTTTTAAAAGGATACCCTAATAATACTTTCCAACCGAAACAACAAATTCCCAAAGTGCAAGCTATCGTCGCCCTTGCCAATGGTTTAGGTTTACAAGCCCCTGCCGATCCAGATCAAACTTTAGCAGTTTACCAAGATGCGGCTCAAATTCCCGCCTATGCCAAAAACGCCGTTGCCGCAGCAACTGAAGCGGGTTTAGTCGTGAATCATCCTGATGTGGCAGTCCTCAATCCTAACAAAATGGTGACGCGGGCTGAAGTGGCTGCTTTGATTCATCAAGCTATGGTTAAAGAAGGGAAAGCAGAAAAAATAAACTCTCAGTTTATCGTAGAACCCCAAAAATAAGATCCCAAAAATAAAGCTCCCAGAAATAACATGGGGTTTGAGCGATCGCTACCTTAACTCGCACTTAACTTCAATTATAACCCATCAGCAGCCTGAAGAAACCCGCTTTCTTCAACAATACCTACGTCAAAAATCCGATACCCTGAAAGGTATCGCTATTGCATTCAAAGCCTGCCAGAATTCTAGCCTGCTCTGGCAGGCTTGGTTGGGAGCATGTCAACTTTGTAGCCGACACCCGCGCATGGTGTCGCTACACAAACAAAGCCTGCCTTCGCAGGCTTTAAAAGCTTTAGCCCGCGAAGGATGGCTCGCGTTTGTATAGCCGCGCCCTTTAGGGTGTCGGCGTAAATTTACAAAGCTGACATGCTCCCGCTTGGTTTGTGTAGCCACATGCTTTAGCATGTGGGCTGAAAGGTATCGCTATTGCATTCAAAGGCTGCCAGAGCAGCCTGCCAGAATTCTAGCCTGCTCTGGCAGGCTTGGTTTGTGTAGCCACATGCTTTAGCATGTGGGCGTTTCAAAACATTGGCGAAGGTATTATTCAAAAAACCGGGTTTCTGGTTTAGCTTGGTACTAACCAGCAGCGATCCTGAAATCTATTTTAAACTTCTGCAACTAACCCCAAATCTTCTTTACAATAAAAGTAGTCTCACTAGAAAAGTAATAGGAAAAACCTTCATCATTCCCTAACAACCTAGAAACAATCGTTAGTGTTATTGCCAATTGTTGCTCGACAAAACTGGTAAGTTATCCCTTCATTAAATCGTCAAACCTATTGCGATCGCGCGCTACAATTGCCCGCAAAAACACATCTATTCACCCAAAAATGACAGTCTCAAAATTGATGTCAAGGACTCAGAAACTATGAGAGTTACGAATATTGAAGAGTTAGAAGAACTGATTAGGCGAGTGAAAGCAGCGCAAGCTGAATACGCTACCTACACCCAAGAGCAAGTCGATGCCATCTTCAAGAAAGCCGCTCTAGCCGCCAATGCTGCTCGCATACCCCTCGCTAAAATGGCAGTAGCAGAAACAGGCATGGGAGTTGTAGAAGATAAAGTAATCAAGAATCACTTTGCCTCAGAAATCATCTACAACAAATACAAACAGGACAAAACCTGCGGCGTCATTGAAGAAGACAAAGCCTTTGGCATCCAAAAAATTGCGGAACCAGTAGGGATTCTAGCCGGAATTGTTCCCACCACCAACCCAACTGCCACGGCAATTTTTAAAGCCTTAATCGCCCTCAAAACCCGCAACGCGATTATTTTTTCACCTCACCCGCGGGCGAAAAATTGCACGATTGAAGCCGCAAAAATTATCCAGCAAGCAGCCGTAGACGCCGGAGCGCCGGAAAATATTATCGGTTGGATTGATGAGCCTTCCGTGCCGCTGTCGCAAGCATTAATGCAGCATTCGGATATTAGCTTAATTCTGGCAACGGGTGGGCCTGGAATGGTCAAAGCCGCTTATTCTTCCGGTCGTCCTTCACTGGGAGTTGGGGCAGGAAATACACCGGCGGTGATTGATTCTACCGCGCATTTAAAACTAGCCGTTTCCTCGATCATTCTCAGCAAAACCTTCGACAACGGCATGATTTGTGCCAGCGAACAATCGGTGATTGTGGTGGATGATGTCTATGAGGAAGTCAAGCAAGAGTTTATCAACCGGGGAGCTTATTTTGTCACTCCCGAAGAGCGGGAAAAACTCGGCAATCAAATTATTGTCAACGGACACCTCAACGCGGAAATAGTCGGACAACCCGTGCAGAAACTGGCAAAGTTAGCTGGTTTTTCGCTCCCAGAAGACACCAGGGTGATAATTGGTGAAGTCGAACAAGTCGGCAAAGACGAACCATTTGCCTTTGAAAAACTTTCGCCAATTCTGGCAATGTATCGCGCGAAAGACTACGAGGATGCGGTAGAAAAAGCCGAACAATTGGTAGAATTTGGCGGACGGGGACACACCGCAGTTCTCTACACCTCTCCGGCGAATACAGAACATATCAAGCGGTTTGAAGATAAAGTGCAAACCGCGCGGGTGTTGATCAATACTCCTTCATCCCAAGGTGCGATTGGCGACCTTTACAACTTCCGTCTCGATCCATCGTTAACTTTAGGTTGCGGAACTTGGGGCGGTAATTCAATCAGCGAAAACGTCGAACCGAGTCACCTGCTAAATATTAAAACAGTAGCAGAACGCCGGGAAAATATGCTGTGGTTCCGCATCCCGCCAAAAGTTTACTTTAAATCTGGGGCGCTACCCGTGGCGATTCGGGAATTAGCTGGAAAACGGCGAGCATTTATCATCACAGATAAACCGCTTTACGACTTGGGGGTTACCAATATCCTGGAAGCAGCTCTGGATGAAATTGGATTGAAATACGATATCTTTTACGATGTCGAACCCGATCCTTCCCTGGAAACCGTGCAGCGAGGATTGGAATTAATTAATACCTTCCAACCCGACGTAATTATTGCAATGGGTGGCGGTTCACCGATGGATGCTGCCAAAATTATCTGGCTGTTATACGAACATCCAGAAATCGAATTTGAAGGATTGGCGATGCGGTTTATGGATATCCGCAAGCGAGTCTATGAATTACCGCCGTTAGGCGATAAAGCGATTCTGGTGGCAATTCCTACCACATCGGGAACGGGTTCGGAAGTAACGCCATTTGCAGTTGTCACAGATCGGCGCACTGATATTAAATACCCGCTGGCGGACTATGCGCTGACTCCCACAATGGCGATTGTCGATCCAGAGTTAGTTTTACATATGCCCAAAAAACTAACTGCTTACGGGGGTATTGATGCCTTAACTCACGCCCTGGAAGCTTTCGTCTCGGTTTTGGCTTCCGAGTATACCAACGGGTTAGCTTTAGAAGCGATCCGCCTGATCTTTAAATACCTGCCGAGTGCATACAAAAATGGAGCCAACGACCCCAAAGCGCGGGAGAAAATGCACTATGCTGCCACAATTGCGGGGATGGCATTTGCGAATGGTTTCCTGGGTATTTGTCACTCGATGGCGCACCAATTGGGAGCAACATTCCACGTGCCGCACGGTTTAGCTAATGCGCTGATGATTTCCCACACGATTCGTTACAACGCTACGGATGCGCCGTTTAAACAAGCGACTTTCTCGCAATACAAGTATCCTAATGCGATGTGGCGTTATGCCCGGATCGCGAGTTACTTGGGATTGGGAGGCGATACGGAAGCCGAAAAAGTGAATCGCTTAATTGCGGCGGTGGAAGATCTCAAGCGTCAAGTGGAAATTCCTGCGGCTATCAAGGATGTGATTAAAGAAACCCCGGCGGAATTTTACGCCAAGTTGGACGACCTTGCCGATCGAGCCTTTGACGATCAGTGTACCGGATCGAATCCCCGCTATCCCTTGATTAGCGATTTGAAGCAACTGTTTGTGGATGCTTACGAAGGCGCGCCTGTGGTTGATTTTACGGCGATGCAGGGTAACGGTAACGGTCATTTAACCAGCAAGGTTGATGTGAAACCAGATCCCCAACCTGTAGGTTAATCAAACTGCGACAGGAGTGAGACAAAGAAACCGGGTTTCTGACGGCGATCTGTGGTTGCCAAACCGACGATTGTTCGTAGAAACCCGCGAGGGGGGCGGGTTTATTAAGACAATTCGCTTGGTATCAAAGGTTTCTCGTAAAACCCGCTCCTACAACACTATTAACTATTGCTTTCCGATACCAGCGGACATGATATGACGCCAAGAAATCGGGTTTCTGGCTGGGATCTGTGGTTGCCAAATCGACGATGGTTGATAGAAACCCGGTTTCTTGGCTTCAGTTCAAATATGGTGGTTGCGGTGCGTTACGCTTCGCTAACGCACCCTACATTTAGTCCTATTTATCTAAAACTTCCAGCCGTCAGCCATTGTTTGCCCATCCGGGCTAAACTTGCCATTTCCGTGAAGACAGGTAGCCGATCGAACCATGCATTAGAAGCGATATCGCTGCGGGAACTCTGCTGCCACCCTAGATTGGGAGAGGCAATTAACGTCACGATGTCGGGATTTTGGTTTCGGAAGGTTGAATAAGCTCCATCGATGTGCATCGGCCCGCCATCGGGATGTCCTGGGGGTCGCTGTTTTACTTGTTCGAGAAACCAAACTAGCCGATCCAGGATTTTGCCATTTACAGCGTAGAAGTGAGCCGTCACCAGTGGCCCAGAGAATGGTTCGAGGGTGACACCCCCGGTTTTCTCAACCTGTTCGATATGCCCGAAGTAGACGAAATCCCAATCTGTCCGACATAGCCTATCCACCAAAACCGCTTGCTCTGTTCGGAATCGTTCCGAGATTTTCAGATCGTCTTCCACAATTAGGACGCTGGTCAACCGATCTGCTTGCGCTTGCTTCAAGATGGCGAGATGGCTTTCAAAACATCCTCTGGCGCCGATGCTAGGAAAATCCCCAGCATCGTCTGGTCGAATGGCGGGAAATATTTCCACTTTATTTGGCTTGGGAGGCATTCCTGCCTTCTTTAGCTCCTGGACTATCATTCTGCGTCGGTCTTTCCTGCTAGGCAGATTGATCGCGTATACGCGCTCGAAAAAGTCTATTAGCTCCATGTTTGCACCATCCTGATGAGTTTCCAGATTTCACCTATGTCTTTACAAGCGGAGCGATCGCGTCCACATTCGGCTCAAATTCAGCTAAATTTCTCACATGGTGAACTTACCGAAAAATTCCTTTTCGGCTATCTTTATTTCCCAAAAAACTATGGAAATAATCGAATTATTGGCGCTGAATGAGACGAAAAAAGTAACAGTTACATCCGCTGGTTTGGAAAGAGTTAGTTGTCTTCTAACTTTCACTCCTGCTTACGCAAATGCTGTGCTGAGATCAAGACTAATAAGGTGTTAAAGCTGATTCCCCTACCTTTTGGATGACTTAAAAAAGTTTCCGCGCTTATTTCCCAGCACAGTATTTATTGATACCTTGAACTAAGACTCGATCTTGATATTTGGTTTCTTTCAGGGTTTTGAGGTAATATTTAATACCTTGACGGTCTTGTTTGGAGATCGCGATCGCAGTATGGCGGAATAATTGACCCAGCTCGCCATACATTAAGACAAAGCTCCTTTGCAGGCTGAGTAATTTTTCATCTTTGACTTCCACCGTTTTTAGTTCCTGGACAATTTGATCTAGTCCATCGGCGGCGGCGATCAGGTCTGCGGGTAAACCAGTCTTAGCAGTTTGAGTCGCCAGGTCAGCTTTATTAATAACTTCTGTCAGCTGGTTACACTCATATACTCTACTGGAAGTGCAACTGACGACTAGGAAACTGATAGTAACGCTAGCTAAGCGCAAGTGTTTCCACATTTAATTAGCCTTTCTATCATCTTTTTATTTTTCCGGTGTAACGATTGCGGCAGCAATCTACTGACCAATGCTTAATTATTACTTATAGAATTTTTTCGTTTAAGCCACCGCACCCTAATGGGTCATCCTTCCGCCGTTAGAACTTTCATAACTTGTGGGTAAAAATATAAGTGAACTTACTTAGGCATGTGAGTCGTTTGCTGAGCATCGTCCATGTTTAAGCGCATACATGCTTTACAGAAACTTTATAAAAGCCGATCGTAAGTGAAGATTTGAACAAGGTGGTGTCTGAAGCACGCGCTTCCGGAATCAGAAGTCTATATTGTGTTTAGTCTCAGTATTATTACGGTTGTTATAGGGTCTACCCCTTATGATGCATTCAGCAATGTCACCAATAGTTTTTGGTTCAGGAGTAACTAATCCTCTTGCCCATCCAGTACATCACCCTTCAACACGTTCTATTTTTAAGCGTCTGCTGGATATCGCGGGCAGTATAGTTGGGCTGATTTTGCTGGGTATCGTTTTCATCCCGATAGCGATCGCCATCAAACTGGACAGTCCCGGCCCCATTTTCTTCACCCAAGAGCGCCACGGACTTTACGGGTGTCCGTTTAAGATTCGCAAGTTCCGCTCGATGGTGACCAATGCCGAACAACTCAAGTCTCAGATTAAAAATGAAGCTAAGGGACTGATCTTCAAAAATGAAAACGACCCCCGCGTCACTAGGGTAGGCAGTTTCTTACGCAAGACCAGTTTAGATGAACTGCCCCAGTTTTGGAACGTCCTGATGGGAGAAATGAGCTTGGTTGGTACGCGCCCACCCACATCGGATGAAGTTGCTCGCTATAACTCTTATCACTGGCAGCGGTTACATGTGAAGCCCGGTTTGACGGGTGTATGGCAGGTCAGCGGTCGTTCCCAGATTAAAGATTTTGAACAGATAGTAGCCCTAGACCTGAATTACCAAAAGCTATGGAACCCTTTATACGATGTTCAGATTGTTTTGAAGACAATTCAGGTAGTCTTTTGCAGAAAGGGTGCTTGCTAATCGCTAGCCTTGCTGGAAATCGGGTCAATATTTCTCCCTGTGGGGGGGTGACCAACTCCCCAAATTTTTTTAGGTCAGTTAACGACTGCCTGTATGGCAAAATTGGGCGCACAGTTCAGCGTTGCCTTGGTTTCTTGACAAGTCCATGCCGTTGAACCTTTAGCGATCGCGCACAGATAGCGCCTGGTAGCATCAGGCATCGTCACGCCAGTAAATTCCGCTCCATCAATTTTCGCTCCCAGTAAGTTCGCCTCGCTCAAATTTGCCTCGCGCAAGTCAGCTTTAGTCAAATTTGCCCATTTCAGGTTCGCCTTTTTTAAACTTGCCCGCGTCAAGTCTGCCCCCGTTAGATCGGCTTCCATCAAGTTAACGCCGCGCATCTGTGCTTCGCTTAAATTGCTCGCGGCGAGATTGGCTACTTGTAGTTGAGTTCCGCTCAATTTGGCTTCGCTCAAGTTCGCACCGTTGAGATCGACGCCGTTGAGGTCAACCCCATTTAAAAAAGCTTCTGATAAATTCACTCCATTTAAGAACGTTCCATAGAGCGTTGCCCCGCTCAGTCTAGCACCGGACAAGTTCGCCCAATTCAGGTTAGCTCCGTTCAGGTTAGCGCCTCGCAGATTTATTCCTTGTAAATTCGCACCGCAAAGATTGCTTTTTTCTAAGTTAGCCCCGCGCAGGTTCACCCCAGTCAGATTCGCGCCGCTAAGTTTGGCTTTGGTTAAGTTTGACTTCACCATGAAAGCGCCGTTAAGGTTAGCTTTGGTTAAATCGGCATCGGTTAACTCACCTTCGCTAAGTTTAACAAAACTTAAATTTGCCCAGTTGAGAAACGCTCCACTCAAATTGGACTTGGTGAGGAAAGTGCGGCTTAAATTAGCTCCTGTCAGATTGGCGCCGGAGAAATTCACCTCGATTAAGGTGATGCCACTCAAGTCTGCGCCTCGCAGATCTACACCGGCAAAGTCTCTGTGTCCCATTTCGTAAAGTCTTAGCAGATAGCTAACTTGCATAATGCGAAGTCTCCAGTCCGTACTGTTTTACCCTTAAAAAATCTACCTAATTGCAGTTGACCTATCCGGGTTCCGACGGGGTTTACACTTTTTTGTTTCATCGGGCATGGGTTGTGAATAAGCATTTTACCTATTATCAATCGCCCATCACCGCTTGACCCATATGGATATTACTCTGGTTTGCCATCGGCATGTTTTAAGAAAAAAATCAAATTGTCAAGTAATTTTAAGATTTATTTTAGAATTAACCAGCTTTACTGGAAAAAATCGTTTTTAAAGATGGGATGACGTAGTTTTGGCTACTGTGAAAAGGTGGAGAATTGGATAAGTTAAGAGGTTGACTGTGCTTTAGAGACGCTGCATAGTTTCCCTAACAAAACCAAACTCTTTGATAAAAAATGTAATAAAACTGCAATTGTAGTTGCTATTCATGCTAGATACTCTCGATCTGGAACAGACCCTAGATAAAACTACCTACGCAACGCAGATAGAAGCGTTAATGCGTCAGATGCGAAGTCTCCAACAAGCCTGTTGGGAAAAAAAACTGCCCGCGATTGTGGTGCTGGAAGGATGGGCAGCGGCGGAAAAAGGCTCTGTAGTCAAGAAAATGGTCGCCTACATGGACCCGCGCGGGTTTGCCGTTCACCCGATTTGGCCTCCCAGTCCAGAGGAAATGAAATACCCGTTCTTGCGACGATTTTGGGGGAAACTGCCGCGACGGGGCAGCATCGGGTTTTTTTACCACAGTTGGTACATCCATATTTTAGAAGACCGCTTGTTTAAGCGGATCGAGCCAGAGGAAGTGCCGATGGTGATGCAGCAGATTAACGCCTTTGAGCGGCAATTGGTGGATGATGGGGCAGCGATCGCTAAATTTTGGATTCATTTAAGTCATAAAGAATTAAAACGCCGTCTGAAAAAATATGCCGACGATCCCTTACAATCCTGGCGTGTGCGCCCAGAAGACTGGCAGCAACAAAAACATTACAACCAATATGTCAACCTAGCCGAAGAAATGCTGATCCATACCAGCACCGGACCCGCCCCTTGGACTTTAGTGGAAGGGAATTGCCCACGCTGGACAAAAGTGAAAGTCCTCACCCAACTGGCAGCTACCCTCACCGAATCACTCGACCGACTCCACGCGCGGGCGCCGGTGACCTTGTTACCTCCCCAAGAAAGTCTAACCCCAGCCGAACCAGACTACCTGGCTCAAGTAGATTTAACCGCCGCACTGTCGCGCCAGGATTATAAACAGCAGTTACGGAAAGAACAGGTGCTGTTGCGTCAGCTCCAGCTGAACATCCACCAAAATCAAATCCCCGTATTGGTATTGTTTGAAGGATGGGACGCTGCCGGAAAAGGAGGTGCAATCAAACGACTCACCGACGTACTAGATCCCCGCAGCTATCAAGTCCATGCCTTTGCCGCACCCAGCGATGAAGAAAAAGCCCATCAATACCTATGGCGATTCTGGCGGCGGTTACCGGCATCTGGCACCATCGGCATTTTTGACCGCAGCTGGTACGGACGAGTATTAGTCGAACGGATTGAAGGATTTGCTACCGATATCGAATGGCGTCGCGCCTATCAGGAAATCAACGAGTTTGAAGCGCAACTCACAGGTGCAGGTTACGTTTTGGTCAAGTTCTGGCTGCACGTAAGTCAGGAAAAACAGTTAGAGCGATTTATGGAACGACAAAACGACCCGTTTAGGCAATATAAACTCACCGAAGAAGATTGGCGCAATCGAGATAAATGGCCTTTATACTCAGTTGCCGTGAATCAAATGATACAGCGCACCAGCACGCCCACAGCACCTTGGACGCTAATACCCGCTAACGATAAGTACTACGCCCGTGTTAAGGTAATTCAGACGGTAATTCAGGCGATCGCACAAAAGCTGAAAGGCAAATAGGCACATCGGTAACAAGTTTCAATCTATTGATTTTAAATTTCCCAAGATTGGGGAACCTCGACCCAATCTAAAATTTAAAATCTTTGGCTGTTGACATTTTAAGTGAGGAAGTGACCCATGTTTCTAAATATAATCCAGCTCATACTTTTAGGGCTGCTCGTTTACATTGTTTGGAACGTTCTCGTTGACCGCAAAGCAGGCGACAAAGTCAAACCCAGGGCTTACCTAGCTTGGGTAGGTGCTTTCATTATATTGATTTTCATCTTAACGGCATTTGTCTCGCCGTTTACAGGTTCGGTTGTAGACTTTGGCGCGCTATTTACTTTCCCTTTAAAACCCTTGGGGCTATCGCTGTTTTTGTTATTTTTAGCCTTGGGCGGAGTCCAAAAAGGTGGAATCACAAAAGAAGCAACCAACTATCTTTGGTCGGCGTTTATGATCTTGGTGTTTTTCAGTCAACCCCTAGTGGCTTCTTGGTTGGCACAACAAGGGGAACTGGAAGCACTTAATGCAGCACAGCTAGCAGCGCGACGTAACGAACCCGTAGGCGCAATTGTATTATTGGGGCAATCGGCAACCCAGCTAAATTTACTCGAACCCAGACAATTACAACTTACCGATACCAGCGCTCGCATCCTACAAACGGCAGATGAATATCTGCGCCAACGCGGCTTGGGTAGCGATCCAATTGTAGTTGTTAGTGCGGGTGCCAGACCGGGATTTAACACAGCAACTCCTACAGAGGTGAATCTGGTAGAAGCAAGGGATATTGGTCGGTTATTAGTTCGCTTGGGCGTGCCCAGAGAAAGGATTTTGCTAGAACCGAGTGGCGTCGATTTTCGTACCAGCGCCCTAGCAGTTAAAGATCTGGTAAATCGAGGACAACTTCCCGATAAGGTGATTCTCGTCACTCCTGCTTTAGGTATGCAACGCGCCAGACAAACTTTTGCCCTGTTAGGAATTGATACGGTTCCCAGTCCGGCTGGGTTTTTAACTTTTCAGTCGGGGGCTATTCCTAAATTTTTTGTTGATGTCTTCCCCAATCCAACTTGTAAAGATGTATCAACAATTACGATCCGCGATTTGCGCCAGTTAAGGGTGGCTGACTTTATTTCCAATGCCGACTCGCTATTTATCAGCACCCGCGTTGTGAATGAATTTTGGACTTCGGTTTACTACCTGTTGCGCGGTTGGTTGGCTTCTGGTGGTGTAGAACCCGTTCAACAAGTAAGGAATTTACCCTGTCCTTCTTAGTTGGTTTTCCCAGATAAAAGATGGCAAGTTTAAGAAACCCGGTTTTTTAGAAAAACCGGGTTTCTGATTGCGGTAAATAGTACCTTTAGATAGATGAAACTTGGTAATTGGTAATTTAGGCTTGCTACCTTCGCGGGACAAGAATACCTACTTAACCAACCGCAGAGGCGCAGAGAACGCAGAGGTAAGAGAAAAGAAGATATACTCACATCTTGCACCTTGGCTAAAAACCGGGTTTCTTGCAAATAGCTCAGCTTGAAAGCCTAAATTTTTGGTTAAGAAACCCGGTTTTTTCAGGCTTGTTGATAATGGTGCAAGATCTGAGTATAGATAATATTAAAGTGCTAAGGGAGCAATTCTCCCCTGGGGGGCGGGTTTATTTCAGTTGTTGGTTGAAGTTTCATGGTTATTGGTAAAACCCGCCCTTACACCACACCTGCACACTTGCTTAGAATCATGGCACAATCTCGTCTGCGAAAATTAGGTGCTTACCTGCGTCCCCACTGGCGACAAGTCGCGCTGGGTATTCTAGCGCTGTTAATTGTTAATGCGATGGGGGTTTATATTCCGCTGTTAATTCGCAATAGCATTGATGAACTGCAAAAACAGTTCGAGTTCGATCGCATATGGTATTATGCGATGTTAATTTTGGTGCTGGCAACGGTAATGTGGTTTATCCGCGTGGCGTCGCGCCTGTTTTTATTTGGCGTCGGGCGCCAGGTGGAATTTGACCTGAAACAAAAGATTTTTCAACACTTGCTGAAGCTGGAACCGTCTTATTTTTCCACGAATACGGCGGGAGATTTGATTAACCGCGCTACTAGCGATGTGGATAATATTCGCAGGTTGTTGGGGTTTGCGGTGTTGAGTTTGGCGAATACGGTGTTTGCTTATGGATTGACTTTGCCGGTAATGTTGACGATTAATTGGTGGTTGACTTTGGAAGCGATCGCAGTCTACCCGTTAATGTTATTAGTTGTCCAGTTATTCAGCGACAAGCTCCGCGCGCAACAACTCTCAGTACAAGAGGAACTTTCCAATCTCAGCGAGTTGATCCAAGAAGATATGAGCGGGATTTCCCTAATTAAAATATACGCTCAAGAACAAAACGAGCGCCAGGAATTCCGTAAATTAAACGATCGCTTGCTAACTGCGAATCTCTCCCTTGCCAAAACCCGCACTACCTTATTCCCCTTGGTAGAAGGCTTAAGTTATATTAGCTTACTGGTTTTGCTGGCAGCTGGAGCGGGTGCGATCGCATCTGGTTCGCTTTCTATCGGTAACTTCGTCGCCCTAATTTTATACGTCGAACGCTTGGTTTTCCCGACTGCGTTACTAGGTTTCACGATTACTACTTATCAACGAGGCGAAGTCAGTATCGATCGCATCGAACATATTCTCAGCGTCGAACCTCAAATTGAAGATAAAACTAACAGCATAAGTTTGCCGCTAAGTCAAGTAAAAGGCGAGTTAACCGCACGCAATCTTAGCTTTACTTATCCGGGTGCTAAAACGCCAGCGCTGAAGAATATTAACTTTACGATTGCACCGGGAGAAAGCGTAGCAATTGTAGGGCCAATTGGTTCTGGAAAGTCAACCCTTGCCAATACTTTACCGCGACTTTTGGATATTGCACCCAATCAATTGTTTCTGGATGGGTACGATATTACCCAGGTTAAATTGGGGGATTTGCGGAGTGCGATCGCTTACGTCCCTCAAGATAGTTTTCTCTTCAGCACCACGATTAAAAATAACATCCGTTACGGCGATCCGGTAGCCGAACAACCAGCAATTGAATACGCTGCCAAACAAGCGCAAATTCACCCAGAGATTGTCAATTTTCCCCAGCAATACAAAACAATTGTAGGAGAACGCGGCATCACTTTATCCGGCGGACAGCGCCAACGAACTGCGCTCGCTCGTGGCTTATTAATCGATGCGCCGGTGTTAATTTTAGATGATGCCCTTTCCAGCGTCGATAATCAAACAGCTACGGCGATTTTGTCCAATCTTTCTGCGGGAACTGAGCGCAAAACCGTGGTGTTTATTTCCCATCAATTATCCGCGGCGGCGACATGCGATCGCATTTTTGTCATGGATAAAGGCGAGATCGTTCAGACAGGCACTCACGCCGAATTGTTGCAACAATCTGGTTTATACCAATCGCTTTGGAACCAACAAAAATTAGAGGAATTGTTGCGCTAAAACACACAGGTACACCTTAGTTTGTATAGCGGCACCCTTAAGGGTGCCGCTATACAAACTAAGGCTGCCTCCGCAGCCTGTAAAAATTCTAGCCTGCGTAGGCAGGCTTTGTTTGTGTAGCCACATGCTTTAGCGTGTGGGCGTTTCAGAAAGTTGGCGAAGATATTTTTTGACAAACCGGGTTTCTATATTATGCGTATAGTATAAGAAACCCGGTTTTTCTAAAAAACCGGGTTTCTGGGCATGTTTATGTACAAAGCTAAAGCAATCAGGACTGACACAAAGAAACCCGGTTTCTCTGAAAAATCTTCGGCTTGAAACTACAGATCGCAGCAAGAAACCCGGTTTCTACTCAGGTACAAAGCTAGATCAATATTTCTTGATTATTCATCCCTAGATCCCGCAAAAATATATCTTTATCAAATCTATATTCTTCGCCCAAAAAAGATATTATTCTTTCCGTATCATCTTGAGCATTTTGCAAGCAGGTTGAAGCGCCAGGAGAAGGCGTTATATTAAACAAAATATTTTCGCCTAAAATCTTTGCTTCTCCCAAATCCATGCTTTTAGTCTTAATATTTACAATCTGCGGTCTAATTCCTCCATATTTTTTGGCAAACTTCAGCTCGCTCAGTTTGATTGAAGGCACAATCCTTTTGACTTCTTTAATAAACAATCTCTTGCCAATGAAGGGAACATCGTAGATATAATTCTTCACGATATATTTTAATATCACTGGTTCGGAAAGAATCTTAAAGAAGCTCAAGAAAGCATCCAAACTCAGTCCAGCCGTCTTAAAATATGACCAAACAGTTGCATATTTATGCCGTTCTAACATAGGAATAGCTTTTGCAGTCGGGCCAAATCTAGTTTGACTTTGATTGTGAACTTCTGGATCTCCATGAATAGCTGCAAAAGGTAGTTTTTTAAGTTGCACGGTATAAACTTTACCGTTTAAAACTCCCGGTGCAAAGTAAAAGCTGCCAGCAACGCTCAAAAGCGCAAAATCTTTCCCATAACCTAAAGATTTGGCAAATAATAAACTATGCGCTCCAGCGGTAACAGCAACTGCTTTGGCTGCGATCGTTTCTTTATCGGTTTGAATGTAATATAAGTCTCCTTCCCTTTTAATCTGCTTGACTTTTGTCCCCATCATCAAATCGATATTTTTGCTGGAGCGTTCCAGCGCCTGGTGCAAAAATGATTGAGAAAGCTTTTGGTAATCGATTGTATAACCTTCTTCAGTAAAGAGAGCGAGAACTTCTTCATCCGTTCCTCTTTCTTTCAGAACATTTGGTTCTAACGCTTCTATTTGTGCTTTATCTATTAATCTCAAATCGGGGAATAGAGATTGAAATTCTACGTATCTGCTTCTAAGTTGGTCGGCTTCTTCTTTGCCTATTGCCAGAACCATTTTGTGATACTTACTGTATATTTCTTGCCTGGGGTCGTTTTTCAAAAGATAATTTTTGACCAAGCAGGCGGCTTGATTAACCTTTTTAGCTTTTTCTAAGGTGTAGTTGGTTTCTATATCGCCAAAATGAAGCGTTTGGCTATTACTCGTTCTATGGGAGTTAACTAAAGCAACTTCTGGGTTTTTCTCAATCAAAGCTATGCGGTTGATGTTAGTGTAATTGCTTAAACTATAAAGTAAAGCAGTTCCGGATACTCCAGCACCAATGATGGCTACTTCATAAACAGTTTGAGCGACTGGCATAATTCTTCCCCAATATAACCAAACAAAATAGATGCTATTACTACAGCAAGCTTCGCTAACGCGGGCTATCTTTCACCCTGAATTCGGTTTAACCAAGCTTCGCTTTGCTCGATGGTTAAAACCATTTTTTTGAATGGTTCATCTTCTAATTCTAAAACTAAATAGCCTCGCTCTCGCGTTACATACCAAAATTCTTTACCATTTCTGGTATAATAAGTTCCGGATTTGATAACTCCTGGAAGAAAAGTTCCCGGAGCGCGCAGTTCCGCCCAACTTCTTTGGGGTTCTTCGGTGCTTATCCGTTTGATATGGTTGAGTGGAATTTCAAAGGTTTTGTTCAGGTTAAATGCCCAAAGTTGCTCGTACCATTCCAAGTCAATCAGCAATTTGTCACCAACGATACTAAGATTCATCTCGCTCCACAATAGAGATATCTTTTAAAATATCTAAAAAATTGTCAACGGGGCGCACCAGAAAGTTAAATGATGATTAATTTTACATTTGTAGGTTGGGTGGAGCGGTAGCGAAACCCAACGAATTTACTAAAAAGCGTTGGGTTTCGTAACCTCAACCCAACCTACAGATAAGTGAAAAAATTAGTGTAAAAAATTAGTGCCGGGGAGGGGGAGTTGTTTAAGATAGCGATTAATTTCAGAGGCGGCTGCGATTCCAGAAACTAAAGCACTTTCTACTAGATTACCACCACACCAATCGCCACAACAAATTAAAGGCTGAGGTAGCTGAGAATCTAAACAGATTGCCGATAACGCACGACTAGGAAAAGCATAGCGCCATCGGTGGACTTGCAACCATTCTGGCGCATCTATCCAGGGAAGTGTTAATTCTGCGGCGGCGCGGGATAATAAATGTTGTCCGATTAAGTTTAAATCTGGTGCTTCTAAGTTAGCGCGGGCGAAATCGGCGCTGCTGTGAAACACCAATACGGTTGCTGGAGAATTGATGCGCTTGCTGCTATCTAAACCAATCCAGAATAAGTCAGAATTAGGAGGAAAAGAGATATCTTTCCAGCCTAAATCTAAAGGCGTTGAATAGCCAGCGATCGCACTCAAACAAGCATCAAACTCAACCCCACGCAATCTATCTAAAAATGTAGCTGGTAAAACTGTTGCGGCTAAAGGTTCGAGTAAGGTTAAAGCTTGGGGTGCGGGAATTGCGACAACCACTGATGCGGCTGTTAATATTTCCGTTTTAGCTTCAAAGGTGAGATGCCAAATGCGATCGCTGTTGAGGGTAATTGACTCGACGCGGCGATTTAGTTGAATTTCCAAATTAGTCGCGAGGAATTTAGCGATCGCACTCATCCCATCGGGCGCTACATACCGGGGAATTTGGGATTCTGACTCGTACCAGAGTTGCAGGATATTGCGATCGCGCAATACCTCAATTAACTCTTCCACCATCTCACCGTGAGCTTCAAGATAGCGCAACCCATGATCCGCGCGCATACCATTTACCCGCCGCGTCGCCGCCCTGCCGCCAACACCGCGGGACTTATCTACCACGACGGTATTATATCCAGCTTGATGCAATTGTTGAGCGCAAGTCAAACCAGCAATTCCAGCACCAATTACAGCAACATCAAACATTTATTTCGTCGCCTCCTGCGAATGAACTACCCCGCCTCACAGGAGGACGGGGTTTCTAATTCCCCATCCAAGAGGCTGGACTTTCGACGCTTCCTTTGTCCAAGTTGCCGCATCGAGCCAGTATGCTTGCGCTTACTGGTCGAATTGGTAGAGCCTAGACATCCACAGTCTACGAGGCGAGTTC
>CAYXCW010000079.1:0-22624 GCA_964463555.1 uncultured bacterium
AAGACAAGGAAGACAAGGAAGACAAGGAAGACAAGGAAGTAAAACTAATTTCTTCAGTAGCTCCCTCAGCTCCCCCAGCTCCCCCAGCTCCCTCAGCTCCCCCAGCTCCCTCAGCTCCCCCAACTTCCGGAAAAAAGCAACAATCTTGCGGGCAACCGCGTCAGTGTTCGGTAACCGATGTATGGTTTTGAGCAAGCAGCTGTGCGAAAATCCCAGAAGCTAATAGGGAATTGCTTGCTTGCGTTCCTTTGGTGTGTGGAAGTGTTTGACAAAGTGAACAAAATGCGCTTATCTCCAGTCTTGCTGGCAGCGGTGGCTGCCTCAACCGCTTTTAGTAACTCATTACCAGCGAAAGCACAAACCGCTGATGCCTCCTCGCCAGACATTGCTGCTGATGTTAAAAGCAGAGGGCGAACTAGAGATGAGAAAAAAGACAACAAGAGTAAAGAGGAAGATTCTAACTCCTCAGTTTCGCTGCTCAAACCCGTTGCCAAAAATGAAATCAAAAAGGGGACAGAGACAGCAGCAACATCTGTAGAAACCCCGATTACCGATTCCCTAGCGCCGTTCGCAGATCTTCAACCCAAGGCGGCGGCAGAAGTTTTTCCATCTTTAGCATCTCTGCCTCATAGCCCAGGAGTGCAGGGGAGCGCTGTAGGGGCGGGTTTAACCAACAATCTTACAACTCCAACAAATATTCTCTCTCAACCCGCCCCCAAAGACGAGCAGGAGAGCAGGGGAGCAGAGGCGCGCATCCCAGAACTGATGGGGCAAGCGCCTGCTACCCCATCGCCTACCGATGCGCCCACCGATACCAATCCCCCTCAGAGCGAACCTACATCGCCACCAACGCCTACCGATGCGCCCACCGATACCAATCCCCCTCAGAGCGAACCTACACCGCCACCAACGCTTCAAATAGAACCGGAAACGCCTGGAACGCCCGGAACTCCGCCCCAAGGAACGCCAACTCCAACCCAAGAAACCCCCAACGAAATTCAGCTGGAGTTGAACCCCCCGCCCTCCAGACCGAATATCGAACTGAATATCCCCCAGAGAACGCCTGCGACGCCAGGGACGCCAGAAGCGCCATCCAATGCCCAGCCGACGCCTGCTCCTGACGAACCCCGCGTATTGGTGGCAGAAGTGGTGGTTAGCGGTGCGGAAGGGGATTTGCAAAACGTAGTTTACGATGCGATTCGCACCCAACCCGGGCGCACTACAACGCGATCGCAATTGCAACAAGATATCAATGCCATTTTTGCTACCGGCTTTTTCACCAACGTGCGCGTTGTGCCAGAAGATACACCCTTGGGCGTGCGAATCACGTTTTTCGTCGATCAAAACCCGGTGCTGCGAGGGGTACAAACCGAGGGAACTCAAGCTGTAACGCAAGATGTCATTAACGAAATTTTCAGCCCTCAGTACGGTAGAATCCTGAATTTCCGCGACTTGCAAGCAGCAATCAAGCGCTTAAACGAGTGGTATCAACAACGGGGTTTTGTCTTAGCGCAGGTGGTTGACTCCCGCGTCTCTCCCGATGGCACCGTCACCTTGGTGGTCGCCGAAGGGGTGGTGGAAGATATTCAAGTCCGCTTCTTGAACAAAGAAGGCGAAGCGGAAGATGCCCAAGGTAGACCGATTCGAGGTCGCACCCGCCGGTATATTATTTTGCGGGAAATGGAACTGAAGCCGGGGCAAGTGTTTAACCGCGATCGCATCCAAGCCGATTTGCGCCGCGTGTTTGGCCTCGGTTTGTTTGAAGACGTACAGGTGTCCCTCAGCCCAGGACAAGACCCCCGCAGAGCCGTCGTGACGGTTAACGTCAAAGAAAGAAGCAGCGGTTCAATTGCGGCGGGGGCTGGATTTAGTTCCGCTAGCGGGTTGTTTGGTTCGGTTAGCTATCAACAGCAAAACGTGGGCGGAAATAACCAAAAATTGGGCGCGGAAGTGCAGTTAGGGCAACGAGAGTTGTTATTTGACTTGCGCTTCACCGATCCTTGGATCGGCGGCGATCCTTACCGGACTTCTTACACGGTTAACTTCTTTAGACGGCGTTCGATCTCGTTGATTTTTGATGGGGGCGAGAGAGAAGTTGAACTCGACAACGGCGATCGCCCGCGCATCGTTCGTCTAGGTGGCGGCGTTACCTTCAACCGTCCTTTGGCGAGAAATCCTTTTATCGTGCCAGATTGGCAGGCATCTTTAGGCTTACAGTATCAACGGGTTTCGATCCGCGATCGCGATGGCGACATTGCTCCAGAAGACGAACTCGGCAACGATTTGAGCTTCAGCGGTGAAGGCAGCGACGATCTAGTCACAGTACAATTTGGCCTCGTGCGCGATGTCCGCAACGATCGCCAGCGCCCCACTAGCGGTTCCTTATTCCGAGTTGGTGTCGATCAATCAATCCCGATTGGTTTAGGAAGCATTTTCCTCACCAGACTGCGCGGTAGCTATAGTTACTACATCCCTGTAAGATTTACCAGCTTCGCCAGAGGGCCGCAAGCTCTAGCTTTTAACTTGCAAGCGGGAACCGTTTTGTTTGATTTACCCCCCTATGAAGCGTTCTCCCTCGGTGGTGCAAACTCGGTGCGGGGCTATGATGAAGGAGATGTAGGCAGCGGTCGCAGTTACGTCCAAGCTACCGCAGAGTATCGCTTCCCGATTTTTAACTTTCTCGGCGGCGCTTTATTCGTCGATTTTGGTTCGGATCTCGGTACTGATAGCGCCGTACCGGGCAATCCTGCCGGAATTCGCCGCAAACCAGGTACTGGCTTCGGCTACGGTGTAGGCGTCCGCATTCAATCGCCGCTAGGCCCGATTCGCCTAGATTACGGTATAAACGATGACGGCGATGGTCGCTTTCACTTCGGCATCGGCGAACGATTTTAAGGATTTAAGATTGCAGATTTTAGATTTCAGATTTGGTTGTCAGAAATCTGGAATCTGCAATTTTAGATTGATTGAACCGCGAAGGCGCGATAGCGTTCGCGCAGCGGCGCGGATGCGCTCAGCGAAACGCGATAGCGTTTTAGGACACGAAGGAAGAAGAGGGAACAGGACTTACTCACGGCGAAGTCAGAAACCGGGTTTCTTCTTAGATCTCTGGTTTCTAAACCAACGATTTTTCATAGAAACCCGGTTTCTTGGCGTAAGTCCTGGGGAAGAAAAAAGGCAGTACATTCCATAAATCTGCAATCTCAAATCTTAAATCTGCAATTCCCTATGCTCGGTACTATTGCATCTATGTTTGAATTATCGGGGGTTGGACTTCACAGTGGCGTTGTTACTAAAGTGCGAGTCCTGCCTGCATCCCCTGGGGAAGGTCGTTATTTTGTGCGGGTGGATTTGCCGGGAGAACCTGCGATCCATGCCCGTTTGGAGGCTGTTAGCCAGACGCTTTTGTCTACTCAGCTAGGTGAGGGTAAAATTTCTGTCTGCACGGTAGAACACCTGCTAGCTGCCTTAGCTGCAATGGGTGTGGACAATGCCCGGATCGAAATTGATGGCCCGGAAGTGCCGTTACTCGATGGCTCGGCAAGGGTTTGGTGTGAAGCGATCGCATCAGCAAAATTAGTCGATAGCCAGAGCTGCAAAGGATCTGAGGAAATAGTACCAACATCTCCCCCAGCTCCCTCAGCTCCCTCAGCTCCCCCAGCTCCCCCAGCTCTCCCCTCTCACCTGAAACAACCAATCTGGATTTACCAAGGCGATGCTTTCGTCGCGGCTATACCTTCACCAGAATTGCGCTTTAGCTACGGAATCGACTTCGATCTACCCGCAATTGGCAATCAGTGGTATAGTTGGTCACCAAGTTGCGAAAGTTTTTTAGAAGCGATCGCACCCGCCCGTACTTTTGGCTTGCTCCATCAAATCGATGAGTTACGCGCCAAAGGTTTGATCAAAGGTGGCAGTTTAGATAACGCCCTGGTTTGCGGTGCCGATGGCTGGATTAATCCGCCGTTGAGATTTGCAAATGAGCCAGTGCGTCATAAAATCTTAGACTTAGTAGGCGACTTGAGCTTATTGGGAAATTTCCCCGTTGCTCACTTTTTAGCTTACAAAGCAAGCCACAGCTTGCATATCCAACTCGCCCGACGGATTTTAGATGGTAATGGGTAATTGGTAATGGAAAACTATCAAACAAATACCTACTACCCTCTGGCCTGTTAAAATCTAAAATCCCAAATCTAAAATCTAAAATTGCCAATCATGTCTACTCTGACTGACGTTAACACTCCTGATGCTTCTCCACCTTCAGGTGAAGCAACTCCAGAAGCGCCTAAAACCGTCCTCACAATTGAAGAAATTCAACAACTCCTGCCTCACCGCTATCCTTTTTTATTAGTAGATCGAATTATCGATTACACAGAAGGAAAGCAGGCAGTTGGGATTAAAAACGTCACCGTCAACGAACCATTTTTTCAAGGACATTTTCCCGGTCGTCCTATCATGCCGGGTGTTTTAATTGTAGAAGCAATGGCGCAAGTGGGCGGCATCATTATGAAACAGATGCCCGATATACCTGAAGGTTTATTTATGTTCGCCGGAATTGATAAAACCCGATTCCGCCGTCCCGTCGTTCCCGGCGACCAATTAGTGATGACTGTGGAACTGCTGTGGGTGAAACAGCGTCGTTTCGGTAAAATGCAGGGCAAGGCTGAAGTAGATGGTCAATTAGCAGCCGAAGCAGAAATGATGTTTTCCCTGGTAGACTAAACAATTTTGGATTTTGGATTTGAGATGGTAATTGGTAATTGGTAATTGGTAATTGATAATGTAACAACTATCAAAAACTACCTAGTAAGCAATAACCGCATAAATCTAAAATCCAAAATCTAAAATCTGAAATTCTTTGGAGTAAGACCCTTGAAAACGCTCATTCATCCAACCGCTGTTATTCATCCTGGGGCAGAATTACATCCGACGGTGCAAGTGGGTGCATACGCGGTGATTGGAGAGAAAGTAAAAGTTGGTGCGGGAACGGTTATCGGCGCGCATGTGGTGATCGATGGGGATACGGAAATTGGCGAATGCAATCAAATTTTCCCCGGTGCAGCTATTGGTTTAGAACCTCAAGATTTAAAATATGATGGTTCTCCGACAGGAGTAATCATCGGGAATGGCAATAAAATTCGCGAATACGTTACGATTAACCGCGCTACTCGCGAACCGGAAGCAACGTTAATTGGCAATAATAATCTGTTGATGGCCTACTCCCACGTTGCCCACAATTGTACGATTGAAGATTCGGTGATTATTACTAATTCTGTGGCTTTAGCCGGACACGTACATATCGAGTCTAAAGCTGTGATTGGGGGAGTTTTAGGCGTTCATCAATTTGTCCGGATTGGGCGTTTGGCAATGGTGGGCGGGATGAGCCGCATTGACCGGGATGTGCCGCCTTATATGCTAGTAGAAGGGAATCCCTCGCGCGTGCGAAGTCTCAATCAAGTCGGACTAAAACGCGCTGGAATTGCCGAATTAAACGAAGGGCAAGTTTTCCAAACCCTCAAAAAAGCTTTCCGCATTTTATATAGATCTGGACTAAGTTTTAATCAAGCTTTAGAACAGTTAGAACTCCTCCCAGCTAGCGAACAATTGCAGCATTTACATCGCTTCCTGCAACTTTCCCAAACTAAAGGACGCCGAGGATTAATTCCAGGACGCCGTTTGGGCGCGAGAGGTGAAGAGTGAGCAGAGGAGCAGAGGAGATGGGGAGCTGGGGAGCTGGGGGAGCTGGGGGAGCTGAGGGAGCTGAGGGAGCTGAGGGAGCTGGGGGAGCTGGGGGAGCTGAGGAAGTAAGTCCTACTTCCTTGTCTTCCTTGTCTTCCTTGTCTCCTCTGCCCCTCTGCCCCTCTGCCCCTTTGCGAATTTTTATTAGTACTGGAGAGGTATCAGGCGATCTTCAAGGGGCGTTGTTAATCGAGGCGTTGCAGCGACTCGCTAGAATTTCTAACTGGCAATTAGAAATTGTCGCCTTGGGTGGCTCGCGCATGGCTGCTGCTGGTGCTACTATTCTGGGCAATACTACCAGCATCGGTTCCATCGGTTTATTTGAGTCTCTCGCTTATATTTTTCCGACTCTTAAGATCCAGCGTCGCGCTAAAGAATACCTGCAACAATACCCCCCAGATCTGGTGGTGCTAATTGACTATATGGGGCCAAATTTAGTTATTAGCAGCTATCTGCGCCAAGTTGCTCCGCAAGTCCCGATTGTATATTTTATTGCTCCCCAAGAGTGGGTTTGGTCGCTTAGTCCCCAAAATACCCAACGCCTTGTCAACACTACGGATCGTTTGTTGGCAATATTTCCAGAAGAAGCGCGATATTTCCAAAAAAATGGGGCAAAAGTTGTTTGGGTGGGTCATCCAATTGTAGACCGGATGCAGGGATTTCCCAAGCGCGAGACAGCGCGTGCCGCATTGGGTATAAAGTCAGATCAAATAGCGATCGCTCTCATCCCCGCTTCCCGCCGTCAAGAATTAAAATATGTCCTCCCGCCTATGTTCCAGGCGGCTAAAATTATCCAGGAAAAATTTCCCCAAGTTTATTTTTGGATTCCCCTGTCTTTAGAAACCTATCGACAACCGATCGAACAAGCAATTCAAGATTATGGCATCAAAGCTACCTTGGTAGCCGATAAAACTAAAGAAGTACTGGCATCTGCTGACTTAGCGATCGCCAAATCCGGCACGGTTAATTTAGAATTAGCTCTGTTAGACGTGCCGCAAGTAGTAATTTACCGCGTCAATCCGCTGACTGCTTGGATCGCCCGCAAGGTGCTAAAATTTTCTATCCCCTTTATGTCACCCCCCAACTTAGTCGAGATGAAATCGATTGTGCCAGAGTTGCTGCAAGAACAAGCTACCCCAGAAAATATTGTCCGGGAAGCGTTGCAGCTGCTAGAACCAACCCAGCGGCAAAAAACCCTTGTCGAATATCACCAAATGCGGCAAGCTTTGGGAGAAATAGGAGCGTGCGATCGCGCGGCAAAAGAAATTCTGGCAATTTTAAATTCTAGATTTTAATCTCACATCTAAAATCTGAAATCTAAAATCTAAAATCTAAAATCTAAAATGGATTGTCGTCGTCCGATTGCCATCGATTTATTTGCGGGTGCGGGTGGGTTTTCCCTGGGGATAGAACAAGCTGGTTTCGATGTACTCTTAGCAATTGAACGCGATCCAATCCACGCCGCTGCCTATCAGTATAACTTTCCCCAAACCCTGGTTTTAGCTGCCGATATTACCACCCTTTCCGGCGAGATGATTTGGCAAGCTCTTTTGCCGCAACAGCAGCAGAGAAAACCTGAAATCGATTTACTCATCGGTGGGCCACCCTGCCAAGGGTTTTCGATCATAGGCAAGAATTGTCTCGATGACGCGCGCAACGAGTTAGTGTTTCATTTTTGTCGCTTGGTGTGCGAATTAAAACCTCGGTATTTTGTGATGGAGAACGTACCGGGAATGATTTATAAGCGATACGCGGAACTGCTGGAACGGTTAATTGAGCAATTTGAAAGCAATGGGTATTCCATTACACAACCAGTTAAGTGTTTGAACGCCGCAGATTTTGGCGTGCCGCAGCAGCGACGGCGGTTGTTTTTATTGGGTTCTCGCGTTGGGGAGTTGCCTTTATCGTATCCAAAACCCGGCGATCGCACTAAAGTAACAGTCAGGGATGCGATCGCCGATTTACCAGATTTAGATGACTTTCCCGAACTGTGGAAAACTGACGAGGTATTGCTGAGTGAGGAAGAAACGCGATCGCTTGTAACATCAGCGACATCCTACGGGCGGCAAATGCGAGGTATTGAAGGCAATCAAACCGATTTTTCCGATTTGCGAGTCTGGAATCCCCAACTTTTGACCAGTTCCCGCCGTACTAAACACAAAGATACCTGCATCGAGCGTTTTCAGGATTTACCCCCAGGTCAGTTAGATTCTATCAGTCACCTGCGACGCCTCGATTGGGACGGACTCTGTCACACTTTGCGCGCGGGAACGGGTGCAGAACGCGGTCGCTACACTTCCCCGCGTCCGATCCATCCTACCCGACCCAGGGTGATTTCCGTGCGCGAAGCAGCCCGATTGCACTCGTTTCCAGACTGGTTTCGCTTTCATACAACTAAATGGCACGGTTTCCGACAAGTTGGCAACTCCGTACCGCCTTTATTGGCTGGTGCGATCGCTCAGCAAGCGATCGCCGCTTTAGATATTATTCCGCCAAAGCCAACAAAAATACTCCAACTGGGAAATACCGAATTAATTAAATTTAACCCTGCCGCAGCCAGTAAATATTGGGCACAACAGAACCAGAAACTGGGGATAGGGACTAGGGGCTAGGGGCTAGGGGCTAGGGAAAGGATTATGCATCGTTTTTTCCCCTCTTTTCCCTTTTTCCCCTTTTTCCCCTTTCCCCCTTTCCCCTTCTAGAGAAGCCCAGAATGTCCCGTCTTAGATTGGTAGCCTTAGCCCTACTTTCTATGATCTCCATCACTCAGGTAACGTAAAACCATCACATTTTGGCTGCAATCTACATCACCCAATTCCATGACTACTCTCACATTGGTTATATGCTTCCCATCACGTCGCCTCATCCGAAATTTGGCGATATTAAAATTGCTGAGTTTACCTATGGTCTTACTGCTATGCAATCTCAAATCTTTTGCCACTCCGCAACCATTGAAGCGCTCTCTGGTCAGATTATGGTTTCTGGTAGGATGACGCTTTCAGATCGGTATCAGATTAGATCTGCCTTGTTAAATGGTTCTCTGAGCGAAGCCGATCAAGTTATCATTAACCGCCTGCTTTATGGCGTTCGACATGGCTTAGTGACAATTGTCAATTAACATTTGACTTACTAGGAAGAGCCTTGTATTCTATGCAACATTTAACTGCGAAAAATTACTTGATTGGCTCTGTGAGGGAATCACAGCTTGGGTTTTTCATATTTTCCCACATTTTTCACCGGATAAATTTACCAGCCAACAACAAGATTTGAACTGCGATCGCACGGTATTCCCACAAAAATATGACTAAGCCAGCCAACCCAAAGCAAAGACAATAGTTGCTGCCAAACTCAACAACATCATTAAACCGGCTGGCATAAATTTACGAGTGCGAACAAACCTGATAATAAAAGTAATTGAAAGCACGGCTGCGATCGCGGTTGCCATCCCCAATTTTACCGCTATCGATTCCGCCAACAACCAGTTAGCTAATAAAGCTACACCGCTAACTAGGCCGGATATGAGAGACATTTTGCTTTTGGCTTTGAGGTAACCGAAAATGCCGCCAAAAATTACAATCAAAGCATAAACTGGAATGATAAAAACTGCTATTTGAGACATAGGTTTTAAGAGAAAATTAGGAGAAAATCAACATTGGTTAGGGTAGCACTTTGAATAACCAATTTGTCATAGAAGCCAGATATCTTGTTAAAGTGCATACCTAATGGTTAGGAGAAATCTAAAAATTAGATAAATTTAGGCAAGCATAAGCCTGTAGGCGGATGGGAATCAAAAGCGGTTTTGGTAAGGTGAAAAAGTCTGCTTACCAGAGGTTAGTATTATGACTTTACAAGAGTTAGGAATGTTAGCATTATTACTAAGCCCCGGTCTTTTACTTTCCATTTTGATTATGGTGACCTTCGCGGCGGGTGGTTGATCGCAAGGAGTGCGAATTAAATTCTATATGAGAATCGGGATACCAAATATTAACGGGTTGTTAAGTTTATTTATGCAATCCCAGTGTCCGATCTGCCAGCGTCAGACGCCGGAAGTGTTATGCCAGTACTGCGAGCGACAACTGCAACGGTGTCAACTAGATCGGGCAAGGCAGCTTTGGCAATCAGAATTGCCAGTGTTTGCTTGGGGTAGCTATGGCGGTGCGGTGAAGCGATCGCTCGCCGTGCTGAAATACGATAATCAACCCCAAATCGCCCAACCCTTGGGACGGTGGCTCGGTAAAGCATGGCTCAATTCTGGCCTTGCTGGCGATACTAAACTAACGGTAGTCCCGATTCCCCTGCACGCCAACAAGCAACGCCAGCGCGGATACAATCAAGCCGAATTGCTGGCAGAAAGTTTTTGTCAGATAACGAGATTACCCTTACAGCGACAAGGTTTAGAACGAGTCCGGGAAACTGAAGCTCAGTTTTCACTGGGGGCAGAAGAGCGGGAGAAAAATCTTCAAAGCGCTTTTGCTGTCGGGAAAAGGTTGCAAAAGTCACGTCCTGGTGCAAGCGTGCTGCTATTAGATGATATTTACACAACTGGGGCGACGGCGCGGGCGGCGGCTAGCGTGTTGCGCCGACAAGGTATAACGGTGTATGGTTTGGTAGCGATCGCTGCTTCCGGGCAGAATGTTTCTTCCCGATAATTTTTAGACAATTTTAAAGATGCGGCTCCAGCAAATCAAAGAAAGTCTAAACAGCGACCTTTATAATTGACACGCTTACGCTTTTTTGCCGAAATACTGCGGTTTATCATGATTCAAGCTTTCGCTACTCGGTTTAGATCTGTCCCATTCGTTCCAGCCACCTTGCTGGCGCTCAGTCTGTGTGCTGGCTCTGTGCGCGCTCAACAACAATGTCAGGCGTATAATCCACAACCTTTACCCCCTGCTGGCGAGGTGAGCGGTAACCTGTCAGATAAAGATATTCCCACAGGACAGGGCGGATTTGCCCGCGACTATACTGTAACGCTGACTGCGGGAGACAATGTAGCGATCGATCTAACGTCTGAGGGCTTTGATACGATTGTGACGCTGCTATCTAAAGACGGCGCAACGGTAGCGGAAAATGATGATGGCCCAGATGGCAGCACCAACTCGCTTTTATTCACCCGCATTAAAGATGGGGGGACTTATATTGTCCGGGTAAGAGCCTTCGGCGAAACCGCCGGAGGTGATTTTAAGCTTAAAGTAACGCGGTTGCGACCCGTTCAGTAATGGGTAGGGGGAGCTTTCTTGAGCTGAGGGAGCTGAGGGAGCTGAGGGAGCTGAGGGAGCTGGGGAAGCTGGGGAAGCTGAGGGAGTAATTTATTGTAGTTCCAAATTCTCCCTTGTCCCCCTTGTCCCCCTTGTCTCCCTTGTCTCCCTTGTCTCCCCATCTCCTTTGCTCAAAGTCCAGTCAGCAGACAGAGTAATAAAGCTTCTGTCCATTCAACTATGGCGCCGTAGGTATCGCCGGTATGACCGCCTAATTTATGATTGAACCAAGCGCCTGTGAGGACGGCGATCGCTCCTCCGCCAAACGCCATCCCAGCGCCTAAAATCCAAGTCTGCCGAGCCAGGAAGATTTGCAACGCGCTTAGTGCCAACAATAGCACCAGTCCCGGTAACAAATCGTTAGGCGAATGAATTGATTCTTTATGAATCGCGCCTTTGCCCTCTGCTTTGAGGTAGGGATAAGAAATAATTGCTACCAACTGTCCCCAGCGTCCCCAGCCCGCTGCTGCCATTAAAACCAGCCAGCGATAGGATTCTAGATCGCTAAGGGCAGTGGTTTTGAGGAGTACGAGAGCGATCGCAGCCATCGCCCCAAACGCCCCCGTCAGGCTATCTGACATTACCTCTAAACGGCGTTCCGGATCTTGCACCGCCAATCCATCCGCCGTATCCATCGCTCCATCGAGATGCAATCCGCCAGTCAAAGCGATCCACGCCACAACTACGAGGGCAGATCGGGTGAGGACAGGCATTCCCAGCTGTTGCAAGCCAAAATCCACCAATCCCAACAATCCCCCAATCATCAATCCGATCAGAGGGGCGAGGCGCGCCATTCCTCGGAAGGCGAGCGTCCAACTCGTGGGCACGGGGAGACAGGTGTAGAATGCGATCGCGGCTGCCAGTGCCGCCCCCTGTCTTTGCCAAAATGGGCTTTTCGATTGTTCCAAGCGTCGATGATTCACCGTCACACTCCTACCGCCTACCGTATCGCTACGCCAGTGCGTGTATCACAATAGCTAAATTCGAGGCCGTCAAGTAGGTAAATTCCATCACGAAGCGGTGATAAATTCTCCAAATAACATAGTGATTATTTCGGACATACCAGCTATTCTGGAATTAAAGCCGATTCTACAAGTCTTCGCCAAACCCATACCCTAGATTTGAGGCATCCTTGTTTAGGTTGCTCAATGTTTTTAATCTTAAGGCAAGCCTGTAGGGTCTGACCCCTGTTGTTGTATCTACCCATTCCCTGCCAATATCAAGGCGCGTTGAGGCCAAAGGTCTTTATCTTTATGCGACACGATCCATCCCCTACTCAGCTGCCTGCTCCGTGTATTATCGATACGGGCATTGTTGTTAATAAGCTGGACATGCATCGACTGCTTGCCGATTTGCACCACGTCCGCTATCTCCACATCCAGGACGAACGCTTGCAGAGTCAGGGAGAAGGATACGTGTTGGAAGTCTTTGCCGATCCAAATCGAGCTACTTTAGTCGCCAACCGCGCGCTTTATTTGAATCTCTATAGTTTTGATTATTTAGAATTAAAACAATCTTCAGATTGCGAAAGCTATTTCGATCTGGTTCAAGATAGTCGTCGCTTGCGCTTGATTCCACTCTCAAATTCTCTGCAAGAGCGATGCACCGCCAAATTTAATGCCGCCGCCCTAGATGCAGTCGTCGATCAAGTCCTCTCCGGTAAGTGGGATCTGCAAATTGACGAAGATGATGAGCCTTTTTAATCTAGAGCAGGTGTGCGGGTAAGAATTACCAATGCCCGCTCCCATATTTTGCCAAATATCAGCCAGTTTAAATTAATTTGAGCGCAAAATTTTCTTTTCAATGTCAGGCTTGCTGTAGCCGTACTAAGGCGCGTGCAGGTGTGTTTACAACGCCACATGGAATTGTAGAAACACCGCGCTTTATGCCCGTAGGAACCCTCGCCACCGTCAAAACCGTTACCCCCGCGCAATTACGGGATACGGGGGCGCAAATGGTATTAGCGAATACCTATCACCTCCATTTGCGACCGGGAGAAAATATTGTAGCGAATGGGGGTGGAATTCATAAGTTTATGGGATGGGATGGCCCGATGCTCACCGATTCGGGCGGATTCCAGGTTTTCAGTTTAAGTGAAATGCGTAAAATTACTGAAGAAGGAGCAACATTTAACTCACCGTATGACGGGCGCGTGATTGAATTAACGCCAGAGCGATCGATTCAAATTCAAAACGCCCTGGGAGCCGATGTAATAATGGCCTTTGACGAATGTCCGCCTTACCCCGCGAGTCGAGAAGAGGTAGAAGCAGCAACTGGGCGGACTTACCGCTGGTTAGAGCGATGTATAAAAGCACACGGAAGTCAAGACCAGGCGCTGTTTGGAATCGTGCAAGGTGGTGTTTATCCAGATTTGAGGCAAGAAGCTGCAAAAGCTTTGGTAGACTTGGATTTACCCGGTTATGCGATTGGTGGCGTCAGCGTGGGAGAACCGGCGGCACTGATCGAAAATATTGTCAAAGTTACTACACCGATTTTGCCGTTCGAGAAGCCGCGATATTTGATGGGGGTGGGGACATATCGAGAAATGACGCAAGCGATCGCAGCTGGTGTCGATCTATTCGATTGCGTGATTCCCACTCGTTGGGCGAGACACGGGACGGCGATGGTAAGCGGGGAACGCTGGAACCTAAAAAACGCTCAATTTAAGGAAGATTTTACACCTTTAGATCCGAGTTGTCCTTGCTATACTTGCCAGAACTTTAGCCGTGCTTATTTGTGCCACTTGGTGAAGTCACGGGAAATTTTGGCTTACACGTTACTATCGATACACAACATTACCGAACTGATCCGTTTTACGCAGAGGATTAGGGAGGCGATTGTGAGCGATCGCTTTGTGGAAGAATTTGGTCATTGGCTTGCGCCTGAACCCGATTCATAAGACGCATAGCATGTTAAGATATACGACAATTATGAAAAGCTGTGTTGGAGAGGAAACATAATTCATGGAAGCAGCGCTGTTGTTGGCAAAACTGCCTGAAGCTTATTCGATTTTCGACCCCCTGGTAGATGTTCTACCTGTAATTCCGGTGTTTTTCTTGCTGTTGGCTTTCGTATGGCAAGCAGCAGTTGGTTTCAGATAAACCGATAACAGGATTATCTAAAAGAAAAATAGGCGGCTACTCTGGAGACGGGGTAGCTGCTTTTTTTGGACGCCAGAAACCCGGTTTTTTAGACAATACCTTCGCCAATTTTGCCAAACGCCCCCACCCTTAAGGGTGGGGCTACACAAACAAAGCCCGCCTTCGCGGGCTGAAATCCAAGTCACTTGATTTGTAGGGTGTGAAGCGCGATCGCGTAACGCACCAGTTCACGATATTTAGTATCTATGCGTTCTTAAGCTTATAGAGGATGCGATCGCGCGGGGGGCGGGTTTATCAATACAATTCGCTTTTGATCAAAGGAAACTTGTAAAAGTAGCCCCTACAACACCATTAACCGTATGATTAGAGACGTTACATGTAACGTCTCTACTACAGGACTAGATATAAGGATGCGATCGCGCCCTTCGTAGTAAGCGCTTCAGCGCCGTCAGCAGCTTCACCATACTACGCAGTTGAATTGAGGAAAAACCCTAATTAGTAGTGTTGTCTTCAAGGTTTAAATCTTCCTTAACCACTTCTGAATTTAGTGGCTTTGCTAGTCGCAGGTCAATCTCAATTGTTATTTTATCTTTTTCAATTTTTACATTGGCTATTTTTCCTAAGATATCCACAGGTATGCAGTTATTTACTTGATATTCAGAAGCACACTGAATTTTATATCCTGCTTCCTCAAGCCACTCAGTAATATTTCTCCAATTGCCTATCTTCTCGTTACATTTATCCAGCAGATTTTTCACATACCTGTAAATAGTGGCACACAGATCAGTTTCAACTCCCTTCACATCCTTACCAAGCCTTTCAGCTATTTCAGCCGGACTGTAACCGCAAAGCAACCCCCGCAGGTGCAGCTTCTCCACGGGTGTCAAACGCTTCCCCTTCACAGATGCCAAATCTGCGTACAGCGTTTCCAAGTCCCAGTGGTTCGCCGCCTGGGTAAACTGCTCATTAGCCGATGCCATAGCTGGAAGTCTCCAAAATTCCTGATGCAATCCTAGCTTAAAAGCTGATGTTTATCAGTATTTAGCTAAGTAGAGCTAGCTTATTATAAGTAAAGTTAGGTAAAAAAACGTACAACGGCGCAATGCACGGGTCAAGCTGCGAAACAGTCTAGCCTTAGCTGGTAATAGCTATAAGCACTTGTTTTGTAAGAGCTAACAGTATTCGAGAACAATCTGTAAATTAAATGATTTAGGAGGACTTTTTATGTTACGTGTTTCATTCGCTCAAGTCAAAAATGCTTTAAGTCAAGCTCTTACATATTTACCTGATTTTAGTAATCTTGATGCTTTTGAACAAGGCAACATTATTGACAAAACCTTTAAGTCTGTTTTGAAAGACTTAATGCAACAGTTTGGGATGAAGCCCGGAGTTGATTATGTTGATAATTTGAAAAACAACGAACCCGCAACCGATTTTGTAGCTTTATCGCCACAAGCAGATGAACTAATTACAGGGTTAATGGAACGAAAAATAATAGCAGTCAAGGGATATGTTCGTATAAGTAAGTTAGGTAGAGAATGTGAAGTAAAAGCATACTTTCGCCGTAAGAATGTAGCCTAAAGCATACTCTAGTGAAAACTTAGAACAGATTTAATTAGTTCAAGATGATGTAAAGGAGTAATTTCAACATGGAGTCAAAATTTTTTGAAAGTGGCAACTACATTTACGAATGTAAAACTTCACCTAGTAAAATGGGAGAATACTTTAGTACTTCCTATCTTAGGTCATCTATTAACAAACTTAAAGAAAGGTGGAATAATGGCAGGCAACCAAGCGGTTATCGTTATGTTTTTCCAGTTAACTATATTGATGATAACGGCAAAGCGGCTATAAAAGAGTTGCAAGCTCTTTATCCTTCTGTCGATATAAGGTATTATGAGTGCGATCAGGTTCAAAACCTTATCTTTAGTTTAGAGAAAGTAAATACTTTACGTGAATTAGTTGATTATCTTAAACAAATTAGGAGATAATAACCGTGTCTCAAGACTTTCATTTTTACAAAGTAAAAATTTTTAACGAAGAGGCTGTTCAAATGCTTGAGCGTTCCAATATAAGTAATGCCATCAAAGCTATAGTTGAAAAAGAGGATTTGGAAGGAAATGAAAAACTTAAAGAAGTTCTGTTTGAAGAAATTGAAGTTAGCTGTGAAATTAGTGGAAACGATAAAAGATTTGAAAAAGCATTAAAAAAAGTTGAATTTTTAGAAAACTCTAGATATTTTATCATAGAGGATGAAATATTTAAAATATTAAAAGTAATTATAGAAGATAAAATCAAGGAAAACAGAGAGAATAAGTTGGAAAGGGAGTATTCAAATATAAAAGATATTTTTGATAAAAAATTGCTAGTAGCTAACCTATTTTGAATGCTTGATTACAGTGAGATTGCTTGTGATTTTTTGAGATGCAATCGCTCCCAAATCCCTCAATCAAATTGAACAGCGATCGCACTCTTCCATCTTCCCAAATTCAAGTGGATGCTCATTTTGCCAAAGTGTCAGATGATCTGTATCGAGTATCCACAAACTCACTTATTTTCCTCCACTGCATCCATCTGACGATAATATTCTTCCATTTCTGCATCGAGTTCGCGACGATAAGCTTCAACTTCAGCTACCATATCATTAAACAGAGGATTATCCTTATACATCCCTGAAAACTTGATCCAAGGATTTTCTGAATCGGGCAAAGCAATTTCTTTAAAAACCACTTCAGCTTTTTCTAAACGCGCTGTTAAAAGCTGGTGGACACTTGTTAAGGCAGCTTCTCTCGTATTTCCAGTTGCTTGAATTTCTGGTAAACCCCACACTGTAGCTTTATAACTTCCCTCTTGTTGCTGCTCAATTATTACTGAGTAGTTTAACTTATTTAAACTTTCCCCTGCTCCAGTCACTAAAGTAGAACTCATACGAACGGCGTTTTGCTTTGATTTTATTAATTATAACTTACCATCTTTTTCAGAGCAAAGAATGCGATCGCGCACCCTCCAGAAACCCGGTTTTTCTAAAAAACCGGGTTTCTTTCATCTACTTTTTGGTAGGTATAAATGATGGATTAGAAAGCGTTTCTGGCATCCCTTCTAAGGGATTTCCTTCTAAAATAGAACCGTCGGGTGCTTCTAAAACAAACCCAGCATCGCGAATCATTTCTAAGTCCATTTTGGCAGCTTGTCCGGCTGTGGTGAGATAATCGCCAATAAAGATAGAATTGGCTGGATAAAGTCCCAGAGGTTGGAGCGATCGCATATGCACTTCCCTTCCCCCCGCTATCCGGATTTCTTGAGCAGGCAGTATAAACCGGAACAAACAAAGAATCCGCAAGCATTGACGAGGATTTAGCTTCTCCAACGCCTCAAATGGCGTACCGAGAATCGGAATTAAAAAGTTAATCGGCACGCTGGTAACTTCTAATTTCCGCAAGGACAATGCTAAATCGATTACATCGTCATCCGATTCGCCCATGCCGAGAATTCCCCCAGAACAAGTGGTGATTCCGGCTGCTTTTACATTTTCGACGGTTTGAGTGCGATCGCTAAAATTATGCGTCGTACAAATTTCGCCATGATAATCTTCGGAAGTATTTAGGTTGTGATTAACCCGATCGACTCCTGCTGCTGCTAATCTTTGCGTTTGTTCTTCGCTCAATAAACCCAAACAAGCGCAAATTTTTAGATCGTAATTGGCTTTAATTTCTTGTACAGCCTCTAAAACTTTGCCAAAAACCTTTTCCCCTGGCGATCGCCCAGAGATTACCATACAGAATGTGCCTGCTTTTAATTGTGCCGCACGTCCGGCGGCTTGCAGAATGGTTTCTTTTGCTAACAGCGGGTATTTCTCAATCTCGGCTGTGGAAATTTTAGACTGAGAGCAGTAATGGCAATCTTCCGGACACAAACCGCTCTGTGCGTTGAGTAGAAAGTGCAACCGGACTTTATTTCCCCAATAATGACGGCGCACTCGGTACGCCGCTGCTAATTGCTCCAAAATTACTTCATCAGGGGCGCGAAGGACTGCAAGTGCTTCTTCCCTCGTAAGTAATTCACCAGCAAGCGAACGTTGGGCGAGGGCAGTCCAGTTAGGAAAGTGCGTTAACAATTCTGTCATGATTCTTTAAATGATTCTGTTGCGAACAATAGCTAAGGAGTTCGAGAATGTGGGTGGAATTTTCCAGTCCGCGCAGGCGGACTTTGTCTGTATAGCCCCACCCTTCAGGGTGGGACTACTGATGCAGGATGTCAGTTAAACATAAAAGTACGCAGAGAGAAAGCCCCTCTGCGTACTTTTGCGAATTTTTTTACGTTTATGCGACCATCGCGCTTAAGCCGCAGTCCTTCCCCCGATCGCCTTCTGGAACGCCTCCCGCTCGGTCATGCGCTTGATATAGTCCAAAACAGCCGGATAAGCGCTTAAATCCAACTTCAGCATCATCGGGATGTAAGCCAAAATCGACCCGACTGCTACATCTGCAACGCTGAATTCTTCACCTAACACAAAAGGTTGCTTTTCAAACAGTTCGTTTAAGGGAGTCAGCAGGCGGGGTGTTTCGCGATCGCGACTCGCTTCTACAAATATCCCTGGCCCTAATGTCGCATTCCCAAACAGCACCCATTGGGCAATTTCTGCTTGCTTCTCTAACGATTGTGGTATTTTACCATACTTTTGCGCTAAATACAATAGAATTGCTCCCGATTCCCAAAGTTTAAAATCCCCATCGACGATAGCGGGGACTTTCCCCATTGGATTAATCGCTAGAAATTCTGGTTGCCGATGTTCCCCATTTTGCATGTCTAACAGCACAAACTCGTAGGGAACGCCGATTTCTTCTAGATACCACTGCACAATTGACGCGCGACTCCGGGCACCGCCGTAAAGTTTTAGCATGTTTAACTTGGGTAATTGGTAATTGGTAATTGGTAATTGGGCAGAGGAGACAAGGGAGATGAGGAAGTAGAAGTAATTTCTTCCCCAGCTCCCCCAGCTTCCCCAGCTCCTCTGCGCTAAAGCACCTTGTGGGTGTACTCGTGCTGTTTGACGTTGTCCTCAGTACGGATGATGCGTTGGGAGTTTAGCACCCGTTTGCGATCTACGGAGTAGTTGAAGTCATTTTTTATAGTTCCTGCGGGAATAATAGTTTTGGCAGCGGGTTTGCGCTTGTAGGTGCGGACGGCAGCGATCGCTCGTTCGACAAATTCTGCCCCAAACTGTGCCTCGCCGGGGAACTCTGCTGGCAGCAGCAGTCTGTCCCCTGCTACAACCGCTCCCAAGGTCGTAGCCGTTGCCATTTGGTAGGAAGTTGGGATTCCCTTAACAATTGCTTCCAAAGCTGCTGAGGGAATCGGTTCTACAATGGGAACCTGATGTACTTCTCCGTCTTCTTTAATGAAACAGGTCGCCAAACCAACAACCAGGTAGTCATCTGCGGATACATCTGGAGCATTGGTATAGGATGTTGCCGTTGTCATGGGAATCTTTTTAAGTGTTTAACGGATGGATTACAGATAGTGTCTATCCGTTGGATTTTACCTCTGTTTTGGGTGCATCACCGATTGTGGATCGCATATGCGATCGCTAGGAAAGATTACCTATTGGCATAAAAACTTGGATCTGTTTCCGAAATCTTGAAGTCAGAGACTGTAGTTGATATTGGGTCAATCAAACCCGGCTCTATTGCACTTGCATCATCTGTCTTTTTACATATTCTCTGCTAAACGCAGATTTCTATCCTAAGACACATAAGCAAGTGACACATTGACAGAGCAATAAAGCTCTGAAAATACATAAATTAATGTAACAAACCACCGCTAAAAAAAGGATCGCATGAACGCTCGCTTTTCTCTCAACAATCAAGACAGTGGTCAACACCAGCGTCGCTTGACTGTTCCCTTAGCAGCAGTGGCGTCTCATTGTAGTCAACGGGATATGAAAGATGCTCAATGCTTTCATCCTGAAACAATTTTTAGTTCGGCATCTATCCAAAGAGAGATTTCATCACAGGCTCGTTTAGAAAAAGACAATTACTTGCGTCAGGTGGCGCTGGAGAAAGCACAACAAGGAGAATATAGCAAGACAATTGAGCTTTTAACTCAATTGATCGAGCGCAATGCCGGGAATGCAAACGACTATAACAATCGAGGTTTAGCATATTTTCAAAGCGGTCAATTAGACTTAGCGATCGCTGATTATAACCAAGCTATCCAGCTCAATCCCCATCTAGCGGGTGCTTATAACAATCGGGCGAATTACTATGCTTCTCAAGGCTTCTTAGAAGAAGCGATCGAAGACTACGATAAAACCATTGACCTCAATCCCGTCCACATTCGCGCCTGGATTAACCAAGGGATTACATTTCGAGACATGGGAGAATACGAACAGGCGATTGATAATTTTGACTTTGCCCTGCGTTTGGGATGGTTAGAAGGTCACGTCTATGCCGAACGGGGTCGGACTTACCACCTGCTGGGCGACTGGAATTGCGCGATCGCCGACTACCACCGCTCTCTAGAACACTTGTCTCAATCTAAAGCCTCAAATGCTAGCGCAGCAGCACGTCTGCGCCAGCAAGTAGAAAATTGGTTAAACGAGCTACTGAGTCCGTTTCAATCTTGAGGTTCGGCTAGTTGATCGTTTTTGTCCATTAAGATAATCTGACGCCGCGCCGGATCGACGCGGGGGCTTTGCTGTTGCATCATAGTTTTCGCTTGTTGCGGATCGAAGGCGCGTTTGAATTCGTTTTGCAAGCCATTGACGCGGGCTTGGGTTTCCTTGACTTCCTCGCGAATTTCCCGCAACTTGGCTTGGGTAGAGAAGTGATAAGGTAGCAATTGGACTAAAGCAGCCACAGCAGCGATAGAAAGGGTGACGTTGACCGCTAACTTGGCAAATGTTTCTAGCGCGATCGCATTGTATGGCTTACTGCGCCGCGGCTGTTGAGTTCGGCGAGGACGGCGGCGAGGTTCTGGTGCTTCAGGGGCGCGTCTTGACGGTTGAGTTGCGTTCATGGTTGGTAACAGTCGTAAAGTACAACCTATAGGCTAAATGGCCAAGAAATTAGCATAGACACTTACCCGCTTTGCTTGGGGCTGGAATTGTGGCGAAACATTGCGCGAATGAGTCTCACAGTCCCTGGGGCAAGCAAGCTAGCAGCGTCAACATCCTAACAGTTGAATGGTGCTTCTGCCAGATGGTTGAGAGCCAAACCGAACGCGCGCGCACCCGATAGAGGGAGCTGGGGAAGCTGGGGGAGCTGGGGGAGCTGGGGGAGCTGGGGGAGCTGGGGGAGCTGGGGGAGCTGAGAAGAATCTACAGTCCAATTCTCCTCTGCACCTGAAGCTCCTGGTATCCCTAGCTTCCCTATCTTAAGAGTCCCCCATACCCTCAAGCGCTGTTATTTATAAAGTTCCGTTGACAAACGGAAGGCCAGGATAGCAGGAATCAAGGCCACAACCAACGCCACGTAGACTTGAGTATCGCTTAGAGACATAGTGGTATAACTCCAGATCGATAGGTTAATCGTTCACCAATTTCAACCAAATCGGCACTCAGGTGGAATATTTTGTTACAACTTGCAACAATAGTAGGGCGATCGCTACTTGCCTGGGGGGTATCTTTGGCACAATTCAAAGTTAAGCTGAGGTAAAATAGCTGGGTCTGATCCCACTGAAACCCCTACTCGTAGCTTGTGTTTGAACACTCTGTTAAGAAAAATCCTTAATGCTCGACCACATACTAAACTCTCCATTTAATCAAGGTCTTGAGGCGTTGCTGCTGTTGCCGGTTCTAATTGCTTTAGAGGCGGTACTATCGGCAGATAACGCGATCGCTCTGGCGGCGATCGCCCAAGGACTCGAAGACAAGAAACTAGAACGTCAGGCGCTTAATCTCGGCTTGCTAGTCGCCTACGTACTGCGAATGCTGTTAATTTTAACCGCCACCTGGGTGACTAAATACTGGCAGTTCGAGGTATTGGGTGCGGCTTACCTGCTGTGGTTGGTATTCCAGCATTTTACTTCCGAAGAAGATGACGAACACCACCACCACGGCCCTCGCTTTGCCAACCTCTGGCAAGCCATCCCAACGATCGCGCTCACCGATTTAGCATTTTCCCTCGATAGCGTTACGACTGCGATCGCTGTTTCCAAACAAACTTGGTTGGTTCTTTTGGGCGGCACTATTGGCGTCATTACTCTGCGGTTTATGGCAGGTTTATTCATCCGCTGGTTGGATGAATACCTTTATCTCGAAGATGCCGGATATTGTACCGTAGCCTTGGTGGGCGTGCGCCTGCTCGTGCGAGCGATTAACCCAGATTTAGTGCCACCAGAATGGTTAATGGTGAGTGCGATCGCGTTACTATTCCTCTGGGGTTTCTCCAAACGCACCGCCCCCTCACCCGCACCCGAAGTCGAAGTAGAAATTGATACCCGCCAGCAAGTAGAAAAAGGGTAAGCGATCGCATATTTTCTGAACTGAAAAACCCGGTTTCTAGCGCCGAGTCTTGGATGATAGAT
>CAYXCW010000079.1:22724-35059 GCA_964463555.1 uncultured bacterium
CTGTAGATGGCATCATAGATCTTGCATTCATCAACTTTGGACAGAAACCGGGTTTTTCAGAAAAACCCGGTTTCTAGCGCCGAGTCTTGGATGATAGATAGATTGATTGAGAGCGAAAAATTGAATTTCACTCGCTGTAGATGGCATCATAGATCTTGCATTCATCAACTTTGGACAGAAACCGGGTTTCTTTAAGAAACCCGGTTTCTAGCGCCGAGTCTTGGATGATAGATTGATTGATTTAGAGCGAAAAATTGAATTTCTGGCAGTCAATGAGCTTTTGGTCGAGCTAAACTAGAACAAACTTGGATTGCAGGATAGATCTTGCAGTCAGAAACTTTGGTCAGAAACCCGGTTTCTAGGGCTATGGTTTCTAGTTATCAAACTATTTTTTACCAGAGTGCAATTTTATATGCCACGTCGTCAGGTTCCGCTTGTAGCGGGTAATTACTACCACGTTTATAACCGAGGCCATAACCGTCAGAACATCTTTTTTGAACGCGAAAACTATTTGTATTTCTTGCGTCAGTTAAGGCATCATTTGATCGCTAATGGTACGGCAGTAATCGCTTATTGTTTGATGCCTAACCACTATCATTTATTAGTTGCTCTCGAAACAGACAATTTTTCTAATTTAATGCAGGCATTTAGCTTGTCTTATACTAAGGCTATTAACAAACGCTATCAAAGGGTGGGTTCTCTTTTTCAAGGGGCATTTCAGGCTATTCACGTAGATCGAGAAGAATACTTATTGTACTTAACTCGATATATCCATTTGAACCCGGTGAGGGCTAGGCTAGTTGAAAAAGCCGAAGATTGGGAGTTTTCTAGTTATCCGGAATATGCTCGTGTACGGGGTGGTACTTTACCTAAAATGGATGTGGTGCGATCGCAACTTTACTCCCCAGATCAATATAGTCTATTTATGCAAGCCGATTCGCCAAATGAAAAAATGTTGCTCAAGCATTTAACCTTTGATGAATAAACGCCAGAAACCGGGTTTTTTAGAAAAACCCGGTTTCTGACTCGGCGACGCCATCGATTTAACGATGGCATCATTTCAAAGTAAGTCAGCAATCTATTTTTCGTACAACCAAGCAGTAATACTGGGTTGCCAACTGACTAATTCTTCGTCTTTAAACCACAGGCTAACTTCGCGACGGGCGGTTTCAATCGCATCGGAACCGTGGATCAGGTTGCGACCAATACTAACTCCGAAATCACCGCGAATTGTACCCGGTTCAGACGTTAGGGGATTGGTAGCGCCGATGATTTTACGTGCCGATGCGACAACGCCGTCACCTTCCCACACCATCGCCACAACGGGGCCAGAAGTGATAAAGTCAACTAAACTGGGGAAAAATGGCCTTTCCCGGTGAACGTCGTAGTGCTGTTCGGCGAGTTCGCGGCTGACTTGCATAAGCTTTAAGCCAACGAGGGTAAAACCTTTGGTTTCAAACCGGCGGATAATCTCGCCGACGAGTTGGCGCTGGACGCCATCGGGTTTAACTGCTAGAAATGTCCGTTCCACTCTAAATACCTGCGCGTTACAATTCGGGTTCCAGCCTAGTATCGTAAAGCTTTTGGGGATACTTTGATCGAGAAGCTAGCTGGAAAGAAACCGGGTTTCTCTGAAAAATTGTGGGTTTGGCGAGTAGACATTGACGCAGAAACCGGGTTTCTAGGCAAAAGAAACCGGGTTTCTCTGAAAAATTGTGCGTTTGGCGAGTAGACATTGACGCAGAAACCGGGTTTCTAGGCATCGTCTCCTTGTTGGTGGAAAAATTCTCTCAAAAGTAGTGGAAAAACCGACGATGCAAGGGTTGTAGATGCGCTAAACTGACATGTCGGTAGTTGTTGCATGGGGGCATAGACATGGGGGCACAGCCGACGACCGATCAAAAGGGCGTTGAAGACCGAGTGAGAAATTCTGTTGATTCATTATCGTTGACAGAGGCTAAACCTTTGGCGCTTCTGTCTGCGGCGGCACGGGAAATAACCGAGAAATGGACGATGGAAGATAGCGAAGCATTGTACCGCATACAAGGCTGGGGCGAACCGTATTTTTCGATTAATGCGGCGGGTCACGTTACAGTGTCTCCTAAAGGGGAACGGGGCGGTTCGCTGGATTTATTTGAATTGGTGAGGGCGCTAAAACAGCGGAATTTGGGGCTACCGCTGCTGATCCGATTTTCCGATATTTTGGAAGACCGGATCGAAAGGTTGAATGCTTGCTTTGCCAAAGCGATCGCCAGATACAATTACCCTGGTGGCTACCGCGGCGTGTTCCCGGTAAAATGCAACCAGCAGCGCCATCTGGTGGAAGATTTGGTGCGGTTTGGCAAACCCCATCAGTTCGGCTTAGAAGCAGGTTCAAAACCGGAATTGCTGATTGCTTTAGCGCTGTTGGATACTCCCGGTGCTTTAATTGTCTGCAACGGCTACAAGGATCGCGAATACATTGAAACGGCAATGTTAGCCCAGCGATTGGGACAACTGCCGTTAATTGTCCTCGAACAAATCGAAGAAGTGCAGGTGGCAATTGAAGCATCGCGGCAGTTGGGCATTAAACCAATTTTAGGGGTGCGGGCGAAACTGAGTACGCAGGGAGTGGGACGCTGGGGGACTTCTACAGGCGATCGCGCAAAGTTCGGCCTCACTATACCAGAAATTATCCAAGCTGTCGAGCAATTGCGCGCGGCTAACCTGTTAGACTCGTTGCAGCTGTTGCACTTCCATATCGGTTCTCAAATTTCCTCGATTAGCGTCATCAAAGAAGCCATCCGGGAAGCCAGTCAAATTTACGTCGAATTGGCTTTACTGGGAGCCGATATGAAATATCTGGATGTGGGCGGCGGATTGGGCGTAGATTACGACGGTTCTCAAACCAACTTCTACGCCTCGAAAAATTACAACATGCAGAATTACGCCAACGACATCGTTGCCGAGTTAAAAGACGCTTGCGGCGAACGCAACGTATCCGTACCGACGCTGATTAGCGAAAGCGGGCGGGCTGTGGCTTCCCACCAGTCGGTGCTGATTTTCGACGTTCTCAGCACCAGCGAAGTGCCTCACGAATCACCGGAACCTCCCCAAGAAGGGGAATCGCCAGTGATTCGCTATCTTTGGGAAACTTACCAATCGATTAATGCCGAAAATTTCCAAGAATTTTACCACGACGCGACGCAATTTAAAGAAGAGGCGATCAGTCGGTTTAATTTAGGAATTTTGCGCTTAACCGAACGCGCCAAAGCCGAGCGACTTTACTGGGCATGTTGCCACAAAATTCTCGAAATTACGCGGCAGCAAGATTACGTTCCGGACGAGTTGGAAGACCTAGAAAAAATTATGGCTTCCATCTACTACGTGAATATGTCTGTGTTCCAATCGGCGCCAGACTGTTGGGCGATTGACCAGCTATTTCCGATTATGCCAATTCACCGCTTGGATGAAGAACCGACCCAGCGAGGAATTTTGGCAGATTTGACTTGCGATAGCGATGGCAAAATCGATCGATTTATTGACCTGCGGGACGTTAAATCGGTGTTAGAGTTGCATTCGTATAAGCCGGGAGAACCCTATTACTTGGGAATGTTCCTCAACGGTGCTTACCAAGAAATTATGGGCAACCTACATAACTTATTTGGCGATACGAATACCGTCCACATCAAACTGACGCCGAAAGGTTACCAGATAGAACATGTGGTCAAAGGGGATACGATGAACGAAGTCTTGGGTTACGTGCAGTACGACGCCGAAGACTTAGTAGAAAATATCCGCCGCCGCTGCGAGCAAGCACTGCTGGAGAATCAGATTACGATTCCAGAATCTCAGTTGTTGTTGCAAAATTACGAACGCAGTTTGAGTCGGTATACGTATTTGTCGAGTTAGGGAATGGGTAATTGGTAATAGGTAATTGGTAATTGGTTAATGGGATTTCAAATTTCAGATCGGTTCAATCTAAAATCTTAAATCAATTAGCCATTAGCCATTACCAATTACCAATTACCAATTACCCATTTCCGAGTAATTCGGCGATCGCGCGTTGTTCTTCGGGTTCTTCGGTGGGGAACTCCTGACGCCGGTCGGTAATTAACCAGTTTAAAGCGGCTGCTTCTACATCAATCGATGCACCCGTTTTATCGATGCAGTGGCGACCAAATACTAGCTTGTCTACTAAACGTACCCCTGGCCCCAAGCGAGAGTAATCAAAGATAATGCTGTTATCGATGGTGGCTCCTTTGCACACCCAGCAATTTGGCCCGATCATCGTTGGCCCAATAATTTTCACCCCATCTTCGATATGGGTCATGCCGCCGATGTATACTGGCCCTGTGATGTCGAGCTTGTCCCAGTTCGCTGCCACGTTTAGTCCGGCGTAGACGCCGGGACGCACTTCACGTCCTGGAATGGAAACGGTTTTGACTTTCCCCTTTAACACGTCGCGAATCGCTTGCCAGTAGTCGGGAACCTTACCGATATCCACCCATTGGAAGTCCATCGGCACGGCGTAAAAATCCGCGTTCATTTCTACCAGTTTGGGGAATAACTGGCTACCGATGTCGTATTCGACACCAGAGGGGATGTAATCCAACACTTCTGGCTCAAAAATGTAGATGCCGGTGTTAATGTTGGTGCTAAGGGCTTCTTCTACCTTTGGCTTTTCTTGGAAGGCTTTGATCCGACCTGTTTCATCGGTGACGACTACCCCGTAGCTAGAAACTTCTTCCTTGGGGACGGTTTTCATTACTACGGTAGCGATCGCTTTTTGTGATTTGTGCCACTTGACCGCAGCGGTTAAATCCAGGTCAATCAAGGCATCGCCGCACAGCACCACAAAAGTATCGTCAAAAAAGGGAGCAAAGTCCTGGATGCGACGCATCCCACCCGCCGAACCGATTGCTTCCCCCACCAACTTGCCTTCTTCATCGATCCGACCCTCAAAAGAATAGGCGATTTGGACGCCAAACTTCTGACCATCGCGGAAATAGTTCTCTATTTCATCTGCTAGATGGCTGACGTTGACCATGATTTGGTCAAAACCGTGTTGGCGCAGCAATTCGACCAAAAACTCCATCACTGGTTTTTGCAGGATGGGAATTAGAGGTTTGGGAATTGTGTGAGTGATTGGACGGACGCGGGTACCTTTCCCTGCCGCCAGAATCATGGCTTTCATCAATATTTGTCCTTCAACCCTTGGCTACTAAAGTTGGGGGATTTGATGGCAAATCAAATCTGTTGTTTAATTTTCTGTCAAGAGCGGGAATCATTGACAGAGGCGATCGCAATTTAGTTGTTCAATCAAACTGATAAGGCGCGAATTTTTAGATCTTGGTAGAACTCCTGTTGAACTAACTCTACTTTAGATTGCGCCGACAGCAAAAGCAGCGACCAGAAGACCCCCACCCGGTCGTGCAATTGTTCGGGGGTAGGAGTGGTGGTCAAATCGGCCTCTGCTGATGGTGGTAGATCGGCAGGATACTCTCCATTGCTGCGCGATCGCGACCATAACCCTAACAATTGATCGAGGGTCAGTCCATCCTGTTCCCCAGGCTGATTTAACCAATAAGCCGCCAAAAACCGATCGAGTTCAACTGCGATTTCGCTGAGATTTTCTTGGCTTGCCAATTCCAGCGCTGCCCGCATTTGAGCGCGTGCGGAGGCATTGGCGTGAGAATTGCTGCGGCGAATGCGCGGGGATTGCTTTTCCATTGCGGCAGCGACTAACCGCAATTGGTCAATTAACTCCTGCAACGTCACGGGACGTTTTGGGGGCGGTACGGCGGTGGGACGCCTGCGTAACTGGCGTTCCAGACGCAATGGCAATCGTCCGTCGCCGCCTTCTTCTAATTCCAGGTCTTCTGCTTCTGGTAATTCAGCAGGGGTTTCGGGTTCTTGGAGGCTTTCCAAGGTATTGGCTTTGAGCAATACCAGCACCGCTGCGTCTAAAAATGCCTGTCCGGATTGGGATAGATCTGTTTCTAACCAGCGAGTTTGCACCCCTTGGGCTAGTTCGTTTAAGCAGCGGTCGATGACTTCAATTACCTGGACATCCCAAGGGTCTATTTCCCCCCGCTGAGCTAAGTCTATTAAGAGGGCGATCGCTAAGTGCGGCCCATCGTTCCACGCAGCTTCTCGATTTGCGGTTGGTGCCATCGTCAAATTCAACTTTAAGCAGTTACTTTGGGCTGGGTATCTGTTGCTTCTGTCTCTTCCGTTGCCGATGATAGCGCCTGTTGTTGCTCTTGCAGTTCTGCTTTGTATTGTTCTAGGTCTTTTTCTAAAGCTTGAATCCGACTCTCCCGCAGGCGAATTTCTCTCGTTGTCTTGCGCGATTCCAAGAACCGCTGCAACCGACTCAAAATGCTAAATATCCAAGCTACAACTGCCCCTAACCCCATAGCGGCAATTAATTCAATGCATAAAGGTGCTTGTATGTCAACCCCTTTGACAAATTTAATCGTAGCCGGATCGGTATTTTCTAAGCTAAATAAAACTACAGCTACACAAAACAGAAAGATAATCAGAAAGTTAATCGCTCGCATTAAGCAACTCCTTAATCAAACAGAAATTGAAACCTCACAAAACAAGAGTGAGGTTAGAGAAGCGCTCCCTTACGCGCCCGGTGGTGGATCGATGGGCGATGCGCGCCGTGCGGGGATTCGTGCCGGAGGCATATTGCTCATCAGCCTTATTTTAGCTTTCAAGCTTCCACCCGTCGGAACCGGAAGCCAAATTTATTCTGTTTTTAGCGCCAGTTGCTAGTCACATCCAAGCGCACTGGTAATAGGTAATGGGTAATCGGTAATCGGTAATTGCCAAGAGCAGATCCGCTATCAATCCAATTACCAGATAGTAGGTTGGGTTTCACTTACGTTCAACCCAACCTACTTTGATGCGATCGTTGCTTTTCCTGATATGCTACCAATATTGCCTAGTTCAAAGACCACTCAGTGCGCTCCATTTCGGCATAATAAGCGGGAGCTGCATATCTTTTGGCAGTTTCGATAAAAGCGGCGACATCTTGTTCCCTAGTATTAAAAGCTGTGACTAAACGGACAATAGTAGATCCTTCTCCTTCCCAACGATAAAATTGGAAACCATCGGCATACAATCCTTGAATTACTACTTCTGGCAAGTCGGCGAAAATTTCATTCGCTTGAACGGGATGGAGTAACTTTACTCCATGCACAGACATTAATCCCTTCGCTAATTTAGCAGCCATTATGTTAGCATGACTGGCATTTCGCAACCATAAATCATCTGTAATGTAGGCTTCTAGCTGGGCAGACAAGAAACGCATTTTTGAGAATAAATGCCCGCCCCGCTTGCGACGGAAGTGAAATAAGTCGGCTAAATAGCTATTAAAAAATATCACTGCTTCTGCTGCCATTGCGCCATTTTTAGTAGCGCCAAAAGATAGAATATCCACACCTGCACGCCAAGTAATATCAGCAGGAGTACAACCCAAACTGACAACGGCATTGGCAAAGCGCGCCCCATCCATATGTAAGGTTAAATAATGGTCGTGCGTTACTTCAGAAATGGCGCGAATTTCATCGATTGTATAAACAGTTCCTACCTCGGTGGTTTGGGTTAAACTAACAGCAGCAGGTTGGACGTGATGCACGACACCAGCACCGGCTTTTTTTAGTTTTATATCCAAGTCGGCGGCATTAATTTTGCCACTTGCTCCGGGAAGGGGAACTAATTTTGCTCCTCCTGTATAGAATTCGGGGGCGCCGCATTCATCGAGATTGATATGGGAGTCGGCGTGACAGTATATTGCACCATAAGAAGGGGTGATAACGGAGAGAGCGATCGCATTTGCCGCCGTGCCAGTGGCAACGGGAAAAACCGTTACCTCTTTCTCGAATAAATGGGAAAATTTAATTTGCAGTTCTGCCGTATATTCATCGTTGCCATAAGGCATTGCCGTTCCTTCATTGGCGGCAATTAATGCTGCTATAATTTCCGGTGAGATGCCTGTGACGTTATCGCTACAGAAGTTCATAACAATTGCAGATTTGAGATTTAAGATTGCAGATTTAAGTTGATTGCAGATTTGAGATTTAAGATTTTAGATTTAAGTTGATTGCGGATTTGAGATTTGACCATCTAAAATCTGCAATCTAACATCTAAAATCTCAAATTCCCCTGGATGACTCCCCATCGTCCGTTAGTTAACCATTGGGGATCTTCGCGGTTGAGGGTTTCTATCTGTTCTAATTTTAACCCAGATGCTAATTCTGCTTTGAGGGTGCGTAACGCTACCATTGGAGTGGGGAAGTAGGTTACGATATCTTCAAAGGGAGTGGTAAAAGGCCAGTGGCGATCGCCTAACAGTCGTCGATAGTTGGCATCCCCTTTGATCAAGATTAAATTCGACTCGGATAGCTGTTGGCGCAAAGCATCTGGCATTTCCCAAAAAGCGAGGGGAGATGTCCAGAATAGATCTTCGCATAGACGCAAGCGATCGCTCTCAATATACCATTGCCAACGCGAGGCTAGCATCTGCACTTGAGCGTCGCTATGCTGGGCTAAAAATTCTATTGTTTGGTGAATATCTTTTCTCATCGCATCGGATACAAAAGTCGGATGCGCTTTCAGGTGCAGGTGAATTTTTTTAGCCGCATTCGTGGCTAGAAGGAAATCTACCAGGCACAAATCGCCAAATAGTTCAAATCCGGCATTATCGACGATAAAATCGATGCGCTTGGCTTTAAAACGGGAAACTTTATCTGCGATCGCATCGGTATCATCTGCTAAAACATAAGCTTTTTCCCGCTCAATTTCTATATTAGAGCGATCGCCTAATTCCGCAGGCCATAAACTCAAATCGGCGCGATTGCCCCATAAAGAAATATACAGCAGCGTAATCAAATTACTCCTGTGCCTCTCTGGTGCCGAACACACCCATCTGTTGACGAGGTTGCTTAATGCGTGGATAGATTGACTTGAAGTTAAAAGTCCCAGGCGTTTTTGAGCTTCAAACGGATCGAAACCTTGCCATTCTCCGGGGATGAAATAATTTGTCGCTTCTAAAATCCGGCGGTAAAAATACGCTTCGGCAAAGTACCAGGGAATATCCAACCAGTTGTTTCCCAGGTAAGGTTTTAAATAACCATTCCAAGCGGCGATATCGGGCGCTGCGGTATCTTTTAGCAGCCGCACCTCTCCGTAGGGTAATTCCTGAATCAGAGTTTGCAGGTTGTTCGCAATAAATGGCGGAAATTTATTGTCATCGATTACCCTTTGGGCAATATCCGGTAACCGATTGGCGACGGTATTGTAGGCGAAAGAACCGATCTCAGATCCCATTATCTGAGGCGGGAGAGGAAGTCTAGGCAAGTGAGATTGAGGGAGATTATTTTCCTGTGCCATCATTCAATACCTCGCTCGGATGTCAAAATAGGGCTGTGAAGGTGATGAATCAATATTACCTATTTTGCTAATGGCTAATGGCTAATGGCTAATGGCTAACGGGAAAAGAAACCGGGTTTCTCTAAAAAATCATCGTTTTATAACCAGAGATCGCAGTAAGAAACCCGGTTTCTAGGTCGCCCTGTGTATTAGCAATTACCAATTAGCAATTAGCAATTAGCACTATTATATTCTGGCGCGAAGTGCCGGAGTTCTAAAGAGATTTTGAAATGCAGCTTGTCGCTCGGCAACTGGTTCTGGGGCGCGTTCCCAAAGACTTTCGTAATAAAAGAATGTCACACCTAAACCGCGTTCTTGAGCAGCTTGTACTTGAGCCTGAATTTGTTGCATGGAAACGGGACGATTTCGCAATCCTGCCATAATCCCAATTCCTGTTGGAATCCTTTGTTGGCTTTCTTGAATTTCTGGAAGGACAATCTTGGGAGTAAACGAGTTGAGGTCGTGACGATAAACTTGCACAATTAGTTCGTCTACGATATTCATTCGTACCCAGGTGAGCCAATCTTGCAGGTGCAACTTATAGGCAAAGTCGTAATAGTTGGGAGAAACTGAAAAAATTGCTTTAGGTTTTTGGGATTTTACCGCTTGGTTTAGTTGTAACATAAACGCGGTGATTTTATCGGCTCGCCATTGAATCCATGCTGGATCGTCGGGATTGGTTGGGGGATTGTTATTAGTTTCCCTGGCGTACAATGCAACCGTGTAGCGATCGTAGCCAAATTCGCGGGGCAAGCTCATGTGATCGTCAAATTGAATCCCATCCACATCGTATTTAGTGACGACTTCCAACACGAGATCGGTAATAAATTGCTGCACTTCGGGATGGAAAGGATTGAGCCAACTAACCTCGCCCGCCGCGCTAATTGATGTTTGGCTACCATCTTGCTTTTGCGTCAGCCAATCTGGATGATTTATTGCCAATTCCGAGGTTGGAGGTGCCATAAAACCAAACTCAAACCAAGGAATTACGAGTAAGTTTTGGCGATGAGATTGGACAATTAAGTCAGCTAAAATATCGTGTCCATCTGTACCTTTGTAAACAAAAGGTTGGATACCTTTCCTTTGTGCGACGGGACTGGGATACATCACATAGCCAGAATTCCACACTACAGGATACAGGGTGTTGAAATTCAGCCGTCGCAGTTGACTGGTAGCATCCTGGACTTTGGCACGATCTTTGAGAATGTCAAGATCGTTGCTGGTGATCCAAACACCGCGAATTTCCTGGCGGGGTATTTCCGGCGTGGGTAACTGGGCGCGCGCTGGCGTGAAGCTGTTCGCCAGCAATACCGTTATGAACGATATTAGAGCCAGGATAGGAAAAAGACGTTTAAGCGATACGCCTGACGGCACACTTCGTGAACGCTGCATCGAATAATGGTTTGATTCTACGCAAAATCCTTAACAGATTTTAATATAACCGCCGCCCATGCATTTTTCTATCCTCGTAGCGAGGTTGATTACCGCAATCCAGACAAGCTTCCATCAGTAAAATGAGCGGTTTACGACAAAAAACGCATTTCCTTTCCCCACATTGGTCATCAGTATCCACTGGTAACTCTCGACACTTCAAACAGCCCCAAAATCCATCTAAGCTCATCACCGCAAAACTGCTGCATTTGGCGCAGTGTTTGACTTCCCACATGACATTTTTCATTTAACCACCAGCCGGAACGATGACGCAGCACGGGGTAGACTCAATAGAATACCTGCGACTTTTTTGATCGGACACTAGAAGAGTGCTGCTTTCTTAGCATATCACGAATTGTAGCTCATCTATCGAAGGATATACTTTTTAGCTAAACAGCGAACCGAACTCGATCGGGACTGACGCAAATAATCTAAAGCCAAGTGTCACAGCAAGCGTATTATTTTTGAGGTTTAATGTGCCAGTTGCGTAAGCACTGTAAATGTAGGGTGCGAAAGCGTTGCGTAACGCACCGAAACCAGCGATCGGGGCTATCAGTTGAGTAGATGAGAGTTTGCTGAGAAATGCCTGAGAGTTATTTAGTCAAAATATCAGCTTGAGCTACAAAAACCATTATAAAAGCATCATTTTTCAACCGATTTAACAAGTAATAATCAACTTAAATATTGCAAATGGATAGGAGAGAGCAAATGCCTAAAGATATTGGGAAAATTAAACACCCAGTATTCAAAAGCATTGAAGCGGCTGCTGTGGCATTTACAGCGATTACTATTATTTTGGTTGGGGCGATCGCTCTGACAAATCCCAAAGATAAATCCGCCTACAAATTCGGCGTTTATGCTTCGCTGATTGGGACTGGTGCTGATTTGTATTTCCAAACCTAAAACCCCGAAAGTTGTTCTCGACATTTAGGAAGTTTGAATTATGAAAATCCAGTATTTACTAACACTAAGCATCGCGGTTATGCTGATTGCTGGCTGTACCAAGCAAGAATCTGTCAATCCACCTCCTGCAACTTCTGTGACTCAACCTGCTGCAACTTCAGGTGTAAAGTCCGAGCTTGTCAAATCCGGCACTTTTGTTTCTGGGGAACATTCTACAGAAGGAAATGTTCGCATTCTGAACAAAGATGGCAAACGCTTTTTAGAGCTTGATCCGTCCTTTAAAACCTCAAATATGGGGCCAGATTTAGTGGTAATCTTGCATCGTTCTGATAATGTGCTTGGCTCTACTAAACCACCGTCTTATCCAATTAAAGCGTCAGATTATGTAATTCTTGCTCCCTTGCAAAAGTTTACTGGCGCTCAAACCTACCCCATCCCTGACAACATCAATCTAGCTGAATATAAATCTGCTGGGATCTGGTGTCGTAAGTTTAACGCCACCTTTGGTGTTGCTGCTTTTAAATAATTAACGCAAGTTGCTAGTTACAAATATGGTTGGTTTGATCCCCCCTAACCCC
>CAYXCW010000080.1:0-12506 GCA_964463555.1 uncultured bacterium
AACTGTCCACTGTCAACTGTCCACTGTCCACTGTCCACTGTCCACTGTCCACTGTTTACCTATTAGCCAAAAATTCCACAAATGGTTTAAATTCTGGTACTAATTCCGCCCGACTTGCGACTAAAGTTGGCAAAGAAGTAGTCCCATAATTCTTACCCGGTTGCAAGGGGAAAATTGGCTCTTTACCCAAAGATACCCACGCACCACCAGCTGCTTGAAGAATCACCCAAACTGCTGCCAAATCCCATATTTTAGGCGTAGCTTCTACTGCACCCAAAGCCGCACCAGACGCAATGCAAAGAAAGTTATAACTAGCAACTCCCAACATGCGAATTTTACAGGGGAAAGGTTGCTTCATTACATCTGTACTTCTGGCACACAAGCTGAAAAAGTGATTTTGACTGGGTGCATCAGGGCTAGTGTGAATGGGGCGATTGTTTAAAAAAGCACCAAACTTAGGTAATGGGTAATCGGTAATCGGTGATGGGTGATAGAAGCCGTGGAAGGATTGAGCGATGGGGGGGAAATGGACGTAGCCAAATACAGGTGTACCTTTATACAATAATCCTAGTGAAATTCCCCAAATGGGAATTCCCCGCGTAAAGTTAGTTGTACCATCTAAAGGATCGATTACCCAACACCATTCGGAATCAGGGAAAACATGGGCGGTTTCTTCAGTTAAAACGCCGTGTGTGGGGAAAGTAGATGCTATTGCTTCTCGAATTTCTTTATCCGCCCATTGATCTGCTTGAGTTACCAAGCTACCATCAGGCTTGCGAGACGCTTGTACTTGTCCAAACTGGGTTAGTAAATACTCGCCGACTCTAGCAGTTGTCGTTTCGGCAAAGGTTAAAATATCAGTCCAAAAATCAGTCATTCCGGGTAATGGGTAATAGGTAATAGGTAATAGGTAATAGGTAATAGGTAAATTAGCAATTAGCAATTAGCGATTAGCAATTACCCATTACCCATTACCCATTACCAATCAGTCTAAATCGCCTTCCATGATGGTAGCGATCGCATCCTTAGCATTATCGCGGAATTCTTTCACGTTTACTCGTCCCAAAAACCAGATTGCTGCTACCATTCCCACTGCTTGCGTCGCAAACACCAAGCCGTATGATAGCACCGGCTCGGTAAACAGAGCTTTGCCGATATCGAGGATACCACCGCCGATGACTACGGCGGAACCCCGCGCGATCGCTTGCGCCAAACCCCAAGCACCTACAAACGTCCCTGCGGTTTCTGCTGCGGTTAAATCTAACATCAACGAGAGCGCCCCCGTCGTGCCAATTCCAGCAGATAAACCAAACAACACTAAACTTGCCTGGAATAAATTCACATTGCGGCTAAATCCTGCCAAAATCAGCAAGATAAAACAAACCGCACATGCCAAACAACCCAATCCAGTTGTTCTGCGCTTACCCAAACGAGGAATTAGGAAAAATCCCGTTGCACTCAAACTCAGCAACATCCCAATTCCCCAAAAAGAATTCAATCGGGAACTTTGCCCCACCGACAAATCAAACACTTGCGCGCCATAAGGTTCTAAAACCGCCTCTTGCAGAAACAAGCTAGTCGTCATCACCAACATAAAGGTAAAAAATATCCCGGTTTGACGACTTGCCGTTAAAATTTTCAAAGCGGTTCCCAAGGTAATTTTATCTTCCCGATTCACCAAAGCCGAGCGAGAAGTATAGCGGGAATATTTCTTTTCTACCCCAAATGTAGCCAGCAGCGACAATCCCAAAACAATTAAAGGAACGATAACAAACAGCGAATTAACTGATGCATTTAACGCCTCAAACGAAGGATTTGGACTCTCTAACGGTTTCAACAAAATTTGGCTGGTAATGCCACCGATGACAATTCCCACTGTCATCATTGTCCAAACAATTCCGATCAATTGACCGCGATTATCTTCATCGGAAACATCTACCAACAAAGCCATAAACGTCGTCGAACTAGCACTGACAGCCAATCCGTACAGGGCAAAAATTAACGCCGCCAGCGCCGTCCAGCCGTAAGTTTGTTCTGTCCAACTCCAACCGCCCGCAGCTTGTACCGCATTACCCAATTTCCAGATAATTTGTACCGCTCCCGATAAGATAAACGTAAATAAAGCAGCACCAATCCAGATATAACCCGTGCGGTGATGGCCTAACAGCGGTTTAGCATCAGACATCTGTCCAAACCAAATTCTTGCAGGTGCCACAAACTGAGAAATTGCCAAAGTCGCGCCGGTTACCGTCGCTGGAATTGCCAATTCTGCAATCATCACCCGGTTGAGTACCCCCAGAGTTAAAACTGCCAAGATACCCACACCCATCTGAAATAAACCCAATCGGAACATCGTCAGCAGTTTTATTTTAGGCATTGGCTGACTTGCCGAATCTAGCTGATGTTTGGAAATACCACCCGTTGCCATTTTCTTTTAAGATCCCAACTCTCTTATTTCCAATTGCTTAGAAAGCGGGTTTCTGGGTAAATTTCTTTTACATAGAAACCCAGTTTCTTTGTGCTAGAAACCGGGTTTCTGCGTAACTTTTTAGTTTTAAAGCGACTATTTTACCTAGAAACCCGGTTTCTTTGCGCCTCGACTTGCGCTAGAAACCGGGTTTCTGCGTAAATTTCTAGTTTTAAAGCGACTATTTTACCTAGAAACCCGGTTTCTTTGCGCCTCGACTATTTTATGTCAGAGGTTAGATACAAGTGAACTACCCAGACCGACCGCGCTTGCGGTACGGTGTGGGCTTCCCAATTCATCAGCAATCGCCTCTACAGTCGTAGACTTGCGCCCATACCGCTTTGGTCTTACATTGCCTCCAAGGGCAGTAGCGCTGGTTCCCAACGCCAGAATCCGCAAGCCTTCATTTCTGATATTGATTGCCGCGTTCACATCTCTGTCATGCTGCACATTGCAGTGAGGGCAGAGAAAAGAACGGACTGAGAGATCCATTTTTGGAATCGGCAGCAGTGTGGCATTACAGAGGTGCGACGATGGGAAGAATCGCCCAATTTCGAGATAGATTTTACCGTCTTGAAGAGCCTTGTATTTGAGCATAGTTTGAAACATTCCCCAGCCTGCATCAGAGATTGACTTGGCAAGATTGTGATTCTTCACCATGTTTCTTACTGCCAGATCTTCCACCACAATTACTTGGTTCTCGTTCACTATCTTGCGGGATAGCTTGTGGAGAAAATCTTCTCTCACTCTTGAGATTTTGCTATGCACTTTTGCCAGTGCAAGCTTGGATTTACGTCGTTTATTGGTCGTCTTGTCCTTCTTGCGAGAAAGCTTTCTTTGCTTCCGCTTCAGGTTGCGTTCATGCTTTTTGAGATGTTTTGGATTGTTGAACTTTGAACCGTCAGAAGTGACGGCAAAATCAATCAACCCCAAATCAATCCCAACCGCCTTGCCCTCACTGCTTAACTCTAGTTTTTCAGTGCCATCATCTAACAGCAATGAGGCATAGTACCGACCATCTGGCATTCTCGACACGGTAACGGTTTTCAGTTTTCCAACACAATCCCGGTGAATCTTTGCTTTCACAGTCCCCAGCTTGCCAGGAAACTTAATTGCTGAATCACTCAGAATCGCGACTTTCTGTGGATACTGAATCGACTGCCGACCGTGACGGTGCTTGAATGAGGGATAGCCTGCGCGACCGTCAAAGAAATTACCGAATGCTGCACCCAAATTCAAAACAGATTGCTGTAGGCATTGGGAATAGCTTTCAGAAAGCCATTCATACTCTTTCTTCCAGGCCGGAAGCAGCTTTTTCATATCCATTGCTGAAACGCCGCGTCCCGTCTCCTTGTAAGTTTGAGACGTGATGGCAAGCGACTGATTCCAAACCCATCGGCTACACCCGAACGCCTGAGCAAGATGAGCTTGCTGGGCATCAGTGGGATAGATTCGGACTTTGATCGCTTTGAGCATGAATAATTAGAGTGGATTGATGATTACTCTAACATGGTTTGGGACTTGTGTTCGCTTCGTTTGTAGGAGAGTGGCGCTTCCTCGTCGATACCAATCTCTAAGCCAGCGTAGCTTCGTGTCGGTCAAGGTATCAACTCGTCAACGCCCTGGCTTTCATCCCACACCAACGAAGCGTATGGTGTGGAGATTCCCGCCGAATTAGCTAACTTCTTTTTAAGATAAACCCTGCCGCCTAAATTTTCAGTTGCTTCTCCCCAGCACCTGGGCAGCGACGATAAACTAAAAAAATATTAACTTTTGTAAACAAACGGTCAACCAGCGTGCAGACTATTACTTTAGGTCAAGATGGTCCGGCGATCGCGCCCCTATGCGTCGGCACTTGGGCTTGGGGAGACAAGCTGTTTTGGAATTATGGCAGTGACTACGGCCCGGTGCAATTGCGGGAAGCGTTTGAAGCGTCCTTGAATGCGGGAGTGAATTTCTTCGATACCGCCGAAGTATACGGCATGGGACTATCTGAGGAACTCCTGGGACAATTCATCAAACAGATCGATCTTCCAGTAATTATTGCCACCAAATACGGCCCGGTGCCGTGGCGCTTTACCAAAGAATCGGTTGCAGATGCCGTCACAGCCAGTTTAAAGCGCCTGCAAGTCGAGCAAGTCGCGCTTTACCAGGTGCATTGGCCTTTTACCTTTTTCATGAGTCAAGAAACCTTAATGAACGCGCTGGCAGATGAAGTGCAGCGAGGAAGAATCGCCGCCGTTGGCGTCAGCAACTATTCTGCCGACCAAATGCGGGAAGCACACAAAATTCTCGCGGCTAGGGGGGTACGCTTGGCGACGAATCAGGTGCGGTATTCCTTGCTATCCCGGCAGGTGGAAACCGAACGCATCGTGGATACAGCCCGCGATCTCGGCGTTACCATCCTGGCTTATAGCCCTTTAGCACAAGGATTGCTTACTGGCAAGTATTCGTTAGAAAACTTTAAAGAACCGACGGGGGCGCGTAAGTTTGATTCTCGTTTCAGCCGCCAAGGGTTAGAAAAAATCGCGCCTGTAATATCATTACTGCGCGAACTGGGAAATAAATACGATCGCACGCCCGCCCAAGTTGCCTTAAATTGGTTAATTGCTCAAGGCAACGTGATTCCGATTCCAGGCGCAAAAACAGCGGAACAAGCAAAGCAAAATGCTGGAGCATTGGGCTTTTCACTCGCAGCCGATGAAGTAGCCAAATTAGAGCAAATAACTCGTAATTTTAGGTAATGGGTAATGGGTAATGGGTAATTGAGTTCCCAGGCATAAGCCATAGTAATCGGTAAGATTTTAAGCAACTACCAATTACCAATTACCAATTACCCATTACCAATTACCATTACTCATCTTCGGCAAACACAAAGCGATACAATTCGCTGGGGTCGGGTTCGGGACTTTCTTCGGCGAACTTAACCGCATCATCTACAACTGCTTGAATTTTGCGGTCGATGTCTTTGAGTTCTTCAGCAGAGGCTAAATTTTGCTCGGTGAGGTAGGCGGCGAATTTTTTAATTGGATCGCGAGTAAACCAGAATTCCTTTTCTTCCTTAGAGCGTAGTTCATCTGGATCGGCGAGCGAGTGACCCCGGAAACGGTAAGTGAGGGCTTCTATTAGAGTAGGGCCTTCACCGGCGCGGGCGCGAGCGATCGCTTCCTTCGCCACTTGATACACCGCCAGGGCATCCATCCCATCGACCTCAACCCCCGCCATCCCAAAGGCATGGGCTTTCTTGTAAATTTCTGGATCGCTGGTAGCGCGTTCGTGAGCCATCCCAATCGCCCACTTATTATTTTCTACCACGTACAAAATCGGCAGCTTCCACAACGCCGCCATATTCAAGCACTCGAAAAACTGACCGTTATTGCAAGCGCCATCGCCAAAAAAGCAAGCCGTTACTTGGTCGGCATTGGGATCGCCCATTGTTTCTTTGCGGTATTTTGATTGAAATGCCGCTCCCGTCGCCACCGGAATCCCTTCGGCAACAAACGCATAGCCTCCCAGCAGACGATGGGGAGAAGAAAACATATGCATCGAACCGCCGCGACCTTTAGAACAACCAGTCGCCTTACCAAATAATTCTGCCATTACCTCGCGCGCCGGGACACCAGCACTCAAAGCGTGAACGTGGTCGCGATACGTGCTGCAAACGTAATCTTCACCTGGACGCATCGCCTTAACAACGCCAGAAGATACGCCTTCTTGACCGTTATAGAGGTGGACAAAACCAAACATTTTGCCCCGATAGTACATTTCGGCGCACTTATCCTCAAACAAGCGCCCCAAAACCATGTCTTCGTAAACTTTTAGCCCTTCTTCCTTGGTAATTTGGGCGGAAGCAGCTTGAAAAACTGGGAGGGTTCGTTCTTTAACCATCGATCTGTTGTATCCTTTCGGCAAGAGTCAAAGTCAATATCTGTTACCAGTATCCCGCCCCAACGGGAGCCTGGGTTATTTTGTTGGCACCAATATCTCATCCCATCTAAGGGAAGAGCCACGAGTAGCTACAATAGGCGTGCAATCCGATCCTCAACCCTGACTTTGGTTCTCAGTCTGGGCAAGAGCAGGAGAAGATGTAAAAAATTCCCTTGACTTTGGTCTTGGGAGTGTCAATGATACCATAAGCTAATTCAGTCGTTCGCCGTTAGGGAAGTGGGCTGTGCGTATTCCACTTGACTATTATCGAATTCTGGGTCTACCGATTCAGGCAAGTACAGAACAGTTGCAGCAAGCATATCGCGATCGCGTCCAACAACTGCCGCGTCGCGAATACTCAGAACTAGCTATTGAGGCTCGCAGACAACTGCTCGATGAAGCTTATGGGGTTCTTTCGGATCCAGAACAGCGTAGCGCCTACGATGCCAATTTCTTCACCAAAACCTACGCGAGTGACTCTCCTCAACGAACAGAGTCGCCAACGGCTGTAACTGCATCCGTCGAATCAAGCTCTTACCCCGAACCTCCCAGTATCGATATCACTGATGAAGAGTTTCTGGGAGCCTTGCTAATTCTGCAAGAATTGGGAGAATACGAACTGGTATTGCATTTAGGCCGCTCCTATTTGAGCAGTTCCTCTACCGAAATTGAAACCGGCAGGTTTGGCGAACCCAAAATCGCCAGAGCCGATATGGTTTTAACCGTCGCCCTAGCCTGTTTAGAATTGGGGCGCGAGCAATGGCAGCAACGTCGGTACGAAGAAGCCGCCGAAACCTTAAATGGCGGTCAAGAGTTACTATTACGCGAAGGTTTATTTGCTGGCGTCCGAGGCGAAATTCAATCCGACCTCTATAAGCTGCGTCCTTACAGAATATTGGAATTGCTAGCACTTCCATTAGAAGAAACCCAAGAGCGACGCAAAGGGATATTGCTGTTGCAAGAAATGCTAGTCGAACGCGGCGGCATCGATGGTGCGGGCAACGATCAATCTGGCTTAAACAAGGAAAACTTTCTCCGTTTTATCCAGCAGCTGCGCGTCTATCTCACCAGTACCGAACAGCAGGCTTTGTTTGAAGAAGAAGCTCGCCGTCCTTCGGCAGTAGCTACTTACTTAGCAGTGTATGCCCTGTTGGCACGCGGGTTTACCCAGCGACAGCCAGAACTAATCCAGCGCGCCAAGGTGCTGCTGATGCGTCTGGGGAAACGTCAAGATGTGTACCTGGAGCAATCGATCTGCGCCTTGCTGTTGGGACAAACCGAGGAAGCTGCTCGCGCTTTGGAATTGTCTGGAGAATACGAAGCTTTAGCTTTTATTCGCGAAAATTCGCAAGGGGCACCGGATTTATTGCCCGGATTGTGTCTTTATAGCGAACGCTGGTTGCAGGAAGAAGTTTTTCCCCATTTCCGCGACTTGCTCGAGCAACAAGTTTCTTTAAAAGATTACTTCGCCGACGATCGCGTGCAAACGGCGCTGGAATCTTTGCCAAAAGATGCAGAAGCCACCAACGAGTGGGAAGCGATCGCTACCGAGCGCGTCTCCACCCCCGTATCCCCTTCTACCACTCAAGCGGAACGAGAAGCTATCAGCCGTCTGAAATCTCAGATGCAGCGCACTCAAGCTTTGATTGAATCGCGTTTGAGTACCCAAACCGGAGCCGAAATCAAGGCCGAGTTGCCCCGCACCTCCGCGACTCCGTTATCTGGAACCGCCGAAGCAACTGCGAGCGCTTTGCTGGGGAAAGCAGGCACCCCAATGCCTACCGCCGAACGCATGGCAAACGGTTCCACCAATGCCTACCAAACCGAAACTTACTCTGGGGAAGCGATGCCAGCATCTACCGTCGGCGCTCCCATCGGCGAATCGGTTGGCTTCGATCCAGGCGCTTCCTTACGTCAACCAGTGCCCCCAGGCAGTGCCGCCACAGCAGTGCCGCGTAGCCCCGGTGCTGCTGGCACCAGACGCGGCAGACGCGGCGGCACCAATCGATGGCTAGATCAGAAGTTGGAGAATTTGTCAAGGGGTTGGCGAAATTTGGTGTCGCCCGATGGCGCCTCCTCTAGGGAAGCTAAACAAAAGCGGCTGATATGGCTCTTGGTTGCGGCGTTGGGCATCGGAGCGTTGTTATTTTTGTTGATCCAAGCGATCGCCGCGATCAACAGAAACTTACAACAAGCGCGATCGCCTCAAGCAGGAGAACCACTAGAGATCGCTCTCGATCGGTCGTTGTTAGAACCAGCCGTGACTGTCACCGATCCATTAACGGCAGCAGGCGCGCCGACAGAAGCAGTCGCCGAGCAAGTAATTAAAACTTGGTTGGAGCGAAAATCAGAAGCCTTGGGTTCTAACCACGAAATCGAGCGATTAAGTCAAATATTAGTCAATCCAGCACTTTCGCGCTGGGAAGCGATCGCTCGCACGGCAAGGAGAAGCAACTGGCATCGCGAATTCGAGCATACGATTGAAAACGGTTCGATCCAGATTCCCCAAGCCGATGAAAATCAAGCCAAAGTAGAAGCACAGGTACGCGAAGTAGCCAAACACTACAGAGGCGAGCGATTAGTGCGGCGAGAATCTTACGATTCTAATCTGCGGGTGCAGTATGACTTGGTGCGCCAAAACGGTCGTTGGTTCATCCGGGATATGACTGTTTTAAGATAGCGTTGGTCAGTAGACAGCAATCGACTGTCAAAGTGATGCGATCGTCAGTAGTTGGTGGTAGGGAAGAATCTCCCTTGTCTTCCTTGCCTTCCTTGCTTGCGAGGGTCTTTCTGGTCTGATTGATTACTAAATGCTGCGAGTAAATCGCCAGCCAACTGATGACCATCTACCCATAACCTATGACTAACACGCTATTTGATATTTATACCCCTCTCATCCTCTGGACGGGATTAGGAATACTGTTGTTTCGGTTTATACCTAATTTCCTACCGCGTTTATTGGGACGGGCGCTGTATTGGGTTGGCGTACCAATAGAAATTCTGGCACTAGCGAGACAGACGAACTTTTCTGGGAATTGGGGGTTAGCCCCCTTGGTGACGTTGGTAGCCTTAACCTTGGGACTGGGACTGTCTTACTTATGCTGGCAACTATTGCCGAGTTTAGCTTTAGTAAAGGCCAATAACAGCTGGTTTAATCGCTCGCGCCAGGGTAGTTTGATCTTGGCGGCGATGCTGGGAAACACCGGGTTTGTGGGGTTAGCGATCGCTCCTTCATTAATCCACTCGGAATCGCTGAATTTGGCAGTCTTCTACAGCATCGCTCACAACCTTTTTGGCCCCTATGTTTTTGGCGTTCTAGTTGCCAGTTATTTTGGTCGCCAGCAAAGCGAGCATCATTGGTGGCTTAACTTACGCGATTTGTTGATAATGCCTTCCCTGTGGACGTTTATTTTAGGATATTTAACTCAATCAATAGAATTTCCAGCTCTGATTGAATCTGGACTAGAAGGTTCGATCCGAGTGGTCAGTTGCGGTGCCTTTCTGTTAATTGGGATCAGACTGGCGCAAATCTCAGGTTGGAAAAGCTTTCGCATAGCGCTGATTCCCAGTAGCTTAAGAGTTGCGATCGTACCAGGACTGATTGGCATCGGAATAACTCTGTTGGGCATAAAAGGCGACCCCTGCTTAGCATTAGTGTTAATGTCAGGGATGCCCAGTGCCTTTATGGGCTTAATTTTGGCAGAAGAATACGACCTAGATCGAGAGTTGATTGCCAGCAGTATCTTCCTATCCACGGTAATGCTGCTGCTGATGATTCCTCTCTGGCTGTTCTTGTTTAGATAAATTTTTGTGATTTTCCGCCCACAGAAACCCGGTTTTGCACAAAAACCGGGTTTCTTCAGCTATGACTATACTCACATCTTGCACCTACCCAATAAACAACCCCCAAATAAATTTCACATCTGAAAGCTTAAGTTAGCTAAAGCTAACTTAAATCAACGTTTTATATGATGTCCGCTAGCTTAGGTTATGTATATTTTTGACGGGAGTAGGGGCGGGTTTTACCAGCCATGCTGGAAAATCACGAGAAAATTTTTAAACCCGCAAGGGCTAAGCTACCGATGCTACCGGACATGATATTAACCCGTTTCAACGGGTTTTAGCTTTGAGTCAGATATTTATTTCTAGGCTTGGTGCAAGATGTGGTTATACAAACCTTGATACATCCGCCTTGTTTCCCCAGCCGCTCTTCCCTCTGGCTGCTTTGTCAAGAAACCTTGATATTATCAGGAGCAGTTTTGTCCCTTTTATCAAGAATTCATGACAAAACGATCCCCGATTTCCCTATAACAGCGTAGATTTACTCATAATCGCGCCATACACCTCTTGACCTAATAAACTACTTTTCTGCAACATATTCTTAACAAATCGCAACTCACACAAGAGCGAATGCCCAGATGTCTTTGAACGGTTGCTGGTGTCATCCAAGCAAAAATGGGCAAGAGCTATCCAAAGATGTAGCGTCGAGAGAAAAGCAATATTTTGATTGGGAAGATACTCAAAAAGGCAAAACATAGCTGTTACTCAAACTACTGGAGAACGCATTTATGGCAAAAGAACGCCCACCTTTAGAAGAAATGACCCTGCGGCAACTACGTAGAGTAGCGAGTGAGTGTGGTATTTCTCGCTACAGTCGGATGAGAAAGTCGCAACTACTAGCAGCCATACAGGAAATACAACGCAGCAGAATTTCACCGAGTCAATCAAATACGCAGGAGGTACAAGAAGCAGTGGAAGCAACAAAATTTGAAGTAGGTCAAGAAGATAACATTGGTGAAGACCTTTCATCCGTAGATGAAGGGCTAGCCGAGTTACCCGGTGGTTATGGTGAAAGCCTGATCGTTCTCCTGCCTCGCGATCCGCAATGGGCTTATGCCTATTGGGATATTCCGAACGATCGCAAGGAAGAAATGCGACGCGCCGGGGGACAACAAATTGCCCTGCGGCTGTACGACGTCACCGATATCAAGCTAGATAGCCAAAGTCCCCATAGCATTCAGGAGTATCCCTGCGACGAGCTAGCCAGGGAATGGTACTTGCCGGTGCCGGTGAGCGATCGCGACTACGTAGTCGATATTGGCTACCGTACTGCCGATGGTCGCTGGCTCGTTTTAGCTCGTTCCGAAGCCGTGCGCGTTCCTCCCCTCTATCCCTCCGACTGGGTAGAAGAGCAATTTATCACCGTTTCTTGGGATGAAGAACTGCGCGGTCGCACATTACTAGAGCTAGACCCCTCCAGCAAGCGGATAACAGTAGTTCAAAGTCCCATCGATAAAATTTTTGCCCCAGCCGCAGATACCGAAGCACAAAGAATTGCCGGTTCTCTGTTCGGCTCCATGCAGCAAGTCCCTGGCTCTATATCGGGAGTTAGTTCCTACGCCGTAAGTTCCTACGAAGTTAGCTCTTACGCTGTAAGTTCCTATCAAGTCAGCTCCTATGCTGTCAGCTCTTACTTTCCAGCCGTCAGTTCCTACGGCGTCAGTTCCTACGCCCCCGCAGTTAGTTCCTACGGCGTCAGTTCCTACGGCGTTAGTTCCTACGCCCCCGCAGTTAGTTCCTATGGCGTCAGCAGCTACGTTCCAGCAGTAAGTTCCTACGGCGTTAGCAGTTACGTTCCAGCAGTAAGCTCCTACGGCGTTAGTTCTTACGCAGCCAGCAGCTATGTCCCGGCAGTTAGCTCCTTCGGTGTCAGCAGCTACGTTCCAGCAGTTAGCTCCTACGGCGTTAGTTCTTACGCAGTCAGCAGCTATGTCCCGGCAGTTAGCTCCTTCGGCGTTAGTTCTTACGCAGTCAGCAGCTACGTTCCAGCAGTAAGTTCCTACGGCGTTAGTTCTTACGCAGTCAGCAGCTACGTTCCAGCAGTTAGCTCCTATGAGGTAGTTAGCAGTTATGTCCCGGCAGTTAGCTCCTTCGGCGTTAGCAGCTACGTTCCAGCAGTCAGTTCCTACGGCGTCAGTTCTTACGCAATCAGCAGCTATGTCCCGGCAGTTAGCTCCTATGAAGTAGTTAGCAGCTATGTCCCGGCAGTTAGCTCCTACGGCGTCAGTTCTTACGGCGTCAGTTCTTACGTTCCCGCAGTCAGTTCCTACGG
>CAYXCW010000080.1:12606-34522 GCA_964463555.1 uncultured bacterium
CTTATTCAGTGCCGGTGAGTTCCTACGGCGTCAGTTCTTACGTTCCCGCAGTTAGCTCCTACGGCGTTAGTTCTTACGTTCCCGCAGTCAGTTCCTACGGCGTCAGCAGCTATGCCGTACCAGTAAGTTCTTTCGCGGTGAGTTCCTACGAAGTCGGCTCTTATTCAGTGCCGGTGAGTTCTTACGGCGTCAGTTCTTACGTTCCCGCAGTCAGTTCCTACGGCGTTAGTTCTTACGTTCCCGCAGTCAGTTCCTTCGGCGTCAGTTCTTACGTTCCCGCAGTCAGTTCCTTCGGCGTGAGCAGTTATGCCGTACCAGTAAGTTCTTACGCGGTAAGTTCTTACGAAGTTGGCTCTTACTCGGTGCCGGTAAGCTCTTATGCCGTAAGTTCTTACGAAGTTGGCTCTTATTCAGTGCCGGTGAGTTCTTACGCTGTCAGCAGCTACGCCATACCAGTCAGTTCTTATGCCGTAAGTTCCTACGAAGTTGGCTCCTACTCAGTGCCAATCAGTTCTTACGCAGTCAGTTCCTACGAGGTTGGCTCCTACTCGGTGCCGGAAAGTTCTTACGCGCTCAGTTCTTACGGGGTGAGTTCCTACGATGTCAGCTCTCATGCCATCAGTTCTTACGCGATGCCGCGTCAGTTCTGGCTAATTGCTGATGCCGAACTGATTGTTTACGGTGCGACGGAACCCGATGCTACCGTGACGATTGGCGGGCGTCCGATTAAACTAAATCCGGATGGCACGTTCCGCTTCCAGCTGTCGTTCCAGGATGGTGTAATTGACTTCCCGATTGTGGCAGTGGCGTCGGATGGCGAACAAAACCGTTCGATTCACATGAACTTTAAGCGCGAAACTCCATCGCGGAATACCAATACTAAGGAAGAAGCGGTTCAAGAATGGTTCGCCTAATTTTAGATTTTAGATTTCGGATTTGAGGAGACTGGTGAGCAACCAGAATTTGGCAAACCGAGCCATCAACCAATAATCCATCTAAAATTTCTATCCCCCGGCAGAGGTCGGGGGCTTCTTATTGGGGAAAATTCTTGTTCTAATGGGTAATAAGTCAAAAACAATATATACTTATGACACCGGCAGAAATTGATAGTAAGCTCGCGGAATTATTTGGAGCGGATTTGCAAGCGATCGCTCCCAACTCCTGGCAGGTAGATACCCCTTCTTTACGCCTGTTAGTATTACTTTCAGACGACCAATCTTGGCTGCGATTGTTAATCCCTATCACTTCAGCACTAGAAGCTCAACCTTTCCTGGAACAACTTTTAGAAGCCAACTTTGACAACACCCTAGAAACCCGTTACGCTTTACATCAGGGAGTTTTATGGGGTGTATTTCAACACGGTTGTGAAAGTTTGACTGCTGTTGACTTTGAGTCTGCCGTAAACCAACTTTTGTCCTTGCATCAAAGAGGTATTTCTGACTTCTTCAACCAGCTTGTAGAAAGTCGTATGCGTCAAATTATTAAGGCTGCTAAGCTGCAAGGACAAACTCTAGAAGCGACACTCCAAACTCTAGATCGTTTCTACGAAGAAGGACTCATGGGCGATATCAATCAAGGTTCAGCCGGACGGGAAGAAACAATGGCAGCATGGCGATATCAGTTAGAACGTCTTTGGCATGAAGTCAGCTAATGGCTAATGGCTAATGGCTAATGGCTAATTGCATTTAAGACTATTAGCTATTAGCTATTAGCAAAAAACAACAAAAAGGTAGTAGGGTAATGGACATAATTGAAATCCTAAAACAAGACTATCAAAAATTTCCACTTGACCAGACTTACAGCATTTATGCCCAAGATGTGTTTTTTAAAGACCCCATGAATGAGTTTCGGGGAATTGAGCGGTATCAGCAGATGATAGGGTTTATCGGCACTTGGTTTTTGAACCTAAAACTCGATCTGCACGACATTCGCCGCGACGGAGAGACGATTGTGACTCGCTGGACGCTGTCGTGGAATACTCCCCTCCCCTGGAAACCCCGCATTTCTATTCCCGGCTGGAGCGAGTTACGACTCAATGCAGATGACTTGATTGTCTCCCACATAGATTATTGGGATTGTTCGCGCATCGATGTTTTGAAGCAGCACCTGTTTCCTAACAAATAATCGATAATGTAAACTAATGTAAACAATTCTCAGGCAGGACAGGGAAATCATGCGTTTAATTCTGATGACGGGGAAAGGGGGAGTGGGTAAAACCTCCGTCGCAGCGGCTACTGGACTTCGTTGCGCTGAACTGGGTTATAAAACGCTCGTTCTCAGTACCGACCCTGCTCATTCGCTGGCAGACAGTTTTGATATGGAACTGGGGCACGAAGCGCGACTGGTTCGTCCTAATTTGTGGGGTGCGGAATTGGATGCGCTGATAGAGTTAGAACAAAACTGGGGAGCGGTGAAGCGCTACATTACCCAAGTTTTGCAGGCGCGGGGACTTGATGGCATTCAGGCGGAAGAATTGGCAATCTTACCAGGGATGGATGAAATATTCGGCTTGGTGAGGATGAAACGCCACTACGATGAAGGCGAGTATGATGTTTTAATTATTGACTCGGCTCCTACGGGAACGGCGCTGCGATTGCTCAGTTTACCAGAAGTTAGCGGCTGGTATATGCGGCGTTTTTATAAGCCATTTCAAGGGATTTCTGTGGCGCTTAGACCGCTGGTTGAACCGATTTTTAGGCCAATTGCTGGTTTTTCCTTGCCTGATAAAGAAGTGATGGATGCGCCTTACGAGTTTTACGAACAAATTGAAGCTTTGGAGAAGGTTTTAACCGATAATACTCAAACATCGGTGCGCTTGGTGACGAATCCCGAAAAAATGGTGATCAAGGAATCTTTACGCGCCCATGCTTACTTGAGTTTGTATAACGTTGCCACAGATTTAGTCGTGGCTAATCGGATTATTCCGCAAGAGGTGCAAGATCCTTTCTTCCAACGTTGGAAAGAAAATCAAAAGGAATATCGTCAAGAAATTCATGATAACTTTCATCCTTTGCCGGTGAAGGAAGTTCCTTTATTTTCAGAAGAAATGTGCGGGTTGGCAGCACTAGATCGATTGAAGGAATTGCTTTATAAGGATGAAGATCCTAGTAAGGTTTATTACCAGGAAAATACTGTCCGCGTGGTGCAAGAAAAAAATCAATACAGTTTGGAACTTTACTTGCCGGGAATTGCGAAAGACCAAATTCAGTTGAGTAAAACTGGGGATGAATTGAATGTGAGGATTGGCAATCATCGCCGCAATTTAGTTTTGCCCCAAGCTTTGGCAGCGCTGCAACCTGCCGGTGCGAAGATGGAAGAAGATTATCTGAAAATCCGGTTTGCTGAAGTAGCGAGGGTGTAATTTAGAAACCGGGTTTCTTGAACAATACCTTCGCCAATCGTCTGAAACGCCCCCATGCTTAAGCATGGGGCTACACAAACTCTCGCCCGCAAGGCAAGGGCTAAAATCTTTGCAGGCTGCGGAGGCAGCCTTTGTTTGTGTAGCGATACCATGCGCGGGTATCAGCTTTTTGGCAAAGGTATTGTTGAAGAAACCCGGTTTCTGGGGCGATAAAGTTAACGTTTTCACGAGGTAGTGTTGGAGGACTGGGAATCACCAGAGGAAGAAGTTTGCCCAATAGCATTTATGAGAGTTTGTTTGTTGGGTGATTCTGCTCGCGAATCATTAGACAAAGATTCGATAAGTTGGCGTTTTGCGTCAAGAATTTCAGAGCGATTTTCAGACCAATTTGACAGAGTTTGCGAGAGTTCTTCGATCTGATCTGGTAGAGAAGTAACTAAGCGATATAACTCAGTCAAGTCATCAGGAGAAAAGAGCGATCGCTGTTCGTTCAACAATACAATAAAAGCAGCCACATTCTGTTGTGCAAATAACAGTGTTTGACTCCTGATTTGCTCAGCAGTTTGCTGAACTACTGCCAGCGGCAAATCTAGCGCTTGGGCAATCTGATCCACACTCAAACCCATTGGCAGCAGTCGCGCTATGGCTTGTAACTTGGCTTGTCGTTCACCTTCTTCTAAACCTTCTTGCTTGCCTTCCAACCTTCCTTCTTCTAAGCCTTCTTGCTTAGCTTCCTGATAAACTTTGGTTTGTTTGAGTTCGCTTAAACCAAACATAGCTTCAATCTCCTCGCGGCTCTTTTGCGGTAATTTGTAGACAATAATTGTCTCAATTAAATTGATGAGGTTTTTCTGAACAACTTCATCGGTTAGTTGTTGCTTCGCTTGCTCAACTAAGCGTCTTGCCAGCTGCACTGCCGTTGCTTCAGGCTCAATAACTAGCTTAACAACTCCCACGCCTAGAGAGTTTTCGGCTGCTTCTCCTAATTCATCCAGATATATTCGTCTCACCGACTCTAAAGTCAAAATTTGACCAAAGTGTAACGTCTGTTCTCGTTCAGTACTACGATTGGGGTAGATAGCGACAATTCGCCAAGGATGGGGTGGCTTGTACTGCTTTAAGTAGACAAAAAGTTCGTCAAACAAGCGGTAGTAGAGGTCTGGATCTGGCTGAAACTGAACTTCGACTAGGTAGACAGGTTTATCAGGTTCGTTGGTTGTTGGCAAAAATAAACCATCCAGGCGGAAGGCAAGCTGTTTGACTTCGCGGGAGGTGAACTCATAGGCAACTGCTTCATCCGGGGAACGGTTGATGAGTTCAAAGAAGATGCTCGGAAATTCCTGAAACAAACTATAGAAAATGGTGTCAGTTCTCACTATGATTAACCGATGGCAGAGAAGGATAAAAAATGTTTGATATTAAATTATATTTTCCGATGCTGCGGTTTGTAACATTTTTGCGCTTTGCGGTTTAGCTGAATTTAGCAAGAAGTATAAGTTTTGGCAAAACTAGAGCTTGAGCGACAAGTTGAAATTCTCATCTAACTTTAATGTGTTAATCAGCCTAATCTCATGTGGGTAAATCATTCTATTGATTGAAGGCAATCAAACCAAAGCCAAACAATCAATTGATAGGTTTTATCCACTCAGGAGGATTGAAAGTGAAAAGTCTTATTTATGGTTGTGTATCTGCTTTGATACTAGCTACCGCTGTTGTTCCTAAAGCACAGGCACAGATGCGGTTTAACTTTAGCGCTCCTTTTATTGCTGATTCGGGTATCGCCAGTGCTAATAACGATAGCCATTTTATTAACGTAGCCGTTACGGGGTATCCTCTAACAAGTCTAACGATCGCTTTACCAGGAGAGATGAGAAGCGTGCGGCAAGTTCGGATTACGGATCAAACAGGGAAAGAAGTAGCAGCGAATGTGGCAGTCAGTACGGGCAGCGTGGCAATTAACTTTCCTCAACCAGTAGCGCCTGATAATTATATTAGGGTGATGCTGAATGGCGTCGAAATGAACCAGGTAGGAGAAACTGTGCTTTATCGGGTTTTTGCCATGAAGCAGGGATTGATGGGAGATATCCCTGTAGGGACAGCAATGGTTAGAGTTGCGGAAAATTGATTTTGCTATCTTCGCTCTACAATTGATATATAAAGTAGAAACTGGGTTTATTTAATAAATCGGGTTTCTACTTTATGAATATTTGATTTTAAAATCTGACGCCTTCTTAAGACCAATTACTGTTGAGATCGCTTGGTTGAATTGGCAAAATATTTTTTTATAAAAATAAATAAGGCTTGGTTGTTAACAGCAAGGTGCGAGCGGATCAATTGACAAGATTTTTGGGAAAATGATTCTATAAAAAGGAGTAATTTTTGCAATCCCGTTGCCTGAAGGCAGGGGGAGGATGTCAAGTAGATAAGCGATCGCGCAAGCAGGCGTCTATGAGAAAGCGAGTTATCCTAACACTGATGAAAGGCAGCTTTGAGCAAGGGTTTCCAGCTATTCTGCGAATTAGCGAAAATAACGTTCTGACTCAAACAGCTATTCAAATTCCAGGTAAGTTGCCGCCTGCGCCTAAAATTGCAGACAAATTAATTCATTGGCAGCTAGCTTACCACCAGAGACTGGTAGGGGTTCGCGCGTTTACGATACCAGATCAACAAGTGACAAATGTTTCTTCTACTCAACTTGGTACGGATCTGGTAGATAGTCTTAATGACTGGCTGAATTCGCCATCTATAAACTGGAAAAAAATCCGAGATGGATTGCAAAGAAATTTGAATACAACTGATGAAATTGAAATCTTGATTGAAACTAACAAACTGGAACTGTGGCAACTGCCCTGGCATAAGTGGGAATTGTTCGATTGTTACCCCAAAGCAGAAGTTGCTTTGAGTCCTCCAGAGTATCAACGAACGAAAAAGTTAGAGATAAATAATGCTAAGGGTCAAGTTAAAATTTTAGCAATTTTTGGTGATGACGAAGGAATTGATATTAGCAAAGATCGAATTTATTTAGAGGGATTATCAGAGCGAGCAGAAATCGAATTTTTATTAAAACCGACGCTCAAAGAGTTTAATGAAAAACTTTGGGAGCAAGACTGGGATATTCTATTTTTTGCGGGGCATAGTTCCAGCCATGAAAAAGGGCTAATTAGGCTTAATGAAAAAGAAGATCCAATTACTCTCGATCAATTAAGAAATGCGCTCAAAAAAGCGATTAACAAGGGCTTGCGCTTGACAATTTTCAATTCTTGTGATGGGTTGCGCTTGGCGCAAGAACTTCTGGAATTGGATATTCCGCAAGTTATTGTGATGCGCGAACTCGTGCCAGATGCAGTGGCGCAAGCTTTTTTAAAGTACTTTCTCACCGCTTTTGTCAGGGGACAGTCTTTGTATGCTTCGGTGCGAGAAGCGCGAGAAAGGTTGGAAGGGTTGGAAAAAGATTATCCCTACGCAACTTGGTTACCTGTGATTTGTCAGAATCCCGCCGAAATTCCACCGACTTGGCAAGATTTGTGCGGGGCGGGGAGGGCGAACCCACAAGATTTTTCTAGCGATCGCATATCGCTGAAAAAACTTCTCCAAACTGTGCTGGTAGCAAGCTTAGCTGTCACTGCTTTAGTTATGGCAGGGCGTTATTTAGGGATATTGCAAGCTTGGGAATTGCAAACTTATGACCAACTGATGCGATCGCGTCCACAAGAACCACCCGAGCGGCGGCTTTTAATCGTAACGGTGACGGAAGAAGATTTTAAATTGCCCGAACAGAATCCCAGAACTGGATCGATATCCGATGTAGCGTTGACTCGACTTTTGGAGAAACTGACACAGTTCAAACCGCGTGCGATTGGTTTAGATATTTATCGCGACGATCCGGCAAAAACTAACACAAAATTAGCGGCTTTAATGGGGAGGAATAATCACTTGTTTGCGATTTGCAAAGCGAGCGATCGCACGGCGAATCACCCTGGTATTTCACCCCCTCCTGATGTCCCCCTGCAACGCCTTGGTTTTAGCGATGTTGTTAAAGATACCGACGGCGTTCTGCGTCGCCATCTCTTAGGAATGGAACCAGAGTCTTCATCGCCTTGTACAACTCCCTACGCTCTCAGCGCTCAGCTAGCATTTTATTACTTAAAGGCAGAAGGGATTTCTGCTCAATTCACCCCAAAGGGAGATTTACAAATTGGCAATACTATCTTTGAGCGGTTGCAAGAACGCATGGGCGGATATCAAACCTTGAATAGTTGGGGGTATCAAATATTACTGAATTACCGCGCCTATCATTCACCAGAAGCGATCGCCCCAATTGTGACCTTGGCAGAGGTTCTCAACGGGAAAATAAAGGCAGAGGATGTGCGCGATCGCATTGTTTTGATTGGCGTCACGGCTCACAGTGCTAACGATTTTATTCCCACTCCCTTCAGTGCTGGTAAAGATTTTTACCAAGGAATGGCGGGAGTAATTGTGCAAGCACAGATGGTAAGTCAAATTCTCAGCGCCGTGCAAGATGGGCGACCCTTATTATCAGTTTGGCCTGTTTGGGGAGAAATTGTTTGGATTTGGGGCTGGTCGGTTGCGGGAGGGTTGGTGATTTGGTGCGCGTGGTCACTCACGGGGGATGCAAAGCGCTTGCAATTGTATTGGTTAATCTTGGAAGGCGCAGCGCTGGGGATATTAATCCTGCTTTGTTATATCCTGTTTGTACAAGGCAAGTGGGTTCCGCTCGTTCCATCAGCCTTGGGATTAGTATTAACGAGCGGTTGTGTTGCGATTTACGCTGGGCAAAAGCAGTTTATTTTAACTTCTGTAAATTATGAAATTGAACCAGAAAAAGCAAAGATTTAAGCAAATACTAAACGGTAAATTCTTCCTTGCTACCAGTTTGGTAATCTTTAGCTGCACGCAAGTGCAAGCACGACAAACGCCTAGCGGACAATCGAATCGACCAGCGGCAACAGTTCCAAACGTTGTATTCGCCGCACCACCTCTACCACCCGGTACGGGAGCGCCTACAGGTCGCAGATCTGGAGCAGGAAGCCGTGGCTGTGGAAACATCAATTCAGCAGCTAATGTGGCTGATAAAAAGCATCTTACAGCTTTAGTGCCATCTATTCAATCTAATGAATTTCTGCTTGCGGAATTTGTCGGAGGATTAACCACTGCCGAACGACCAACTTTCTGGTTTTATATTACCTATCAGCCTCCATTTACAGGGCAGTTTATCTTGCAGGACAAAGACGAGAATGTAGTTTACAAAACTAACGTAATACTCCCTGCAAAACCAGGAGTGATGAGGATTTCCCTGCCCTCCAATTTACCACCGCTAGAAATTGGCAAAGTATATAATTGGTATTTCAACATTACCTGCGAGTCCGATGCTCAGAGGATTTCTTCGGTTAATGGATGGATTCAAAGAACCTCACTCAATACTTCAGTTGAAACTCAGTTACAGAACGCGACACCACAGCAGAAAGTTTCCCTTTATGCTAGCAATGGGATTTGGTACGAAGCGCTGACAACTGCTGCGGAATTGCGTCGCAATAACTCAAACGATCAAAATTGGGCTAATCTGTTGCAAGAGGTTGGCTTAAGCGAGATTGCATCAGCAGCGATCGCGGAAAATTAATTGCTAATTGGTAATTGGTAATTGGTAATTGCTAATTGGTAATTGGTAATTGCTAATTGCTCATATCATGTTCTTAAGATTACCCATAATCCGCAGCCGGGACACGGCAAGATTAAAGTTATCTGTTTATCCCAGATATATATAATGCCGTGTCCCTAAGCAACAACTCGGTGATACCAAATCCGAGTTATAAACCACCTTAATTTTATAGCCCGCGTTCGCGCAGCGTGCCGGAGGCATAGGCGGGCTTTGTTTGTGTAGCCGCGACTTTAGTCGTTCGGCATAAAAGGGGCGATCAAAGCGGATTTGGTATGAGGTTTTTTATTATGGGCAATTGGGCGGACATCATATAACCCCTAATCCCTAGCCCCTTGTTTTAGACAAAATTGAAGTCTCTAGAAATGTTGACGTTGGTGTTATCTTGAATAATTGCAATTAGGTCAGTACCGAAATAAATTCCCGTATCGCTTGCAGCAGTACCGGCTCCTAAACTGCCAAAACTGAGCGAGTATTGACTGGCATTACCGAGGGCTTCAATATAATCAAATTCCCACTCCCAGTCTGTAACGATCGCATGTCCTTCTCCTTGGTAGGACACGCCCCAGCTACCGCCTAAGACAAACGTATCCGACTGAGTACCGCCGGTGAGAGTGTCGTATTCTACACCAGTGGTTGCGTAACCATCGAGGCGATCGCTCCCAATATCCCCAAAAACTTGATCGTTGCCGCTGCCGCCCAGCACGATATCGTTATCTTTGCCACCTCGGACAATATCATCTCCAGAGCCTCCGGCAACGAAATCATCACCCAAGTTGCCGTTGAGGGTGTCGTTACCACTGTCTCCATAAATTTCATCGCTATCTTTACCGCCCCAGATGATATCATTGCCGCCGTTGCCGCCAATTAAATCCTGGCCTTGGTTACCATTCATCATGTCACCATCTGACGAACCTTCAACCCAATCATCTCCTGCCAAGGCACGCAATCCCTGGGGCGCATCTGCCAGCAAACCTGGGGAAACCCTAAAAAACTCACTGTCGCCAGAGAGGTTGAAAAAACCATCATAAAGACTGGCAGAGCGAACGCCAACCGAATCGGCGGTTATCGTCAGTAAGTTTTCTACCTCCGCCGGAGATAAATTGGGATTGGCACTTAAAACTAAAGCTGCAACCCCCGCTACATAAGGAGCAGCCATTGATGTACCGTTGAAAGTTTCATAGCGATTACCAGGATATGTAGAGCGAATATCTACTCCTGGAGCAACCACATAATCTAGACGATTATTACCAGCATGATTGGAGAAATAAGGCATAGCATCATTGCGATCGACTGCGCCGACAGTAATGCCAAAATCAGTCGCATAGCGACCGGGATAATCTGGTTGCAACGTGCCATCATTGCCTGCTGCGGTAACAATAACCGCTCCTTTTTCAAAGGCATATTGAATCGCTTGCTCTACTTCAGGAGCATTAAACGCACCACCCAAGCTGAGGTTAAGGACATCAGCACCGTTATCGACGGCATAACGAATTCCAGCAGCAATATCAGCATGAGTGCCGCCGCCAGATGAATCGAGTACCCTTACCGGCATAATTTTGGCATTGAAAGCGACACCAGTCACACCAAAATCGTTCTTTTCGGCAGCAATAACTCCCGCGACGTGAGTGCCGTGACCATCAATATCCATCGGGTTGTTATCGCGATTGACAAAATCCCAACCCCGAATGTCATCGACAAAACCATTGCCGTCATCATCTATTCCATTGCCAGCAATTTCGTCTGAGTTGACCCAGATATTGTTATCTAAGTCAGCGTGGTTATAGTCAACTCCACTATCGATAACGGCAACTACAATTCCCTGACCAGTGAAGCCTCGATTCCAAACTTCTGGAGCTTTGACCATATCTAATCCCCAATTATCGTTGCCTGAATTGGGGACATCTGCAAAGGGGTTTTGTCCAATTGCTCGCGCCACTGCCGCCGATGCATTTACCAGACCATAGCCGAAGAGACTGTTATAGGGAGTCGAGGTAGCCATAAGTTATCTCCTATATACTTAGATGTTCGGAAAGCTTGGTATCTCTCTCTGAAAATAGATATGTCCCAGGGTAGGGAACTTATGCATTGGGTTCTCCAACTGGGCAGGTATTTTTGGCGGGGGTGTGGATGCGATCGCTCTCTATCCCGAACAAAACTTAGAAACCAGCTTTCTGGCGGCGTTTTTCATCGAAACCCGGAATATAAGCATAAGTCCGGCGCAAAAGTTCGTTTGGACTTAGACAACCGTTTCTAGTACAATCGATCCCCATCATTGCGGCAAAACCTGATTGCTTGTGCGTATGAAAGGGTGTCCTCTCCGATTTGGGTTGCTAGAAGGCAGCGTTTTGTTTTGTTTATCGGTCGCTGACCCCACGGCAGCGCAAATTGTGCCAGATGCTACTCTACCAAATAATACCACGGTCAACCTACAGGGAACGAGGAGCGTAATTGAGGGAGGAACGACGGCAGGTAGTAACCTTTTCCACAGTTTTCAGGAATTTTCCGTTCCCACAGGTGGGGAAGCTTTTTTTAATAATACTGGTAATATTCAAAACATTTTTAGCCGCGTCACGGGTGGGTCGATTACTAGCATTGATGGGTTGATTCGCGCCAATGGTACGGCGAATTTATTTTTACTTAATCCCAATGGGATTGTTTTTGGGTCGAATGCCAGGTTAAATATTGGCGGTTCGTTTTTTGGCAGCAGTGCAAGTAGTATCAGCTTTGCCGATGGATATGAATTTAGCGCCACTAATCCTAATACTCCACCTCTGCTGACTATTAATGTACCGATTGGCTTGCAAATTGGCTCAAATCCTGGACGGATTGTCAATCAATCGACTGGTGAAGGTTTACAAGTACTGCCTGGTAAAACTTTGGCCTTAATCGGTGGCAACGTACAACTCGATAATGGAATTTTATTTGCACCTGGAGGCAGGGTAGAATTAGGAGGATTAGCAACTCCAGGTACGGTAAGTTTAAACGCTGATAGTAGCTTGAGTTTTCCCACTGGTGTGCAAAGAGCAGATGTATCTCTGATTAATGGTTCTGCGGTGGATGTATCCGCTGGCGGGGGCGGAAGTATTGCCGTTACTGCCAACAACGTCGAGATTGCAGGAAGAAGTGGGCTAATAGCAGGAATTGGCAAAGGATGGGGTTCAATTGATGCTATGGCTGGAGATATTGATATTAATAGTACGGGTGCAATTGTCATTGCCAATGACAGCTTTGCGATTAATTCCGTAGACAATCAAGCCATAGGAAATGGCGGCGACATCAATATAGCAGCAGACTCGCTTTCTTTGACAAATAAGGGTTTGTTAAGCACTGCCACATTTGGACAGGGAAAGGCTGGTAATATAGCGATCGCAGCGATCGCGAGCATCTCCTTTGATGGCGGTTCTGCCTTCAGCACAGTAGAAACTACAGGAAAGGGAGATGGCGGCAACATTAACATCATTACCAACTCGCTTTCCGCCACCAAGAGCGCTCGACTGGTTACTGGCACAAGAGGACAGGGAAATGCAGGCAGCATTAACATTACTGCCAACTCCCTGACTGTCACTGGCGGCGCTCAACTAAATGCCAGCACAAGAGGAGAGGGAAATGCAGGCAGCGTGACGATTGATGCCCGCGATCGGGTTGCTTTTGATGGATTGGATAGTCAAGGATTGCCCAGTGGAGCATTCAGTAATGTAGGAGAAACAGGGGTAGGTAACGCAAGTGGAATCAACATCACCACTAATGAGCTATCTGTCACTAATGACGCTCAACTGCTCGCTGGAAGCAAAGGACAGGGAAATGCAGGCAACATTAATATTATTGCCCGCGATCGCGTTGTGTTTAGTGGAAGTGGTGCTGCCTTTAGCAGCGTAGAAGAAACCGGAAAGGGTGAGGGCGGTAGTATTAACATCACCACCAACTCGCTGGCTCTCACCAACAAGGCTCAACTGTTTACTGGTATAAGAGGCCAAGGAAAGGCTGGCAATATAGTCGTTAATGCTTCCTCGTCGGTTTCTTTGGATGGATTGAGTAGTGGTCTTTTCAGCAGACTAGAAGAAACAGGGAAAGGTGAGGGCGGTAGCATTAACATCAATACCAGATCGCTATCTGTCACCAACGACGCTCAACTAAATACCAGTACCAGGGGACAAGGAAACGCAGGTAACATAACGATTAATGCGCGCGATCGTATTTGGTTCAGTAGCAATGGTGCTGCCTTCAGCTTTGTGGCACAAACGGCTATGGGTGACGCAGGTGACATCAATATCAACACCAACTCGCTGTCTCTCACTAATGGCGCAGCGCTGATTGCCAGCACTCTTGGACAAGGAAGTGCGGGGGATCTGATCGTCAATGCCCGCGATACAGTTTCCTTTGATCGGGGTTCTACTGCTCTCAGCAGCGTGGGTTCGACAGCAAAGGGCAATGGCGGTAGCATTCGCATTACCACTGGCGAGTTGTCTGTGACTAACGGCGCTCAACTTTTTGCTAGCACAAGAGGACAAGGCAACGCAGGCAGCGTGACGATCGATGCGCGGCGTGTCTCCTTTGATGGGGTAGATAGCAAGGGCTTTCCCAGCGGAGCCTTCAGCGCGGTAGAAAGCAAAGCCGTAGGCAATGCTACTGAGATCGACATCACCACTAGCGAGCTTTTTGTTACCAACGGCGCTCAACTACAAGCTGTCACAAATGGACAAGGAAATGCTGGCAATATCACAATTGATGCCCGCGAGAGTGTCTCCTTTGACAGCGGTGGAGCCGCCTTCAGCGATGTGGGAAAAACAGGGGTGGGTATTGCCGGTGGCATTAATATCACCACCAACCAGCTGTTTGTCGGTAATAACGCTCAATTGGTTGTCGGCATCAAGGGACAGGGCAAGGCAGGCGATCTGATCGTTAACGCCCGCGATCGCGTGTCCTTTAATGGGGGTGATGCCTTCAGCTCGGTAGAGCTTGGCGCTAAGGGAGATGGGGGAAGCATCAAAATTGAGGCTCGCGAGTTGTCTGTGACTAATGGCGGTCAACTGATTGCTGGAACTAAGGGACAGGGAAATGCAGGCAACATTACTGTTATTGCGCGCGATCGCGCATTGTTTGATGGGGATAGCGTATCGTTTGATGAACCCATAAGAAATGCCAGTGGGGTTATCAGCAGCGTTGAAACAACCGGGGTGGGTGATGGCGGAAATATTAATATCATCACCAACGATTTATTTGTCACTAACGGCGGTCAACTGAGAGCTGACACTGAAGGACAGGGAAAAGCAGGCAATGTAATAATTAATGCTTCTTCTTCAGTTACTTTTGACGGAGTAAGTAGGAATAGAAGCGTCAGTGCAGCCTTTAGCGCCGTAAACAAAACAGCTATCGGTGAAGGGGGCAACATCACAATTACCACCGACTCGCTTTTTGTCACCAACGGCGCTCAATTAATCGCCGACACGCTGGGACAAGGAAAAGCAGGTAGCGTGATAGTTAATGCTCGCCAGAGAGTTATGTTCGATGGGTTTGCAGCTGCCTTCAGCGGCGTTGGAACAACAGGTGTAGGCGATGGCGGCAATATTAGTATTGTTACACGGGCGCTCGGTATCGTTAATGGCGCTCAATTAAATACTAACAGTGAGGGAAACGGCGCAGCAGGTAACATTGAAATTCAAGCCAACTCCATTTTTCTAGACAACAACGCCGAAATTCTGGCTAATACCGTCAAAGGTCAAGGAAATATTACTCTGCAAACTCCCTTGTTAATCTTGCGTCGCAACAGCAACATCACCACTAATGCAACTGGTAGCGCGATCGTCGGTGGCAATATCACCATCGATGCTGATGTATTTGCCGCTTTAGAAAATAGCGACATCAGCGCCAATTCCGATGAATTCGAGGGAGGCAATGTTACCATCAATACACAAGCAATTTTCGGCACACAACCTCGCGCTGCAACCACGCCAGAAAGTGACATTACTGCTACTGGGAGAACCAAAGCAGGCACAGTAACAATCAATACTCCCGATGTTGACCCCAGTTCTGGATTAATAGAATTACCAGCCAACTTGGTTGATATTACTGGATTAATCGCTCCAGATTGTCCCATAGGCACCAGATACGCTGCGAACGAATTTTTCATCACTGGGCGCGGCGGTTTACCTCCGAATCCCAGGGAAGCACTGTCCCAAAATGCCCTTGATGTTGGTTGGGTAAATCCTAATTCACAGGCACAGGAAGGCAGAGGAGTAGAGGAGCAAGGGAGCAGGGGGACAGGGGAGCCGCACACCGAAATTGTCGAAGCTACTGGCTGGGTTAAAGGTGCCAATGGCGAGGTTATCCTTACTGCTAACGTGCCAAACGCAACGCCTCGCGAGAGTTGGTATCGATCAATTCTCTGCCCTGCACCGCGACTGAATAATTAATCTAGGATTTACGCAGCGGCACTATATGGCGGGATGGTGCGTTACGCTACCGCTAACGCACCCTACAAATAGCTACAGAGCGATCGCGCGATGGGAAAATTGAGATTGAGTGCCTAATACCCTTCATCTTCTTCCGGCTCGATCGCCATTTCCACAATTTCCCGCCACAATTCCAGAATCTTGTCGCTGGCTGCTACTGCTCTGAGATAATCTAAAACTTGGCTCGACTCTTGCTTCAGTTCGGGAAAAGCCAATAACAGCACTGCCAAGTCACGCCAATCTGTACCCGATTTTGGTTTCCCCCGACGCTGATGGTAAGAAATTACTTTACTAGCGATTAACTCTGCCGGAGCCATTACTAGCACTTGTTCAATCCGTTGTGCCGGGGGCAAATCCTTAACTTTCCTGACATCTACCAGGTGACGGTTACCTGATTTCTGTGTTTGGTATAGTCGATACCCTTCTCCTTGCTTAACTTCTCGCACGCGCACGGCAATGTGAAATCGCTCTCCCAAGTATTGCCGTAATTCCTCGACTAATTCTTCTGCACGCACCGACATCAAGTCAATATCTTGCGTCATGCGCGGTTCTTCCACATAGGCATTGACTGCCTGTGCGCCAAATACTACTACATCATCGCGATCGCGCAAAAATTCAAACACCGCAGCTTGGATGGTAGCCAGCGGTAAAGTTTCCTGCGTCATAAACTCCCGAAAACTCAGGATATCAGTACCAAGCATGATAGATTTTATCGAATAAGTCTGGCATCAAGCTCTCTAATATTATGCGCCGTCCCGACGCAAAATTGGTGTTGATTGACTAAGAAAATCGTAATATAGTTGACAAAATAACAAAAATATGAACAACAAACGATCTATATTTTTATCAATCATCCCATCTTTATGGAAGCGATCGCATCGTTGGGGAAGCGTTCTGTTACTTGTAGCTATGTTCTTGGGCGCCGCAGCATTGCCTACTGTCGCCCATATTGTAGCTAATCCTATCGTTCAAAATGTATCTAATGCCCAGGGGTTGATGCAACAGGGTAGAACTTTGTACGAAATTCAACGATTTTCTGAGGCGGGTGTTATCTTGCAACGGGCGTTAACTGCTTTCCAAACTGCTGGAGATAAACTTTGGCAGGCGGCGGCGTTAACCAATCTTTCCTTGGTTTACCAACAATTGGGACAATGGACTGAAGCAGAAAATGCGATCGCCAAAAGTCTCTCTCTCCTCGAAACTAAACCCCATCCCACACCAGCTAAAGATCGTTCTCAAATTCTCGCCCAATCCCTAGATGTTCGAGGTCGTTTGCAATTGGCGCGGGGACAAGGGGAACCGGCTTTAAATAGCTGGAAACGGGCGGCTGAGGTTTATGCATATATCGGCGACACATCGGGAGCGATTCGCAGTCGCATCAATCAAGCTACTGCACAGCAAGCTTTGGGGCTTTATCGTTTGGCTGAGAAAACTTTGGCAGAAGTCGGCGATATGCTGCAAAAACAACCCGATTCTGCGCTCAAAGTGGCGGGATTGCACAACCTGGGCAACGTTTTGCGAATTACCGGCGATTTAGATCGGGCTGAGGCAGTTTTTCAACAAAGTTTAGCAGTGGCTCGCACTGTGCGATCGCCCCAATATATTAGCGAAGCGCTTCTCGGTTTGGGCAAAACCGCTCAAGCTAAAGGAGATAACCCAACTGCTTTAAATTATTATCGAGAAGCGATCGCTTCTTCTCCTTCCCCTAAAATCAAAATCCAAATTCAACTCAATCAACTGAGTTTGTTATTGGAAGACAAGCAATCAAAAGCAGCCTCTACCTTGTGGCCTGCGATCCTGGATCAAATTGATAGTTTACCCCCAAGTCGAACGAGTGTCTATGCCCGGATTGACTTAGCTCAAAGTCTGATGAAACTATCAGCAATCGAGCAATCGGTATCGGGCGATATTGCACAGATGCTGGCGACAGCCGTCCAACAAGCCAAAAATTTGCCAGATCCACGCGCCGAATCTTATGCACTTGGCACATTAGGTCAATTATACGAACAAAAACAGCAGGAGTCTGATGCACTTAGCTTAACTGAAAAAGCATTAGCGATCGCGCAAACAATTGATGCGTCAGAAATTGCTTATCAATGGCAATGGCAAATCGGACGTTTGCTGAAAATTAAGGGAGATAATGCCAGAGCGATTTCAGCTTACGATCAAGCCGTTAAAACTCTCCAATCTCTGCGTTCTGATTTAGTGGCAATCAATTCCGACGTGCAATTTTCTTTCCGCGAAAAAGTGGAACCAGTTTATCGGCAATTTGTCGATTTACTATTGCAATCATCTCCCGAAAGTCAACCGCAACAAGAAAATCTGATCGCAGCGCGGCAAGCAATCGAATCCTTACAATTAGCAGAACTAGATAATTTCTTTCGAGAAGCTTGTTTAGTTGCCAAACGTTCGATTGATGCCGTAGTTGAGGAAGACCAAACCGCCGCATTTATCTATCCCATTATTTTACCAGACCGGATCGAGGTAATCTTTAAATTGCCAAAACAACCATTGCGGCGTTACACTACTTCTATTGCTCAGTCAGAAGTAGAAAGTATTTTAGAAGAGCTACGGCAAAACCTGACAAAACGCGAAATACTTAAGCGATCGCAATCTTTATCTCAACAAGTATATAACTGGTTGATTCAACCTGCTGCCAGCGATTTAGCTCAAAGCAATATCAAAACATTGGTATTTGTGTTAGATGGTTCCTTGCGGAATATTCCGATGGCAGTGCTTTACGACGGTCAACAATATTTAATTGAAAAGTATGCGATCGCTTTAACGCCTGGGCTACAACTTGTTGACCCTAAACCTGTAGAACAGGTACAATTGAAAGCTTTAATTGCCGGACTATCCCAAGCGCGTCACGGTTTTAATGCCCTGGCTTATGTGGAAAATGAATTAAAACAAATTCAAACGGAAGTTCCCGGCCCATTGTTTTTAAATCAACAATTTACAACCGAATCTTTTAACAATGAAATTAATTTGCAGCCGCTGCCGGTGGTACATTTAGCCACTCACGGTCAGTTTAGTTCTAATGCGGAAGAAACGTTTATTTTGGCTTGGGATAAACCGATTAAAGTTAACGAATTAAACAGTCTTCTTCGCTCTAGAGATGAACGCCGTCCAGAAGCAATTGAGTTACTTGTTTTGAGTGCTTGCGAAACTGCTACAGGAGACAAAAGAGCAGCTTTGGGACTAGCTGGAGTGGCGCTGCGGGCGGGGGCGCGCAGTACTCTAGCTTCTTTGTGGCAAGTAGATGATGAGTCTACTACTGTTTTGATGAGTCAGTTTTATGAGGGAATTGCCGATCAGCAGCTTACAAAGGCTGAAGCTTTGCGTCAAGCTCAGTTAAATTTGTTGCGAAATCCTCGCTATCAACATCCGCTGTTTTGGTCGCCTTATGTATTATTGGGAAATTGGCTTTGAAGTTGAGAAATCAATTGCTAATTGCTAATTGGTAATTGGTAATTGGTAATTGGTATTATAGGATTTTTAGTGATATTAGCTATTTGTACCAGGTGATGATTATGGGTAATCTTAAGGACATCATATAACTAGCAATTTGGGTTAATAGACTCACATCTTGCATCTACCTGATAAAGATCCCCCAAATTTATTTGGGGCTGAAAGCTTAAGTTAGCTAAAGCTAACTACAATCAAGGTTTTAACCCGTTTCAACGGGTTTAAGCTTTAAGCCAGAAATTTATTTCTGTTGGCTCTAGTGCAAGATGTGAGTAGATCAACCCGCTCCCGATGTGGGATGCTGTAGCGATGGGTGCGCGGTAGCTGTATTCCGATCTTCTACACCGATAGACGATATGATGGCTATGGAAGTGCAAAAAGCTGCTCAACTGTCAATGAACGTACTCAGCCAAGAATCGGAATCTAACTCGGTCGATTTTCAGCGCCCGGAATTGCTGGCGCCAGCAGGTGATTGGGATTGTGCTAAAGCGGCTGTGGAAAATGGGGCAGATGCGATTTATTTTGGTTTGGAGCGGTTTAATGCGCGGATGCGATCGCAAAATTTTACTGAATCAGATTTACCCCGGTTGATGGATTTTTTGCACCGTAGAGGTGTAAAAGGATATGTGACTTTTAATACGCTGATTTTTCCGCGCGAATTGGCAGAAGCTGAGCAATATCTTCGCACTATTATTGCATCGGGTGTGGATGCTGCGATCGTTCAAGATGTGGGAATTTGTCGTCTCATTCGTCACCTTTCGTCAGATTTTCCTATCCATGCTTCTACTCAGATGACTATTACGAGTGCTGCTGGGGTAGAGTTTGCTAAGTCTTTGGGTTGTCAGTTGGTGGTGCTGGCGCGCGAATGTTCGCTGAAAGAAATTGATAAAATTCAACAACAAATAGCAGAAAAAAATGCTTCGTTGCCTTTAGAGGTTTTCGTCCACGGTGCTTTGTGCGTGGCATATTCGGGTCAGTGTTTGACTAGCGAAGCATTAGGAGGACGTTCGGCAAATCGCGGCGAATGCGCCCAAGCTTGTCGGATGCCTTATGAGTTAATTGTAGATGGACAAGTGGCGGATTTGGGTAATCGGAAATACTTGTTAAGTCCTCAAGATTTAGCTGGGTTAGAAATACTTCCAGAGTTGGTTAAAGCTGGCGTCAGTTCTTTGAAAATTGAAGGGCGTTTGAAAAGTCCTGAGTACGTGGCAAATGTTACGCGCGTTTATCGCGAAGCATTGGATCGGGTGGAAGAGAAGGCTCCGAAGAAATTCGCTGTTTCTAATCAAGAAAAATACAATTTGGAAATGGCTTTTTCTCGCGGACTTTATCCGGGTTGGTTTGAGGGAATTAACAATCAAGAATTGGTTCACGCCAGATTTGGGAAAAAACGGGGAGTTTATTTAGGTGAAGTGATTCGCATCCGCAATGAAAAGGTAGCGTTGCGGTTAGAAGCGCCGGTAAAACCTGGGGATGGAATTGTGTTTGATTCTAATCGCCCGGATACAAAGGAAGAAGGCGGGCGAGTTTATGCGGTGGAACAAAAAGGTGGAGAAACATTGCTCAGTTTTGGACGCGGGGATTTGAACTGGCGACGCATACAAGTTGGCGATAAAGTTTGGAAAACTAGCGATCCGGAATTAGATAAACAATTGCGTCAGAGTTTTGCTGGGGAAAATCCCAAGTTTCAGCGTCCGATTGCGTTAGAAATTTATGGGGAAGTTGGGGGGAGTTTGTGCGCGATCGCGCGCGACGAATCCGGTAATATCGTCCAAGTAGAATCTGCCATCCCCCTAACAACCGCGCACAATCAACCCCTCACCACCGAAAGATTACAAGCACAATTCGGGCGCTTGGGTAATACTCCCTTTTGTTTAGGGAGCTTGACAAATCAGCTTAATGGTAATACAATGTTGCCCGTAAGCGAACTGAACCGCTTGCGACGACAAATTGTATCGCAGTTGGAAGAAGTGAGAGCGAAACCTAAACTATGGGAATTGCGAAAAAATGCTTCTATTACAGATTTATTGCCAACCAAACAAACCGTTTTACCTAGCGCTGCCAATTTAATTGTGTTAGTGCGTTCTATGGAACAACTGCAAGCAGCATTGCAAGCAGGAATTGCAACCATTTACTGCGAATTTGAAGACCCACGTGCTTATGGTAAAGCAGTACAATTTGTGCGCCAAAATCAAACAGTTGCTAATCAAACAATATGGGTTGCACCGCCGCGCATTACCAAACCAGGGGAAAATTGGATTTTGCAACAAGTTCGTTCCTGCGAAGCTGATGGATATCTGCTGCGAAACTACGACCACTTGCAATTTTTTGCCGCAGATAGATGCATCGGAGATTTTTCCCTCAACGTTGCCAATGCTTTAACGGCAGATTATTTTAAGCAGGAGTTTAAACTGGAAAGGTTGACGGCATCTTACGATTTGAATATCAATCAATTGCAAGACTTGCTGGTTAGTTGTCCGCCTGATTGGTTTGAGGTCACAATTCACCAACACATGCCTATGTTTCATATGGAACATTGCGTTTTCTGTGCGTTTTTGTCCGAAGGAACCGATTATACTAACTGCGGTCGTCCTTGCGAAAAGTATGAGGTGAAAATTCAAGATCGTGTCGGCACAGAACACATTCTTCATGCGGATGCAGGTTGTCGCAATACGGTATATAACGGCACCGCACAAACAGGAGCAGAATACGTGCAGCATTTGCGATCGCTAGGATTGCCCCATTTTCGCATCGAATTTGTCAACGAAACACAACAAACAGTCACCCAAACAATTAATCGGTATCGTCAGCTACTGCAAGGAGAAATCACTGCTGCTCAACTTTGGCGAGAACTAAAACTGCAAAATCAGCTAGGCGTCACTAGAGGGTCTTTGGGATTAACTTCTGCATGAGACAGTTGATAGTTGATAGTTGATAGTTGATAGTTGATAGTTGATAGTT
>CAYXCW010000081.1:0-33468 GCA_964463555.1 uncultured bacterium
ATCAACTATCAACTATCAACTATCAACTATCAACTATCAACTATCAACTATCAATCATTTATGAAACGAAGAACATTTAATTCTTTACCTTTTTTTCTTTTAGGTTTGGGGTTGGCTAATTGCCATCTTCCCTTGCGATCGCATCCGGAAATTACCGATCCAGGAATCGAGTTTGCTGATGCTAATTATATAACATCATCACCTAACCAAATCCAACTAAATTGGATGGGTCACTGGCTAGGCGAAGATCTGCGGGAAAATTTGGTGCGGGAAGTGGCACAAGAGTTTTCCTTTTTGCATCAGGATGTGAACCTCAACCTCAAGTTTTGGCAAGAATTGGGGTTTTCTCATTTTGCCGGTGCTGCAAAAGCGATCGCGAAAACGATCCGCTCCGGCAAAGTAGATTGGGATGTTATTTGGTTAGATGACTATCTGTATTCTATCGTTGCATCTGAGTTAGGAGAGCCTGATTGGGGGTCAAAATATCTGGTTAATTTTGCCGAAGTAGATGGATTTGCCGCTAGCCAAAAACCTTTTATTATTGATGACCCCATCTATCGCAATCAGACAGGAGGAATTTTTGTCGGCCCTTATATTGAGGGATCTTATCATGCCCTGTTCTACAATCAAGCTGTTGCCGAACGCTTGGGAATTGAAATTAAGCATGAAGGAATGACCTTTGAGGATCTGCTTGGTTATGTGGAAGCGGTAGAGCGCTACAATCGCAAATATAACAGTGCGATCGCAGCTTTTTATGAAAGTAAAGATTGGGTGACGATAGAATATATATTTCAGAATTTAGTCAAATCAGAAATCAATGATTTCAGTCTGGCTAAATCAGAAACGAGTTCAAGCCAAAAAAACATGGCGGTTTTAAAGACATTTAAAGCCTTGGAATCTTTAGGTAAATTCAACCCGCTGATTCCATCGCACCGAGAAAATATTTGGATACAGACTCGCCATTTAATTCTAGAAGATCGAGTGCTGTTTTATGTGAATGGAACCTGGATGTACAGCCATTGGCGCGGCATCGATCCGATTAAAATGTTGAAGATCGTTCCAGTTGAACTCCCAGTCTTTCAGCCGACAAATTACTATCTAGGGAATTATGAGACAACTTGGGGCGTGATGAAGCACTCACCCCATCGCGATCGCGCTATTCAATTGCTCATGACTTGGTGTACGCCAAAAGTGGCAGAAAAATGGGTGCGATATACCCGCAATCCTACAGGGATTCGCGGTAACCTCGCCGTTGCTGAAGAAGGAACCGATCTGTTTGAGCAGTTTCAAAGTAACATTACCGCTAAATATGGTTCTAACATCAACTATAGTAGGAATACCGGATATTTGTTTGGAATAAAAAATCGTAACTTATCCCCTCATCTCGACGAAGCAATGAGAGCATTGATGACGGGCGAAGTTACTGCAAGCGATGCTTATCAACAGATCTTGGCTCGGTTATCTTAGAGTTTCAACAGTTGACAGTTAGCTTTCCCTCAAGCTTATAGGATTGCTGGGGAAATAAGTAGGAAATAAATTTTTCCTTTCGCTCTTAAAGGGGGACTTTAAACCCATTTTTTCTGGTAAAATTACTATGAAATTGCAAAAAACAAATAAAATTTGGCAAAGTTTAGCCTTTAAAGTTGGCATGGCGGCAATTGGGATTGAGATTGCCACCCTATCATTAATCGGTTTTTATTATGTGAATCAATTTTCTAATGAGATTGATAAAACGCTCAATACCCAAATTAGAGTTCCTGGAAAACTAATTTCCCAAGGCTTGCTCAATTACGAAGCAGTTGGCAATCGCCAAGTGATGGAAACCCTAGTTGGAGAAACATTGGTTGATGCTTTAGCGATCGGTACAAATGGGAAAGTTTATTATTCAATCAATCCGAGTTATATCGGTCGTTCGGTGGCGAAAATTTCCGGCTTAAAAATCGGAGATGAATTAGCTCAAACTGTCGCTGGAGGTAAGTCGATTAAAATGGATGATGGTTTGATTCAAATCGAACCCATTCGCGATGCTAATGGCAAACTAATTGGTTTTTTATATCTTAAAGCAGGCATCGATAACCTAGAAAAAAACAAGCGAAATATTGCCCTGCTTTTTATTCTGAGTTCAGCCGCTTGTGCGCTCGTCACCTCTGGAGCGATTATGGTTTTATTTCACTCGACAATTTTTACCAAAATTAAGGCAACCTTAGATATTTTAAAGCAAGTTGAATCGGGGAAATTTAACGCTAAATTCCAGAAGAAAATCGAGCCTGATGAAGTCGGAGAGCTGCAAAGTGGAGTGAATTCAATGGTCGAGCAGTTAGCCGATCTCGTGAGTAACTTGGAGCAACGAGTGAGCGATCGCACCGAGCAACTTGCCACCGCTTTAAATCAAAATCAAAATTTGCTGGCAGAAGTACAACAAAGGGCTGTTGAATTGGCTCAGGCAAAAGAAATTGCTGACAGTGCCAACCAAGCCAAGAGCGAATTTCTCGCCAACATGAGCCACGAGTTACGCACCCCGCTCAATGGCATTCTGGGTTACGCCCAAATTCTCGATAACTCCCAATCGTTAGCTGAAAAAGAACGCCACGGCATGAGGATTATTTATCAATGCGGCTCTCACTTACTCACCCTAATTAATGACATTTTGGATCTCTCTAAAATCGAAGCTCGCAAACTCCAACTCGCTCCCACGGCAATCCATTTCCCCTCGTTTCTGCAAGGTGTGGTCGAAATTTGCCAGGTTAGAGCCGAGCAAAAAGGAATTGATTTTGTTTACCAAACAGATTCACAGTTACCTGAAGCAATTTATGCCGATGAAAAACGCTTGCGTCAAGTTCTGATTAACCTCTTAGGAAATGCGATTAAATTTACCGATTGCGGCAAAGTAAAATTCGATGTTTATCTAACGCAGAAAGCTAACGATTCAACGAATTTCCAAATTCGATTTGAAGTGGAAGATACAGGTATAGGGATTGCACCGGAACAGGTTTATAAGCTGTTTCAAGCCTTTGAGCAAATCGGCGATCGCCAACGTCAAACCGAAGGAACTGGACTGGGTTTAGTCATTAGCCAAAAAATCGTTCAACTCATGGGCGGAGCGATTCAAGTTAAAAGTCAGCTTGGCGTCGGAAGCATTTTTTACTTTGAAGTAAAATTTCCTCTGGCTGTAAATTGGGTACAAAAAAACTCAACCCAGATTGAGGGGCAGATCGTTGGTTATCAAGGCAGAGTGCGCCAAATTCTAGTCATAGACGATCGCTGGGAAAACCGAGCAGTTTTAGCCAATCTTTTGCAGCCATTGGGCTTTCAAATTAGCGAAGCAGAAAATGGAGTTGTTGGACTAGAAAAGATGCTCAAGCAAAATCCCGACTTAGTATTAACTGATATTGTCATGCCCGTGATGGATGGAATTGAACTACTCAAACAGGTTCGCAGCCGTGCCGAGTTGCAACATCACAAGATAATTGTCTCATCAGCATCTGTGTCTCAAACCGATCGACAGATGGCGCTAGATGCTGGGGGAGATGACTTCCTTCCTAAACCCGTAGCCGCTACTGAATTGTTTGACTTACTCGCCAATCATCTCGATTTGCAATGGCGCTATCAAACCCCTTTATACAGTCAAACCTCAATTCCTACAATAGATAGTAGCCAGGTAATTTTGCCCTCAAGTGCCGCTCTGGCTCAACTTCTAGAATTGGCTCAAAAGGCTCAACTCAAGCGGCTGCGAGAATATCTTGAAAAGCTGGTGCAAATTCATGCACAATATAGGAAGTTTGCCGAGCCGATTCTTCAGCTTGCCAAACAGTTTCGAGCTGAAGAAATTGAAGAGCTGTTAACCCAACATATCCAACAAAATCAGAACAATGAACAATAGCGGTTTAATTTTACTCGTTGATGATACGCTCGCCAATTTAGAAGTAATGAGCGAAGCTTTAGAAAATGCAGGCTATGAAGTAGCTACAGCTATTGATGGGGAACGTGCCCTCAAAAGAGTTCAAACCTATCCGCCTGATTTGATTTTGCTCGATGTGAAAATGCCTGGAATGGATGGTTTTGAAATTTGTCGGCGTCTCAAATCCGATCCGGCAACAGCGAATATCCCCGTCATCTTCATGACAGTACTAACAGATACGGAGAGCAAACTTAAAGGATTTTCCGTTGGCGCAGTCGATTACATTACTGTCCCATTTCAAACTGAAGAAGTACTAGCGCGAGTCAGTACGCAGATAAAATTGTACTATCTGACGCAACATTTAGAAAAATGTGTAACTCAACGCACGGCTGCATTGCAAACAGCGCTCGAACAATTGGAGCAATCTCAACTCCAACTGATTCAGAGTGAAAAAATGTCAGCATTAGGAAACCTAGTTGCCGGGATAGCTCATGAAATTAACAATCCCATCAGTTGCATCGTTGGCAACGTCAGCAACGCTGAATATTACATCAAATCTCTCTTAAACCTGATCGATCTTTATAGCCAGAAACTACCGCAACCAGACGCGGAAATTGAAGCTGAACTCAATGCCATCAACCTGAACTATTTGCGGTCAGATTTCCCGCAGTTAATCAATGCGATGAAAGAAGGAGGCGATCGCATAAGATTTATGAGCAAGAGTCTTCGCATTTTCTCTCGCGCCGATAGCGATTATCAGCAATTGTTTAATATTCACGATGGCATCGATAGCACGGTGATGATTCTGCGCCATCGCCTCAGAGGCAACGACCAACGCCCAGAGATTAAATTGATAACACAATATGGCAATATTCCAGCAATCTACTGTTTTCCCGGACAGCTAAATCAAGTGTTTATGAATATTTTAGCCAATGCTATTGATGCTCTAGATGAATCGAATACTGGACGCAGCTACGACGAGATTGAAACCAATCCCAATTGCATTACCATTCGCACGAGCGTAGAAAACCAGCAAGTGAAGATTGCGATCGCAGATAATGGAACGGGGATGCCTGAATCTGTCAAAGCCCGCATTTTCGAGCGCTCATTTACCACTAAAACTGTAGGCAAAGGGACGGGATTGGGATTGGCGATCGCACATCATATCGTAGTAGAAAAACATCGAGGTTCGATCGAGGTTGATTCTACACTTGGTCAAGGAACAACTTTCACAATTTGGTTGCCAGCAAACGGATAAACTGACAAGGCGAAGCAACAAGAGATACTATAAGTATTACAGCGTAAGCTTTAAATTAAGTTGTGAACCAGCGAATGGGTATATTATGACAATAGCAACTTTAGCCAAACCAAAAAAATCAACACCCCTGTTATTTGAGGGGTTAACTTGGCGGGAGTTCAAAGCGGTTGAGCAATTGCTAGATCGTCCAGGATATCGACTCTCTTTTCTGGATGGAATATTGGAGATTAGACAGATGCCAGGTGAAACACACGAAACGGTTAAAAAACGGCTCGCTGCATTGTTGGAGCTTTACCTGCTAATGGCAGGGTTTGACTTCACTCCAACCGGCTCGATGACGCTGGAAAGTGAAGGTGGGGCTGTCAAGCGAGAAGCTGATGAATCCTACAAACTTGCCCCTGGGCGATCGCGTCCCGATTTAGCGATTGAAATTGTCTTTACCAGTGGTGGCCTCAACAAATTGGAATCCTATAAACGGCTAAAGATTCCTGAAGTATGGTTTTGGGATGATGGCGTACTTGAAGTCTATCATCTGCGGGGAGAGGGTAACGAATTGCACTATGAAAAGATCGATCGAAGTGAGGAATTACCAGGAATAAACCTGGAGTTATTGTTATGTTGCGCCAATATGGTTAACCACGTCGATGCGATCAAAACCTTTCAGCAGTCACTCCAGAAGCAGTAAAACAAGGCATTTGCAATCTATCGTTTCAGATAGCATATTTTCAGGTTTTGTAGGGGCGGGTTTTACAGACAATTCCTCGCGGCAACAAACAATCTTTATCACCCGCCCCGCCCGTATGCAATACCGATGCAACGGTCAACGATATAACATCAATATAAGCTTCTTTAGCGGGAAAAGTTATGCCTCCTTCTAACTCGCAGCAGTTAACAATTCCACCTTTGGAAAATGGCGATCGCTTGACTCGCTTTGAATTCGAGCGGCGCTACAACGCCATGCCCCATCTGAAAAAAGCTGAATTAATTGAGGGAGTTGTTTACATGCCTGCTGCTGTGCGATTCCGGAGTCATGCTCAACCCCACAGTCGAATTATGGGGTGGTTGCTTGTCTATGAAACGGCAACCCCTGGCATTATTTTGGGTGATAATGCGACTGTTCGGTTGGACTTAGACAACGAACCTCAACCGGATGCGGTGTTGCTAATTGAGGAAAGTTGCGGTGGACAAGCGCGAATTAGCGAGGATGACTACATAGAAGGAAAACCCGAATTAATTGTTGAGGTTGCTGCTAGTAGTGCGACGATCGATCTGGGAGACAAAAAACGTGCCTATCGGCGCAATGGCATACAGGAATACCTCGTGTGGCAGGTGTTTGACCAACGTATAGATTGGTTTCAGTTAGAAGCAGGAGAATATGTGAATTTGCAACCTGATGCAGCAGGTGTAATTCGCAGTCAAGTTTTTTCAGGATTGTGGTTAGATCGAAATGCTTTGTTGGCAGGGAATATGCAGCAGGTGTTAGCAGTATTGCAGGCAGGCATTAACTCTGCCGAACATCAAGCCTTTGTGCAACAGCTAGCCGATTATCCCTAAAAGAAACCGGGTTTCTCGCAAACAAGAAACCCGGTTTCTAGGTTGCTGAAACTCTTTGGCAGGCAGGATGCCTACCCCACAAGAGTTTTTGCAGAGGCATCCACTCGCTTTCCCTCACAACTAAGGCTCTAGAAAACTAGCAATTACCAATTACCCATTACCAATTACCAATTACCAATTACCCATGTCAGGACGGTAATACCCGCTACAGAATGGGTGAACACCGATCTTGCGATCGCTCTTATTTCCCTACAATGGCTGTAGTTAGAAAAATTGCGTATAGAAAGGGGAGTCTATTCGATGCAACCGAATAATCCAAATCAATTTACCGAAAAAGCTTGGGAAGCGATCGCGAAAACCCCAGATATGGCTAAAGCTGCTTCGCAACAACAGCTCGAAAGCGAACACCTGATGAAAGCGCTGTTGGAACAAGAAGGGCTGGCGAGTAGCATTTTTAACAAGGTTGGGGTGAATGTGCAACGGCTGCGCGATCGCACAGATGACTTCATCAAGCGCCAACCCAAGCTTTCCGGTACAATTAATTCGATCTATCTCGGTCGCAGTTTGGATACACTGTTAGACCGAGCTGAAGAATATCGCAAAGAATATGGTGACGAGTTTATCTCGATCGAACACTTGTTGCTGGCATATCTCAAGGACGATCGGTTCGGTAAAGGCTTGTTCTCTGAATTTAGACTAGATGAAGCAAAGCTGAAGAATACGATCGCACAAATCCGCGGGGGACAAAAAGTGACGGATCAAAATCCGGAAGGAAAATACGAATCACTAGAAAAATACGGTCGAGATCTCACCCAACTAGCAAAGGAAGGTAAACTCGATCCGGTAATCGGGCGCGATGACGAAATTCGCCGCACAATTCAGATCCTCTCTCGCCGCACCAAAAATAACCCGGTGCTAATTGGCGAACCTGGTGTGGGTAAAACCGCCATCGTTGAAGGATTGGCGCAGCGCATCGTCAGCGGCGATGTCCCCCAATCTTTGAAAGATCGCAAATTAATCGCCCTCGATATGGGTGCGTTGATTGCTGGTGCCAAGTATCGGGGTGAATTTGAAGAACGTCTGAAAGCAGTATTGAAAGAAGTTACCGAATCTGGCGGTAATATCGTTCTGTTCATCGATGAAATTCACACCGTAGTCGGTGCGGGTGCAACGCAAGGGGCAATGGATGCCGGAAACTTGCTCAAACCCATGTTGGCGCGGGGCGAGTTGCGTTGCATTGGCGCGACGACTTTGGATGAGTACCGCAAGTACATCGAAAAAGATGCCGCACTCGAACGACGCTTCCAACAAGTATACGTAGATCAGCCGAGTGTAGAAGATACCATCTCTATCTTGCGCGGGTTGAAAGAACGCTACGAAGTTCACCACGGGGTGAAAATTTCCGATAGTGCGTTGGTAGCGGCGGCTACATTGTCTACGCGGTATATCAGCGATCGCTTCCTACCCGACAAAGCAATCGACTTGGTAGACGAAGCAGCGGCGAGATTAAAGATGGAGATTACTTCCAAACCGGAAGAACTCGACGAAATCGACCGCAAGATCCTGCAACTCGAGATGGAAAAGCTATCTTTGCAAAAAGAAAGCGATCGCGCTTCCAGAGAACGTCTAGAACGACTGGAAAAAGAACTCGCGGATCTCAAAGAAGAACAACGCACATTGAATGCACAGTGGCAGTCTGAAAAGGATATTATCAACCAAATTCAGACGATTAAAGAAGAGATCGACCGCGTTAACTTGGAAATTCAACAAGCAGAACGCAACTACGACCTCAACCGTGCGGCTGAATTAAAATACGGCAAGTTAATCGAACTACAACGGCGATTAGAAGAAACTGAACAACATCTAGCGCAAACCCAAACCAGCGGTAAATCCTTGCTGCGGGAAGAAGTCACCGAAGCCGATATCGCCGAAATTATTTCCAAGTGGACGGGAATTCCGATTAGTAAATTAGTCGAATCGGAAATGCAAAAACTGCTGCACTTGGAAGACGAATTGCACCGTCGCGTTGTCGGACAAGATGAAGCAGTTACCGCAGTTGCCGATGCGATTCAGCGTTCTAGAGCAGGTTTAGCCGATCCAAATCGTCCGATTGCTAGTTTTATTTTCCTCGGCCCCACCGGCGTTGGCAAGACCGAATTAGCCAAAGCTTTAGCGGCATATATGTTCGACACCGAAGAAGCAATGGTGCGAATTGATATGTCTGAATACATGGAAAAACATGCCGTTTCCCGTCTAATTGGTGCGCCTCCTGGATACGTTGGCTACGAAGAAGGCGGACAATTAACCGAAGCAATTCGCCGTCGTCCTTATGCGGTGATTCTATTCGATGAAATCGAAAAAGCGCACCCGGATGTATTTAACGTTTTGCTACAAATACTTGACGACGGTCGCGTTACCGATGCTCAAGGACATACGGTTGATTTCAAGAATAGCGTCATTATCATGACCAGCAATATCGGATCGCAGTACATATTAGATATTGCCGGGGATGATTCTCGCTATGAAGAAATGCGGAGTCGGGTAATGGAGGCGCTGCGAAACAACTTCCGTCCGGAATTTCTCAATCGGATTGATGAGTTGATTATCTTCCACGGATTGCAAAAGCAAGAACTGCGCCGCATCGTACAATTGCAGGTGGAAAGATTGGGTAAGAGATTGAGCGATCGCAAGATTTCCCTCAAACTTTCCGACGCCGCTTTAGACTTCCTTGCAGAAGTAGGATACGACCCCGTTTTCGGCGCGCGTCCATTAAAGCGTGCGATTCAAAGGGAATTAGAAACCCAAATTGCCAAAGCAATCTTGCGCGGCGAATTCAGCGACGGAGATACCATCTTTGTCGATGTAGAAAACGAACGCCTTTCGTTCAAGCGCTTACCCGCTGAATTGCTAACAACTCAATCCTAAACCTTTAAGAAACCGGGTTTTTTCAAAAAATCCGGTTTCTGTTTTTAGGGTTATCATCTAAATATTGAGAGGAAAAATAATTATGAAAATTTTTACTGCAATCGTCGAGCGAGACTTTGACACAAACCTCTATGTTGGTTACGTTCCTGGATTTCCAGGGGCGCATTCTCAAGGAGAAACCTTGGATGAGTTACGAGAAAATTTGCGCGAAGTGATTGAAATGTTGTTGGAAGATGAAAATATCGCGTTTAAAACAGAGTTCGTTGGGACGCAGCAAATAGTGATTCAATAAGTTATAAGCAATATTCCTGTTATAATGCAAAACCAATCAAGAAGCGAGATGCGATCGCAGCCGTTTAGTTTTGTTTGAACTCGAAGCATCTGTTAAAATCGACAGCAGGTGGAGTGAGCTTGAAATGGAAGTTATAAATATGCAGGAGGATTAATATGGATGTCATCATTCCTAATGAGATTGTTTCAGCGACAAAAATGTCAGCTACAGAACTGAAGCTGGAAATCGCTATTATGCTTTACAAACAGGAAAAAATCAGTAGCGGTAGAGCCTGTAAATGGTTAGGAATAAATCTGATTGAGTTCCGCCGAGAACTCGGTAAGCGCGGATTAACAGTCAACTACGATGTTGAAGATTTTGAGTCTGACCTTAAAACTCTCAGGTCGCTTGGAAGATTATGATTGTTGTCAGCGATACCTCACCAATTACAAGCTTAGCGGGCATAGGTCAACTAGAGCTTCTTCGACTGCTCTACAGCAAGGTGATTATTCCCCAAGCAGTTTATAACGAGATGGTAGGGGCAGGTAAAACAGTACCAGGCGCATCAGAAGTTCAAACCCTAGACTGGATTGAGACTCAGCAGGTTTACAATTTCAGCCAAGTTGAAGCACTTCAATCAGAATTAGATCCAGGCGAAGCAGAAGCGATTATCTTGGCTATCGAGTTAAATGCAGAGCTTTTGATTATGGATGAACGTCCTGGAAGAACGGTTGCGAGTCAGTATGGAATTAACGTAACTGGTGTGCTAGGAATCCTGCTAGAGGCTAAAAGTAAAGGATTGATTCTAGCTGTCAAGCCTCTGATGGATCGATTGATCGCTGAAGTAGAGTTTCGCGTCAGCAATCAACTGTATACGCTCATTTTAAAATCTGCGGGTGAGTAGGTTGTTGAGTTGCAGAGATGCGATCGCAAGATTTCCCTCAAACTTTCCGACGCCGCTTTAGACTTCCTTGCAGAAGTAGGATACGACCCCGTTTTCGGCGCGCGTCCATTAAAGCGTGCGATTCAAAGGGAATTAGAAACCCAAATTGCCAAAGCAATCTTGCGCGGCGAATTCAGCGATGGAAATACCATCTTTGTCGATGTAGAAAACGAACGCCTTTCGTTCAAACGGTTACCCGCTGAATTGCTAACCACTCAATCCTAAACCTTGAAGAAACCGGGTTTTTTCAAAAAACCCGGTTTCTGTTTTTAGCGAAGGTAACTAGACTTTTTTAGGACTAATTTCAAACGCTAATTCAGAACGATAGAAGCACAGATCAAAAGCTAACAAAAAATTCATCTGTCCCAAAATCAAAGGAGCATTTCTGTCTTTTGTCCATGCAAAAGCCAGTTCCACTGGGGAAAATTTCTCAACAGTTGCCATCAACACCAATGCTCGCGCCTCGAACCTAGCCAAATTGCCCCCTAACGGAATAGAAAGCCTTTGTCGCTCCCAAACTGCTCCCAGCCTTAAACCCATTTCGTAAGGCAATACGTTGACGCTAGAACCTGTATCTAGCAAGCCTGACACACTAAGCGATTGGTTTCGGTAAGTCAGGATTAGCGGTAGATATGGCAGTGTACTCAATGCACCGAGATCTGGATCTACCTCCGTAAAGGCAAATCTGACTTTATCAACCATGTGTCGCTACTGTTTCCTCTGCTAATGCTTTTGCTAAAACAGCAGCAGCTTCAAAAGAATCATGTAAACCTTGACTAGCTACTTTGCCTTGAACGTCCAAGGGGGTTAAATCCGATTCCTTTAACAACTCAGCTACCAGCCAGTGTAATAGCAAGAGTTTATCAGAAGAAGATAATTCTTTGAGGAGGGGAACAAGCTCGGTGATAAACATAAGCTGTTTAATGAATTTTGGTTGCCTCTATTTTAGAGCCTTGAGCAAAGCATCTGCACAACCAGCTCAAGTGCGATCGCACTATCATTGCAACAGACAAAGGAGCGGCTGAAACCCTCGCTAAATCAAAGTTTCATCGATTGTACCCATGTAAGAGTGGCTGACAAAATCAGTCTTCGGCTAGAAAATTCAGTGACTTCTTCATGCTTTCCCGTTGGTTGCATTTCTACGATTTTCCCGTCAATAAGTTCGTAACGCCCGTCCTCTGGTATCCATGCGATGAATTCTTCAAACGTAACTGGTTTCGGTATGGCTTGAATCACGATCGTTTCTCCTTTACTTTGGTGGTTTGGGCTGCGATCTTTTCGCCCGCCCTTTTCCGTTTCCGCTGACTTGAACTTTGGCTTCGGTTTCGCTAGGCAGTGGTTGAGATAAAACCGCTGTTTTTTCTTTGTCCTCTGCTATAGCTCGCTTGACCAAAATTTTCACAAATTGCGGCAAAGTGACAAAATTCTTTTCAGCCATTGTCTGGAGATATTGGTATTCGTTCGGCGTCAATCTGATCGACACCTGTGGGTTATTAGATGGCATCTATAGCAATTTGATTTACTACTTAACCATCTTAGGCGTTGGCAGTATTTCTGCTGCATTAGTCAGCAAGTGTTGACAAGTGCTAGCACTTGCCAACACTATAACAGACATAGAGGCAAAACGGCTACGACTGTGCGAAATAGGCGATCGCTCCCCATCATATTTTGTTAAGGGTATCTTGACAGTTGTTCCCAATGGCGCTATTGTCTCTGTTTAAGGTTGCTCGAGTTCAACGACAGCAACCCTTGTCCACCCAAAAATCTAGTATCGCTGCCCCATGCCGGTTCCAAGCGGCAAAGGACAGCTTAACCCCCACACTGTTAGGAGCAGTCTGGAGGCTAACAGAGCATTTTAACATTTCTCTGTAGCCACCCTGCTTTGCGCTGCCTGCGGGGTGGCTAGATTTTTTGGTTTTCAATCCAAAAAACAGGAGAATTTATCGTGGCAGAAGAGTTTTTGGGAGACTCTACCGGATCTGTGCGTCCAAATTCTGACGCCGGAGAACCGAAACGGGAAAAGATCGAGTTTATGATTGTGGGATCTCGCGAGGGGGTGATGGAAGAAATCCTCAAGTTTTACAAAATGGGATTTGCGCCCGTTGATGAATGGAGTCCCATAACGCCCATGCCCAACACCGATAAAATGATGACCATCTTGGTGCGCGATCGCAAAGGAGGATCTACCGATTCATCGATTCGGAAGTCGGGACGATAAGAAACCGGGTTTCTATCCAAGAAATCTACGCCGTATCAAACCCACCCGGCAATAAATTTCCGGATTATTGTAGAGACGTTACATGTAACGTCTCTACAAGTCGGTTAAAACTCACATCTTGCACCTACCCGATAAATAGCCCTGAAATAAATTACTTGCTCAAAGCTTAAGTTAGCTAAAGCTAACTAAAATCAAGGTTTTAACCCGTTTCAACGGGTTTTAGCTTTAAGCCGGAACTTTAGTTCTCGGCTTGGTGCAAGATCTGAGTTAAAACCAACTAAATGCCCTCAAACCAGTTTGTTTTAACAGACTTTCGCTAAAAGCCCTTGGAATTTATTCCCTGGCGGGTTTGATACTTAGCGCTTTTTCCTGACAGCGAGGAAATTTAAGAATCGAATTTGGTCGTGGAAGCGTTGTCTTTTATACAGGGTTGATAAAATGCCTGATGTTTTTATCATTGGAGGGTCAAACGGTTCGGGTAAGACCACTGTAGCTTTGAGCATATTACCCAATTTTTTAGATACATTTGAATATGTAAACGCCGATCAAATTGCATCTGGTCTTTCTCCGTTCAATCCAGAGTCAGTTGCTATTCAAGCAGGACGTTTAATGCTAGAAAGGATGGATTACCTTGCCAATTCTGGTACTAATTTTGCTTTTGAAACTACCCTAGCTGCCCGTAACTTTGCTCGTTTTTTGAGCAACTGCAAAACCAAGGGTTACACGATTAACCTGATTTATTTTTGGTTACAAAGTCCAGAGTTAGCCATTGAACGAGTCAGGAGACGGGTAGAAAGTGGAGGTCATAATATTCCTGAAGATGTTATCCGTCGTCGTTATGAAAGAGGACGCAGGAATTTAATAGAGTTATATTTACCTTTATGCGATACTTGGATAGTCTATAATAATTCTAGTTCAGAGTCGCAATTAGTGGTTGAATGCACTCTCAATCGAGAAGTTATTATTTATCAACCTGAAACTTGGAATCAAATTAACTCGTAGAAATATGAACAAACCAGCAACCGAAAAATTATCCAGTAAAATTGATGTAGCTGTTAAATCGGCGATCGCTGAAGCAATAGAAAAGCACCGGCGATTGGGACAATCAATCAGTATTTGGCAAGATGGTAAAGTTGTAACCTTAACCGCTGACCAAATCCCACCTCTTCAACCAGAAAAATAAATAGAGAACGCAGAGGAAGAAAACAGAGAGAGCAATAATTCCGATGCCAACGGAATTGATATCATATGAAAGCTTTGAAGTATAATAAAGATTTAGTCCACTTAAGTGGAATTAAGCTATTAGCCAGGGAATTTATTCCTTGGCGGGCGATGATATTGGTGCAATATCTCAAATTACTTATTTCAAATTTAAGGTAGCATATTCAGGGTCTATCCTGATAGGTGGAAGGTGTGAGTAAACAAACTTATGAATTGGAGAAATATATTATTTGTTAACCATGATGGCTGTCAATCTATCAAAATAGTGAGTTCGGCTAACAAATTATGAGGAAAGAACCTCTATCCGGGGAAAGATTTGGCTGAGGCTGCAAATACAGTAAAAATAGAATGCTAAATCTTAGAGGATTGTATTGTATGAAACTGATAGGACGCTTGTTGGCTACAACTCTGTTGTTTGTGTCGGCGATCGCATTCGTTTGGCAAGGTGCATGGTTCTCGAACTCTAACGCAATGGCTGCTCCTGGTGTAAACTTGATTGCAACCGCTGACGCGGGAAATGCAGTCAAAGGAAAAGTCAGTGAAGATACTGGACGCGCCAAGAATTTTATCGAAGATACGAAAGATAAAGTTGAACGTACAGCCAAGAAAAATGCCTCCAAAGTTGAAGATGCAGATGACAATGGTGGTTTCTTTGCGCGCAAAGCTAAGAAAGATGCAGCAACAATTGTGAAAAGAGCAGAGGAAGATGCAGCCAGAACCGAAAAAGCTGTAGACAATACTAAGAAAGCCGTTAAAAGCACCGTCGATAAAGTCAAGGATGGTTTGAGAGACTAGATAGTGCTAATTGCTAATGGCTAATTGCTCATGGCATAGATACCCGGCTGCATGACGTAGTCGGGTATCTTGGATCTGAGGCGATCGCTTGCATGGCAAAATGGAAGAAAGTCGCGAAGACAATTTATCAATTATCCATTAAACTTACCAATATCATCTCCGGCAGTTTTGGCAGTAAATGAGTCATATGATGTCCGGTAGCAATGGTAGTGTTTAATTTTTGATCTTGTAGGGGCGGGTTTTACCAACAATGAAGTGAAACCATGATAGATCTCTATAAACCCTTCCTTTGCTGACGCTATCGATGCCAGCGGGCATGATATCAGGCATCTAACTGCATAAGTCCCCTTGCTCCAGAGGTAGTAATAAATAGGAGAAGGAAGTTAAGAAAGCTAGATTCTCCAGCAAGGTGGTGTTAAAGATGTGCTGCTACAACAAAAAAGGTTCTCCACTGATCAAAATTGTCTACACCAAGGTCAACATTGAAGGGAAAGAAGAGCTTGTTGCACTCAAACTTTATGCCGATGGTTCCGTTGAACGCAATGATTAATATCAAACCCTGTTGCATCGGGATGATTGGCTTTTTTGCTAATTGCTAATTGACAATACGTGCAGTAATTCTGATGCAATCGAAAACGATATCAAGGGATGCAGATAAACCACAGGAATTTAGCTATGAAAATGCATTAGAAACCCGGTTTCTCTAAAAAACCGGGTTTCTGCAATTGAAGTTCGCCCGATGGAATGACCGACTGGAGGATGACAAGGGTAAGCTGTAAACTATATCTTAAGCGCAATACAGCGGATTGCTTTTCGAGTGAGGTACAGCCAATAGGCTTTGAATGCAATAGCGGCTGCCATTTTTGCTGCCGCTATACAAACGAGAGGTGTACCTCATGCGTCTGCAATCGGCTATAAGAAGCTCAGGCGGCACCTATGGACGCAAAAATCGGGGGATTCGATTTACCTATTGTGAGCAAAATAGTTGGTTTGGTGCAACGGTTGTTTCATCCTGCTGAGTCGGCAGACTATCAGGAATGGCGACAGGGATTTATGCGCGATCGCTTGCACCTTTCCTTATGGATTATCATCCTTTATTTTTTGACCTCTTCAGCCAGCACCATCTACGTATTTTTTATCAATTCTACCCAATTCAACAAAGATATCGTCAAACTCTATAAAGATCCAACCCTTGCGGATCGATTTAGAAGCGTTGTCACTATTCATAGTTTAATCTTTATATTTTTATTAGTTAGTTTCTTGTTTTTGCAAAAAACCAAATGGGGAAAACGCAATTTAGGATTGCTTTTTCTTAGTATTTCTTTGTCGATGACACTAAGCGATCATATCGTTGCCACATTCTTTAATATCCCATTACCTCCCAACTGGACTTTGGAGTTTTTAGGACAGGCTATTTTAATTCCCGTTTGTTGGCGTTTGCATTTGTTATCTCAGTTAGTACCGATTGCTTACTATGCAATTGTTTATCCGCTGTTGGGAATCACTAAAATAGGAGAGCGCTCGATTTACGATTCCTACACGTTTGGGATAATTATCAATCTATTTTGGGTTTGCCTGATCTGCGATTTGGCGGTGTATATGTACGAGAAACTGCAACGCGCAGAGTTTGAATCTCGGCGGGGATTGCGAGTGTTTTTGCATTCGGTTTCCCACGATTTGCGAACTCCGGTTATCGGTACTTCGATTGTTTTGCAAAGTCTTTTAAAGAAATCAGATCAAAAATTGGTGGTGGATCGATCGGTATTGGAAAGGTTATTGCAAGGAAGCGATCGCCAGATGAATTTAATCAATTCTTTGCTCGAAGCTCATGCTACCGAGGTGCAAGGAATTACCCTCAATTGCGAACCACTCCATTTAGCAACTATAGTAGAAGCTGTTCTGTCGGATTTAGAACCAGTTTTAAGTAGAAATCAGGTAATTTTAAACAATAAAATTAGCGCTGATTTGCCTTTAATTAACGGCGATGCAACTCAATTGTGGCGCGCGTTCACCAACTTAATTTCTAACGCCATCAAGCACAATCCGCATGGAATTACTTTGACGTTAAATGCAGAAATTGATCGCCATAAAATGATTCGTTGCACCGTCGCCGATAATGGGATTGGCATTTCGCGCGGACAATGCGATCGCTTATTTGAACTGTACGCTAAAGGCGATCGCGCTCGCTATATGCCCGGTTTGGGTTTAGGATTGTATTTATGCAAGCAAATTATTACCGCCCACGGCGGCAAAATTGGCGTCATTAGCAGTCCCAACGCCGGAGCAACTTTCTGGTTTACACTACCTTTAGCGCCAAATTAGATCTTGCATCTTGCCACCAACCCGCCCGGAAATTTATTTCCGGGCTAACAGCAAAAGTCCTCTTGCATAGGACTGGTAAAAAGCAAGTATCAGTCCATTTTAATGGACTTTAGCTATTAGCAAGGAAATTTATTTCCTTGCGGGCTATAACCTTGCGGGCTATAACCTTGCGGGCTATAACCTTGCGGGCTATAACCTTGCGGGCTATAACCTTGCGGGGGATAACCAAGTCTCAATTGGTTCAGTTGATTTTACAACCTGCATCCCAGCATCAGCAAAGCGTTGAAAAGCTGCATCTGCTTGTTCGCTAAAATCAATTATCCCAGGAACTACAACAGGTGAAGTGCAATCTTCCAGTAGATAGATTTTTTTAGCAAGATTGGCATCTTTTGCCATAATTTCCGTCAGCAAATCGTCAATTGTCCAGGCAACGCAGTGACTCTTAGCTTGACCGGCAATAATTACTTTGTCAAATTCCAGCAATTTTTGGATAAAAGATGTATTTTTCTGCGCTATTGTTTGACCGTTATAACTATCCAAAACTTCGGGACGCAATACGGAGTAATTTTCAGTTAGGGGATTGTTACCTTTAATTTCAAACAGCGTTTGACTATTCCTAACTATGTTATGGAAAAATATCGCTTCTTCCACCGCCGAAACTAAAGCGTGACCAATCCCGCCCAACATAGAATGATAAGGCCAAACGGTTAAAGGATATTTGCCTTCATCGCTCAATTTTTGGACGTAGTGCAAGGCATGTTTTTGCAGTGTATTGTAGTCGCCATTGGCAATGCTGTAAGCAATATCTGGATTAACTTTCCAAATGCCTTTTTGCACGTCATCTAAAGTAATGGTAGTTGTTAGCGCAGGATGTTCGCCAGCTTCGTTTATCCAGAATAGGGGATGGAAAATTTGCGCGGCGGTGTGGGTGTCCATTGTGGGTGCAATGGTTGTAATAACACCCAAGTTGCGATAGATAAATTCGCACAGTCGCACGTTGTCATCAACCGCACCTGTACGCGATCGCCCGCCAACAAATAATTCAAATTCGGGGATGCAAAAGGTATTCTGAACGTCAATTGCTAATAAACAAATGCGAGTTTTGTCTTTAGCTGCTGGTTGTATTTCGTGCTGTTTCGCCCAGCTTTTGGCTTGTGCAGCCAGGTTTTGATAACTGACTCGCCATACTTCTCCAACTTTACTAGAGTCAAAGTGGGACGGGATTGGTAGTTGTTTGTTTGTTGCTGTTGTCATAGGATCAAACCGCCAATAAAGCAGAGATTAGTAGTTAATCGGTATAATTTCACCCATTATAACTCTTAATAAAGCCGAGGGCAGGCAGGATGCCCACCCCACAAGAGTTTTTGGATATATCTATTACCAATTACCAATTACCAATTAAAATGATGAATTTGGTTGTTTCAAAAATTCCGCTTCTTCTGGTGTCGTTTCGCGACCAAGTATTTTATTGCGATGGGGGAAGCGTCCGAATCTTTCGATAATTTTTAGGTGTTGGATGGCGTAATCAATCGCGTCGGCACAATCTGGATATTCGCTTAACCCATGCCATAACTCAACCGATTGATGTTGATCGGCAAGATTTTCGCTATGTTCAAAAGGCAAGTAAATAAACCATCGCTGCACGGGTAATAATTCGCGGTCAAAACCACGATTGACGGCGTGTTTTGCTGCTGAGAGTGCTTGGGAATCGGTAGCAAATGCTTTTGGTTCGCCGCGAAAGATGTTTCTGGGAATTTGATCGAGCAAAATTATCAATGCTAGACAACTTTGGGGTGAATTTTTCCATTCATCCAGTTTGCCTGATGCGGCTAATTCGTAATCGGTTTGAAACTGGTTTTGCACTCTAATATCGAATTCTGGATCTGACGCGAACCAAAACTGGCGAGGTTTTCCGTAGCTAGACTCGTCGGGGTTACCAAACCAAAAATTTAGGATTTCTTGAAATTGTGACATAGTGCGATCGCTCGATCTTATGATTAAAATGTTGTGAAATAATTTCCTGATAACCCCTGTGAGATTTTGAATAAAGATTTGGGAACACTATACCTAACTGACGATTGCCAAATTAACGGAGGTAGAGATTGCTTCAATCACCTGTTTTGAATTCATCGCTAGCTACTCACCCTGAAATCCAAATACTGCTTTGCTGCGCCACCACCCAGATAGAATCGGAAACAGCCTCGCGCCTCAAAGCCCTGGTACAAGAAAATATAGACTGGGTGAAGCTGACTCAATTGGCGCAACAGCACCGAGTGATGCCGCTATTGTACTCGAATTTGAATGCAATCTGCCCGCAAGCGGTTCCCAAAGATATTCTAAATCAATTGCTGGTTAATTTCCGCGCCAATACTCGACGCAGTTTATTATTGAGTGCGGAACTGGTTAGACTCCTGAATTTATTTGAGGCACAAAAAATTTCAGCGCTTCCCTTTAAAGGGCCAGTTTTAGCCGCTTCTGCCTATGGTAATTTGTCGTTGCGGCAGTTTAGCGATTTAGATATTTTGGTTCGCCCTCAAGACATAGAAAAAGCCAAGGCGCTGTTTTTGTCTGAGGGGTATCGGATGAAAATCGAGCGGATTGAAGTGACTCAAGAACAGGAAGCGGCGTTTGTGCGATCGCAAAGCATCCATCAATTTGTCCGCGAAGCTGCCTATCCTTTTATTCACCACAAAAAAGGCGTTACGGCAGAATTACACTGGGGAATAATGCCGCAATATTTTTGTTTTCCTATCGATTCTCTGGCGTGGGAGCAAAGCGAATTTGTCTCGATTGCTAGTAACAAAGTACCCAATCTTTCGCCAGAAAATACCCTCATGATGCTGGTCGGACACGGTACAAAAGACTGTTGGACTCAGCTTGCAAGAATCTGCGACATTGCTGAATTAATCCGCAGCCATCCCCAGTTAAACTGGACTAAATTAATCGAGCAAGCAAGAATTAAAGGCGGTCAGCGGATTTTGTTTTTGGGTCTTATGCTTGCACGCAATCTTTTAGGAGTTTCTCTCCCAGAGGAAGTTTGGCAAAAGATCCAAGCGGAACAAGAAGTAGAGTTACTAGCTAGGCAGGTTAGCGAAAGGCTTTTCTCTCCGTCAAATGCCTCGTTTCAAGATGGTTCAGTTACCCGATTTCATCTGGGCACGAGAGAACGGCTAATGGACAAAGTTCGGTATTTTATCAAAGTATTAATAACGCCGACTACCTCTGATTGGCTGCTGCTACCATTGGCTCAATTTCCTGCTTTTCTTTACTATCTACTGCGACCGATCCGGTTAGTGAGAGAGCAGGTATCGAAAGTATTGAATTGAAGTTGCCGTCACCCTTAAGGGTGCGGCTATACAAACTAAGTCCGCCTGCGCGGACTGAAGCTGTAGGTTGGGTTGACGTTAGGAAACCCAACAATTTTATAGGTTGGTGTTGGGTGGTGCTGCTCTTTATCCAACCTACAACTACGGCTATTAAATCCGTTGGCATGGGAAAAGTAGGAAAAGTAGGATTTTTTCTGCTTTGATTGATGAATTAGCAATTTCTTTACAAAACGCAAGCCGCCCCACATCAAAATTTTATACTTCAAGAGTTAAACTACGGTTATACTTAAGTTAAATCGAAGTAATATCGACATAAACAATGATGGCACAATCAGATAAATTCAGCGTCAATGCTCCAAAAGTAGTCCACGAAACTATTGAGGGGGAGGTCGTAATCGTCAATCTAGACAAGGGAGATTATTATAGTCTGGTGCAAGCTGGAGCGGATATTTGGAACGGGATTATTAGCGGTATTTCCAGAGACGAGATTATCCAAGAAATGAATCAGCGGTATGCAGGCGATCGCGCAACTATAGAAAAGAGCATCAACGACTTTATCGAGCAATTGCAGCGCGAGGAATTGATTAAAATTGACCAGACAGATGAGTCGCCCAACTCGAATGGTAAAACCGCGCCAATTGCAGCGGAAGTTAACGGAGAAAAGCCAAACTTTGAGCCGCCATCGTTAAATAAATACACCGACATGGAAGAATTGCTAGCTTTAGATCCAATCCATGAAGTAGACGAAGAAGTTGGCTGGCCTAGTGCTAAAGTTGAAGCTTGATTCAATCAACATCTCGCTAAAATGTAGGGTGCGTTAGCTTTGCGTAACGCACCATTAAACTAAACTTTCCCAAATCAAATGACAAACGAGTTAAAAGATTCCGAAATTGCGACCAAAACAGAAGAGAAAAACTCTCTGGAATTTTTCAACACAGTCTACGAACTATACGAAAAAGCCGAGTCATCAGCGGGTGGTTGTATTGAACGTTTCTATTGCATAGCGGGGAAAAAAATCCGATTGCGATTTGCTGGCGAGGCATTAATTCCTTACATGACTCCGGCTTTAGGACACTTAGCAATTGAGCCAGTTTCCGATCCAGATTTAACAGTTTGTTTGTGGGATAGTAGCTCAACAAATACTATAATGCCGCCACCACCTTGGCGGAGAAATCAGCATCATCCCAAGCGGGGAGAAATTATCGGGTTTAATAGCGATCGCATTCACACGAGTTTCCAATGGGGTGCGTTTGCATTGAGTTTGTTGGATCGCGATCGCAACTTGGGAATTTATTGGGTAGAAACCCGCGCACAACTACCTTACTGGGAAACAGGTTCCCCTCTGCGGACAATTTTTAATGTCTGGATGGGTAAGCAAGGAATTCAACTGGTACATGCAGGTGCAGTGGGGATACCAAGCGGTGGCGTATTGTTAGTTGGAAAAGGCGGATCGGGTAAATCAACTACCGCTTTAAGTTGCCTGAATTCCGAACTTTTTTATGCCAGCGATGACTATAGTTTAGTTACTGCCGAACCGAATCCAACCGTTTTTAGCATCTACAGTACGGGTAAAAAAAATGCCGACGACGTGGAAAGATTGCCGTTTTTGACAAAAGCAATAAGTAATAGCGATCGCTTAGATTCTGAAAAAGCACTTTACTTCATCAACGAGCATTTTTCCGAAAAAATTATCTCTAGTTTTCCCATCCGCGCCATTTTAATGCCACGCATTACCGGAAAACCAGAGACGACTTTAACTCCCACTTCTTTTTCTGCTGCCTTATTAGCACTTGCACCGAGTACCGTGATTCAATTGCCGGGTGCTGGCAAAGAAGCTTGTCAAATCATGATGCAAGTTGCCAGCAAAGTTAATTGCTACTATCTAGAACTCGGTACTGAAGTAGCTCAAATCCCTCAAGTTATTTTCAACTTAATTTCTCAAGCATAACCAATGGAAAATCAACAATTATCAGTCAGCGTCGTTATCCCGGTGTATAACGGAGAGAAGTTTTTAGATTCGGCAATTCATCATGTCAAAAACCAGAACTATTATCCAATAGAAATTATCGTCATTGATGATGGTTCGACCGATAACACAGCCGAAGTCGCCGCCAAATTTAAAGATAGTATCCGCTATGTTTACCAGGAAAATAGCGGCCCCGCAGCCGCAAGAAATCATGGGATAAAGATAGCAAAAGGAGATGCGATCGCATTCTTAGACGTTGACGATTTGTGGTCAGAAAATACGCTCAAAATTAAAGCCAATTATTTGGCGGAGCATCCATCGGTAGAAATTGTTCAAGGATTAATCCAACAAATAAAAATACCGGAAACGCCAGAAAAAAATCAAGCAAGCTTTGAAATTGTTTCCAAGCCTTATCAATTTATTAATTTAGGCAGCGGAATTTATCGAAAGTCAGTGTTTGATAAAATTGGATTACTTGATGAAACACTCAATTATGCTGAAGATTATGACTGGTTTTTACGAGCTTGGGAAAATAACATTTATAAAGTAGTCCTAGAGCGAGTGACCCTGTTTTATCGAAAGCACGATAACAACATGACTGAGGGGAAACAATTAGTAGAACTAGGGTTTGTGAAAATATTTAAAAAACACCTCGATCGGTGTAGAAAAAAAGGAAAATTTACGCGATCGCCTGAATTACCTGCTTTACCAGAATACATTGGTGTAGCTCCTGCTAACAAAGAAGTATGGAAATTTAAACGCGAAATCACAAAAAAACCAAATGATTGATTGGCTAATCTTTAAGGGATAAGATAATGAAAGAAAATCATGGTTTAGTTATTGTAATAATTCCCGTTTACAATTGGGATCGCGATCGTACCTCAAGTGCTTCTTTATCGGCGCATTCATGGCTCAAACTTATCCCACGAGACAGAAGCAATGCGATCGGGAAGTATGGGATTTTTAAGAGCGTCAATTAAGCGTAAACACCAGCATAAATCTGCCAAATAAAAGTGTAGTAAAAGTTAATGATAGAAAACAATCCTTTGACCAGCGTCATTATTCCAGTTTATAACTGCGATCGCTACCTACCTCAAGCCATCGAAAGCGTCCTGAATCAAACCTATCAGCAATTTGAAATTATTGTCGTAGATGATGGTTCAACGGATAAAACGGCTCAAATCGCTACGATATTCAGTGACAAAATTCGTTATGTTTATCAAGAAAACAGCGGCCCATCTACGGCTAGAAACACAGGTATAAAGATTGCCAAAGGAGAGATTATTACCTTCTTAGATGCTGACGATCTTTGGAGTCAAAATAAACTGCAACTACAACTGGCATACTTAGGGGAAAATCCATCGCAGGAAGTAGTCATAGGTTGCACGCAATTTATGCAGCTAACCCTTGGAGATGAGCGGCAGAAATTTGCAGAAATTGGCGAACCCCGGATATTTCTAAACTTAGGTAGCGCCATTTTTAGAAAATCTGTATTTGAGCAAGTTGGTTTATTTGACGAAACCCTCCGTTATAGCGAAGATGTTGACTGGTTTAACCGTGCTAGAGAAAGCGCAATTGCAATTTTAATGCACCAAGAAGTCGTGCTGTTTTATCGACAACACGAACAGAATATGACCCGCAATAAAGTCGCCAACGAACTCAATGTATTGAAAGTACTAAAGCGATCGCTAGATCGACGGCGCAATAAAAATCATGGAGTAGCTACGCAACTTTCCAAGTTATCAGAGGAGTTAAAATAATGACAGAAAATCATCCTTTAGTGAGTGTAATAATTCCCGTTTATAACGGCGATCGCTATCTGGCTGAAGCAATCGAAAGTGTTGTGCAACAAACCTATCAGCCAATAGAAATCATCCTCGTCGATGATGGCTCAACAGACAATAGCGCCAATATTGCTCGCTCCTATAAACAAGTCCGTTATATTTACCAATCTAATCAAGGAGTTGCAGTCGCTCGTAATGTGGGAATTTCTCAAGCGCGGGGGGAATTCATAGCTTTGCTCGATCAGGACGATCGGTGGACACCCAATAAGTTAAGCGTCCAAATTAAATATTTGCTCGAACACCAAAATATAGGTTACACGCTGGCAAAAATGCGCGTGTTTTTAGAGCCTGGAACTGAAAAACCTTCCTGGTTAAAAGCGGAATATTTATCAGAAGATATACCAGGCTACATAGTGGGATCGTTAGTTATCCGTAAGTCTGTTCTGGAAAAAGTTGGTGAGTTTAACCTTCATTACAAATTCGGTAACGATTCTGACTGGTTTTTCCGCGCTAATGATGCGGGTATCCCCATGACTATTTTGCCTGAAACGCTTTTATACAAGCGCGTGCATGGTGCTAATGAGTCTCATAAAATACAGCCGATGACTGCGGAGATGTTACAACTTGTCAGGTCATCAATTCAGCGGAAACGCAAGCAGAACATATCAAAAGATCGGTAAAGGAAGTGGAAAAAATGAACAATTTGGTGAGCGTAATCATACCAGTATATAATTGCGATCGCTACCTAGCCCAAGCCATCCAAAGCGTGCTAGATCAAACCTATCAACCCCTGGAAATTATTGTAGTCGATGATGGATCGACCGATAGCAGCGCGGAGGTAGCTAAAAGCTTCGGTTCTGCGGTGCAATACTGTTTTCAAGTCAATAGCGGTACCGCAGCAGCTCGCAATCGAGCAATAGAATTAGCAAAAGGCGATTTCTTTGCCTTTCTCGATGCAGACGATGTTTGGGTAGAGGATAAATTAACGCGGCAAATGGCAGCATTTTCAAGTCAACCCGATCTCGATGCAGTCTTCGGACAAGTTCAACAGTTTCTTAGTCCAGAATTGCCTGAGAATATGAAGGGAAAACTCCACTGTCCTACTGAATTAATGCCAGGACATATTCCTTCAGCTTTGTTGATTAAACGCGATTCATTTTTGCGAGTAGGCTTATTTGAAACTCAATGGAAATTAGCAGAATTTGCTAGTTGGCAGGTACGTGCCACAGAGTTAAAACTCAGGACAATGACGTTACCCGATCTAGTTGCCAAACGGCGAATCCACGAAAGTAATAAAGGCATTCAGAAACGCCAATACCAAATAGAATATACTCGGATTCTTAAATCGTCACTAGACCGACGCCGCAGCCAGAGTTAGTTGATTGAACTGCTGAATCAATTGAACCCAAGAATAAAGTATAATGAACCCAGATTCAGCGTCAATCAGCAAATTAGCGAATTCAGTTTGGATAAATGACATTAAAAAATCGATTAAAAGCAGCATTAACAGCCTTTGTTAATCCTAGTGCAATTCAGAAGCCAGCCACACAAAAACCACTCCCAAAACTAGAACCAGATCCAGCGGTGGTGATGGATAATCAGCTTTTAGCAGGAAAAAATGTTCTGGTCACTGGAGCCGGAAAAAATATTGGCAGAAGTATTGCCTTGGAAATGGCAAAACAAGGAGCTAATGTTTTTTTTACCGATGTTAGTGAGTCAAAAATTACTCAGGTTGACAAGGAATTAAAAACTTATACAGTTAAAAGTCAAGGATATGTCTCGGACATATCCAAGCCTGAAGATATTGATAATTTACATGGCAGCTTAGGGAAAAATCAAGTTAAAATTGACATTCTTGTTAATAATGTAGGGATTCAATTTGAAACGATTGGCATCAATAACTTAGATTTAGGAGAATGGCATAAAACATTTAACACAAATGTGTTTGGGCCTATGTATCTCACCAAACTGATCTCACAAATGATGGTAAGCGATCGCATTCAAGGCTCTATTATATTTATGACTTCCGTACACCAAAAAGAAATTGTCCGTTGGCCTAGTTATAGTGCTTCAAAAGCAGCATTAGGTATGATTATTCAAGAATTAGCTGTAGACTTGGCTCCCTATGGCATCAGAGTTAACGGCATCGCTCCCGCTTGGGTAGCAGAAGATGAACAAGGACACCCTTTCAGTCAGGAGTATCACCTACTGCATCATAGTTCTATCAATCCCCGTTATATTGGTAGAGCGGCTGTTTACTTAGCCTCAGATTATTTTTCAAAATTCACAACTGGAACCATCATTAAAATTGATGCAGGAGCGTCATTATATAACTATCGTGTTGCACAAAATCCACCTGACTAGAAGAAAAATATTAGCTGGAGTTCTGTTATTAGGTTTGGGATTGGGGATTAGTATTTTTACCAAGAGTCACAAACAAATGTTTCGGATTAAAACTTGGTTAAAGCAACAGTTGAAACCCGCAGTTGTCGGTCGTTTAGAGGCCAAAGATCCGGCATTTCAAAGCCTTTTTCCTCAGAATGCTAAATGCGATCGCATCGCGACGGGATTTCAATTTACCGAAGGCCCAATTTGGGTTTCCCAACAAAAATATCTGCTTTTCAGCGATATTCCAGCCAACAAAATCTACCAGCTAACTCCCGATAGTCAGGTGAAAGTTTTTAGAGAACCTAGTAATAATTCCAACGGTTTAACGAGGGATAAACAAGGACGACTGATTGCTTGCGAACATGGCACGCGCCGAGTTACCCGCACTGAAAAAGATGGTTCAATCACCGTATTAGCCGCTCAATTTAACGGGAAACCTTTAAATAGTCCTAACGATATTGTCGTCAAAAATGACGGTTATATTTATTTTACCGATCCGCCTTATGGCATCAAACCAGAACAGCAAGAACAACCGATTCAAGGAGTTTATCGGCTTGCACCAGATGGCAAGGAACTTATCGTCATTGCCGATGATTTTGATAAACCGAATGGTTTAGCTTTCTCGCCCGATGAAAAACAGCTTTATATCGCTGATTCGGAACGCCGTCACATTCGCGCATTCGACGTTCAAGCTGATGGAAAGCTTGCCAATGGACGCATCTTTTACGATATGAAAACCGACAAACCTGGTTTACCCGATGGCATGAAAGTAGACGTGCAAGGACACATTTACTGTACGGGTGGCGGCGGAGTTTGGGTGTTTAATTCAGCAGGCAAGCATTTAGGCACAATTGTTACTCCAGAAGTGCCAACAAATTGCGCTTGGGGAGACGATGATTGGCAAAGTCTTTATATTACCGCTCAAACTTCGGTTTACAAAATTCGCGTTAACATTCCCGGTATTCCTGTCTAACTTACACGATTTATGAATTTACCCACTTCCGCTCAAAAATTACTGCTCAAAGCAGCACTGTTACAGGGAGAAATAGCAACCGACTCCTGGCAACAATGGAAAGCATCGGTTGATATTGAAAATCTCGACCAAGAATCCTACCAATTACTGCCTTTACTGTATGGCAATTTATCCACCCATGACGTGAAGGATGAGCATATGGGCAGACTCAAAGGAGTCTACCGACGCAGTTGGTGTGAAAACCAAGTGATGATGCAAAACCTCACAACAATTCTGCGTTGTTTTCAGGAAGCTAAGATAGACACGCTGTTGCTGAAAGCGGCAGCTATGAACTTACATTTATCTCGGGATAACAGTCTGCGGATGATAAATTATCTGGATATTCTCGTTCATCCAGCAGATGCCTTAAAAGCGATCAGTTTATTACAAAAAATAGGCTGGAAACCTCAAGAAAAAATCCCTGCAAAACTTGTACCTTTTGCTCACATTTTGGGATTTAAAAATGCATCTAAACAATTCTTGAATCTGCGCTGGCATCTATTCGGGGATGGGTTTGATGAAACGGCGGAAAAAGATTTCTGGAATTTAGCTCAATTAACTCAAGTGGGGGATGCTTCCGCGTATATTTTATCGCCAACTGATGCGTTATTTTATATCTGCGTCGCGGGCGGAGAGGCGAATCGAACTATGCCTGCAAATCAAATTGCGGATGCGGCAATTTTACTCGATTCATCCCAGTCAGAAATTGATTGGCATCGCTTGATAACTCTGGCTCAAAAGTATCATTTTGTTTTGCCTTTAAGAACAACTTTCAGCCAATTACAAGATATTCTAAATTACCCGATTCCCTCTGCAATTTTTGAAAATATGCAAAATCTAGCTGTATCGCAATTTGAAGTTAGGGAATATCAGATTATCGCTGGTGAAAAAACAACTGTATTGGATCGATTACTCATGCGATATTTCCAATATTCTAGAACGGTAGAGGCGGATAATTTTGGAGTTAAATTGTTAGGTTTTGCCAGATATTTGCAATATATTTGGGGCGTTGAACGCTTATCGCAAGTTCCCTATCAAGTGGTAATTCGGGGTATAAAACGTCTGGGTTCCGCTTAAATAACACATAAATACCCGACTTATATCATGTCCGTTCGCGTGCTGCACGTCGGGGCGGGTTTAAAAAATTCCTCGATGGCAGAAACCGGGTTTCTTAACGAAAAATCTAGGCTTTCAAGTTTAGCTATTTGCAAGAAACCCGGTTTTGAGCCACTTTGCAAGATCTGAGTATAAACACTAAAACTTTATCTTAAATTTGTATTATTTAAAACCAAAAAATAATCGAAAAATATTAACCTATCCCTCGGTAAAACTATAACACAAATCTGTACTTGTATAAATTGTATTTAGGTATTTTACTTTGTGTTTTTTAGATAAAGATTGCGCGAAACTACTTGCTATTCACGCTCAAAACAGATAATTATTAGTTGACAATAGACCATAACTAAAAGGTTGTCTATATCGGGAGGCTTTTTGTGAAAAATATCAAAGCTTTATCAATAGTCTTGACAAGTGCATCGTTGCTGTTGTTGAGTTTAGACAACAAAGCGGGTGCTGCAACATTTAATCCTGCTCCTATATTTGAAGATGTTGGGAGCTACACTACTACTATTTCTGCCAATAACGATATAGCTGATATTTACTTTCCCAACCCACCTAACCTACAAACTGGTAATTACTCATTTCCTGTTGCTTTGTTGTTGCAAGGCTTTAATGTAGATAAATCAGATTACTCTAATTTTGCTAGCATTGTAGCTCGCTACGGATTTGTGGTAGTTGTACCCAACAGCTTCAGGACTTTGCCACCGCCCCTACAACCAGTATTTGGAAATACAGCGCTGTTCCCTCAAACATCACAAATTGATGCCGCTCTGGCACAAATAAAGATAGAAAACTCGAATCCGCTTTCACCTGTTGCTGGCATTGTCAATACAGAAAAACTAGGCTTGCTCGGTCATTCTGCCGGAGGCGCTGTTGGGCTGTCTGCTATTGCAAATATCTGTCTTCCTTTTATATGTGACAATTCATTTAGTAGACCGAAGGAACTGGTTGCGGGTGCGTTTTTTGGTGCAAATTTACGCAACCAACTTACTCAAGAATTCATCCCCATCAATAATTCTGGAATTCCCACTGCTCTGTTGCAGGGAAATCTCGATAGCATTGCTCTTCCGGTTAGAGCGCAAATAACTTATGACAACATTCAAACCCCTCCCAAAGCGTTGGTTACTATTCTAGGTGCTAACCATTATGGGATTACCAATAGCAACAATCCTCCAGGTCCTGTACCTGACAGCAACGCTCCCACCATTGCACAAGATGTAGCAGTGGAAACTGTAGCTCGTTGGAGCGGCTTGTTTTTACGCGCGAGTATTCTTGATGACAAAAACGCTTTTAATTACGTGTATTTTACAGGTGATGCAACTGACCCGAATGTAACTGTAGTTAGCGTTGCAAAACCTGTTCCAGAACCAGCAAATGAACTGGGTTTGCTAGTGCTAGGTGTTGGCGGCGCAGTGACTTTGAAGATTCACAAATATAAGCGCAATCAGAGTAGAAGTACACAAGGGGCGGGGCGGGTTTAGTTAAATTGTTTGCTTGTATCAAAGGTTATTGGTAAAACCCGCCCCTACGATCTCTATATCAGGTCTTACGCAACGCCTTTAGATGTAGGGGCAACCACGGGGGATTGCCCCTACAAAACACTATTTATGGACGAGCTGCGTCAGTCCTGTATATGTTTTCTTTCTCGTTTTCTCGTTCCCAGGTTCAACCTGGGAACGAGATCCGGGAGGTTCTACCTCCCGTAGTCCAAGATGTGAGGTTATTAATTATCAAGTAAGATTAATCCGCTAACCCACCCTACTGGTATTTTTCCAACAATTGTGGGATGTAATCGTAGCCATCTACGCCAATTACAGCAATGATTTGAGGTCGATATTTTTGCAGGATATTTCGGAATCCTTCATTGCCAACTTGTCCGCGCAAGATGGTTACCAATCCGGCTGTTTGTCGCCATTGGGGTGAGTCTATTTGCTCTAATAAATACATCCCCAAACAGCCAATGTAAATGGCTTTTTCGATTTGTTGTAAGCTGTAATTTGCTTCTGCTAAGTAAGTCAAATTCAGCCCTTGCAGATACAAATCGCCCGATCTTTGTGCCGCTTCAAACCCAGATTCAAGATAGTTAATTGCGACTTGCGGCTGAGATAAAACAATGTGGGCGATGCCGAGACTGCTGCAACAAAGTGCCTTACTTTGTTGCAAAGCAAAACCGGCACCGTAGTTATCGCCCAATCGTTCGGATAATTGCAATCCTTGTTGGAGATAATTAATCGCGCTTTCGTAAACTTCTGCTTCGGCGCGTTCTAATTGTTGGGCTTGAATAACTTCGCTGTAACCTAAATTTGCGAGGGCGTTGGCTTCTCCTAAGCGATCGCCACTCTGACGGCTCAAAATTAATGCCCTTTGGCTGTAGTTGATGGCTTCGGGATAGTTCTTTTGTGCCACGTAGATGCGGCTGATGTGATTGAGGTTGGCAATTTCGCACGTGCGATCGCTCTCCCTCCGCGCAATCTCCAACGCCTGTTCGTGGAAGGATATCGCCTCTTTATACCGCCCCACTGTTCCCATCGAATATCCCAGCAATGTCAGAATTCTCGCTTTCTCCTGAGTGCCTTCAACTCGTCGCAAGGGTTCGTCTAAATAATCCAATGTGGAACGCAACGCACTACCGCTGAAAGAGGCAAAAATCCCGCCATAAAGGGGAAAGTAATTGCGCTGAGAAAAGTTTCGCAAGATTTGCAGCGTTACTTGAAAACAGCCGTTAGCGAATTGATTGTTAGAACTCGAACCGAACCCACTGGCTAATTGCGACCAAATAAACGCAAAAGTTAAATAAGTGGAAATCGACAACTTTTCCGTAATTTTGGCATCGTAAACTAATTGATCGAACCAATTCACCAATCCCCGTTGCAAGCATTGTAAAATTACTGCCAATTCTACAAATCCGCTCTGTTCTGGATGTTGTTTTTCTGCCAGTTCGCCCACGGATTGATTCAGCGCCAAAGTTTGAAACAATGCTTTAGGAAATGGACTGTTAACTTGATTTGCCCATAAACCCCAAGGACCCCTTTGTTCTGGTGCGCCTTCAAAACCAATGCTGCGATTTTGCTCGTACATCCAACTGACTAAATGTTCTTGCAATTTCTGCCAAGATTTTAGCCCTTCTGTGAGGCCAAAAGATAGCCGTTGCAAATTTTGTTTTGCTTCTGGATCGGATTCGGCTTGTTTTTGTAATGCTTTGGCTAATTGTTGGATTTGATCTAAATTTAACGGTTGAGCTTGATTGGGATCGATCGCGTGCAAAAGATTGGTAAGTTGTTGGTTAGATTCGGCGTTAGCGATCGCATTCGTCGCCGCTACAATCGCCGCAGATACCCGATTATCAACTTCATAGCGCGAGTACTCTGCCTCAATCGTTTTCATCGCCCTCAAGCTGCGTGTGGCTTTTGCTTGCTTGAGTTCATCGCTGGGAAAGTCTATCTCAGATTGTGCCGCAGCCATGCGATCGCTCAAACACCGCTCAAAAATTTCCCCCTCCCCTACAGCAATCTCTTTCGCCAGCATTTGATACACTTGCTGTTTGGAGCGGATATTCCCTTTCAGCGTCATTTGGACGATTTCATCGATTAGGGTAAAGTAGCGATCGCGCGCAGATTCTGACATAGATTTTTACTTATCGGTTCTCCCACTAAAATAGCTCGCAATCTGGTTTCCCGCCTACCAGCAAGAGTTTACAGCCGACTGTTGACTCTGGCTATTGGCGAGCTATAATTTAATTAAGGTAGATTTTACCAAAATTTTGGGGTTAAACTTCTCAGCTCCCGGATAAATCTACCCAGTCTGATGCTTCTACTTGAAGTGTGCGTACTTAAACGGACTTAACTTGCCCAAATGACAAATTGAGTAGTTTCTGCAATTTGTCGCCCGCAATTCGCCTCGTAGATATCGTACACCATTGCAAGTTAAAAAGCTCTTTCCTCTTCAATCTTTAACCTACGGACTATATCTTAAGTTCAGGTTAGTAGCGCGGATGCGTTCGCTGCATAGTGAGTCCTAATAGGCTCATCTGTCAGTAGAAAGACCGCAAAATCGCTCTATTTGGAGAGGGGATCAAAGCAAGCGTCAGATTAAGCTAATAAACAAGAGGTTTTGAATACTCTATGCCCTTGGAGGATTATTATGGACAGCACTGCATTTGAATTAACCCTAGAACAACAATTCCAAATCAGATTGATGGAAGAATCAGCCCACAATATGAGCCGCGAACAGATGATAGAAACCTTAATTCAAGCATCGCGGCTGCTGATGGTAAAAGATAACGTTATTCGCAATATAATCAAGCAATGTCCCCTCTAGCCTGATTGGTGATGGTGAGGAGATGGCGCTCAAATAGCCATCTTCATCTTGCCAATTTTTGATTAGTGGACAGTTGACAGTGGACAGTGGACAGTTGACAGTGGACAGTGGACAGTTGACAGTTGACAGTGGACAGTGGACAGTGGACAGT
>CAYXCW010000082.1:0-32861 GCA_964463555.1 uncultured bacterium
CAGGTGCGGCTTTAGTTTCGCCCACGCCGACGGAAACACCGGGTGCGGCTTTAGTCTCGCCCACGCCGACGGAAACACCGGGTGCGACTTTAGTCTCGCCCACGCCGACGGAAACACCGGGTGCGACTTTAGTCTCGCCCATACCGGCAAACTCTCCTGTCAGTACCCCCGTATCAGAAATCACCGACAGCACCACGCTGCGCCAGTTAAATAGAAGCCTCTACGACGCGATTCAGCAAAATCTACAAACTGGATCTAGCTTTCCAGACAAACTAGAATTTCGGGTGAGCGTGCGCGCAGACGGGACGGTTGTACAATATGAACCCCGCAACCAAGCGGCGATAGATTATGCCAACCAAACACCCCTGCCCAAACTCCAATCTTCTAATGCTTCAGTAGCACCCGCTACAGATACCGGCGAACCGATTGCTTACTACAGGGTTGTGTTTACCCGCAGAGGGGTTTTACAAGTCAGTCCCTGGCGGGGAGTTCCTTAACTCACATCTTGCACCATTCTCAACAAGCATTGAGAAACCGGGTTTCTTAACCAAAAATCTAGGCTTTCAAGTTTAGCTATTTGCAAGAAACCCGGTTTTTAGCCACTGTGCAAGATCTGAGTTACAGCGATTCTCGCTGTTATGAGGTACAGCATTACTAATACTGAGCAAGATGGCGAAGTCATTAGTTCTATCTCCCTCAGCTCCCTCAGCTCCCTCAGCTCCCCCAGCTAGCGCGTGTACCTCATAACAGCGCAACCCGCTGTATGTCCGGTGGTATCGGTAGGCATCAGTAGCGTCAGCCGGGGCGGGTTTAGGGAAATATTTCGTGGTTTCACACAATGGTTGGTAAAACCCGCCCCTACAGCATCAAAAATTATACACTACCGTTGCTAGAGCGCCAGTCCAGTAAACAAGGTTGACAGAAGCAATATGATGTGGGTGTATAGATAGACCTCGGCAGGGCGAAGCATTCGGGAATAAAATTAGTTGGTGATTCTGATTAATTGTCGCCCGAATGCTTCGCCCCTACACAACACATATTTTGTTCTTTTTGTCAATTTATTCTACTGGACTGGCGCTCTAGCGGACATCATATTATACCAAATCTGGGTTAACTACCCCCGTTATTCATAAAGACCGCGCAGGCGGTCTTTGTTTGTGTAGCCGCGACTTTAGTCGTTTGGCATCAAGGGGGCAATCAAAGCGAATTTAGCATTATGCCGTGTCCCTACGCAACAACTCTGTGAGGTTTTTTTATTATGGGCAATTCAGCGGACATCATATAATTGCTAATTGCTAATTGCCTTCAGAGCAGCCATTAGCTATTAGCAATTAGCAATTTCAGATTATTGACATAAATCAACGATAATATCCAAGCGGAAATTTTCCACTAAATTGGTTAGATTTTGATAAATATCTGCATATTCTACGGCAATTTCACCAATTAGTTCCAGACAGCGTTGTTCGTCGAGGGAAGATGCTGCGATCTGTAATTCCGTTCGCCATTGGTTTGGCATTGCCGCTAAAGATGATTCCAATGTTTTTAAAGCTTCTGGATTTAATATATGATCGGAGTTGATGATATTTTGTTCTGGGGCTTTTTCTTGGTTATAAATATAACGTAATTTTAGATGCTGAGCGATTTTGTCAAATAGTTCTTCGATGCGGAAAGGTTTCTGCACCCAGTCATCGCAACCGGATGATAGAATCGCTTTTTTATCGTCAAAAACACCGGCTGTTAAAGCGATGATGGTTGTTGTTTGCCCTTTAAGTTTGGCTTTGATTTGCTTGGTTGCTTCGTAGCCGTTTAACACGGGCATTCGCATATCCATTAAAATTAAATCGGGATGCCAATTTTCCCACAAACTAATTCCTTGTTGACCGTTTTCAGCTTCGCATACTTCAAACCCTACTGATGATAGTAATTGGACTAAGAATAAACGATTCTCTAAAATATCTTCAACAATCAAAATGCGATTGTTTGGTTGATTGGGTGCTAAGCCGATAATCTTTGTTTCCGACTCTTTTGCTGGAATAGCTGAGGCTATGGGTAGCATCAGCGGCAGTTTTAGTTTAAAAATGCTTCCTTGGCCTACTACACTTTTAACTGCAATTTCACCGCTCATTAATTTAGCTAACTGGTAACTGATAGCTAATCCTAACCCGGTGCCTTGCTGAGAGTTTTTACCGGATGAAGTTTGAACAAATTTGCCAAATAATTGGTTGATTTCTTCTGGGGCAATACCGGGGCCAGTGTCTTCGATTTCAAATATTAAGTTTTCGGAGGGTTTTGGGCTGTAATTTGCATCTATATTAGCCTCAGCTACACCATATACATTTTCTAGATCGACACGTAATACAACACTACCCTGGGAAGTAAACTTCAAGGCATTGCCTAAAATATTAATTAAAATCTGGCTTAATTTTCCCTCGTCTGTTTGGATGTATTGAGGTAGGTCTGGCGCTGCATATAAAACCATTTTCAATTGTTTTGATTTGGCGCGAAATTGAAACATTTCTTGCAGGCTTCTTAGCAGTTGGTGCAGATCGGTGCAACTGAGATTGAGTTCGGTTTTGCCTGCTTCAATTTTGGCTAATTCCAACACTTCGTTAATTAAATTCAGCAGGTGGTTGCCGCTGCGGTTGATGATATCGAGTTGTTCTTTTTGTTTTGGTGGTAGGGGTTCGCCGCTGAGCAGTTGGCTGAAGCCTAAAATGGCGTTGAGGGGGGTTCGCAACTCGTGGCTCATATTGGCTAGAAAGGCACTTTTAGCGCGGTTGGCAGCTTCAGCATCTTCTCTGGCTTGTTCTAAGGCTGTGTTTTTTTCCACGAGTTGGGCAGTGCGATCGCGTACTTTTTGTTCTAAAATTTGAGCGTAATTTTCTAATGCTTGGTGGGATTCTTTTAAGGCTTGGTGCGAAGCTTGCAGTTTTGTCCACAACAGATGAACGCGGCTGACGACGGTAGCACTTACTAAAGCTAAAAATGGTGCAGCAGCGGTTACCCACCAACCGGATAAAAACAACAAGTACGCACTACCGACCAAACTAACACCGGCAACGGGAAGCGCTATTAAAAGCCAACTCTCAGCATCTATTTTCCATGCTACTGTCGTTCCTATGCTTGACCAGAAAAATACCCACACCCAATTCACAGGTGCCGGAATTCCCTGCAAAATTTGTCTGTTATCTAAAGCGGCGCTAACAAGTTGACTGGCAAGATCGGCATGGATTTGCACGCCAGACCAAATTGTTTTAGAGTTGATGCTGTAGGGAGTTAAAAAGCGATCGCGCGTACTTTCTGCTACCGAACCAATCAGTACGATTTTTCCCCGCATTAAATTTGTCGGGATTCTGTTTGCCAACACATCTGTTAAAGAAATGGTGGCGGTTTCCTGGTACAGGCGGTGGAAATTCGCCAAAATTTGATAACCGCCGCTATCGACATTCACATAACCGCCTTCATTTTCTTGCAAGGGCGTCAATCTGGCTCTTCCTAATTTAAAACTACCGTCCCGACTTCTCTCAAGTTTAATATTTTCCGCTGCTAAGTAAGATAATGCCAGCTTGGTTCCTAAAGTTGAATAAACTTGGCCCTCGCTGCGGATAGATAACAAATGGCGGCGCACTTTACCATCATTATCCAGCACTAAGTCGCTGGCAGCAACTTGGTTTTTCTGTTTCAGAACGGGTGGCGGCGCCACAACTGGGCCATTACCATCACCGATCGCTTTTTGAATGCCAATTAAGTTGGGTGTGGTAGCAAATGTATGCAGTAATTCCTGATGTCCTGGTTCAACTTTGAGGTCGCGATAAATATCTAAACCAATCACTCGCGGTTGCTGTTTTTTCAGGTTTTGGATGACTTTTGCTAATGTCGCATCGGACATGGGCCAGCGTTTCAAACGAGATATATCTGGTTCATCGATGGTGACAATTACTACACGAGAAGTACCTTTTTCTAGGGGACGCCAGCGAAACCATTGGTCTAAAATCGTAGCTTCGAGCAACTGCAATGCACCAGAGCCTTGCAGCGTTAAAACCGCTCCCGCTATACCGATAGCGGTGATGCCGATACCGCGATAGGGAAGAATTCGATCTGTGAGCTTTTTCCACATAGATGGTTTTTCGCTGCTGCTATCAGCCTTGCCAGCTGATGTTTTCTACTTTTCTTATTGTGTCATTGCGAATGTAAAAATTTTGTGAATATCCTTTGTTTTTTCTGTGCAATTAATTGACAGTGGACAGTTGACAGTTACGCAAAGAAACCGGGTTTCTGTGAAAAATCGTTGATTAAACTAAATATCGCCGAAGAAACCCGGTTTCTTAGATCGGGTGGACAGTTACGCAAAGAAACCGGGTTTCTGTGAAAAATCGTTGATTAAACTAAATATCGCCGAAGAAACCGGGTTTCTTAGATCGGATTGCGAACTAGGGAAATTAATTATTTCCTTTCTGGCTTCCAGGAGGAGGCTAACAACCCATTTTTTCTGGTAAATAATGAAACAAGCGAGACAATGAAGCAGCTTCAGGAGATGATATAACCCGCTCTGAAATCAATTTCAAATGCTTAGAAGTAAGCCCGATCGAGAGGACTTTTCCTATCAGCTATAAAATTTATTTTTTGACGGGTTAATGAGCAATTACGAGTTCTAGAGCTACTGCAAACTGGTTACTGATAACTGGTAACTGGTGAGTGCGATCGCATCTAGTCCCACCGATTTTAATAGTTCTGCCCAAGATGCGGCGATCGCTGCATTTCCAGGTTCTGTTTGTTGCAGTTCCAGCAGCGTATTGACTGCATCGTACCACAACCCCTGCTTAGCATAAAACGATACGCGCTCTAAGCCTCGTACTTTCGCTAGCTCTTGCTTTAAACTATCGTTGAGTTCGGTGCGTTCGATCCAACCGCCTACCACCATGTCTTCGGTGCGTTCTTCAGGATTGCAAACCAGTGCCACTGTCCAGTAGTAGGGTTTATCCTTGACCAAAGATGGCGCATTTTCCGGTAGCTCGATGCTAATTAATCCTGTGCGATTAGAAACGGGCAGGTTCATTTGATAAACGCCGTTCATCTGCTCGTCAAATAAGCTGAATTCCATCGTTTGGGCAGTCGTTTGCGGTACGTAAACCAGCAACCGGGGACGCGCGCTTTGGGTTAAACCCAAGTGACGACCGGGACTCAGAGCGGTTAAAGTTTCGGATTTAACAGCATTTTTGGAGGGGGAACAAGCGCTGGCAACAGGTCGCGACCCGCCGCCCGCCGTACCCCCACGGGGCATATCCTTCCCCGCTGGCGGTTCAAAACTGTTGGCTCGATTTTGTGCCCGGACGCTAGGGCTGAAATTAGGTGCTACCAGGGCTGAAAGCGTCAAGATCGTCGGGATCAGTCTTAAGGTATATTTGCTCAAATTCATTTTCATTTACCTTGGAATAAAGTGAATCTCAGATAAAACGCGGTCTAAAATCAAAAAACTATAATTTTTGGCGAATTTTGCTCTCAAGGCAGCTTTGATTTTTGCTGCCCCAAGTTTAATCCGTTGTAGACTTTAATTTTTTTTATACTACGTATTGGTTGCTATTTATCAACAGATTTTGCTGCTCTACAAAAATTATTGCACTTTACCTGGTTTTGAGCAATTGTTAAACTTTGCATATATTCATATGTGCAGATAAAAAATTGGCGATCGCTTGGCAAAAAGCCGCTAAAGCCAACTACCGACCAAAATAAAAGAAGCCCAGAAGTAAGGATGGTTAAATTCGGTTTGTTTGAGCAGGTGAAGCTGCGCCAGTCTTACGGCTTCAGCTTTGGTAACTCCTGGCTTGAGCAATTCTTCGTAGAACTTTACCATAAACTCTGCCGTGGATTCGTCGCTGACCATCCAAAGAGATGCTAAAGTACTGCGAGCGCCGGAGCGCACCGCCACTCCTGCCAATCCTAATGCGGCGCGGTTATCGCCTTTGGCGGTTTGACAAGCACTCAACACCAATAACTCAATCGATGGCGATGCGGTTAATTCTCGGTTAGTCAGCAAGGTACTTAACTCTTTAACGTCAATTTTGCCATCCCAAGTGAGGACAAAAGTTTCTTCTGCTTTGGAACTAAACTGACCGTGGGTTGCTAGGTGCATCACCGAAAATGGCAGGGTTTTGATTTTGGTTTCCAAAGCTTTGGTGGTGAACTGTCGATCTAGGAGAATCGTAGCAGGAACGGTGGCACCGATTTCGGTTACTTCTGCTTGTACCCCTGGTAAGGGCGAAAATTCCTCACTACCTTCCGTCAGTCCTCCAAGTAATGCTTTGATCTGGTTGCGGGCGATCGGACGGGGATTGAGTAATTGTAAACCGGGAGCGATCGCTACTTGATATTGTTCGATTAAATACTTCTCCCCATCGTGCAACGCCGCCATTGGTATATTCCGCAAAGAACCGTCGAGGACAAATACCAAAGTTTGAATTTTTTGCTTAGTTAAATCTGCTACTGCTGGTTTAATTAACCAACCGTAAATTTGCTGAGCCAGACTCAAACGCTCTTGGGCGAAAGCAGTGCGTCGCATCGATTGGCGCATTCGGTTGATCGCGGTTTCTATCTGTGGTTTTTCCAATTTGGTGGTAAAATTCCGCAAAGGTTGACCGGGTAAGGAGAGGATAACTTCGATGCGATCGCTTAAAATAATCGGATAAATCACAGCCGCAGTCGGATCGATTTGGTCAATTTGTTGAGGTTGAACGTCCAAACAAGCTTCTCGAAAGAAATTAGCCAGTTCTGCTAATTGCAGCGCTTCAAGGGTTAATCTGGCTTGCTGAAGTTGCGTTTGACTGGGATTATTTTGCAGTAGTAAATCTACCAATTCTCGATAAACAGGTTCGACACTTTCCCGGAAAGAAAACTGCACGTCTTGGTTAATTGCCGCTAAATCTTGCCGCAGAGATTGCAGAGTATTGACTGCGTCAGCATAACTTAAAATAGCTCTGCTTTGCTCTCCCGTCACCTTCAGCAGTCTGCCGGTTTGCCACTGCCATAAATAAGCAATTTCTGCGGCGCGAATTTGCTGGGCTATGATTAATCCTTGCTGGGTCAAATTTTTGGCTGCATCCCACTGTTGCGTTTGTTCGTAGAGTCCGCCTAAGCGCCCCAAAGCATAAGATTCGCCGCGAGGATTGCCTAAAGTTTTAGCTTCTTTGGCAGCATTCGCCAGAATTTTAGCAGCATTGTTAACCTCGTTGGGCGAAAGTTTTACCAGAGTTTCTGCTAAGTCAATTTTGGCGTAAATAGTTGTTTGACTAGGGGTTAAATTTGCCAATTCGGTTTGAATTTTGCCAAAAAGTGCAAGCCCATCTGCTAACCGATCTAATTTTACCAGCAGTTCTAGTTGATGAATTTTTGCTTGCAATCGAACCGGACTATTTTCAGCGCTAGCTTGTTGGTAAAATTGCAGTGCAACTTCGGGTTGTTCTCTGGTTTGAGCCAGGTTTCCTAAACTGAAAAAAGCAATTTTAATATTGGGCAAATCTTGCAGCTTTTGAGCTATAGTTAAAGCCCCTTCTAGAGTGGTTTCAGCAGTATTAAAATCTCCTAAAATTCGCATAATATTTCCCAAACTTAAAAGGGCGGTAACTTTGAGCTGCGAGTCTGGTTCGCTGTTCAGGGATGCTGCAACTTTTTCTAGGCTAGTTTTAGCCCGAAGGTAAAAACCCAAGGCTTGCAAAGCTCTTGCCTGATTGAGTTGCGTGCCAATTTCGCCAATGCGATCGCTTATTTTTCGATAAACTTGTTCCGCTTTTTTCCATGTTTCTAAAGCTGTTTCCGGTTGTCCCTGAACGAAATAAAACTCACCCTGATTGTTCAAAACTTGAGCAACTGTTAATTGAGCATTTGACTGTTTAGCAATTAAATCCATTGCCCGCTCCATTGCCTCAGTTGCTGGCTGAAATTGTCCCAATTGTTGATAAGCAAGAGCTAAATAACTCGATACCAATGCCAAACTTAAACTATCTCTGCTAGAACGATATGTTTCTGCGGTGGCTTTCCAAGTATCTACTGCTTCTAAAAATCGACCGGATTGATAAAACTGTTGTCCCGTTTGGAGTAGAGTTATTTGGGTATCTTCTGTAGATTGGGGCGAGCGATCGCTAACGGCAGCATGAACCCCTAAAGCCATTATCAAACCCAGAAAACTGCCGATAATGAATAGCAAAGATAGGTTTCGTAACAGGGTTTTTGATAGATAAATTGGCAATAGTTTCATCGGGATTCTAGGAAAATAAATTTTAGGCGATCGCTGATTGAATAACTTACTAAAACCGCCAGCGGGGTTAGGGCGAGAAGCGAAATAATCTCACTATACCAGATTATGGATTTTGACCCCCACAGCCCGCTCGGCCTTATTAGCTTGGATTTGAACAGCAGAATTTAGGGAATGCTTCTGGGCAACAAAATTAAATTTGGTTGACAATTTGGTTGTAACTGGTTACTTAAAGGCATTTGAGCGGGTGTTTCAGCAACCAGCTTTACAGTACCAGCCGCATCAACAACCCAGCCTGTGGCCTCAACTAAGGGATTTTGGTTTGAGGAATCGACAATGGGTAATTGGTAATTGAAAGTTGTTTCCGGCTCTTTTGCAATTCGCCAATCAATCCAAGCGGGGGAAATGTTCAAATATTCTCTAGGATCGGGCGGTAATCCTCCTCTTCCAGTGACAACAAAGCTATTAGCTCTGGTTTGCGGGGAACAAGTTTGAACGATTTGATTAACCGGATCGGTTAAATTTTCTGGTAATTCGACTAATCCAGTAGTGGTTTGAGCCTCTGGGCTGTTAATTTGCACCATGCCGTTAAACTGTGCGCCGAGTTCTGAGGTAGCGGTGATGTCGCTTTCGGGGGTGGTGCGATCGCGCAACGCCGTCCCAAAAATCCCTTGTGTATTAATCGTTACTCGTCCACCCGCACCTTGTTGGGCATTGGCGGTGATGTCGCTATTTTCCAGCGCCACTAAAGTACCCGTATTGATGGTGATATTGCCGCCATCGGCAGCACCGGCATCAGTTCTGATGCGACTACCACCGCGTAATTGAATGTTCCGTACTTGTAGGTTAATATTCGCACCAGCACCAGAGCCAGTAGCGCCATCAATCGTGCCTTGGTTGTCGAGAGCGAACGCACCTCCCACCACATTAATGCTACCAGCCCGCCCCATTCCCAAAGCTTGGACAGTCACCCTCGCCCCATCGCGGACAATCAATTGACCGACATTCAAATTCACCTCACCCGCATTCCCCGTAGCATTGGGATTGGACAAGATGGATACGCTGCCAACCGAAGCTTCAATTTTACTGATAAATCGACCGTTACCCCCACTGCCGATTGCTTCTACCCGCTCAGCATCAATCGTAATATTTCCTGCATCTCCTCCACCTAAAGAAGCCGCAGTAATCAGTCCCCCATCCCGTAAAATCACCGCAGGCGTGGAAATGTAGATATCACCTCCCCGATTGGAGCTAAAGGTTTGAGTAGAGAGAAAACTGGCAGATAGACCTCTATTCGCCAAAGATCCAGAGATACCTGTCACTTCCACCGACTCAGTAGCTCGAATGGTTAAATTTCCTCCTGGTCCCCCAGTCGTAGAAAACAAAGTTTCGCCAACAATCCCACCGCTAGATGGGGAAATTCCAGCGCCATCAGCAACAATCAACCGTTTCGTGTCGATCGTAATATTCCCTGCTCTGCCGATGCTATTTGGATCTAAAGCGTTCGTACCGATCAGAGTTTGCACTATAGCTCCAGGCAGACTCCTTAGCACTTCGACTGATTCGGCAGCTTTAATCGTGATATTCCCTGCTGCTCCTTCACTGTTGCTGATGCTGACAAGAGCAGCGCCATCGCGCACCGTTAATCGTTGGGTAGTAATATCGATGTTTCCTCCGGTGCCAGTACTCCTCCTGATTGTCCCCGTGTTAATCGTCGCACCGACTATTTCCACAACATTGGCATCGATGGTCAAATTTCCGACATTTCCAGCACCAAAGGTAGTGGAACCGGCGATCGCACCATCGCGCATTCGCAAATTTCCGGTTTCGATCTCGAAATTTCCAGCATTTCCCATTCCATAAGTCCCCGTTGCCAGAACAAGATTGCGGTCAAACAGATCCAGCGTTCCAAAAGCTATATAATTCGCTACAAACAGTTGATAGCTATCCACTCCTATCCCGCTCATTTCTAATAATTCAGTCGCGCGGATGTTGATATCGCTTCCTTTTCCATCTGCTAAAGTTGCGGTGATAATTTGCGATCCATCCTGTACCCGCAACTGTTGGGCATTTATATCTATGCCTCTACCATCAATATTTCCTAATGTCAATCCATAAATTCGCCCACCGCTGAGGTTAACGAAACTACCTCTAATTTCTACCCTGCCACCACCAATTCCGCTAGTATTTATCCGGCTTCCACCTGATATTTGAATGTTGCCGAAATTCTGAATGTTGTCATAATTTAAACTCAACCCTTGTGGAGTTGTTGCCAAATTCACTAACCCAGGACTGGCGACACTACCAAGCATTATTTGTCCGCTACTAGCAGTTAAATTACCGCCATTAAGCTCAATATCGCCGCCAAGTAGCGCTAAAGTTTGACCCGGTTGTACTGCTAAACCAACTTTGTTGTCAATCGGAATTGACTGGGGCAGTGCTGGCAGATTTCCCTCTCCCACAGCAGTTGATTGATTAATAATTTTGCCTGGATTCGACCCCAATTGCAAGCCAATTGGTACGTTAATTGTCAGTAACGGTGGAGCCGTTGGATTAACGGCGCTAAATTCACTGCCATCGGCAAACCTGATGCTGTTTGCAGTACTGCCAATAAACGAACCGCCGATATTTAATCTGGCGTTGGGGCCAAAAACAATACCGTTGGGATTGAGCAAAAATAAATTAGCTCCCCCGTTAGCGCGAATTAACCCATCAATATTAGATATTTTTCCCCCTGTGACCCGACTAAATATATTTTGAATCTCTGAGGCATTGTTAAAGAAAGCTTCGTTGTTTGTAGGGATAGAAAATTCTTGAAAACTGTGAAATAAACTGCTTCCGGCGCGGGTGCCGCCTTCGATTTGAATTAGATTGCCGTTGGGGGTAACGACGCTATTATTTGGCAGCGTTGCATCTGGGATAATTTGTGCTGAAGTCGGGCTATTGGCGGTCAGCCAAATTAGAGAAATCAGGCCAAGTTGGCAAAGGTGAGAAGCGGATTTCATTGCATTTGGGATTAATGGGAGCGAACTCTATTACATCCCATCTACGGATGTATCGCCACAGCTAGCAGGTTTATACCAGTAATTCTCCGGCCTCATACTAGGCACATCTGCTACCAACTCCACCTGACCTTGAGCATTGATTACCCATCCCGTCGCCTCAACTAAGCGATTTGGGATGGGGGAATTGGTGATGGGTAATTGGCGATCGGAAGTTGTTAGCTGTTGATTAGCAATTCGCCAATCAATCCAACCAGGGGGTAAATTCAAAGCCTCTGTAGGAGTAGGCGGTAATCCTCCTCTTCCAGTGACAACAAAGCTATTAGCTCTCGTTTGCGGGGAACAAGTTTGAACGATTTGATTAATCGGAGCGGTTAAATTTTCTGGTAATGGGACTAAGCCAGCGGCGGGTTGAACGTATGGGCTGTTGATTTGTACAATGCCGCTAAATTGGGGGCCGAGTTCTGAGGTGGCGGTAATGTCGCTTTCGGGGGTGGTGCGATCGCGCAACGCCGTCCCAAAAATTCCCGAAGTATTGATAGTTACTCGCCCGCCTCTGCCTTGGAGAGCATTGGCGCTGATGTCGCTATTTTCCAGAGCGACTAAAGTACCAGTATCGATTGTGATATTGCCGCCATCAGCAGCACCGGCATCGGTTCTGATGCGACTACCACCGCGTAATTGTATGTTCTGTACTTGCAAGTTAATATTTGCCCCCGCACCAGAGCCAGTAGTGCCATCAATAGAGCTTTGGTTGTCTAGAGCGATACGGCTGACGCCACGCTCCGCGATCGCATTCCCCACCAGATTAATGCTACCAGCGCGCCCGGTTCCCAAAGCTTGGACAGTCACCCTCGCCCCATCCCGCACAATCAATTGATTAACATTCAAATTCACCGAACCAGCGGTTCCCCTAGCATTGGGATTGGTAAAGTTGCTGAGAATGCCCAGGGAAGCCTCAATTTTGCTAATAAATCGACCGTTACCCCCGCTACCCATTACTTCGACACGATTGGCATCAATCGTGATATCTCCCGCATCTGCTGCACCTAATGAAGCCGCCGTAATGAATCCCCCATCGCGCACAGTTACTACAGGGGTTGAAATGTAGAGATCGCCAGCCCGACTCGAGGTGCCAGTACGAGTAGAGAGATAACTAGGAAATGGAACGCCAGTCACCAACGCTCCCGAAATACCTGCCACTTCCACCGACTCACTCGCTCTAATTCTTAAATCGCCTCCTGGTCCCCCATTCCCAGACAAGAGGGTTTCGCCAATATACCCACCGCTGGCGGTTGTAATTCCAGCTCCATCAGCAGCAGTCAACCGCTTCGTGTCGATGGTAATATTCCCTCCTCTGCCGATCCCATTGGGATCTATAGCATTTGTACCGATCAGAGTTAGCAGCACAGTTCCAGGGAGACTTCTTAGCACTTCAACTGATTCAGAGGCTTGAATGGTGATATTTCCTGCTGCTCCTGTGCTGTTGCTGGCGCTGACCAGAATAGCACCATCGCGCACCGTTAATGTTCGAGTAGAAATATCTATGTTCCCTCCTATGCCAGTACTTCTTCTGATCGTTCCGGTGTTAATCGCAGCAGTGACCATTTCCATCACATTGGCATGGATGGTGAGATTTCCGGAATTGCCAGCACCAAAGGTAGCGGAACCAGCGATCGCACCATCCCGCAATAACAAATGTCCCGTTTCGATCTTGATATTTCCAGCATTCTCAATCCCATAAGTCGCCGTTACCAGAACAATATTGCCGTCAAACGGGTCGATTGTTCCAGAAGTTATATACCGCGCTACAAACTGTTGATAGCTATCAAAACCTATCCCGCTCATTTCTACTAATTCAGTAGCGCGGATGTTGATATTACCTCCTTTCCCATCTGCTAAAGCTATTGTGGAAATTTGCGACCCATTTTTTACGTAGAACTGTTGGGCATCGATCTCAATTCCTCTACCGTCTATATTTCCCAGCGTCACTCCATAAATTTTTCCATTGTTGAGGGTGACCAAACCACCTTTAATTTCTACTCTCCCGCCACCAATTCCGCTAGTGTTTATCCGGCTTCCATCTAATATTTGAATATTGCCAAAATTCTGAATGTTGTCATATTTTAAATTCAGACCGATTGGAGTTGTTTCAACCCTTACTAACCCAGGACTGGCGACGCTACCCAGCAAAATTTGTCCGCTACTTGCAGTTAAATTGCCCCCATTGAGGTCAATATCGCCACCAACTAGAGCTAAAGTTTGACCGGGTTGTACTTCCAAACCAACATTTGTCGGGATGGGGAATGGAAGGTTTAGCGGCGCGACTGGTATCGAAGTTTGTGCCTGGGATTGATTGATTATCCTGCCAGGATTCGCTCCAAACTGCAAGCCAATCGGTACGTTAATAGTTAGTAGGGGTGGTGCAGAAGGATTAACGGCGCTAAACTCACTACCATCGGCAAATCTGATACTGCTAGCGGTACTGCCAATAAACGAACCACCGATATTTAATCTGGCATTTGGGCCAAAAATCATGCCGCTGGGATTTAGTAAGAATAAGTTAGCTGTACCGTTAGCGCGAATTAAGCCATCAATATTAGAAATTTTGTTACCAGTAACCCGACTAAAGATATTTTGAATCTCTGGGGCATTGTTAAAAAAAGCTGAGCCATTTGTGGGGACAGAAAACTCTTGAAAACTGTGAAATAAATTGCCGCCGTTTCTCGTGCCACCATTAATTTCACTCTGATTGCCGTTGGGGGTAACGACGCTATTATTGGGTAGCGTTGCATCTGGGACAATTTGTGCTGAAGTTGGGCTATTAGTAGCCAGCCAAAGTAGATAAATCAGGCCAAGTTGCCAAAGATGAGTAGCTTCTTTCATGATGTTCAGGCTGAGGGGGAGCGACGTCTATTACATCCCATCTGCGGGTGTATCGTCGCAGGTAGCAAATTTATACCACGAACTCTCCGGGGTATTAGCAGACACATCTGCTACTAACTCCACCTGACCTTGAGCGTTAAGCACCCATCCAGTTGCCTCAACTAAGGGAGCTGGGGGAGATGGGGGAGAATTCTCCCTTGTCTCCCTTGTCCCCCTTGTCTCCCTTGTCTCCCCATCTCCATTTCCAGCGATGCGCCAATCAATCCAACCGGGAGGAAGAGATAAAAACTCTCTGGGAGTCGGTGGTAAGCCGCCGCGTCCAGCGATCGCAAAGCTGTTGCGCCTCGCTTGGGGCGAGCAAGTTTGGACAATTTGATTGACGGGGTCGGTTAAATTTTCTGGTAATTGAACTAATCCAGCACCTGCTTGAGCATCTGGGCTGTTAATTTGCACAATGCCGTTAAACTGTGCGCCGAGTTCTGAGGTAGCGGTGATGTCGCTAAAATCGGTGGAGCGATCGCGCAACTCAATCCCAAAAATTCCTTGTGTATTAATTGTTACTCGCCCACCCGCGCCTTGTCGGGCATTGGCGGTGATATCGCTATTTTCTAAGGCGGCTAAGGTGTTGGTATTGATGGTAATATTGCCGCCGGTGGCGGTGTTTTGAGCGTTGGTGGTGATGCGGCTTTGGTTTTGCAGCACAATATGATTTGAGTTAATTGTGATATTGCCGCGATCGCCTGCCCTTGTCTCAGCATTCAAAGAACCGCCATTCAGCAGCCGAATCGAGTCAGCATTTACCACCAAATTGCCCGCTGTGCCTGTCGGCGCTAGATTGCTGACAGTTGCTCTCGCCCCATCCCGAATCGTCAACTGTGGGGTTTCTATTGTTAAAGTCCCTGCATTTCCGGTAGAGTTGGCTCCAGCTGAAGCAAATAAGGTACTAATTGTAGGCGGATTCGTCCCCGAAGAGCCGATTATTTCTACAGAATCCCTTGCCCGGATGGTCAGATTGCCCCCCCTACCTACACCAAAGGTAGAGGTGACTATCAGACCACCGTTTTTGACAGTCAACCGCCCAGTTTCAATCGTCATATCTCCCGCATTCCCCGTCACTCCTCGTCTACTGACAGAACTAGCAATGGTAGAACCGGCATATAATGGGGTGTTGGGAAAATCTGGATTCCTCAAGTCGGTAAACCCAATCGCTTCTACTGCTTCGGTTGCTCTGATCGTTAAATGTCCGCCATTCCCAGCACCCGTAGTGGTCGAGAGAATTCGCGCCCCATTTGTTAACCGCAAGCGTTGAGTTTCAATCGTTAAATCTCCAGCATTTCCAGTTGAACCCAGTGCGGCAGCACTGTATAACCCACTCGCAAACGAAGTACCCAAACTGCCAAATGCTTCGACCAAAGAACCCTTAACCGTCATATTTCCCCCATTCCCAGAGCCAAGCGTCGCGGTTGATAATATTCCCCCATTACCCACTAACAAGCTGGGGGTTTCAATCACCATATCTCCCGCCTTGCCACTGGATCTAGCTTGGCTGTTGGTAGATATAATGCTGGGAAACAATACATTCCTCGACGAAGCCAGCACTTGAACCGATTCAGCAGCGCGGACTGTTATCCCTCCCCCATCCCCTGACCCCAAAGTCACTGCCAAAATCGCCGAACCATCCTGCAAAGAGATGCGTCGCCCTTGCACTCGAATAGTACCGCCGCCATTACCACTGGCATCTGCCGAAGCTGCACCCGTCAAACGGATATCGCCAAATTGTGTGGCTAATTGTTCGTTGCTAATTGCTAATTTACCGTTAATATTGCTAATTCCCAATAAGCCATTGTTCGCTGACCACAGTTCAATTCGTCCGCCAACGGCTGTGAGGTTTCCTCCTTCTATGGCAATATCGCCACCCACTAAAGCTAGAGTTTGACCGGCAGGCACTTGCATTCCCAGGTTTCTGTTATCTCTAATAATTGCTGAATTTGCGGGGTCGAACCGCAAGTTATTACCGCTACCCTGCACAACTATTCCAGCGGGATTTGGCCCTAATTGCAAGCCAATCGGGACGTTAATTGTTAATAGCGGTGGTGCGGTCGGATTAACGGCACTAAATTCAAATCCATCGGCAAATCTGATGCTGTTAGCAGTACTGGCGATCAACGAACCGCCGATATTTAACCTGGCATTGGGGCCAAAAATAATCCCATTCGGATTGAGCAAGAATAAGTTAGCCGTACCGTTAGCCCGAATTAAGCCATCAATATTAGATATTTTTCCACCAGTAACCCGACTAAAAATATTTTGAATTTCTGGGGCGTTGTTAAAAAAAGCTTCTCCATTAGTTGGCACAGAAAACTCTTGAAAACTGTGGAATAAATTGCCGCCGTTTTTGGTGCCGCCATTAATTTCGCTCAGATTGCCGTTGGGGGTAACGATGCTATTATTTGGTAGCGTTGCATCGGGGATAATTTGTGCAGAAGTTGGGCTATTACCAGTCAAACACAGTAGAAAAATCAGGCCAATTTGCCAAAAGTGAGGTTCGGGTTTCATATTGTTTGGGATTAATCGGAGCGCAGTCTATTACATCCCACCCGTCGGTAGATTGCGGCAGGTAGCAAATTTATATCATAAATTGTTATATTTTTAACAAATATTTTTACATCAATTAATTTTCTGTGGTAGTGCTGAAACGTTCACCCCGTAGTTGCGTAGGGACGCATGAGAGATATCTCACAGGACTTACGCAAAGAAACCGGGTTTCTATGAGAAATCGTCGCGCAAGAAACTCAAGCTCCGCGCAGAAACCCGGTTTCTAGGATCGTCGTGCGTAAGTCCTGTCTTAGATAAACAGATAACTTTGATCGTGCCGTGTCCCGGCTTCTGATTACGGGTAATCCTACAGAAATTACTCTTTTTTTAGTAGATCGCTCCGCTGTTTGAAGTGAAGAAATTCTTGCTGATATTGCAGCGCTAGTTCTGGAGAGGTGCTAACGGTTTTTTGCCACAATTCTAAAAAGTACCGCGATTGTTTTTCACACATTATCTGTTCGATGCGAGCAACGGCGGAGCGAATTAAATCGGGAACGCGGTAAATATCGTATTGAGTGAGTTCGTTGAGCTGAAATAAAGACTCAACTTGAGCCATTTCTTGTTTAAATTCTAGAGATTTATCTTGTAATTGGGAGAGCAGATCTAAATCTGGCGATGAACTGGTTGTCTGTAACTCTAAAATTTGCCCCCATAAAAATCGATGGTGGGAAAGGCTAAATTGTAAATCTCGCTCCTGCAAAGCATTAATTACAGTTTGACGATGTTCGGGACAGTGGAGGGAAATTCGCAGCAGTAAAGCTTCTGCTTGGGCTAAGCGATCGCTTACGCTTTCCACAACCACAGGTTCTGCGGCTTTCTTGGCTACAGCTCCAGTAGATTGTTGTCGCTGGTAGCGTTTAATTTGCAACAGCAGTGTTTGGGCATTATTCCCTACCAGTCGCGGCTCGCCTTGACTGAGTATTTCGGCACAGTGGTTAATATAATAAGTACGGATTTCTTGGTTGGCAATTTGTGCTAGTAATTTCACCATTTGCCGCACAACTTGCTGATATTGATCTGCCTGTTTCAGATTTTTATCTTTGACGATCTGCTGAATTTGCCAATCTAACCATAAAGGTGCGGTTTCTAGCAAATGGCGATATTTTTCCCCGCCGTCGCTGTTGCTGTTGAGGTATTCATCGGCATCTTTACCATCGGGGATGTTGAGAATGCGTAATTGCACTTCCCCTGTGTTAGCTAACTCGGCAATTTCGCCAATGGCGCGCACAGCTGCGTTTGTCCCGGCGGCGTCGGCGTCGAAGTTGAGTACGAGTTGTTTGGATTCGGTGTAGCGCAGCAGTTGGCGGACTTGCGTTAAGCTGAGTGCGGTTCCCAAGGAGGCGACGGCGTTGGCGATCCCGGCGGCGTGGAGCGCGATCGCATCAAAATAACCTTCGACTACAATACCTTGGTCAAGTTTGGCGATCGCATTTTTGGCTTTATCCAGGGCGAATAAAGTTTTACCTTTATTAAATAGTTCGGTTTCCGGCGAGTTGAGATACTTGGGTTGTTCGTTGGTCAAAGTTCTACCGCCAAAACCAATCACCCGTCCGCTAGGATCGCAGATCGGGATGATAATGCGATCGCGAAAATAATCGTAATACCCTTCCCCAGATGTCCGCCGCCGAATTAATCCCGCTTGTTCTACCAATTGCAGCGGGTAATGTTTGTCTTCAATCAAATATCTATACAGCGTTTCCCACCCGGCGGGCGCATATCCCAACTGAAACTGCTGAATTGTTTCCTCACCCAGACGGCGCTGAGTTTGTAAATATTCTAGCGCCACAGATCCTTGAGGCTGACGCAAAGCATGTTCGTAAAACCGCGCCGTCAATGCCAAAATCTCGTATAACTGCTCCCGTAGCGAAAGTTGTCGTTGCAGTTCTTGTCTTTGTTCTGGTTCCAGGGTTTTGATCGATACTTGGTAGCGTCGCCCTAATTCCAGCACCACTTCCCCAAACGATTGCTTACCCAGTTCCATCAGGAACTTAATCGCGCCTCCCCCAGCTTGGCAACCAAAGCAATAATACATTTGCTTGCTGGGACTGACGGTGAAACTAGGGGATTTTTCGGTATGAAAAGGGCATAAACCAACAAAATCTTTACCCCGCTTCCGCAGCACGACATGTTCCGAGATTACATCCACAATGTCGGCTCTTTGCTTCACTTCTTCGATCGTATCTGGATGCAGGCGGGGATTTTGCATTGCTTACCAAAGGTCAAATCCATCTTTAATTGTATGGGGAGCTGGGAGAGCTGGGAGAGCTGGCGGAGCAATTACGTCTACTTCCTGATTTGTCTCATTTCCATCAACTCTCTCTTTCCCACAGTTTTTCCTTCATTACCTAAAGTTCTTACATAATTTTTGTCGCGAAAACATTTCAGAAAAGCTTCTGTATCGAACAATTTTCCCAGCCAAATTTAATTGCTATTTATTCTCATCTCAGATGAAATTTGGGGGTAATTGTTTTTATTTTTAGTGGTTAATTAGGAAGCGTTAAAGTAGGGTGGGCATTACCGCCCTACTTTCGCGTTTGATTTGGAATGCGTGGATTACTGTATTTAAGGGTGACAAATTCAGAAGATGTACGTCAAGCGTAGATATACGAGGCAGAAGATTTCCAAACTCCCCGTACTATTACTGAAATACTGAGAGATTAGCTCTAAATACCTTAGCTTTACCCTGGCATTGGTACTTACAAAAAGCTTTGTATTAGCAGAGCTTATATAAAAAATACCCGTATTTTTACTGAAAAAACAGCCAAACTATGCTTTTTGGCTGACTGCTGCTAAATATAAAGTTCTCATTAAATTATTCCTCGCTCGATCGAAGGGCGGAGAAAGAAGAGGACTTACGCACGACGATCCTAGAAACCGGGTTTCTGCGTGGATATTTAGTTTCAAAGCGACGATTGTTCATAGAAACCGGGTTTCTGTGGGTAAGTCTTGGAGAAGAGAAATCGAGAGCGATCGCTGCTTAGCACTGGCGGCGCGATCGCAGCTAACGCTCTCTACCATCGTGAGAAAATTTATGCAGGTAAATTAATTATATTTTCCTTTTTCCCCGCCTTTTAAGCAGTCTTGAAAAAGCGGATAATTTCGCGGACGTGGTCGAGAAATTGGCTGTCTGTAGTCAGTTGAGCGATCGCATGTTGTGCTTCGCGCGAAAGGCGTTGATGATCCGCCTGATTGGTAGATCGCAGTTCTTCCAGGGTAGTAGCGATGCGAGATAAATCGTTGCGAGTTGCTTGCAATACGCGCTGTTGGGTGGCGACAACCGATTGCGCTTCTTCTGGGTTAAGTTGGTCTTCCAGGCGCTTTACGGTTGATTCTAGAGTGGTAAAACGCGATCGCAACTCCAAAATATCTTCCCGTGGATAGACGACTTGTTGGCGAATTGCTGCGAGTCTCACGGCTAAATATTCATAAGCGCGGTAAGCTGGACGCAACAACGTTAACAATAAAGCCGCACCAGAACTGATATATCCGATGGGACTAATGCCCGTAGCGGCGAGGGTGTAAAATGCGATCGCAGAAATGAGATGGAGTGTAATGGCGATGGGGAGCGATCGCTTTGCCACCATTTTGGCGTAATTAACTTGTTTTTCATCTACCCTAATTCCTTTTTCCGCAGATTGAGCGGCTTCTGCTATAACTTCTTTGGCTTCAAAATGAATATTCCACGGCACGGTTACAATAACTAATAGCCACTCAAAAATAGCAACGGCAATTACCCAGTCGAGAAAGCTACCAGTTGGCACGTGCAACCATTGTAAAAGGCCATAAACCAGCAGGACAAAAAATACAACTCCGATATTAATGCTGATAATGCTGTAATACATTCGAGTCACCTTTAAAGGGGTTTCGCTTCGATCCTGGCTGGGCTATGTGGCAATATTTGAACAGTCTGTGCCGGTTTTACAAGTTGCACACAATTTTTTTGAACCGACAAGGACAGGAAAGTTATGAAACAATTTGATTACTCGTTGGATTTTAAGAATATCAATTTTCGAGAGCATCCGGAACTGTATCGAGTCGGGAAAGGGGAACAGGGAGTTTTATTAGTTGAACCATATAAATCGGAAATTCTACCTTACTGGCGGTTTAAAACGCCGGAAATAGCGAGAGAGTCCAGCGAAAAAATATATCAGATATTCTTGAATTATCTGGAACGAGATGATTTTGTGGGGGCGGATATGGCGCGGAAGTTCTTGCAAATGGGTTACACGCGATCGCGCAGATATGCGAATCATAAAAGCGGTAGGAAATATAAAAGCAATCCTCAAAAAGAAACTACTGAAGCCGCGCAGAAGCAAGCGCGTAAAGAAATTTTGCCTAATGAAGTTGACCCGATAAAAGCAGAATCAGCAGCCATTTTCAAAGTTAAATGGACAGCAGCTAAGACAAATGAGAAATATCTACAGCTTTTAGCAAAGCATCAACAGTTGTACGAGCAGGAACAGTTGACAGTTGACAGTTGACAGTTACGCCAAGAAACTGGGTTTCTCTGAAAAACCGTTTATGAAATGAAAGAGTGCAGCAGAAACCCGGTTTTTAAGATAGGATTGCGAACTAGGGAAATTAATTTTTCCTTTCCCCCTTAAAGGGGGGGCTAACAACCATTTCTGCTAAATAGAACTATGTCAAAAAAGACGCTTGGCCTTGACAATCAACTGTACAATTACCTGTTATCTAATTCTTTGCGCGAAACAGAAGTGTTGCGCCAATTGCGGGCAGAAACTGCAAAACATCCCTACGCGACGATGCAGATTTCCCCAGAACAAGGACAATTTATGGCACTGCTAGTGCAGCTATTAGGAGCAAAGAAAACCTTGGAAGTGGGTGTATTTACAGGTTATAGCTCGCTTTCGGTAGCGCTAGCACTACCAAAAGATGGAAAGGTAATTGCTTGCGATATCAGCGAAGAATATACCACAATAGCGCGTCGTTATTGGGAAATAGCAGGAGTAGCAGATAAAATCGATCTGCGAATTGCCCCCGCATTGGAAAGTTTAGATAAGTTATTGGCAGAAGGGCAGGCGGGTACGTTTGATTTTGCCTTTATTGATGCAGATAAAGGGAATTATGACGGATATTACGAGCGATCGCTTCAACTAATCCGCCAGGGTGGTTTAATTGCCGTCGATAATGTTTTATGGGGTGGCAGCGTTGCCAATCCGGAAGTTCAAGATAGCAGTACTCAAGCAATTCGAGCCTTTAATCAAAAATTACACCAGGACTCACGGGTAACTTTGAGCATGGTTCCCATTGCCGATGGATTGACTTTAGCACTGAAACGATGAGGTTGCTCGAGGAGCGATCGCATATTTCCCCTGCAACCTCAACTTTTAGCTAAATCGTTTGCGGCGTCCAAGTAGGGCCATTGCAACGGGGGCCTTCTGGTGTCCAGATCAGCTGGTCAATGCACATCTGTCGCGCTTGCATATCTGTATCCCAGGCATGATAAACAACGTACTCAGTGCGACGATCTGGACTCAAAGCGATGGAATTGTGACCGGGACCTAAAACATAACCGGGAACAGAGCGCAAAACACGGGGTCCCGCTTCATTACCGGCATCGGAATAGGGACCCATAACGCTGTCTGCAATGCCATAATCGACGCCGTAACTGTCAGTTTCCCAACGTCCGCCACTGTAGAAACAATAATAGCGATCGCCATGAAAGCGGACAAAAGGCCCTTCCAGGGTGTGCCAATCGTAAATGCCGCCATACATGGGACGATTTGCCAGAAATCGCTGCCAATCGCAACGGGCGCGCAAGACGACGTTACCAGCATCTGCTAATTTGGTCATAGTTTCCAGGCGCGCGACCATCAGTGCAGTGCCAGCACGAACGCCATTCTCAGTATCCAAGAAATCGCGGGCATAGAACAGATACCATTGTCCATCGCGATCGCAAAATGGATGCGGATCGATGGCAAACGGACAAGATTTTGGGTCTAATAATGACTCACCGACATCTTCATACGGCCCCAAAGGGTCAGTACTGGTAGCAACGCGCAACTGATGACGTTTATCTTCATGCCCTACAGAGTAGTAGAGGTAAAACGTACCGTTACAATAAGCGATTTCAGGTGCCCAAAAGTTATCACCCAGTGCCGGATCTGGTGGTAGAAGTGCATTACCTGCAAATTCCCAGTTGATAAAATCCTCAGATCGTAAAAGTGGAAAAACTCGGCGTTTGCCAATCTCCTCAACTTGCCCTGCCGCTTCCGCAGCGCCAGTCCCGATCGCATAATACACGCCCTGATGCTGCCAAACAAACGGATCGGCAAAATAGCCAGAGTAAACCGGATTGGTGTATGTTCCCATTTGAAATATTTTTAGTAACAGTACTGGTAATTGGTAATAGGTAATGGGTAATGGGTAATTTTAGATTTTAGATTTTAGATTTTAGATTTAATCTGCAATTACCTATTACCTATTACCCATTACCCATTACCGCCCACACAACTTGAGTTAGTACTTAAAATTGACGTAAGTTTCAACCTTATTTTCTGGCAACTGCTCTACAACTTCGCAGCGTAGCATCTGCTGTAACGACTCTGGCAGACTTTCGTAGTAATCTCGCGGGAGAGTTAAGTCTACTTTCGGCGTGTGCAGCCAATGCATCACATAACCCATCACTACCATTGGTCTTGGTTGATTCGTTCGATTCGGCGAACCCCGATGCAATGCCAAAGGCGATCTAATTGCCACATCGCCCGGTTTCATATAGAAAGATTCGATCGGGATTTCACCTGCCCTAATTTTCACCAGCGCCTCATCTCTCGGCATCACATGAGTGCCGCGTGCCATCTGAAACGGGCCATTATCTGCTGTTACTTCAACCAAGGGAAAATTGACAGCTAAAGCGTAGAGCGGCGTCACAATTTGATCGGTAAAAAGCGGACGGAAATCGCGGTGTATTTCTTGATAATCCGACCCCTGAAACGGAATATCCGCAGCTAATTGAACTAGCTTATATTCCTGAAAGAATACGCGATTGAGGATACCCAGAATCACCGGATTGGCAAACACCTCTTGATTGGCAAATGGCTGCACCCAAGGAAAAGTTAGATAGTAACGAGCTATTTCACGAGGTGCTAAACCGCCCGGTTGATTTTGGCGCAATTTAAATAAGGCATCAAACGCTTCTGCCCACTCTTGAATCAGATTTTGGTCAAAAAGTCCGCGAATTACGCAAATTCCATCTCGGTTCAGTTCTTCTGCAAATTTATCTAGTTCTGCTTCTGTAAATTTAGCGTTTGCTACCTGTTGAATCATCCTGTTGTCCTTTCCAATTTTGGCAAACTTCAGCCGTGCAGCTTTTCCACAGAAGAAGCGATCGCACTGAAGCTGATTTTCTGTTTCCCCAGAAACCTGTAGCCTGGTATACGCTTTTAATTCTGCCTTGAGACAGAGTTAGAGTACCACTTAACTTAATACGAATTAATATTTTGCCCTATCTCTAACAAACTCAGCCGTTACTAACATTAGTTATTGCTGAGATAGGCGATATTTTGATGAGTTTGGTTGGATAGAATCGAGGACAGTGGACAGTAGATAGTGGATAGTGGACAGTGGATAGTGGACAGTGGACAGTGGATAGTGGATAGTGGACAGTGGATAGTGGATAGTTACTTCTTCCTTAAGCTTATAGGATGGGAAAAGAGGGAAATAAATTTTTCCTTTCCCCCTTAAAGGGATAGTGATTTATATGATGTCCGCTAGCAACGGTAGTGCAAGTGTTTTTGATGATGTAGGGGCGGGTTTTACCTAAACTCAGATCTTGCACCAAACCCAGAAATAAATTTCACACCTGAAAGCTAAAACCCGTTAAAACGGGTTAAAACCTTGATTGTAGTTAGCTTGTCAAGCGCACAGCATTAATGCTGCGCGCTTGACAAACTTGCGCCACAAGGGCTGTATTTCACCAAGTTGCTTTCCCGGTATAATTAGGTCAAATTTCCGCTCAAGCTTTTGCTGTTTCTGTGGACTCAGTTGTTGGTTTGGCTTCAGATTGGGGAGATTGAATCTGGTTGAGGTGAATCGTATTCACTTGGTTAATAAAGATTTCCACCGATTCCTGTACTTTTTGTTTGCGCTGAGCTTCATCTGGTAGATCGTAGAAGCGATAGGGAAAAACTCCTAGAATAAATTTTTCCTGTTCCGCCTCCAATAATTCGACAGTCGTGTTGGCTGCAAGCCAGGTTTTCTGAAATGGAAACGAGGTCGAAATACTCGTGACAATCGCTGCTATAGCCGGGAAAATGACGGGTAACCAACGGGTGAGACTTGAGCCGGTATCAAGCTTGTCCAAAAGTACCAAGATCGGCGTCACTCCTGATAAAACAACTGTAGAGAGTTGAAAGATATAGTAGATGTTTCTGGCATTCCGTCGCGTCACTTTGTAATCGTCAATCAGTTCCTGAGAATATTCAATCGCTCTACCTCGAATCACATTGATCGGATCGTCCTCAACTCCAATCGCTTTGCCAAACATACAATTGTAAAGTTCGGCTTTTTTTTGATTATCCAGTTGTTTAGCCGAGCGGTTATAGGTTTGCAAGAAACGCCGATTGAGAAGGATAAGAAAGACGAGAAAGACGAGAGCCGCGATCGTGTAGATGACTATTGTTAAATAGGTTTGAAACAAGATAGCGACTGCGATCGCACCAATACAACAGGCGATCAGCAGAAACTCTATGACGTTAAAAATTAGGGGAATCTTGACATCGGTTGTGCCCCAGGAACTGGAAGCTACTGAGTTACTGTTCAATTGAGTGGTCATCTTCAAATTACGACTGGTACAAACAAAATCGATTAGAGGGGTTTAATTCTGGTAAGAAAGACTATCCAGATCAAAAGCAATAGCCAAAGCAATTCTTGGTAAAGCAATGACTACAGACAAAGGAAACGGAAACCAACTCGGTTGCCGATATTGTGCTTTGCGATACATGCCGCCAGCGCCAGGAGTCGCAGAACTCAACAAAACGCTACAGGCGATCGCGCAGCGTGCCGGAGGCATATCGCAACGCTAGACACAATAGCCGCCGCCGACAATTTGGCTTTCTTAGTCGTTCCTCCAACCTCGATCAATTCTAAACCGAAATTCTTCCACCGAGTACAAATACAAAAAAGACAAGCCCATGCTGTGCTGTTTTGATACATAAAGCCACTTTGTGCCTATGGCGGTGCTTTCCGGTACGCTACGGGAAAGCGATATTGCCTTGCGGCACGCTGCGCGTGAAGCGAAGCTATCGCTCCAAGAATTGCATTCAATCTCCACGCCAGGTAAAAATAATTTGCTCGTCAGCTTGCCTAAATTCAATATTAAACTTATCAAATACAACTTCTCGCCCCAATAGCAATTGCTCTCCACCTGTATCAGTTTGTAACCAAGCCACAGGAGCAATAAAACTATGTCCATCAATTGTCATTTCTATATTCCGCGAAACATACTCAACCCTTCCACCTATAGTTTGGGCTATCGAAACTGTTTCTGCATAAGCTAAACTCAATCCTAAATCTTGACCCGTTTTTAAGGATATTAAGCTCAGTTCTGCCCCAGAGTCCACTAACATTATTGTAGAAGTTTCTATATCTCTAAATTTAAGTTTAACCGGATAATTTGGTAACCAATTGTGCCTAGTAACAGAGCCAAAGCGAATTGGTAAAATTTGGACAGAAGCGACTTGCCGGGGAACTAAGTAGATTACGAAATGTTCTCCCGAAGCCTCAGATAATTGCAAAACTTCACGCAAGTTTTCACTGTGAGCAATTAATCGGTTGGCGTTGAAGGACACATATTGATTTTTATATAAGTCCAACAACATCTGCCGATTGTGGTTGAGCCATTTCAGCATCTCGCGGCTTTCCTGTGGATTCAGTGTTGTACTCATGACTTTTACAGTATATAAATAAGAGCGATCGCTTAGACTTTACCACCATTTTAGCAATTACCAGCTCTACCCGGAGCGGTGAGAGTGGTTTGTAGTAGAAGCGGAAGCGATCGCTTAACTCACCCCAAACTCATTGAGATAATTCTGAAAATCTTCCCCCGCCTCGCGAATATCCGGATTGTCATGCTGCAAAGCTTGTTTAGCAAGTCTTTCAGTTAATTCCCGATCAATTTGAATGTATAGCTCTAACAAACGTCTATATTCCTCATCTGTCCCATCTTTTAACAACGGTTCAGCACTCTTTTCGATGTTATCTATCAGCCATGTTTTAGGAAGCGAAAGAATAGCTTGTCTGCAAAGTTCAATATCCGAGTGAGAAACACTTGCCAAATCAACTAGATCCTTTAACAAACTCTGACGTTCTTCAATTTTTAGATATTCTATCAGTCGCAGTGCTGTCCCTCTTTCAGTGGGGTTGTGTAGTGCTTTCTGAATAAAAGCCATTCTATCTGTACAATTGTTCAGAAAGTCTTGGCGAGTTTGGATGTAAACAAGTTCTTTTTCAACAAGATGATGCCAAAGTTCGCGTTCTTTCTCTGCGTGTTCTTCTTGAAGCATAGCTGTTCCCCTTTCGGCTTATTTTAATTCCTTCTTCCCTGCGTAAACCCACCCGCTATTGAGAAATTTATCAACAAATTCTGTAAAAGGCATTTCTCGACTTGGGTAGATAGTGTGATGAGTTGGTGAGTGAGCCCCGCCAACATCTTTACCATCAGCCACCACATCAAGACCTTCAGGCAACTCTGTATCTTTATCTAGTTTATGGTAGTGTCCCGTGAGTGGTGCGTATTGGATATCGCCAAAAGTTGATGCACCTGTCGGTGGCTGTGTCGGTTTTACACAATTATTTTCCACTCCAATATCTTTATTTTCACGCGGAGGACGGGGGCTTTGTCTGTTGCCAAATGCGTACAGTGTTGTTTGCAGCGTAACTCGTCTAGCAGTGTTGGCGGACTCTGTAAAAGCTTGCCGTTGGCTATCCGCCCCATTATTAATCACCAGTATTAGTACTCCCTGATGGTCAATATTTTACTTTAGCACTTACTAATCGATAGGCTATACAAGCCAGAATACGGACAAATTTGGCAATCTTTCCCTTCTGTGTATCCTCTGTGCGGGCTGGTTTGTAAAACTTAAGGAGCGTTCGCCTAACAGCTTATACCCATCTGAACCGTAGAAACACGTATTTACCTGACTAAATGCTATTGATATGAATGATGATATCAGTGTTTATTCCATTAAAAATTAATCAAAAAAACGTTATGTTATGTTTTATATATTTTTTGGGAGGACGTAAAAATGTTATCGACGGATACGATACAACTTATTCCCCTATTAATAGCGCAAGCTCAGACTTGTTCGACTCCAGACGCACTGCAATGGATCGCAATAACTGCCTTAGTTGCGGCATCGATTGGGGCAGTTGGAGTATTTGCCGTTAGCTCTGCGGTTGCAATTGCATCCGTAGCGACATCAATAGTACACGGAATTCTTACAGGCGCTTCAATTGCTGCGATCGCTGCTGCAATTCAGGTAGATCTTCAGACAACTGGTATTTCACTGGGGTTAATAGCTACGATGGTTGGTGCTATTCAAGAGATATTAGGATGCTAATAAATTTAGTTGGTTATGACAAATAGGATAGCTGTATTCACCAGCTTTAATATTTTACTGTTTTGATAAAAACAAAAAAGCGATCGCACTGAGTTCGATTTTAGAAACTAGGAGAAAATTAATGCCTGTACCTCTGATAGTTACTTCTGTACTTTCTGATTGGATTGCCAGCGGATTGGCAGATGGAAGCTTACAACGATTTGGAGGTGTAATTTTAGATGCAGTAACGCAACAAGTTGTTTGTTGGTTAAGGGAAAGAGATGTCAACCAACGTCTGGATGGAATTGAAAAGAGTTTAGAATTAAATTCTGCTGATAGTATGCTGAGTTTGAGCGTTGGGTTGATGGTATTTTCTGCCATAACAAAGCGTTTAAACGATTTAGAACAACGTTTAAAACGGTCAGAAGAACTGTTAAAAAAGATCGACCGCAAAATCGATCTTGGGTTTTATGCTAATTTTAGGGCTGCCCTAGATTTGGCAGTCAATGCTTTCACAATGACTAAGGGCGAAACTCGCAGAAGTATGGCGATTCAGGCTATCAATCGTTTCTTGGAAGCTGAACATATTTATACTGACTATACCGACAAAGAACTAGAGCAAAAAAGCCAAATTGCTGATGAATACCTTCTGACCTTATCTTTGGCTTACCTGGCTGAAGCTCGTTGCTATCTAGAATTAGAAGAACACGATACTGCGCTGCGACGCTTTCAAGAAGGGGAAGAAGTTCTTCGCTCTCGTATTCATAAATATGTTAACCTTTTACTCACCTCTAACCCAGCAGCATACCTACAGCCTTGGTTCAAAGGTGAGATTGATTTGCGACGATTAACCAGAATTTACCAATGGATAAATCCAGCTATAGATGAAAGTGCCGTGTTCGAGATGCAACGTCAAAACTTCGTTAATTTTGTCAAAGATCCTAACAAATGGGTGGAATCGCTACCAGCAGCAATTTTAACTCGCGGTGAGGTTCAAGGAGGCTGGTTAGGGTTAGGCCCAAGTAATGAAGATGTGATCCGTGAGGCCGAAAAACGTCTTCCTCAAGTTATGGAAGTAATGGAATCTATGATTGAAACCCATCGCCGTTTTAAAGCATATCAGGTAGAAATACAAGCGATCGCGCAATTAGGAATCAGCTTCCATGACTGGCTAAAGCTCACTCCCTCAGAGGATAAAACCGATAAAGCAAAATTGATGTACATTATCCCAGAGAAACCTTTACAACTAAAACCTGCCTTCTAATAATTACAGCGATCGCTCCCCTCCTCTCTTCCTCTGCGTTCTCTGCGCCTCTGCGGTTCAAAAAAAGAGCGATCGCACACAAATACGATCGCCCAAATAAACCTAATTCTGATAAGAACGACCACCCATATAAAGAGCAGTAGCCAAAGCGATTCCCGGTAAAGCAATGACTACGGACAAAGGAGACTGAAACCAACTCTTTTGCTGATAACGTGCTTTGCCATACTTACAAGCATCGCTGGGAGTAGCAGAACTCAACAAAATAGTACTTGCGATCGCCACACCAGACACAACAGCCGCCGCCGACAATTTAGCTTTCATAGAAGTTCCTCCAACTTGGATCGATTCTAAACCCAAATACAAAAAAGGCGACCCCATGCGATCGCCCCTCCAAATATTATTTTTCTCTATTTAAGGCGTAAAGTTACTCAGTACTTTGGGTAGTTCACCTTGTTTGATAGCCTTTTCCAGATCGTTGCGGAGGGCTTCTAAAAAACAACAATCATTACTGATATCGGAGGCTTCATCTTCATCTAAATCTTCTTTTTTGAGGTTATTTCTATATGCTTCAATCTGATAGTCAAGCGCTTCAATGATAAATTGAACATCTTTAAATGATAAATTCATATAAACTTTCCCTTTTAGTTCAGTAACTATTTTGATCCAGTAAACTTAGCCATCAACTTACTCTGTTGAAAGCTTGACCCATCTGCCGCAGAGCGGCTTTGTATACTTCTATTGGCATATTATAACGAGGTTTCCATAACCAGTGGTCATTATGGTCGTTGACTAACTCTAATTCAGCCGGAATATCAGTCCCTTGAGACAGTTTCCACCAATTTTTACCCGCTCTTAGCGTTGCAAAAGTTGAAATTCCGCCACCCAGCGTAGCATTAACCCAAATTTGTTCTCCCTCTTCGTAGATAGCAATATCCTTATTCGGTCGAACATTATCCATTCTAGGAGAATTAGCATTACCCTGTCGGTACAGATCAATCGGTGTTTTCACCATCTTATACAAAAGTAGGGCAGGTATTACCCACCCTAAATTAATTATTTATCTTACCCCCCCTCTCCTCGCAGGAGAGGGGGGCAGGGGGGAGAGGTCAAACCTTCGCCTCATCCCGCACCAACTTATCCCAACCCAAATCCTTCAAAGAATTATTCCGACGCAGAGGACGAGTCACCAACTCCAACACATCCCGCGCATTAGTAAACCCGTGAATTTGAGCAAAAGTAAACTCAACCGACCACTTAGTATTAATCCCGCGCGCTTCCAAAGGATTAGCATGAGCCATCCCCGTAATCACCAAATCAATTTTCTGGTCATAAATCCGCTGAATTTGATTGTAATTATCCGGCTTTTCCACAATCTTCGGCAACGGCACGCCCATTTCCTGACAAGTTTTTTCCAGCAATTCCAACTCAGCCGCTTGATAGCGCTTATCCATGTAAGGAATGCCAATTTCCGGACAAGTCATACCGCAGCGAATTAAGAACCGTGCTAGCGATATTTCCAGCAAATTATCGCCCATGAAAAACACAGACTTGCCGCGAATTAAACTAATGTAATCTTCCAAACTTTCCCAAATTTGTTTTTCCCGTTCATCCAAACCTTTCGGTTCAATGCCGAACACCGAACAGATTTTTTCAATCCAAGCGCGAGTACCATCGGGACCAATTGGAAAGGGTGCGCCGATTAATTTGCACTTGCGGCGACGCATTAAAGTAGTAGCAGTGCGCGACAAGAAAGGATTGACACCCGCGACATAATACCCTTCTTCTAAAACCGGCAATTCGGTGTAGCGCTTCGAGGGTAACCAACCAGAAACTTTAATTCCTTGCTTCTTCAATTCCAAAGTTAATTGAGTGACAACCGGGTCGGGTAAAGAACCGAAAAGAACTAAAGGCGGATGGTTGACATATTCCGATTCTTCTGCTATTACTTCTTCTTTCTTTTTGCCGAAGTTGAGCAGTTTTTGAATCGCGTTGCGTTCTTCTTTTTCGGCTTCCTTTTCTTTGCTGGGACAACGGGCAGCCATTGCGGCTAATACGGTATCTTCGCCTTGGGTGAAAGCGTAATCCAAACCGTTGGCGCGGGCGGTGACAATCGGAACTCCGATTTCGGCTTCTAGCTTCGGTGCTAAGCCTTCCAAATCCATTTTGATGATTTCGGTGGTGCAAGTGCCGATAAAGACAATTACACTGGGATTGCGATCGCGCTTAATCTGCAAGCACAGCCGCTTCAATTCCTCATAATCATTTAATTGCGCCGAAATATCTCCTTCTTCCAACTCTGCCATCGCGTAACGGGGTTCGGCAAAAATCATCACCCCCATCGCATTTTGCAGGAAATAGCCGCAAGTCTTAGTCCCAATCACCAAGAAAAAGCTATCTTCAATTTTTTGGTATAGCCACGCCACGCAGCTAATCGGACAGAAGGTATGATAATTACCAGTTTCGCACTCAAAAGTCAGCGCTTCAGATTGTTGAGCAACAGTCATTTCTAGTAATCCTCTCTCTATAAATGGACGCAGAAATCCTGCGGAGACTCGCTCCGTAATTTCAACTTGTATTAATTTGGGGAACCAGGACAGGGCTTACGCACGACAAGCCTAGAAACCGGGTTTCTGCGTGGCTCTTTAGTTTCAAAGCGACGATTTCTCATAAAAACCCGGTTTCTTTGCGTAAGTCTTGGAGGAGTGTAAGTGCTGAGGTTACCCAACCTTACAACTCCAATAGATTTTTTGGCGATACTGATGGCGGTTAACTTTTAACTTTTAACTGGCAACAAAATTGCCAACAAATTTGTTATTTTTTCCACTCATCATCATCGTCTTTCAAGTCAACTTCCCCAAGTTCCTCGAAAGTCATATCACCAAACGCATCCAAGTCATCATCATCTGATTCCTTGGAAGATTCTTCACCGAAGCCCTCGAAGCTAATGTCACCCAAATCGGCTAGGGACTCATCGCTGGACTCAGAAGTAGTTTCATCTTCGCCCCATGCATCTAGGGACATATCTTCCATATCGATCAGCGAAGCTGCGCTCGACTCATCAGAGGCTTCGGTGCCAAAATCATCGAGCGCCATGCCACCAAAAGCATCCTCTTCTTCTTCCGAATCATCAGAGGCTTCGGTGCCAAAATCATCGAGCGCCATGCCACCAAAAGCATCCTCTTCTTCCGCATCATCAGAGGCTTCGGCATCCAAATCATCGAGTGCCATGCCACCAAAGGCGTCCTCTTCTTCTGCGTCATCAGAGGCTTCGGCATCCAAATCATCGAGTGCCATGCCACCAAAGGCGTCCT
>CAYXCW010000083.1:0-32598 GCA_964463555.1 uncultured bacterium
AGGGGGACTAAGAATCCGGTTCCCCCCTTTTTTAAGGGGGACTAAGAATCCGGTTTCCCCCTTTTTAAGGGGGACTAAGAATCCGGTTTCCCCCTTTTTTAAGGGGGGTTAGGGGGGATCAAACCGACAATATTTGTAACTAGCAACTTGGGTTATTTATTATTCAGCTAGGCGCTCTAGCTTTTCCTTAATAGCTAAATCGATCAAAGAGCGCAGCAAGGCTAGGAAGCATAGCCCTGATAGGATAAAAGCAGCGATCGCCCAGTTACTGTAAGAGCCGATCAGCAGCACTGCGCCTGCGAGCAAGGTTAATCCGCTCAAACAGGCATAAACCAGACTTTTAACGGCTAGATAAATGCGTTTGAGCGCGCGATCGCTCTCTGTAGCGCGCACTCGCAATTCCAATTCCCCCCGTTCGATCCGTTCTTCTAAGCGTCGGATTAAAACTTCAGCCGCTGAGGGTTGCTGTAACTTATACTTGATAAAATCTCTTGCTTGTTTGGCTAGTTCCTTAACTGTATTTCCCTGCCCTCCAGAGACAGTAATGCTTTTCACAAAAGGCTGAGCCGCTACTACCAGATTGTATTCTGGGTCTAAGGTACGAGCAATGCCATCGAGGGTGGTCAATGACTTTAAAATAAATGTCATTTGTGCTGGCAAGCGAAACGGTTGCTGCTCGAACATGGCATATAATTCGTTCTTAATTTCACCAAAAGCATTAATATCGACGGGTTTTTCGGTAAACTTATCTAACAGAAATGCGATCAACCTTCGCACCGGCGTCATATCGGCGACTGGTTCGATTAAACCCATATCGATTAAAGTATCTACGACCTGATTGGTATCCTTTCTTAAGACAGCAAAAAAAGTTTTAACCATCTGATCTTTAGACAGGGAATTGACCTCAGCCATCATGCCGAAGTCATAAAATATGAGGCTGCCATCCTGCCTCACTGCCATATTTCCTGGATGAGGGTCGGTATGGAAGAAACCATCTTGTAATAATTGCTTTAAATACGCACAAATACCAAGCTGAGCAATTTTCTTGGCATCTAAACCACAGTCTTTTAACTTTTGACAGTCATCAATTTTAATGCCTGGTACGTATTCCATTGTCAGCACTTTTGTCGTGGTGTACTGCCAATAAATTTGGGGAACAATAATGCGCGTCTGACTGCTAAAATTCTGGCGAAAGCGGTCGGCGTTTCTACCTTCTTGTATATAGTCAATTTCTTGATATAAAATTGCAAAAAATTCATCATAAATAGCTTCTAGATTGTACTTTCTTGTCCAAGGTAAATACCGCTGACAAAAACGGACTAATCTGAATAAAATTTTAAAATCTAAGTTAAATAATTTTTCCAATCCGGGGCGCTGCACTTTTACGACTACATCTTCCCCTGTATGTAACCTGGCCTTGTGAACCTGACCTAAGCTAGCAGCAGCGAGGGGAATCGGATCGAAATCGCGATATAAAGTGTGAATAGATTTGCCCAGTTCCGATTCAATTAAAGCGATCGCGAGGGCAGTACTAAATTCCGGCACCCGATCCTGTAATTCCGCCAGTGCTTGTACGTACTCCAAAGGTAGTAGATCGGCGCGAGTAGACAGTGCCTGACCAATTTTAATAAAAGTCGGGCCTAAATCTAACAGAGTATTAACTAACCACCTGGCCCGACCGCGCTTATGCAGCCGAGAATCATTGGGAAAGGTAGCATCCCACCACAAATAGAACGCTAAGGTTGCTGCCGCCCCAAAAATGTCTATCTGGCGTGCTAGCAGAGAATATTTAGATTTTTGCCAACGGAGTGGTTTAGGCGTCGTAGCCGATTTGAGCATCCGAAATTAAACAGAGCGCATTATCGCCAGCGTTTTATTATACGGCATCTCAAGAGCTGCCGTCTTTTTTGGATCGCAACTGAAGAAATAATTACAGACAATCCATAGGATTAAGTCGAACTCGCCGATCTGACCCGCTCAAATATTGCTGGCAATCAATAATAGCGATCGCTCTACATCTGAGGCAGACTGAGGGTAAAACAGGTTTCCCAAGCATCCTGATATTGCTGAGACGGGCAACTTGAAACGGCAATAGTACCATTTAAATGCTGTACGAGACTTTTAACCAGAGCCAGCCCTAAACCAGTACCAGCGATCGCTTGAGAGGTAACGCCCTGACCGCGACGAAACTTATCAAAAATCTGAGCTTGCTCTGGGACTGAGATGCCTGCCCCTATATTAGAGACAGATATCACAAATTGAGGCGTTTCTCCATCCACTTCGCAAGCAACCTTGAGATTGACCGTAGTTTCTGGATCGGAATACTTGCCAGCATTGGTCAATAATTCTTGCAGGATGCGGTTAAGACTGTCTAAATCGGTTTGAAGCATCAGCGATCGCGCCGGTGACTCTACAGCCAAGGTTAACCCCTTATCTGCCCAATTGGCGGCAAAAGACTGGGCTAGATCGCCAATCAGATACTTGAGGTCTACCCTTTGCACGTGTAGTCGGACTTGCTTCGACTCGAGTTGCTGAAGTGCTAGTAAGTCTTGGATTAAATTAATTTCCTGATTGCACTGCTGTTCTAAAATATCTAGATAGCGAGCTTGTTTATCTGCTGGCAATGCGGGACGACGTAAATTTTGGATTGCCATTCTCATTTTGGTCAGCGGCGTTTTCAACTCATGACTCACCGTATCGATGAATTCATCTTTTAGCTGATTTAATTGCCGCTGTTGTTCCAGCTGTTGGCGGGTTTTTTCGTACCACTTAGCTTGAACTGCCAAATTCGATTGCAGGTGTGTCGTGCGTTCTTCTACCAAGGCTAAAATTTGCCGCTGCATTTGCGACCCCAGTATAGCGATACTCAGCTGGGCGCTGACTAATTCCACCAGTTCTAATTCTTCTTTTAACCAGTTGCGGGGTTGACGTTGCTGTAGCACCAAGAACCCCAGCACGGTATCTTTACTTTCCAAAGGAACCAGCAGCAGGGATGGCATGACATTTTGAGCGAAAATGGGGGCAATGCCAGCGATTTGCTCATCCTGAAAATCTGACTTGTCAGCAATAACCGTTAGCGCGGGGGAGTTGTTGAAAGTCTGCTGACATAAAACGCATTCCGATAACCAAAACGATTGGTTTAAAACACTCCCAAAGTCTTGATTCCCTTCTGATTGGTCAAAAGCAGACCATTCACAAGCAACTGTTACTTTAGCCCTGGGAAGCCCCTTGGAATGATTTTTCAACTGGGGATCTGTATACTTCAATAGCAAGATTAGACCCCGATCCACCTCGAGGGTGCGTCCTGTGCCATCAATCGCCAACTTGAGAATCCGATCCATATCAGTGGAACTACGGATCGCCATCGTCAGGTTGTTGAGGAGACTCTGGTGCTTGAGTGAGGTACGTACCTGTCTGTGGAGTTGAGCTTGCGAAATGGCCATTGCTATCGAGTCTGACAAGGCTAGTAGTTGTTCTTTTTGCTCTAAAGTCCAATCGTGGGGGCGCGATCGCATCAACAGGATTACCCCATTCACCTGACCTTGAAATGTGGTTGTTGTCCCCAGAACAGCAGCACAATGCTTGTTTTCAACTGCATCTAGCGATAATTGACCGATTTCAACTGCGCCTGTGTCAGCGATCGCCAGAGGATTTTTCCTCGCCCCCATCGCTGCTTTAACCAGATGCGAGATGCCAGCATTTAATGACGTGGCGACAGGATTGCCGGGATGCCAATATGCCGTCTCTACCGTGGCTGTATCCCTAGCGATCGTCGCAATTAGGCAGTATTCCACCCCAAAACCGTCAGCGATCGCAGCGGGTAATTCTAACAGAACCGTTTCTGGATCGGGGCTATTGAGCATTTTCTGGATAATTTTTTGCCCTAAATCGAAATAATCGCTCTCCTGCTGCATAAGTCGGTAGGCATATTCCGGCGTCAGGACGGGGTCAAAGCAGCTATTCCTCGGCGAAGCTAACGGCTCAATTGTTTGTGCCAGCTCGACCGCGCGGCTCTTTTTGCTGGTTGCTAAGTTTATTTTCTCCCGCGAATTTACCATAACCTGTAAAGCCCTTTGATTATTTTAAATTTCCCCACCCAGCGACCGGCGAAGCCTGTTTTGGTCGTGCCAGCTACATCCGATTGATGCAGGAGGTTAGATGTTTAGCAGCTAGGTAGCTGACGTTAATTGCAAGGGTCGCCACTTCACCAGAGCTAACCTAGCTTTTGCACTAGATTATCTTTTTCAAAACGGCTCTACATCCGTGATTTCTCTACGATTGGCTAGTTTTTTAATTTTTTTTCTTTTGAAGCGTCAATTTGCCATTGTTACTCAGTTCTCAGGGCAATTACACAAATGGCGCCAGCCAACCTTTTCTAGGGGTTGTCTCGCGTTCAACCTTCAACTGGGATCGTCAATTGCGATCGCAGGAATAAATACCGGACGCTCTAGAACAGACACATCCGATTCAAGTTTACCCTGCATGAGTTATAGGTAGGGGCTAGGGTTAGGGGAAGAAGGGCGATTTTATCAAGGTTTTCAGCAATTAAGAAGGTTTATTATGCCAGTGCGGTTGCTATAAAACTAGGAACGCCTTCTTTCTACTTCTTGCATAGCTGCTTCGCTATATTTCCGATACAGTTCCTTGCGGTTTTGAGCTGTCTGGTAGCGCTCATCGTCAGAGGATACCTGAGCCATCAGATCCGAAGCCTTTTGCCAACGAGTTGCGATCTCTAACCACTGCACGGGGGTTTGGGCGGTTCTCCCCTGTACCGATGTTTGCTCGGCAATTCGCACGGCAGCAGCAAAGGGGTCACCCTCGGCACCGGGTTGACTGGTTTGGAGAGAAGCATCGATCAAGGTATTGGAACTGACTGGGGTTGAATCTGCCTGTTTTGGGCCAAACCATTGATAAAAACCCCAGCCAACCAAGAGCAGGGATACGCTCATGACGACTCCAGCCATCATACCTCGCCTCATTTGGCGTCTATGGCGCACGATCGGAGAGGGAGAAGGTTTGGGAAGCGGTCGCTTCATCGAGCTTTGACGCTCCCATAACTCGGCTACCAGGCTGGTCAAAGAATTGCGCCGAGCCAACTTAATTTCTTCAAACCAAAGCAGCTGATTTTCTGGATCGCGATTTATTTCTTGCAGCCAGAGCAACTGCTGTTCTCGAACTAGGCGACTGTTAATTTTGACGCGACGGATATCGCGCGGCCCAATAAACTCCAAAATCTGCCGGATGCGCTCGACCAAAGTGGATTGTTCGAGCTGTTCGACCGTTTCAGCTTCGCACAGAAGTTGCAAAAGGTCTGAATCGCGCACGGCTCTGGCTCTGACACCGATAGCAGCCAGGTCTTCATTGAGCAGTTGGATAATCGCGGTTATGCTACCCGATCGAGCCTGTTTAGTGACGTCGTTTCTCGGATCTACCATTTTGGGTTAAAAAGTCGCTTGACAGACGATCCCGAAGTTTTGTCTAAACATTTAATTTAGCTTAAGCGTGCCTTTGCCTCACGCTTAAAGCTTTAAAAGTGTGAGATAAAGTTAGATCTAGTTGTAAAAAGTAAGGAGCATCGAACTCCTTGTTTTTACCCGTCTTATATCCCCGCCCTGTATAGGGATAGGGTCTGACGCCGATTTAGATACAATCAGCTTTTTAGGACAATACCAATGGGCAAGCAAGTCGAAGTTTTACCCACTATGACAGCGTTGATCGAGCGCGCACTCGCACTTGTCCTGGCTCAAATCAACTCATCCATCTCTTCTCGCGGGCTGTGTACGATCGCTCTGTCTGGCGGCAGTACGCCGAAGCCATTGTACGAAGCGATCGCATCCCAAGACCTACCCTGGGAAAAAATTCACGTGTTTTGGGGTGACGAACGCTACGTAGAGCCAGATCATCCCGATAGCAATCAAGGGATGGCTCGTCGCGCTTGGTTGGATAAAGTGAATATCCCAGCGGCTAACATTCATCCTATGCCCACCGATGCAGGCGACCCCGCCGCAGATGCGGCTAAACACGAAGCAGAGTTAGGGGAATTCTTCCAAACCCCGGTAGGGGAGTTTCCCTCATTGGATATTATTTTGCTGGGGATGGGAGATGATGGACATACAGCTTCGTTATTTCCCCATACAGAGGCACTATCGGTGAGCGATCGCGCGATCGCAGTTGGTAATAAAGACGGTCAGCCCCGTTTAACTTTCACCGCACCTCTGATTAATGCGGCTCGCTGTGTCATCTTCGTGGTAGCCGGTGCTAACAAGCGCCCCGCTTTAGCCCAGGTATTTGCTCCCCAAGGTGATGAGATCACCTACCCCAGTCGGCTGATTCAGCCCGTAGGAGAGTTGTGGTGGCTACTTGATGAGTCAGCAGGTAAAGAATTAAACTTGGCAATCTGACAAAATTCGTTCAAGTCCAAAGATCTGACAAAGATAACGCTCCGGATTGACCCAAATTCCTCTAGGATCGTTTCTAGGGGAGGGAATATTTAACGATATGATTGTTTGCCCGAATTGTAACCATCAAAACCCTGACGGAGCGGTTCAGTGCGAAGCTTGTTATACACCGTTACCGGCAACAACCAGTTGCCCTAACTGTGGTGCTTCCGTGCAAACAGATGCCAGCTTCTGCGGACAGTGTGGCTTTGACTTGCGCGCTGGTGCGGGTATGACAGGCGCAGCAGAGACAGCCGCACCGGCTACTTCAACAGTCGCCCCGACAGTGCAGGTACCTGTGCCAGATTTAGTGCCACCCGATCCTTTGGTTCAACTCGATCCTGTGAGCATGAATCCTCAACCACCCGACCCGCAACCACCCAAGTCCAGTCCTCCTGAACCAGCAAGAGTAACGCCACCGCCGATGACCTTTGAGAGCGAACCTGTTACAGGCTCCGGAACAATCGCCCCTACAGTCGCGCCACCCAGCTTTGCGGCGCTTGGTAAAACTCAATTGCAGCAGCAAACGGCAAAACTGCTGCACGTTCAAACCCAAACTACAATTGAGTTGCCACAAAATTTATCGATTGTCCACCTGGGCAAGCCCAACGACCAGATTCCGCCGGACATCGATGTTTCTGGATTTCCCCATTCCGAGATAGTCTCCCGCGTTCATGCCGATATTCGGGTAGAGGGAGATACTTACTATATCGAAGATGTGGGCAGTGCTAACGGCACTTACATTAACCACACGCCCCTGCCAATGGGAAACCGACATCGGTTGCGACCGGGCGATCGCATTTCTCTGGGGAAAGGTGACCTGGTAACATTCTTGTTCCAACTTTCGTAGATCGATTCAAGAGAGTTGACGCTGTCAATAGTGATTACGCTAAACCTTCTACATCCGCTTCAGTCGATCCCGATTCAAAGTTGGACTTTTGAGGACGAATCGGTGATTAGCATCGGGCGTGCGACCGATAACCAAGTGATTCTGTATAGCGCCGTGGTTTCCCGTCACCACGTCGAACTGCGCCGTCGGGGTTCTAACTGGGAAGTGGTCAATTTGGGTGCAAACGGGACTTATCTCGATGGCAAACGCATCAGCGAAGCACCAATCGCCGATGGCGCTTTGATTCGCTTAGCTCGCTCCGGGCCTCAAATCCAAATCCACCTGGGAGCGGCAGAGCTGAACGAAGGGCAAAAAATCATTTCTCCGAAGCGCGCGCCCAACGATCCGCAGCCTGATAAATCAAGAGACACTTTAGTCAACCCCAGAAGTGACAACCGGGAAGACCCAGCTGAAAACGATTCCTAATTTCCATAGGTCAAGCAAAGCGATGTTAGCGGGCAACCCGCCCGACATCGCTATTAATGACAATTTATTACGCATAATAAAGAATAGCTGCAAAGCTGACCGTATAGCAGCATACAATGCCTCCATCGAAGAATTGTGATGTGGCAAGCATCACGCAGCCAACAAACCATGCAGCTAAACGGCCCCCGCATCTATTCTTTAGATCTAAGGCGTGCAATCGAGCCTGATGTCCTGATTGTTGAGCCTGACACTCCTGCGATCGAGGTGATGGCGCGGATGAGTCAGGTGAGAAGCAGTTGCTCGGTGACGCGATCGCATCAATTGTCAGAAGTCGAAGTCAGCACGTCTTCTCTACAGAATCTCAAACGAGCCAGCTCTGCCTTGGTGATGCAAGGAGGGCAGTTATTAGGGATATTTACGGAAAGGGATATTGTCAGGCTGACGGCGCTGGGAATGAATCTAAGGGAATTTACGGTGGCTCAGGTGATGACCTATCCAGTAATTACCCTGACACAATCAGATTCTCAAGATATCTTCACCGCGCTCTCGATCTTTCGCCAGTACCGGATTCGCCACCTGCCAATAATGGACAAGCAGGGTCAGCTGATGGGTGTAGTCACGCCGGTAAGTATTAGCAGAGGGATGCAACCTGTAAATTTGCTCACCAGATTGTGGTATGTCGCGGACGTGATGACGACGGAAGTTATTCATGCTCCGCCAACTTCGTCTGTACTGAGTTTAGCCCAGCTAATGGCAGGGCATCGGGTTAGTTGTGTGGTAATTACGGAGGAGAGTAGAGAAGGGGGACAAGGAGGAATTGAGAGCGATATCTCTCCTGTGTTTGCGTCTCACCAGTCTGGCTTGTTTTCCGATGCTCTCATCCCTGTAGGGATTGTCACCGAAGGGGATATCGTGGAGTTCCAGGCGCTGGAACTGAATTTATCCCAGATGCAAGCACAAGACGTGATGAGTACTCCTCCGTTTTGTTTGGGAGCAACAGAATCATTGTGGGTTGCTTACCAAGAAATGCAGCGACGACACGTGCGGCGTTTGGTTGTCACTGGGGATGTAGGAGAATTGCTGGGAGTACTTTCCCAAACTAGCTTGTTGCAAGTGCTTTCCCCAACAGAAATGTATGGGGTGATTGAAGAGTTACAGCAAGCTGTCGAAGAAAGTACAACGGAATTAAGGAAAACCAACGAACTATTGCAGCAGGAGATTATCGAACGTCAGCGAGCGGAGGTAGCTTTACAAAAAGCCAATAACGAGTTAAAAAGACAGGTCGAGGAACAAACTGCTGAACTGCGAGCAGCTAACGCACTTCTCAAACAAGACATCGCCCAACGCCAGCGCGTAGAAGCGGCGTTGCGACAATCGGAAGCGCAACTCAGGCAACAAACCCAGCAACTAGAGCAAGCGCTGCACGAACTTCAAAATACCCAAGCTCATCTCATTCAGACGGAAAAAATGTCGAGTTTGGGACAGATGGTGGCGGGTGTGGCTCACGAAATCAATAACCCGGTGAGTTTCATCCACGGCAATCTTCCTTATGCCACTGAATATGTCCAAGGCTTGTTGCGCCTGGTACAGCTCTATCAGCAGCAATATCCCCACCCCGCCGAGGCAATTCAAATGCAGGCAGAAGCCATCGACCTCAATTTTGTGCTGGACGATTTACCCAAATTAATGGCTTCGATGCATCTAGGGGCAGAGCGTATCCGCCAAATTGTGCTGAGCTTGCGAAGTTTCTCGCGACTGGATGAAGCCGAAATGAAGCCGGTTAACTTGCATGAAGGGATTGATAGCACTCTGCTGATTTTACAGAATCGATTGCGTCCCCAGGGGGGATCTAGGAAACGAGGGACTGTGGCAGAACATCCCGGTATTTTGGTGATTAAGGAGTACGGCGACTTACCGCGGGTAGACTGTTATGCTGGGCAGCTGAATCAAGTTTTTATGAACATCCTCAGCAATGCCATCGATGCTTTGGAAGAGGATTCTACAGGTAGGGTGCAGGAATCCCCAGAAGATTCCCTAGAGTCCGCGCCTCAAATTCGGATTCGCACCGAAGTAATTAACAGCGACTGGGTAGGGATTCGGATTGCAGATAATGGGCCGGGAATGACAGAATCAGTACGCCAGAAGCTGTTTGACCCGTTTTTTACTACGAAACCTGTGGGCAAAGGGACGGGTTTGGGTTTGTCAATTAGTTACAAGATTGTGGTAGAGAAACACGGCGGTCGATTAAATTGCGTTTCAGTACCGGGACAGGGAACTGAGTTTATGATTGAGATTCCGATTCGGCAAGCTGCGTTAAGTTAGTAGCGAGGTTTGAATCGTCAATTTATGATGGGTGTGTCAATAGACTTGCCTGATTCAAACAGCCTTGGAGTTGGTTTATGAATACGCAACAACAAGTTATACAGCAAAGTGAGCTACTCAATCGGCTGGTGCTAGATCGCAGTACGGCTGAGGAAGTAGGTCGGATCAACGAACTTTGGCTTTCTGTGCGCGAGCATCAAGTGGTGGGTTTTACTTGTAAGTCTGGTATCCTTGGCAGCAAGAAACGCTCTTTTGCTTGGGCTGAAATTGAATCGATTGGCGCTGATAGCATTATGGTCAATCTCAACCCAGATGCCAGCGATCCGGGGAAACCGGAACCGCCTAATAATTTGATTGGTCACGAGATCTGGACTGATGTTGGCAATAAAGTTGGTAAGGTAGCGGATTATCTATTCGTCCCCGAAACGGGTGCGGTGGTAAATTATTTATTTGTTTCTAGCGGCTGGCGCGGCAGATTGGATGGGGTTTATGTATTACCAATTTCCGCGATCGCTAGTATCGGTAGCAAGCGCGTCATCGTGGCAGATGCTGCCGTTCAAGAGCCGCAACTATTTACTCCCGGATTCACTCAAAAAGTCACTCAGGCGGCTGAGTTTATTAAGGAAGATTTTCAGAAAACTAAACTCGATTTGGATTCGCTCAAGCGCGGCGGTCAACAGATTACTGAGCAAGTTAAAGATAAAGCTCAATTTGTCGGTGATAAAGCTAAGGAATTGAGCGAGCAAGTTAAAGGGCAAGCTCAAGTGGCTGCGGAAAAAGCTAAGGAACTGAGCGAGCAAGTTAAAGATCAAGCTCAAGTGGCTGCGGAAAAAGCTAAAGAATTGAGCGAGCAAGTTAAGGATCAAGCTCAGTCGGTAACAGAAAAAGCGAAGGAAAAATTGTCGGAAATTAAACCAAAACGTCAAGATGGTGCTGTGGATGGTGAGGCAGAGAAAACTATCGATGTTTCTGTTTCATTGGATGTGGAGGAGAAATCAAAGCCTTGAAATCAGCTTTGAAATAAATTTCAAGCTTAAAGCTTAAACCCGTTTTAACGGGTTGTAATGTTCGGATCGGGCGATCGCTCGCTTCAAATTTGTTGCTGTAATTGTTGCGATCGCCAAGATTACTCCTTTTGCACCTAAAGATTTTTTTATCTGAACCGCAGAGACGCAGAGAACGCAGAGAGAAGAGAAGAGGAGAGGTGACCCCACTGTGAGCAGAGGAGAGATCGCGCCCCTACCGTTGCAAGTGCGCGATCGCTCCTCCATCACTTTTGCCCCTCTGGGGGCTTTTTTTGTGGCGGCGGTATTTCGCCAGTTTTTTGGGCTTCCAACACAGCGACTTCGATCAGAAAACCAGCCAGGTTCGCTGTCGGTCTGCCTTGTTTATCAGCCCATCGCTCTAGGGCTTCATATACGTAATCGGGAAGCGTTACATAGACGCGCTTGCTCACTGTCAATATTGTTTTCATTTTGCTATCGCTCCCTATGGTACAGGCTTGCACTGAATAGCTAAATCTCAGCCACTTTTTAGCCACTTTTTAGTGGCTAATTTGCAAAGCATGTGAGATAATATGAGGGAACTCAAATTTTGCACCTGCAATAAGTGGGACGGACAAGATGCCCATCCCACAAGAAAAACTATCTCTTGTGGGGTGGGCGTCCCGCCCGCCCGGTGTATTGGTGCAAGAGTTGAATGCCTAAAAAAGTCAGAAGCCAGTCCCTCGCCCTGGAAAAGCATGGACTGGCTCTGGCTCCAATTGAAAAAGGAGATATTTTTATTATGCTGCACCGAGAACGTCTTAGTCCTTGGATTATTGTGCGTCTGCTGCCAAATTTGCAAAGAATTGTTGTGGGTCGATTTCGCAATTGGTCGGATGCAGATGGTCATTTGAGGATTTTGCAACAATTGATTCCTGGGGCTAAATTGATCGTTGTTTTCGATCCTGGGGAGATGCCTAACTGTATGCAAGGCGATATGCGAGCGGGTACGCTGGGCGATCGCATGTAATTTGTGTGGGTGCGATCGCGCCCCAATCTCCCCGCGCGTTAAACTAAATTCAAGACATAGTATAAGTTGGGGAAAAATCATGACAGCGACTCTACAACCAACCGAAAAACGCTATTACACACCTGAAGAGTATCTAGCACTAGAAGAAAAAGCAGAATACAAAAGTGAATATCACGATGGAGTCATCATTCCTATGACAGGTGGAACTACGAATCATAACCAACTTGCTGGCAATCTTTACATAGCGTTGAGTCTTGCTCTCAAAGGACAAGATTATCGCACGTTCATTGGTGATGTACGTTTGTGGATACCCAGAATCAGAAGCTATGTTTATCCCGACGTGATGGTAATTGCAGGTAAACCTGAATATTACGAGAATCGTAAAGATACGATTGTCAATCCTCAAGTAATTATCGAAGTTTTATCAAAATCAACCAAAGGTTACGACCTTGGGGACAAGTTTAGTCATTACAGAACTATCCCGACATTTCAAGAGTATATTCTGATTGACCAGACTAAGATCGCAATTGAACAATATTATAAGCAGGCAAATAAGCGGTGGTCTTATTGTGAATACGATGAAGAGGATGCTGGGTTATTGTTTAATTCGTTCGGGGTAGAAGTGCCGCTGATTGATATTTATGAGAGAGTTGATTTTGAGGCTGAGGAAGTAGAAGAAGAAGTGGAAGTGGTAGAAGAGAAGGAGGGGGAGTGAGGACGCGATATGCCTCCGGCACGCTTCGCGATCGCTCTGTCCAGTTAAGTTAAACTAGATATAAGACAATAATTAAGTTGAGCGCTCGGATAACTATGACAGCTACTTTACTACCAAGGGAACAACGCTACTACACGCCAGAGGAATATTTAGCCCTGGAAGAAGCAGCAGAATCTAAAAGTGAATATCACAATGGAGTAATTATTCCCATGACAGGTGGAACTACGAATCATAATCAAATTTCACTTAACCTCAGTGTAGCTTTGCACATTGCTTTCAAACAGCAAAACTATCGAGTATTCATGGGTGACGTGCGTTTGTGGATACCTAGAATCAGAACCTATGTTTATCCCGATGTGATGGTTATTGCAGGTAAACCTGAATATCACGAGAATCGAAAGGATACAATTACTAATCCTCAAGTAATTATTGAAGTTTTATCTAAATCGACTAGAAATTACGATCGCGGTGATAAATTTAGCTATTATCGCACAATTCCCAGCTTTCAAGAGTATATTCTGATTGACCAGAAAAAAATAGCAATTGAACAATATTCTAAACAGGCAAATAAACGCTGGTCTTTTTCGGAATACAACGAGGAAGATACAGAATTGTTTTTTAGCTCATTGCAGGTACAAGTGCCGGTGGTTGATATTTACGAGAAAGTTGATTTTGAGGCAGAGGAAGTAGAAGAAGAGGTGGAAGTGGTGGAAGAAAAAGATGGGGAGTGAGAAAGCGATCGCTAGTATTTTTCTGGGTTAAACTGGATGTGGTACAACGCTCGAGATAAGGAAGAATGACTGTGTCACCTTTAAAAGAAAAGATTGTTGAAAAAATAGACAATTTATCTGAAGTAGAACTACAGGAAATGCTAGATTTTGCTGATTTCCTGTTATTTAGACGACAAAAGCATGAGGCATCTTTACTATCTGCTGAAATAGTAGAGGATGACCTACGAGAAGAACAAGATACAACATGGTTGGAGACGGATTTATCTAACTTGGAAAGCTACGACGCTTACGATTGGCAACCTGGAGAAATGAGTGAGGGTTTGCCTGTTAAATATGTTCCTGGTATGGGTGTAGTAATTATTGAGAAATGACTAATCGTTCTTTACAGTTTGGGGACATTGTAACAGTAGGATTTCCCACACAAAATCCTCAAGGTCGCGAACAAGAAGGTTATCGACCTGCGATTGTAGTTGGTTTTCCAAACCGACTGGGAGTAGCACGCTTTGAATTAATAATTGTAATTCCAATGACGACAGATCGAAATCAAGCGTGGGCTGTTGCTTCACCCGATTTATATCCACGTTTTGCGGCGGGAGTTGCAGGGTTAAGGTCGCCGTCTATTGCTTTGTTGGATCGGGTAAGAGTTTTGGATGTTAACCGAATTGTGGATTATCGAGGAAGTCTAACACCTGAGCAATATGCACCTATCTTGAGTGGACTTCAGCGGATGATCGGTACTTAAAATAAGATGCGATCGCTCTGGTGGTGTAAGAGTGCGATCGCACTGCTTCCCAAGCGCCCAAATTCCTGATTTTGACTGAGTTAGAGGGAAGCGATATGCCATCCGGCACGCTGCGCGATCGCGCTAGGTTATTCAAGTATTCTAGTAATTGTGCTAATCGGGATAAAAAGTGAAAGCTCATTATCCTCTAACTGTATGAAACCGTATTTCAAATAAAACGCTTTTGCTTGTTCATTCTTAGCATCAACTATCACAGCAAAGATTCCCACCTCAGAGAAAAGGCTAACTGCTTTACGAAATGACTCCATTAGCAGTTCTTCTCCTAACCCTCTACCCTGCATTGAGCAGTCTACAGCAAGTTTACCGATCCGCATGGCTGGCAATGGATAGCGAGGCAATCCTTTCCGATAATTTTCTGGTAGGGACTCGCGTTTAACTTCAGCCATACTGACAGAGTAATAACCAGCTACATCTCCATTTCCACCTTCAGGAATTGCCACAAAGGTTTTAGCGATTCCTCTTCTATCGTTCTGACGGGCATATTTTTTCAGGTAATCATTTAGCTCCGGTACGCCGCATTCAAAAGCTTCTCGCCTCACTCTTTCATCGTCTAGGGAACAAAAAATCCATTCCATTGTTTACCACTTTCCATACTTTTCCTGATGCTTTTTTATGGCTGCTTTCAGTGCTTCGTTTGGTTCTGGTGGGTTTTCAATCGCTGAGGTTACAATTTCCCAGTCCCGTTCTGAAAGAATAATTGACTCTAGCTTTAGGGGGAGATCTTCTGCTAACTTTAAAGCTACTTCAAGCAAATACTCGCTTAAACTGAGACTCCTGATAGTGGCGGCGTTTTCCAGCACTTCTTTTTGTTCCTGACTCAGGGTGATCTCAATAGTGGTGGTTTGGGGAGTCTGGATTGGGTTTGACATCTTTTAAGGTTCCTCACGACAGAGGGATTGATTGTATTTTAGCGACCTTTGAGCGAAATGAATGTAGGTAATTGAAATGAGGGTATTCGATAACGGTTTGTAATGCGATCGCGTAGCTCATTCGTTTAGTCTCCAAATCCTCAAGCGGCTACCTTGTGGTTATTTACTAGGATAGCTTGCGGGAATATTAGCTCTGCAACTATGCACTCCGGCACTGCAAGCAGCCTGGGCAATAGACAGACTAATTTGCCAAAATAGCAAATATTATTTCTGTCTCCTCCCATGCACAACACCTCCAACGACAATACCGCCTACAGCAGTAATTCCCAGTTTGATGACTTAATGCAATCTCTTGGCATCGATCTGCACCAAAACATCAACACTGAACATTCCCACAGCAACTGGCACGACAACAGCCAACAGCACAACCCTTATCCAGAAAGTCTTAACCACACAGCAATACCAGACTTAACCCATAACAGTTGGGAAGCTCCATCTCAAAGTTTCACCCAACATCACCCCCAAACAGACTGGACTCATGCCAACAACGACATCCACCACTCAGCCAGTCAGTGGCACGATACAGAAAACGGGTTTTCACACCATCACGCCGATCTGGGCGCAACAAAACAAGTACTAAATAGTTCCTACTCCAGCGCCGAAGATGGCCCTTACATCAACATAGATCGGCACGGCGACATTCACCTGCACAAACTTGACGGCACAACACAAACAGTCGGTCACGTATATGGACAACAATTTTATAACTCAGCAGGCGATCATATCGGCTATCTCAAAAACGGACACGTCTATCGATGGATAAATGACACATCCGTAGGGCGAGTCGAAAGCGGACATATCTATCAAGAAAACGGCAAAGAAATAGGTAGAGCCGATACCGACTTAGAAGGCGCTGCCCACATGCTATTCGTAGTCCGTGGCGGCACCTTTTAACTCGTTCCCAGGCTCCTAACTCGTTCCCAGGCTCCAGCCTGGGAACGCATATCAGGAGGGCTGCTGCCTCCCGATCCCTCGACGATACTGAAACGCCCTACCAACTAAAACAAACAAATGACACGCGCATTACCAGGACAAAAAGGATTTTGGGGTAAAGTTTGGGACGGAGTAAAAGCCGTATTTGCTCCCCCAATTTACATAGCAGACAGACAAGCAGAAACCCAAATTCGCAATACAGACTTAACCATCGAAGCCAACCAAAGACTCGAAGAAAGTCGGCAACAACTCCGCAAACAAGAACTAGCATTACAAGAATTCCAGCGCGAAGCCAACCTAGAATTCCAAGCCGAACAAAGCGACTTAAATCGTTCCTTACAATCAGAACTAGCAAGACTCACCCGCGAATTCCAAACCCAAGAAGCATTACTAACCCGCGAATTCCAAGCAAGTGAAGGCAAGAAAAACCGCAAACACCAAGAAAAACTTGCCCGCCTCAACATGGAATTGCAAGCCGAACTAGCAAAGCTCAACCGCGAATTTCAAGCCAACGAAGGTAAACTCAACCGCGAACACCAAGTCCAACTAGAAATCTTCCGCTCAAACCTGCAAAAATGGTGTCTCGAACAGCAAAAAGAACTGCAACTAGAACTTAAAGCCCTCGACGCCGAACTTGCTCGCGAACTGAGAATTTATGACCGCCAAACTGCCATAGAAGTTATCCACGAACAGAAACGGCAAAACAACTCCCCGATTTGGTTAATTGCCGAAGATATCGTGCATTCTAATCCAAATCAAAATCCCATTCCCTTGCGAGTTTTTCTCTCGCCTCCCACCCTGCGCTTCGACCGTTCCGGCGATGGCAATGATGCAGCCAAAGGCTTTCCCGATATGGAAGAAACACTCGGAGCCTACCTGCAACAATTCTTTGAAAAATATGCAGCCCAAGCGCGTCCAATTGAATTTCTCGCCGGTGCTTGGACGAGTAAGTTCTTCCACAGCCAAGCGGCTACAAAATCAATGTTTCGCGGCTTAAAAACCGAGCCAACTTTAATTTTAGAATCCGCTGCTGAAGGGGATTATTTCAATCTCCGTTTTGGGTATTGGGGTTTAAATTGGGCGACTTATCGTTACAAATCAGCTATTACTATGCTGCCTTGGCGAGAAGTGCTTTTCGACTTGGCGAAAGATCGCGCTTTGCGGTGGAAAGAAAAGCGAGACAAACACATCGCTGCGGGGAAAAATGCCGAAGAATTTGATAACCGTTACGGGTTGGAAACGGTAAAGCGGTATCGCCGAAACTTGGAAATAATTGAAAACGAGCGGTTGTGTATAGAAGATGGCGATGACCCCAGCGAAATTGAACGCCTCTACAGTATCCATCAAAACGATTACAATCAATTGCGTCAATTTATCGGCATTTGTCACTGCATCATCGCGGGTTTGCTAGCCGATGAATACTTTTTAGTTCACGTCTCCCCTGAAGTCCGCCAGCCGCCTCTGCTGCCTCAAATATTGCCCGATATGCTGGGAGAAATACCTTCAGAAGAACAGGAAAAGTTAGCAGAGATTGTTGTCAATTTCTACGAAACGCTGTACAATGTTATTGGGAAAGAAGAGTCGGCGTGGGTTGCCGAATTGCGGTTAGATTTAGCCGAAAGTCTTCTGGGCTTGCCTAAAAAACATTGGGCGGAAGCGCAAATATTTGAGTCGGTAAAAGCTTGCCTACAGTTAAAGAAACCCGGTTTTTCAGAAAAACCGGGTTTCTCGGCGGAAGGTGAACTATTAGATGCCTTAGATTCAGCTTTGACAATCGACGATTTGGGTTACGTCGAGAAGCTCAATAGCTGTTTAGCTGCTGTGGGTAAAAATCGCCAGTTGAGCGTTGTTGACTCTTGCTACAATCGAGGCATTCAACGGTGTAAAGAGGAAAAATATCCAGCCGCTATTGTTGACTTCAACCAAGTGCTTCAAATCAATCCCAATTTAGCAGAAGCGAATTACAATCGCGGGCTGGCTTATGCTAAATTAGGCCAGTATCAAGCGGCAATTGAAGACTACACCCAAGTGTTGCGGTTGAATCCAAACAATGCCAATGCTTGCAACAACCGCGCCAATGCTTATTACAAATTGGGCGACTATGAACGGGCAATAGCTGACTACAACCAAGCATTAAGCATAAATCCCAATTTACCAGGAGTTGCCCACAATCGCGATGTGGCACAAGGCGTGTGGGATGAGAAAAAGCGCCAGCAGCGAGAAGAAGAGGAACGACGCAAAGTTGAGGAAGAGGAGAAAAAACAAAAGCAGCGGGAAGAAGAGGAAGCTAAAGGGCAAGAATTCCACTTCGAGATTATTACAGTCAATGCCCAAGGGCGCGAAATTAGTCGCAAACCGGGTAAAGCAAGGCAGAAATTGGCAGATTTGGGAAATGGTATCAACTTGGAAATGGTTTACATTCCGGGGGGAACATTCCAAATGGGTTCAACAGAACAATCTGACGAACAACCCGTACATCAAGTAACCGTCAAACCTTTGTTTATGGGCAAATATCCCATCACTCAAGAACAATGGCAAGCAGTGATGGGAAATAACCCTTCTAGTTTTAAAGGTGCGAAACGTCCTGTAGAAAATGTATCGTGGCAAGATGCTGTCGAATTCTGTAGCAAATTGTCGCAAAAAACGGGGAAAAATTATCGCTTACCCAGCGAGGCGGAGTGGGAATATGCTTGTCGTGCGGGAACAACAACGCCTTTCCACTTTGGCGAGACTATTACCCCCGATTTAGTCAACTATGACGGAAACAACCCCTACGCTTCTGCGCCAAAAGGACTTTACCGTCAAGAAACAACCCCGGTGGGGAGTTTTCCGCCAAACGCCTTTGGGTTATACGATATGCACGGCAATATTTGGGAATGGTGTCAAGATGTTTGGCACGATAACTATAACGGCGCGCCTACTGATGGAAGTGTTTGGGAAACTGGTGGATCTGATTACCGGGTGCAGCGTGGTGGTTCGTGGGTCATCAATGCGGTCTATTGCCGCAGTGCCTACCGCGTCAGGAACGCGCTGGGCTACAGGTACAGGGATTACGGATTTCGCGTGGCTTTGGCTTCGGATTTTTCGGGTTCTTAGTTTCCGGGAGCTTTGTTTCCGGCATCTTAGTTCTGGTTGCGAGGACTCTTCTTCTCTACCCTTTTGCCCTTTTGCCCTTTACTCTTTTTTCTTTTCCCTTTTCCGCCGAAGGCGGATCGAAATTTTTTTTCAGAAATGGGTTTTGCTAAAGAACTCAGAAACCCGGTTTTTTGGAAAAACTGGGTTTCTAGGATTTACAAACAACCGTTTTTCTGAGAAATTAAAAGAGTATCCATTTTTCTCATACAAGCGAGAGGGTGGAGAAGGGGCAGGCACTTCCGAGTGCAGCGTGGTGGTTCGTGGAACAACAATGCGGTCAATTGCCGCAGTGCCAACCGCAACAGGAACGCGCTGGGCAACAGGAACAGGAATTACGGATTTCGCGTGGCTTTGGCTTCGGATTTTTCGGGTTCTTAGTTTCCGGGAGCTTTGTTTCCGGCATCTTAGTTCTGGTTGCGAGTACTCTTTCATATCAGAACTAGCAGATGGGAATTTGTTAGGCGTGTAGTGAAGAGTCCAGACCTGTTCCCGCGATGGAGGTGACTTCATCCAAATATAAAACCAAATCGGGTAGCTTGGTAGGAATCCCGAACAGTTGCCCGGTTTATGAAAAATTTCATATTTTAGATTTTAGATTGCAGATTTAATTCAAATCATGTCTGGTTGCATCGGCATCGCGCGGGGGGCAGGTTTACGAATACAATTCGCTTCCTATCAAAGGTTGAGGGTAAAACCTGCCCCTACAACAATATTATCCGATGCTTTCAAATCTAAAATCTGCAATCTAAAATTATCAATGAATGAATTGTCAATCGTCCAAAAAACCTACGATCTAATCAAGTGGTACGTGCCGATTTTAAATCGCCTCCCCCGCGACCATAAGTTTTCTCTAGGAGATAGAATGGTTAGCGGTTTGTATGACATATTAGAAGGACTAATTTTAGCCAGATACGGCGAAGAAAAGCTAGCAAAACTGGAAATTTTAAACGCCAAACTAGACATATTGCGCCATCAAACCAGACTTTTGCGAGAATTTGATTTGATGTCTGTCGAACGTTACGAATATGTGGGAAAATTAGTCAACGAAATTGGCAAAGAACTGGGCGGTTGGATCAAACAACAGAAAAAGAAACCAGCGGCATGAAAAGACAAGGGAATCTCTGGCATCAAATTATTGAATTCAGTAACTTATTAGAAGCCGCAAAAAAGGCGCAGCAGGGCAAGAGATTTCGGGAGAATGTATTAAAATTTAATTATAACTTAGAAAATGAACTCTGGAAGCTAAAGACAGAGTTAGAGTCAAGAACTTACCAGCCAGGTAGCTATAAAACATTTGAAATTCTCGAACCAAAACGGCGGATGATTTCCGCAGCACCTTATCGGGATAGAGTAGTTCACCACGCACTCTGCAACATTATTGTACCAATTTTTGATAGCACTTTTATCGCTGATTCCTATGCAAATAGAGTGGGATTTGGTACGCACCGCGCTTTGCGTCGCTTCACCCAATTTGCTCGTTCTAGCCGTTACGTTTTACAATGCGACATCAAGAAATATTTTCCCAGTATAGACCACGAAATTTTAAAAGCTTTGCTGCGTCGCAAATTAAAATGTCCCGATACTCTTTGGCTGATTGATAAAATTATAGACAACAGCAACGCACAAGAACCTGTCATCGAACATTTTCCAGATGACGACTTGCTGACACCCGTGCAGCGGCGGAAAGGCTTACCAATTGGCAATTTAACCAGTCAATTTTTGGCGAATAATTACCTGAATGGTTTTGACCATTATATCAAAGAACAGTTAAAAGTTAGAAAATATATTCGTTATGTTGATGATTTTGCTTTATTTTCAGATGACCGAGAGTTTTTAGCTGATGCGCGAATATCTGTAGAGGAGTATTTAGCGAATTTGCGGTTAAAGATTCATCCGATTAAAAGCCAATTATTTGAAACAAAACAAGGGGCAAATTTTTTAGGTTTTCGCGTTTTACCCGATCGAATTCGAGTCAGGACAGAAAATTTACGTCGAGCTAGACGTAGGTGGCGGCGAATGCAGGTAGAATATGAGCAGGGTAAGATGGATCTGTCACAAATGAGGCAGTCTTGGCAAAGTTGGGTGGCTCATTTGAATCACGGCGATACTTGGCATCTGAGACAACAGATATTTGCTTGCTCCTCCTATGCTATCTGACTCTAGTTTAAGGCGATCGCACCCCTTATAATGCTCGCGCGTTGTTCATTCGTTTAATCTCCTACTTCCTGAAATTGACGATTATTTAGACGCTGATAAATTCTACAGGCAGCGTATCAGTGTCCCAACTATAGTTAAGTCGTTCAAATCCAATTACTTTACCGTCTTTATCTTTCATCAGCAGAAGTTCCTCATCGGCTTCTTCGGCGATGAATTCTCTACTGGGGTCATCAAACCAAACTGTAAGGGTTTTGCCTTCTTTGTTGTAATATATTTTCACAGTTTGACGTACAGTCTCTCCTCTTTTGATTCTTTGTTCAGGCTGTCCCCAGACTTCAGGTAGGGGTGTCACCCAAGAAATAGGAATAGAAATTACATCTAAAGTTTCTCCATCTTTAAAAATTTCCAGCGTATATCCTGGTTCTGGCTGATTCTTGGTGGGCTGGAGATGGTCTAGGACAACTCCTTTGTCACCTTTTTTGACCAGACTATCAGGAACGTCTTGATTGAGTTCGACCCATTGAAATAATGTTGCTGTTATCATTTTCTAAGCCTCCTGTGACTTATCAGGATATAGAGTGATAAATTTAACGATATCTGCTCCCTCATCCTGTTGCCAGATAGTAATTACCCTAAGTAACCGACCATTAAGGCCATTCCACTGGCTTTTAACCTTGAAGCGAGTCCCCCAACCTGTAGGGGTAACTTCTGCAACTTCGGCGCCCTCTACAGCATCTAGTATATCTCTCTTCAAAAGTTCCCAATTCTCAAGGGTATAACCAGCTAATGCTAAATATTCTGATTTATCGTCTTTAGGTTGGTAAACAAGAAGGTAGTTGGTAATCTTTTGGTCTTGAATTACCAACCCCGAAGGCATTCTCATCGATTTAGTTCATAGTTATGTAAAAAATCAGCATAGGTAGGGTAGGCTAATGCCCACCCTATTATGAACTATTAAGCGCCGACAGCTTCTTTCGCGGCGTACATCACTTCAACGGTGATTTGCCCGATATTCCGTTCCCGTGCAAATTTCTCGGTATTCCGCTTCACTTTACCCCGCACAAATCCAGGAATTTTATTCAATTCTGCTTGCGCGTCTTTCGTCCAATTCAAGTCAGAATCGGCAGAAATTCCCTTGTGAATCACTTCTTTGGTATCGTGTCCGCCAAAGATTTCTAACAGGTGATCTTCCATGCCCAAGGTAAAGGAATTGTAGACCAAATCTGCTATTTGATTTGTGCCTTCATACCCCATAAATGGTTTGTATCCAATCGGGAAATTCTGGATGTGAATCGGTGCTGCAATCACACCGCAAGGAATATCCAAACGCTTACCAACGTGGCGTTCCATTTGCGTGCCGAAAATCGCGGCGGGTTCTAAACGGGCAATCATATCGCCAATCGCACCGTTATCGTCGCTGATCAGGATTTCATCGCAATATTCTGCGACTTGTTCGCGGAACCAATCGGCGTCGTATTTGCAGTAAGTTCCGGCACACACTACTTTAATTCCCATTTCCCGTGCCAAAATTTTGGTCATGGCGGCGGCGTGGGTGTTGTCGCCAAATACGACTGCTTTTTTCCCGGTCAAATTCTGACAGTCAATCGAACGAGAAAACCATGCTGCTTGGGATACATATAAGGTTTGCTCGTTGATGAATTCTTCGTAATTAACATCCGCACCTTGGGCGTTAATTACTTGCTGAATTTTGCGGATGCAACGGGCAGTTTCTACTACACCCATCGGCGCGATATCGACGTAAGGCATCCCGAATTCTTGCTCTAAATACTTGGCGGTCATTAAACCGAGTTCGCGATAGGGAACTAAGTTAAACCAAGCTTTCGGTAGCGTTTTCAAGTTATGCACCGAAGCGCCTTCGGGAATTACTTGGTTGACTTCTATGCCCAAATCTGCCATTAACCGCTTTAATTCGGTGCAGTCGTGTTGGTTGTGGAAGCCAAGGGTAGAAATTCCGATAATATTTACAGATGGTTTTTCGGTTTTGCCTGCGGGTAGATCGTTTTTCTTGCGGGCTTTTTCGATGTAGTATTGCACGATTTGTTGGAGAGTGCGATCGCCTGCTTGCAGTTCGTTCACCCGGTAGTGGTTCACATCCGCTAGCATCACGTCGCCTTTGGCTTCCAATTGGGCGCGCTCTACAAAGTTTTGTAAATCTTCTTGCAAAATGCTCGATGTGCATGTAGGAGTTAGCACGATCAAATCGGGACGTTCTTCTTTGTCCTTGCGGGTGATGTTGTCTACCACCTTTTCTTGCGAACCCCGTGCCAATACGTTGCGGTCAACTACACTGGCGGTTACTGGGGTGAAATTCCGCTCCCGCTCTAACATCGATCGCATGACGTTAAAGTAATCATCGCCTAATGGCGCGTGCATGATGGCGTGGACGTTCTTAAACGAACTGGCAATCCGGAGAGTGCCAATGTGGGCGGGACCTGCATACATCCAATAAGCTAATTTCATAATCTGTTCTCCCTGGCGCTGTTTGAGTAAGCCCAATAATTGCTTTTTTAAGGACTTTTCTGATTGTCGCTAAAGATCCTGTCCCGTAAAGTTAAGACTTTTTACGTATGTTTGCTTTTTGTACCTAATTAATCTCAATTCACTCTCACTCGTTCCCAGGCTCAGCCTGGGAACGAGATTGTAGAGGCTCTGCCTCGTTTATGTGGTTGCCATTTGGGTATAGATCTCTTCTGGGTCAAAAATGACGTAAAATGCGCCTTTTGGAACCTTTCGGCTCAAAAACCTTGCTATATCCTCGGCATCGGAACGGTTACGAGTCCGCCCTACTGCCTTTGGTTTGCGTTCGGGAAACACAGCAACGATCGCATAAGGCTGGCGACTGGTCAAACTGTCTGGAACTGGAGCTGTGTACTTATTCATGACTCAATTCCTTAAGTGTGTAGGTACGGTAAATTAAAGCCAATATAGCTTTAAATGTGTATATACGCCACAGATGGCATAGAGTACGTTGGAGTGTGTAATGAACAAGACCAATCCAGGGAATGACCAGACCAAAAGCAGATCGAGAAGGATACGGCGAGAAAAAAGATCGCGTAAATATAACTCTGACTCCGACTGCTCAGAGACTGCTCGATCAGCAGGCATCAGTTTTGGGAGTAAGTCGCAGCGAACTAATCGAACAAATTGCACGAGGGTTACTCGGTTCCTATCCACAAGCAAAAGTATTGGGGGAATTTTGCGCCAACTGATTGTGAACGCGGATAATCAGTTGGCAAAAATAAGCTCGCGCATCCAGCAACTAGACACAGAACGCCAAAACCTTGAGCGAGAATGGGAAGAAGCAAGGCAGGAAAAAGAACAGCTACAAGCTTTGTTAAATATCCTGCAACAATCCATTCAAGAAGACTCGTAGAGGAAAAATAACCATGCCAACTCAACAAGAATGGGAATGGTTAGCCTTTAACTCCCATTACCAAACCGCCACAGCAGTGCAGCAACTTTTAAAAGAGGGAAAGTCTATGGAAGCAAGTGAAGGTTTAGACGCGCTGATCGAAGCGATGGCAAGAACAGAAAGACACGCGCTGAAAAGCCAGTTGGTAAGGTTGATGGCTCATGTTATCAAGTGGAAATGTCAACCGGAAAAACGGTCAATAAGCTGGGCTGTCACTATTAATTCTGCCCGCATGGAAATTGAAGACCTCCGGGAAGACATGCCGAGCTTGAATCGAAATTATATTGAATCGGTTTGGGATAAATGTTTTAAATCGGCGATGAAACAAGCTGTTTTAGAAATGGGAAAGAAATGTCAATTAGCTTCGCTGACTTGGGCAGAAGTATTTGAGGAAAGATATAGCTTACTGGAAGATGATGAAGATATTGACGAGGATTGATTGGTTAGTCAATTGCGTTTTGGTCAAGGGGCATGGCAGTATCAATGTTATGCGTTGTTATCAGATAGGTTGCTTGCCGTGTCCCTTGGCGTAGGGGCACGGCAATATTAATGCGATCGGTTTTTGGGAGATATCTTGCCTGCCGCGCCCCTACTTCTCATTCATGGTAATTAACCAGACATGATATTACATCGTTTCGAGGTTTTGATAGCGCCAGTTTAAGGCGCGGGGTTTGACGTAGGGTTGGGAGGCAATTCCAACTTCATAATTTTCCCCCGGTACGCGATATCGCCAGTTTAAAGCGCGAGGTTTAGCATAAGGCTGAGGTTCAGAGGGCGTACAATCGTAAATATGACCGCGATAAATCAGTTGCATGGTTTTGTTTCCTCAAAATTGTTGTGGTTTTAAAAATTGATTTATTGCAGTCCAATATAGTTATTACCCCGATAGGTTAATTTCCGAATTGATTGGGGTATAGTTTCTCTAGTAATCGATGTCATTCTTGTAGGCAAGCCGCGATATTTACCGATAATTTCGCTTTCAGTTACTTCGATGGAAACAGAATTTAATTCGTAGTTGACCCCGCGATAAGAAAGTTTCATAGTGGTTGTTCCGCGTTTGGCTTACATATTCAATATTGCTACTTTCATTTAATTTTACGGGCGATCAAAATCCTGAAAATATGTGATATTCCCTCAGCTACAAGTTGATGCAAATACCCAAAACCAGCGATTTACTTCAATCTGTAGATGCGATCGCTGTTACTGGCTAATATGATTTAAATCACCAATCCGGCTAATTTATGAACTTTTCTGAAGGTTAAGCAGCGCGCCGTGAATTAGTTAACTATCTGAGAAATCTGGCGATTAAGGAGGAATTAATCCTCCTCTTATGTAAAACTTTGTTGCTAAAACGGCTAGAGAAGCGTTTAAGTGTTATAGGTGCTGAGAGCTTGACGCTGAGCTGCTAGCAATTCCTGAATGCCTGTTTCTGCAAAATCCAAAATGCCATTCATCTGAGTGCGAGTAAAGCTGCCATCTTCGGCGGTGGCTTGAACTTCAATAATACCGAGGTTTTCGTTCATTACGATGTTGAAATCGACTGAGGCTGCGACATCTTCGGGGTAGTTTAAATCTAAAAATGGTTCACCGTGCAACAGTCCTACCGAGACGGCGGCGACTTGGTGGGTTAGAGGCGATCGCTCTAATTTCCCCTCGTTTACCAATTTTTCCATTGCATCGGCAAGCGCCACATACCCGCCGGTAATTGCCATTGTGCGAGTCCCTGCATCTGCCTGCAAAACATCTGCATCGATCAGGATCGTGTATTCCCCCAGCGCCTGAAAATCTATGCAAGATCGCAAGCTGCGCCCGATCAAACGCTGAATTTCCTGGGTACGTCCGGATAGCTGCAATAATTCTCGTGCTTGGCGGGTATGAGTAGCGCTGGGCAGCATTCGGTATTCGGCGGTTAACCAACCTTTCCCCGTGCCGGTTAAAAACTTGGGGACTCCCTCTTGCAAGGTAACGGTACAAAGGACTTGAGTATCGCCGCAACAAGTTAAAACCGAACCGGCGGCAAAACGGGTAAATCCGCGTTGAAACCGGATTGGGCGCAGTTGGTTGGGTTGTCTGCCATCAGGACGCTGCCACATATTGGTAGTTGCTAATAGGTAATTGGTAATGGGTCATTGGTAATTGCAGATTGGAGATTTCAGATTTCAGATTTTAATTTCAATCTCAAATCTCAAATCTCAAATCTCAAATTCCCTATTACCGATTACCATAAAACGAGGCAAGAGCGATAATTAATGACTTATTGTTTCGTTAAGCTGTTGTAGGATATCTTGCTGGACTTGCTCTGGAGATTGGTTGCCGTTGATGGTTATCAGTCGCTGGCGATATTCGTAGTATTCCAAAATCGGGATAGTGCGCTGTTTGAATAGTTCGATGCGACGGGAGACGATTTCTGGTTGATCGTCTTGGCGCGATCGCTGTAAAGATCGACCGATCAACACTGCATCTGGCACATCCAGCCAAATCGCCCAGTCTAGGTGCTGTTGTAAATCTTCCAACAAAAAATCTAACTCTTCGGCTTGGAAAGCAGTCCGGGGATAGCCATCGAGTACCCAACCCTTAGTCACATCGGGCAACAGCAATCGCTGGCGCATGAATTCGATCATGATTTCGTCGGGGACTAATTCGCCCTTTTCCACATAGGGTTGCGCTTGACAACCCAAGACGGTACCAGATGCGATCGCTGTTCGCAATATATCTCCCGTGGCAATGCAAGGGACATTCAGGTGGGTTGATAGCTGCCTTGCCTGGGTTCCCTTGCCTGCACCTGCACCTCCCAAAATCACCAGTCTCACCACACCTACTCCCAACGATAGTGGAATCGAGAATCGACTTAAGCTTACCATCAAATTCTAGAAAGCTATCGCCGACAGAGAGATCGGGCAGCTATTGACTTGAGCTTAGATGTGGTGTTCTACTAGGGAGGCGTCGCTAAAAATACGCTAAATATCGTTAGACCAACTCGATTGGCTCGTAATCCCTGATTGACCTATGGTAGCCCAGTTAGAAACCTCGACTCTTAGTTCTGACCATCGCTTTCCTCATACCGTTGAAGGACTGTTACAGGTATTTACATCTACCCACCGCAGTTTCTTTACCAACGTCATGGCGCAAGCACTTGTAATTGCGAGTCAAGGAACCCCGGTATTAGTGGTTCAGTTTCTCAAAGGGGGAATTAATCAAGGTCAAGATCGTCCGGTTAAACTGGTGCAGCAGTTAGATTGGATTCGCTGCAACTTGCCTCGCTGCATCGATACGCCGCAATTGGATGAAGCGGAAATGGCATCCTTGCAGCAATTGTGGCAGCATACCCAGCAAGCGGTATTTGAAGGTAAATATTCCCTTGTGGTTTTGGATGAATTAAGTTTGGCGATTAACCTGGGCTTAATTCCACAAGATGAAGTGCTGGCATTTCTAGAAAAGCGCCCTCCTCACGTAGATGCGATTTTAACCGGGCCAGAAATGCCCCAAGCGATTGTAGATTTAGCCGATCAAATTACAGAAATTCGCCGCAGTCATTGCCCTTAGTCAATCGCGGAAATCGCCCGGAAATCGCCCGGAAATCGCTCGGAAATAAATTTCCGGCTTAAAGCTTAAACCCATTAAAATGGGTTAGATAACTAGATAAGACGAAACCCAACCAAAGTGACAGGAATTATATCCATTCTGGTAGTAGGGGCGGGTTTTACCAGTCCTCTTTGATTGCAAGCGAATTGTATTGATAAACCCGCCTCCCGCGCGATGCCGATGCAAGAGGATATGATATAGTTTGTTGGGTATCAATGTCGTTCAACTCAACCTACTTTCTAAAGTTGCTGCTGCTTCGGATCTGGCAACAGAGGTAGGACTTAATAAGAATAAAGCGGCTTTTTTGGCGATTTCTTCAGATAGTTGAATTTGTTTGAAGGTTACTAAACCTTCGTTCGCAAAAGAATCTCTCACAATTGCGTTATTGCCGCTATTAAAAGCGGTTTCGTAAAAAACTTCGCGAATTCCGGCGGAAATGATTAATTTCAAGCAAGAAAGACAGGGTTCTAGGGTGACGTAAATGCTTGCACCTTCGGTTGAGATGCCGTGTTTGGCAGCTTGCGCGATCGCATTTGCTTCTGCATGAACTGCCCGCGAAGGCATCGCCTTACTAGCATCGCAGCTACTCAATCCAGGATAGCAGAAACCTTGAGCCGTACAATGAGCCGAACCCGATGGCGAACCGTTGTAACCAGTTGCCACAACCTGCTTATTTTTCACAATTACAGCACCCACTGGAAAGGCAAGGCAAGTAGAACGAGTTGCCGCCAGTTTCGCTAACATTAAAAAATATTCATCCCAAGTAGGTCTAGTAAATTCAAACATTTTTATCGATCCTGAATGTATTGTTTTCCCGTTCTCAAACAATCGGCTGCTTTTTGTAATTCCATTCCTAAATAACCGGCGTGATCTGGGCGTATGGCGGGAGAAGCAGAGCATATTTCTCCGATCAACCTTAACGGATCTTTTCCAGAGTAACAAGCTACTATTTCTCCGCTGCCGGGTGTTGTTTGGTTAACTACTATCTTGTTTTCTACTATTTCAATCAAAAAGTTTCCGGCTGGATCGTAATAATTTTTATCTTGACAAATTGCCAAATATTGTTGCTGAATTAGGCTATCTGCATTTTGCCATACATCGTCATAAATATGCGCCGATTGACTGATTGTAATCAGCGGCCCCATCTTTAAATCGTAATCCGAACGGGCTTGGATTTGATCGCGAATATGTTGCTGTAATGCTCGCAAACCCATTGCATTTGCAGGCCAAGCGGCAAACATATCGTTACTTCTGAGAGTCGCGGTTAATGATAGTTCGTTTGCTACAACTCTCACCCAAATATGATTTAAACAAGGGCTGCCGCCTTTTTCGTGATCTTTCACATCCCAAAGCGACATCACTGCACTAGCTGCGTCGATTTCGCCGATTAATTTTTGGATAGCTTGTTCGATTTGGTCGCGTCCAAACCAGGAACGCAAGCGTTGCCCGTATGTATATTTTACCCCTTCTCGGTAGGGCGAGTCATCTAAGATTTGCGAGATATATTCTTCGATGAAACTTCGGTCAATTGGCAGGTAATTCGGTTCGGGGAAATAAAACCCTGTTGGTTCATCGGTTATCACTGCCATCAGGTCGATTAATTCTTGCCATTGTCCGTCATAACCCGTGGGGCGAATGGTTCCAGTTGTCTTGATGCGATGAATAATTTTGACCCAAGTTTCGGCGATGGTTTTGCCTTCAATTCTGTGTCCGTACCTGGTTCCAGGGAGGACGGTGGGAACGGGTTCGGATAAGGAAAATTCTAATGGATTTCCCCAAGGTTCTACGGTTGCTTGTTGAGCGTAAGATTTAACTATACTGACGGCATCGGCAATCGATGTTGCATCCTTAACTTCGATTGATTGACGTAATTGTTCTAATACAGATGCGGGGATTTCAATATCGATATATCCGGTAATTTTAGATTTGACCACCCAACAATGTCGTCCCGTATCGCTAACTCCAGGAACAAATCCATTGCGGAAGAAGTCTAATAAGCATTCGCAACCGCCTGCGTTGCGGTCTTCTTTGGTGGCATTGATGATGACTAAAAAGCGGACGTGGGGATTTGCTAGTAAATTTCTAATCAGGAAACTAATTCCTCTAGTGGGGGAGTATAGTTGCCCGATGACGGCAAATTCTTGGGGGTGTAATTGTTTGGCGACAGTAGACTTGACGCTCCATCCCGTCACTACTGCGGTTTGTCCCGTGCCGCAAATCAGCTGGTTGGGTTTATATTGGGGTTTGTACTGGAATTGGGTTGCTGGTTCGGTTGCGGTCATAGGGCAAATTAAGATCTGGAAATATCAGCGTGGAAATAAATTTCAGCGATCGCAAATCACAGAATGGTTATAGTAACACGAGGGCGAACCAGATTGGGCAATTTAAGGATGTTTTTCTCTCGCTGCATCTTCTTTGTCAATCAAATTATTTGCTCTGAGCATGTCACTCGCTGCCATAGTCTGACACAATAGGGCAAAAAGGGGCGTGGAGCAAAAATCGGAGTTAGACTGAGTCATGAAAACGCCAAATCAAGAGCAAGAGTTCGATCAAACTGTAGCGCAGATACCAAAACCCCAGCGCCGCAAAAATTTGAACGGCTTTTTCGCTGGCGCGGCAACGATGCTGGTTTTGGGCGCGGGCGGATTTTTAGTTTATCAAGGAATGGATTTGGGGCAAGCAAACCTGCCATTTAATCTTCCGTTTAACAGAAACCGTTCTACAATAACTCCCCCCCCGGCAACCAATGTTTCCCCATCTCCTGCAAGTAGTCTGCCGACGCCATCTAACCCATACGTCCAGTACGCTTTAGGAAATAAGGCGCAAGTCGAATTACTTTCTGTCAAGCGAATTCCAGAAATGCCGGACGAAGTAACTGTGGAATTTCGCGTCAATCGGATTGCAGATAAAGTCGCAACTCGCGACACGATTAATATTGGCGCAACAACAGCGCGCAACCCCGTCACTAACGAAACATATAAATCTGTTGACTCCCAAACTCGTTCATCGGGACCAATTGCTTTATTCACCCTGACTCCGGGTCAACCTTTGGATGGTTATGTGGTGTTAAAAGTACCTCGCGGCATCACTTTATTGGATGTTTTTTTGGAAAATACAGGCACGTTTAAAAATGTACTCGTTGCCGATGCAGAACCAGCTTTGCAATTGACTCCGCCTGTCGCAACGCCGACACCAACAACGGGGGCAAATGCGCTACCAACTCCGAAAGTAAATCCCTCTATTAGTCCGTTGGGTAAAGCGCCTGCGATTCAAGAAACGATTCCAATTCCTGGTACGAGAACGCCTGTTTTTCCATCGCCTCAAACTACGGCAATAGCGCCAGAAGGAGCAATTAACCCGCCGGATTCCTCGTCGAATAAACCGGCTAATCAAGGTGGGAAACGCGAGAATATTCAAGGACAAAATACCACGGCGGGTAACGCAGCTAAGAAAGCTTTCGGCAATAGAGCGCAGGTGCAGTTACTATCAGTTGAGCGGGTGGAAAATCCCGATACTGGTAAGCGGGATTTGGTAACCGTGCAAATGCGCGTGAGTCGTCTGGCTGATAATGTGGGCAGGAATGATGTTATCAATGTGCCGCAAATAACGGCGCGCAATTATGTCAGCAAAACGGTTTATAAATCGGTTCCCGTGGCTAGTTCTACTGGTTCGATTTCTCTTAATAGTATTCCGAAAGGGCAATCGGTGGATGCTTCTGTGGTGCTGAAAGTACCAGAAGGGGTGCAATTTGTAGATATTGATGTGCCGGAAACTGGGACGTTTGAAGAGGTGGAAATTGTTAGACCTTCGCCGGTAGAGGGGCCTTGAAAAGGGAGCTGAGGGAGCTGAGGGAGCTGGGGGAGCTGGGGGAGAAATTAGTTCTACTTGCTCATCTTCCTTGTCTTCCTTGTCTTCCTTGTCCTCCTTGTCCCCCTTGTCCCCCTTGTCCCCCTTGTCCTCCTTGTCCTCCTTGTCCCCCTTGTCCCCCTTGTCCCCCTTGTCCCCCTTGTCCCCCTTGTCCCCCTTGTCTCCCTTGTCCCCCTTGTCTCCCTTGTCCCCCTTGTCTCCCTTGTCTCCCTTGTCTCCCTTGTCTC
>CAYXCW010000084.1:0-32216 GCA_964463555.1 uncultured bacterium
CTCCTTGTCCTCCTTGTCCTCCTTGTCCTCCTTGTCCTCCTTGTCCTCCTTGTCTTCCTTGTCCTCCTTGTCCTCCTTGTCCTAACTTTTCGTTGTATAGTATCAAACTGAAGCAACCTTGCCCTCTTGCCCATTTTTAAAGGACTTCAGCGTGGCGATTCAACTGGTAGACAAATTGCGATTAAGCCTTGCAGTAATAGCTGCACGTACCATTACAAGCCTAGTGCGCTTGCTGCGGCTGGGTGCTGCGAGCGTTTTACCGGGAGCGATCGCGCGCCGCATTCAACCAAAAATTCTCTCGTTGCTGGCGCGTCAGGTGAAGTACGGCACAATTTTAATTGCCGGGACGAATGGAAAAACTACCACATCGCTGCTGTTACGCACGATGCTAGAACGCAAAGGTTTGCGCGTGGTACACAACGCCACGGGTGCGAATTTAGTCAATGGGTTAATTGCAGCGTTGCTGGAAAATACCAATTTGGCAGGTAATCTCAAAGCAGATTACGCGATTCTGGAAATCGATGAAAATATTCTGCCGAAAGTGCTGCCGCAAATCGAGCCAAAGTATATTTTGTGTTTGAATTTGTTTCGCGACCAATTGGATCGGTACGGGGAAGTCGATACAATTAGCCAACGTTGGATGGGAGCGATCGCACCCCTGTCTCCAGACACTGCTATCATCATCAACGCCGACGATCCGACGCTTTCCCACCTCGGTCAGCAGTTGCCCCAACGAGTTTTATACTTTGGTTTAAGCGAACCCGACCAATATTTAGACGAAATTCCCCACGCCGTTGACTCAATTTACTGTCCCAAATGCGGTCACTCGTTAGATTATCAAGGCGTTTATCTCTCCCATTTGGGCGATTTTGAGTGTCCCAGTTGCGGCTTTAGCAAGAGTAAAGTATCGATTAATAGCACCCAATGGCCTCAAATTCTGATCGGACTTTACAACAAATACAACACCCTCGCAGCCGTATTAGCCGCCCAAGAAATCGGCATCGATGAAGCTACAATCCTCGATACAATTAAAAACTTCCAAGCCGCATTCGGACGCGCCGAAGAATTAGAAGTATCTGGCAAGCACGTGCGAATTCTGCTATCAAAAAATCCAGTAGGGATGAATGAAACTATCCGCGCCGTGAATCAAATAAAACTTACCGGACAAGCCTCGACAAGTTTAGTAGTACTCAACGATCGCACGCCCGATGGAACAGATGTATCGTGGATTTGGGACGTAGATACGGAAAAATTAGTCGCCTTGGGAGGAACGATTGTAGTCAGTGGCGATCGCGTCTACGACATGGCTCTACGCCTGCGCTACAGCCAAACCGAGGAAAATGACAAATTTAACCTAATTATCAAAGAAGACTTGCAGGAAGCGATTACAACCGCCTTAGAATGCACTCCCGCAGGCGAAACCCTGCACATTCTCCCCACCTATTCAGCCATGTTAGAAGTGCGAGGATTGCTAACAGGTAGAAAGATTCTATGAATTGGTAATTGGTAATTGGTAATTGGCGAACAACAGACGGAGGGCGGGTTTATAATAATTGTCGATTATTGGCATAGATAGACAGGTATTACCCGCCCCTACACAACATTCAAATCAATCTGAAATCTCAAATCTAAAATCTGCAATTTTTATGACAGAACTAACAATTGGCTGGTTATATCCTACCCTGATGAGTACGTATGGCGATCGCGGCAATGCCATCTGCTTGCAGCAGCGCGCCAAATGGCGGGGAATTAAAGTACAAGTATTACCCCTCGACTTGCAATCAACTATCGAAGATATTCATCAAGTCGATATATTAGTCGGTGGCGGCGCGCAAGACAGACAGCAAGAAATAGTCATGCGAGATTTAAAAGGCGCAAAAGCAGAAGCATTGCGCCAGAAAATCGAAGCCGGAACCCCAGGGGTTTTTACCTGCGGCGCACCGCAATTATTGGGACATTATTACGAACCGGCATTAGGTCAAAGAATAGAAGGTTTGGGATTATTAGATTTTGTCAGCAAACATCCGGGACCAGATGCGCGGCGCTGCATAGGCAATGTAGTTTTTGAAGTTAGTGCTTCGCGTTTAGCCAAAGATTTAGAAGCAATGTTAGGCAAGCCAGCGGTAATAATTGGCTTTGAAAATCATGGCGGGAGGACTTATTTGGGAAAAGTAGAACCGCTAGGGAAAGTAATCAGCGGTTATGGAAATAACGGCGAAGATGGAACAGAAGGAGCATTTTATCGGAATGCGATCGCAACTTATTCCCACGGCCCACTTTTGCCGAAAAATCCCTTTGTGGCTGATTGGTTAATTCAAACAGCATTAGCAGAAAAATATCAAACACCAATCTCTTTAGAACCGCTCGATGATACTCTGGCAATGCAGGCAAGGGAAGCAATGTTTAAACGGTTAGGAGTTGGTGAAGTTGTTGCTGGTAAGCGCTAGTCCGTTCGCGAAGCGTCTCGAAGAAAATCGCCGCTCTTGATGGGGAAGCGATTTGCATATAGAGTTTGAGCAGAGGAAAGAAGAAGTAGAGAATTTTCTAGGGAGATGGGAATAAAATTAAAGCCCGCGCAGGCGGGCTTTGTTTGTGTAGGCTCAGACTTGAGTCTGAGGTTTAAATAGATGAATTAGCATTTTGAACTTGCGCGATCGCGGCTGGGAAATCTTCACTGGTTCTGATAGATTTGGCTTCTTCTGTACTGAAAGAGGAGAAAATAAGCATTGCTCCCATGATTGCCATAATCGCATTTTCGGCAAAGCTAACAATCCCTAAAGGTACTTTAGAATTGCCTCCGATACAGGCACAATTCAATGCCATTTTGTCAATGTATACAGCTTTGAAAACAGAAGTTGCTCCACTGCTGCCAATTAGCAAAGAACCGATTCCTGTTAGTAACGGGGCAAAACCTGAGAGAAATCCGAGCGCCAGCAACAACTCAGCAAAGGGATAGATTTTGCTATAGGGTTTGAATCGCTTCGCGATCAAATCGTATTTTTGGAAACTCTCAGCAAAGGCATTAATATCCATCAATTTCAGCGAAGCCAACATTGAAAGCGAGAAACCCATAAAGCCAATTATACCAGTTGAAGTTGCCAGGGTGACGAGTCCTGCTGTCGAGAATAAGGCAACTACAGGGGTATAGGAAAACTCGGTTTTTTCTGGTGCAACTTCCAAGTGCTGAGCTAGATCGGAATAGCCACCAATGCGCTGTTCACCAAAGAAAATCTGTGGCGTCGTTGGTACGTTATGCTGAGCTTTGAAGGCATCTATTTCTGCGCGCGATCGCAACTTGATATCTTCAAATTTAATCCCCTTGTTTCTAAGCAACTCGATCGCTCGTAACCCCCAAGGACATTCGTGGTCTGGAGTTGACATCCGATAGACTTTAACATTGGCAGTATTCATGTTTCTTTCCTCATCCAATTAAATCTGATAACACCAGCCTAAACCCTATAGTTTGCTGTAGAGTCAAGGGGTATGGCGCTGGAAATGAGCAAAATAATTTTTACTGCTCAAGCCTTGACCCTCTAGTTGACTGGAGGGTTTAGAGTAAGAGTATAAGCGGATCGGTAAGCAAATATGTCTCTAGCAACTCGGTTAAAAATCGGCGAAGTCGCCAAACAAACCGGCGTTTCCGTAGGAACCTTGCGCTACTACGAAAGTCTCAGACTTATACAACCAGCCGAACGAGGAGAAAACGGCTATCGCCACTACAATCCGGATACGATTCTCCAGGTGAAATTTATCAAGCAAGCCCAAGCGCTGGGGTTTTCTCTAGAAGAAATCCGGCAGATTTTAGATGTACGGTATCGTGGTGAAATCCCCTGCGACTTCGTACAAGTCTTATTGCAACACAAGATTGAGCAGATGGAAGCACAAATTCAGCAAATGATGGCGTTTAAAGCCGAATTAGAAGAGTACCGCGATCGCTGGCAAACAATGGATAATTTGATATTAGATGAACAAGTGTGTCCTTTGATCGCTACCGTACCATTAGCGGTTTAATATCATGTCCGGTTGATCCGATATCATTCCCTAAAATATTGTCAAAATCTGCTCTAAAGTATGCAGATATCCAAATTGCAAACGGTGCGTTACACCGTAGGTAACGCACCTTGCTAAACTATTTGTGTTTAACTAACCGAGACAAGCGGCTAAATCTTCATCGGGGGTAGCGATCGCTTTCAAATTATACTTCTCAGAAAGCAGCTTGAACACGTTCGGCGAGATAAACGCTGGCAAGGTTGGCCCTAACCGGATATTCTGAATTCCCAGATGCAGTAGCGTCAGCAAAATTGCCACAGCTTTTTGTTCGTACCAAGACAGAATCATCGACAAAGGTAATTGATTCACACCTACATCAAACGCATTCGCTAATGCTAAGGCAATTTGAATTGCCGAGTAAGCATCGTTGCACTGTCCCACATCCATTAAGCGAGGAATGCCGTTAATATCGCCCAATTCTTTATCGAAGAAACGGAATTTACCGCAAGCAAGAGTTAGCACTACGCAATCTTGAGGCACTTTTTCCACGAATTCGGTATAGTAATTGCGGTCTGGTTTGGCACCATCACAACCGCCAACTAAGAAGAAGTGCCGAATATTTCCCCGTTTCACTGCTTCAATCACTTCACCGGCAACGCTTAATACAGCATTGCGTGCAAAACCTGTGGTTACTTGGCGCAGTTCTCCATCTTCTGCAAACCCCGGCATTTCTAATGCCTTTTGGATGATGGGTGAGTAGTCGGGAATGAGATTTGGTGAAGGCAAGTGGGTAATTCCATTCCAACCAACTGGGCCGACGGTGAACAGTTTATTAATGTAAGATTCGTGGGGCGGCATTAAGCAGTTGGTGGTCATTAAAATTGGGCCGGGGAACTTAGCAAACTCTTTCGTTTGATTCTGCCAAGCGGTGCCGTAGTGACCGTAAAGATGGGGATATTTCTGCTTTAATTTGGGATAGCCGTGGGCGGGCAGCAATTCGCCGTGAGTGTAAACTAAAATGCCCGTATTTTCGGTTTGTTTGAGCAGTTCTCCCAGTTGTTTGAGGTCGTGACCAGAAACTAAAATTGCTTTGCCTTTTTTGGCACTGAGGGGAACAAGCGTGGGTGTAGGATGACCGTAAGTTCCTGTATTTCCAGCGTCGAGAAGTTCCATCGCCCGCAGGTTCATTTCTCCAACTTTCAGCGCCAGATTTACCCAATCATTGAGGCTAAGGTCTTGGCGGTTGATGGCGGCTAATGCTTCGTGACAGAAGGCGTAAAGTTTGTCATCTTCTTGACCCAATTCTTGAGCGTGGAAGGCGTAGGAAGCAAGACCTTTGATGCCATAAGTGACGGTGAGTTTAAGGGAAAAAATATCTACATTGCTGGCAGATTTGCTGATAAAATCATATTCTATATCTTTGCCTTGCTGCACTAAGTCGTCGTCGAAATCGGGGGTAAAGTTAGCCAAATCTGACCATTCGATTGGTGGGAGTTGGGTTTTTAAGTTTTCTCTGAGAGCGATCGCCCGCTGAATATACTCGGTAAAACACTTTGTGCTAAAATTCACGTTGGTCATCGTGGCAAAAAGCGCTTCGCAAGTAAAAACATCAGCTTCATGAGTATTTTGACCCAACTCGCGAGCCTGGAGCGCCACTTGCGACAGTCCCCGCAAGCAGTGAATTAATAAATCTTGTAGAGCATTGACTTCAGGACTTTTACCACAAGCACCCCATTGATGGCATCCTTGTCCGCTGGCGGTTTGTTCGCATTGTTCGCAAAACATGCTTCTGTCTCCTCGTTGCTTTATCTATCCCCACTGTAGGGCGGTGCAAAGGATAGCGCCTTGACTTAAGTCAATTCAACAGTGGACAGTGGACAGTGGATAGTGGACAGTGGACAGTGGACAGTGGACAGTGCCATTAGACTACTCGATTTTGACTCATACACTCGCGATACCAATTAAAACTCGCTTTAGGCAAGCGTTGTTGTGTTTTATAATCTACGTAAATAATGCCAAAGCGACGGTCATAACCCCACGACCATTCAAAGTTATCCATCAAACTCCAAAGAAAGTATCCAGTTAAAGGATAACCTTCGCTTAAAGCACGGTGAGCTGACTTTAAATACTGTCGCAAGTATAGAATGCGATCGCTATCCACCACCTCGCCTTTATCGTTAATTTCATCTTGTGCCGCGCAGCCATTTTCCGTAATCACTACAGGTAAATCTTTCCTTCCCAAAGTTTCGCTAACGTGACGAATTCCCCAATATATGCTTTCCGGCACAATATTTAACCAAGGCATGTGCATTTTAGGATAACCTTTAGGCAAGTCGAGTTCCTCGTAACCTTGTTGGTTGTCTGCCGCGCGCACGTAATTGCCTTTGTATATATTCAGACCTAAAGAGTCTAAAGGTTGATGGATGATTTCTAAATCTCCAGCTTGAATATCGGGTGCATCTTCGCCTAAAATTTCCAACAAAGCGGGACTATAAGCACCTGTCAAAGCTGGAAAAATAATCCCGCCATTAGAACCGCAAGTATGAAAAGCTTTTTGAGTAGCAGCAATATTTTCTGGTGATTCGCTGATAGGAACCGTTACAGAAAAATTATCCACCAAGGATACTTTACAGGCAACAGGGGAAGCGGCGCGGATCGCTTGACAACCTAATCCGTGTGCTAGTAAAGCATGGTGAGAAGTCTGCCAAACGGCTTTTTTGCTGTTAACCTGCGTACCTGGGGCATGTACTGGCGTTTCATCGACAGCATAACCCATGTGGGTAAAGCAAGAAATTTCGTTGATGGTCATCCAATTGGTGATGCGATCGCCCAAACGACTCACGACCGCAGTAACATAATCAGCATAATCTTGTGCCATTTGGCGACTTTGCCAAGAACCGTATAAATCTTCTAATGCTTGCGGACTATCCCAGTGAAATAAGGTAGCGTGTGGGGTAATCCCATGTTCCAACAAACAATGAACTAACCGCTGGTAAAAATCAATACCTGCCTCGTTGACAGTACCGCGCCCTTCAGGAATAATCCGAGGCCATGCAATGCTGAAGCGATAGTGTTTAATACCCAATTCTACCATCAGCTTGACATCGGTTTCGTAGCGATGATAGTGGTCACAAGCGACTTCACCTGTATCGCCGTTAACAACTCGATTTGGTATAGTACAGAAAGTGTCCCAAACGCTAGGTAAGCGATTGTCTTCTGTCGCTGCGCCTTCGATTTGATAGGAAGAAGTAGCAGCACCCCAGATAAAATTGTTGGGAAATTTATAACTCATTACTCTATTTCCTTTATGCTCAAGCAAGACAGTAAACTTAGAGAATTCTTGTCTAATATTAAACTCTGGCGCGGCCTACCGTCAGAGCAAGTTGACCAGTTGGCTAGGATTGCGATCGCTCAAACATACACCAAAGGTGAAATAATCTTCCAAGCGGGGGATGAAGGCAGCGGTTTCTTTATTGTTGTTTCCGGGCGCGTCAAAGTCTATAAAACTTCACCTGAAGGGAAAGAACAGATTTTGCACTTATTTGTTGCTGGCGATCATTTTGCGGAAGTTCCCGCATTTGATGGTCAAAACTTCCCCGCTTCTGCTATGGCGCTGGAGACAAGCGAGTTGTTATTTTTCCCGCGAACCTCTTTTTTAAACTTGCTGCAAGAGCAACCTAGTTTAGCTATCAAAATTCTAGGAGTTTTTGCCCGTCACTTACGGATAATGGCTCAGTTAGTAGAAGATTTATCTTTAAAAGAAGTTCCGGGAAGAGTGGCGACTTATTTGCTTTATTTAAGCGATCGAAATAACAAAAGCGATACCGTCGAACTGGACATGACTAAATCGCAGTTAGCTGCGCTTTTGGGGACAATTCCAGAAACGCTCTCGCGGGTTTTTGCCAAACTCAGTGCTGATAAGTTAATCGCTATCGATGGTTCTAAAATAACCTTGTTAGACCGCAAACGTTTAATTGGTTTAGCAGGGGGTTTAAAAATATAAGTTCGTTCATTCACATCTTGCACAAAGCCCAGAAATAAATTTCTGGCTTAAAGCTAAAACCCGTTGAAACGGGTTAAAACGTTGATTTTAGTTAGCTTTAGCTTACTTAAGCTTTCAGATCCAAATTTATTTGGAGGCTGTTTATCGGGTACGTGCAAGATGTGAGCCTCTAACGGACGCTCACGCATCCGCAACAGATGAAAGAAACACACAGCGGGGAATGTGTTTCTTAAGAGTTCAGCGAAACACTTGGATCGGGGCGGGTTGATTGAGACTGTTTGTTTTTGCCAAAAGTTACTGGTAAAACCCGCCCCTACAATAGACTTCTTGCGAAAGTCAACCCAGAAATAAATTTCGGCCTGAAAGCTTAAGTATGTTTTAACGGACTGGGCGTGAATTTTCAACCCGTTTTAACGGGTTTTAGCTTTTAGCCAGAAATTTATTTCTGGGCATTTATGCGTTGAATTGCCGATAATAAAAAAGCAATTAGCAAAATTATTTCTGGCGATTGCTACCATTGCCAAAACGATTATCCTGTAAAGAGTTGCCAATTCCTTGAATTACTCCTCGACCAACTAAACCAATTCCTCGCCCTATGACTTGGGTTAGTACGTAAACGACGCCTTTACCGACAAAGGCAACAACTGAACGGAGACGGGGAGCGATCGCATCCCGAGTCTCTAACAATAATGTCACCGTTTGTTGAACGCTACTTAATTTTTCTAGCTCTTGATTGCGAGGAGCATAAATAGATACCTTTTTAATTCCTCGCCCATTTAAAACCAACAAAACATATCGACTTTCAAAAATTTCTGCTGGTTCGTAAATATAGGTTCTTAAGCGATATCTCCAAGATAAATTATTCCGGAATCGCTCAATTTCTCGCGTTGATATTAACCTGCTGTCATAGAAGTTTTGTTTAATCGTTTCCACATCTGCAAATCGATTTAACAGCGGTTGAACGACAGCATTAGCAACTTGAATTACTAAATTCTGCATCAAGATTTCTGCTCTTGCTAGGGCTTCAGGACTTCCAGGGGAGTACAATGCATTATCAATCGTTAAAGGGGTTTGAAATAGCAGATGGTCGAACCATTCGACAACCTGGGGTATTTTATCCAGAATCGCACTTTGAACGATTAAAGCATCTTGCAGCAAAACATTGACCACTTCTAATTCTTGATAGCCAACTTGCAGCGTATAATATTTACCAAAAAAATCTGTAGTCGTGCCGCGCCACAAATCTTGTAAAATAGCGGTTCGCTTTTGGGGTAACTGCTCCGACTGCACTTGAGAAAAACGCAATTCGCCCAAAATATCGTCTAATTTACGTAAAATTAAACACAGCAATTCCCGCTTTCTATCCGACCTAAAAATATCAATTTCTAGGGGAATGTCGGTCATGTTTTGGACGCCATACTGAATTTTGGCAAAAGTATTATCAAATAAAACCGATTGCCAAGTACTAGCACTAAGTTCTGAATTGAAAACAGGATATCTCTCCCCTGTCTCCCTTGTCTCCCTTGTCTCCCTTGTCTCCCTTGTCTCCTGTTCCCCTTCCGATGACGGTAAGGGCGTAGTCACGCGGGGTGCTAACAGCCAATCTACTAGCCAGCGAGAAGCCAGTAACTCCCGCCGCCGTCCTGCGAGAATCGCTTGGTCGAGAGTTGATGGTGGGGTATTTTGTAATTCGGCGGTGACTTGGGCTAAAGCGGCGTCAATTTGTCGCAGTCCAGACTGATGGAGGCGATCGCGCAACAAAGAAAAGCTAGAGTTAGAAGGGAGAGCCGCAGGAGTTGAGGGCATCTGACTGGTTGCTCTGGTTGCCGGTGTTTCCTGCCAATAACGTTCGCCCGTGCCTACTTGACGAATAATATTCACTAACTCTGAAACAGCCGTGCCCTTGGGACAATAGCCCTCAACGCCCGCTTGGCGTGCTGCTGCTAGAGCATTGGCGTCTCTTAAACTACTGAGCAACAATATAGGCAAATTGGGATACTGAGTTTTTATTTGCTGGCAGATTTCTAAACCAGAGGGGAGATCGACATCGCTCTGACCCAAATCCAAGTTTAAAACCAGCAAGTCAACCGGGGGCTGACCGCTAGTGAGAATCTGCAAAGCTGTATTTAGCCGATCTGCCTCGGCGACGACTTGCAGATCGTCAAATTGCTCGACAAAAACGCGCAGCCCCAAGCGGAAAATCGGGTCATCATCGATTAACAGTATTTGCATTTGGCGATCGCTCACGGATATTGCATCTGGGTCAGTGGTCATCGGTCACAAGCAACCCTCTGACTTTTCTTAACATTTTTCCTGCCCAAAAACACAAGCAAGTGAGAAAAAATGGCAAAAATATTGCTGGCTCGCCTCCGCCATCTCCCGGCGCTGGGAAATCTCCTCTATCTTCGTTATCTGGGTAATATCCCCCAAGTTCGGGAAGCAAGCTTGCTCTCTCTGCTTGGCTGAAAAACTGAGCCACAAATCTGATTTGCCAGGGGGATGTTAGTCAAGTAAAAACATAGCTCATAATGGCCTAATAGGGAGCCGTTTCCTTAGAGGTTCGATGAGCTTAAGCATTCGGCAGTGGCTGGCAGAGTATAACATTCAGTTGACCCAGCTTAAAACACCAGGCACCCAAACTGCGGGTATTGCCTTCCGCCTGGTTCAAGATATGCAAGTCAAAAGCCTAACGACTTTTGATATCTGTCCGTTCGCAGAAATTTTGGAACTGCCTTGGAGTCTGGCATGGCAAGAAATGCTGCCAGGAGCCGAGCTGACGGTGGAATTGCTGCGAGTTTGGAATCGTAAGAAGCCGCTCAAACGCAATGAAGGGACTTGGCTGGCGTTTCAGATCGCTTATCTGCGATCGCTGCATCAGATTTTAGAACAAGAAAACCGGATTTTAAGACCCTGGTTAAATCGAGCTAGCTTGTTGGCACAACTAGCAACAGAACCCAGCAAGCAAGCTCTCAGCGATCCGCAACTGCAAGGATTGTTAAAAACCTTGCGACCGGGTAGACTATCCGATACGCAAGCCGAACAGGCGCTGTCAATGCTGGGAGAATCATTTCTCGGTCAGCAAATGAATAACCTGGCGATCGCTTGGCTGATGGCAAATGGTGCGGAAGAAACCGAAGCCAAACTCATCGTACAGCGCTTGGTTTACGCACTTCCAGGTTACCTGCTGGAAGCGATCGCTTTTAATGCCCTCCCTTTAGCTCAACTACAAAAATTTGTCCGCTTGGGAACTATCCCCAGCACCCCGGAAGGACTCAATCAAATCGCCGTCTCGCCTGACAACCTAGAACTAGAAAACGAATCAGCTACCGAGTTCGCTCCCGCTGGCTTGACGCCGACTGCGATTGACTTGCATCGGGAATCTTACCGCGCCTCGCTGCTCAAAGCATTGGGAAATCCAGTCCTAGAAGAACCTTTTGCCCTCAAAGATCTATACGTTCCGCTGAAGGGATTTGAAATCAACAGCGCTTCGGGTGAAAAAGCGGCTTCGTCGGTAGACTTGATGGAATGGGCAACCAACCAACTCACAGATTTAGAAACCGTTGCGGTCATAGAAGCGCCCCCAGGCGCAGGTAAAACCAGTTTTTGTCAACTATTCGCCGCAAAAGTAGCCCAAGAGCTTTATCCGCTGTGGATGCCGGTATCGATTCGGTTGCGCGATGCTAGTCTCAGCCGCAGTTTGGCACAAACCCTCGCTACTGCCTTCCCAACCGGAAAGTTGACCGATGCCGATGGCTGGCTAGTGCCGCCACACCCGCCAGTCTTGTTAATCTTAGATGGATTGGACGAACTGCCTCGCGCTCCTCAAACCGAGCGCCATCTTTCCACTTTTCTCGATCAGGTGAGTCAATTTATCGCACAAAGCACGAACGCTTCTTTTCGACCTCGTCACAAAATTGTTTTAACCTGTCGCACTGGTATCCTTGAGGGCGCTTACAGCAGCAAACCCTTGCAGCCAAAGGGTTTATCTCAGCAGTTCCGCCGCATCGCAATTCAACCTTTAGACCAGGAACAATTAAAAGTTTGGTTTAAGCAGTGGTCGAAACTGCAATCAAAATTTATTGCTCAAGCTTACTTTAACTTTTTGAAACAAAACGGCGTATTTCACTTTAGACCAGATGTAAAGGATTTTGCTAACTTTATTCACCAGCCTTTGATGATGTTAGTGGGGGGCATTTTAAACCGGGATGGCTGGCTGGATGAAAGTATCTTGCCCTTGCCTGCTGCTAAAGTGAAATTTGAACTGCACGACCGGCTTTGTCGTTGGCTGTTGGGCGAGCCACCAGACACGATGTCGGCAGCAGAAAAAATGCACCTACCTGTGCGAGAAGGTTTAGCCCATGCTTGTCGCAGTCCGGAAGCGATCGCTAATCTACTCCAAGGTCGCTCCCCTGAAACGGTGCGCCAGCAAATGGAAATCGCCGCTTTACAGATCGTACAAAGTAGTGAAAAGTCAATAGAAACAACGCCTGCCCAACAGATGGCGCTGCCAGCATTGTACTTTTGCGCTAGTGGCGACGATCGCCAACCAACAACCAAAATTGAATTCACCCATCCCAGTTTGGGAGAATATCTGGGTGGAGTAGCGATCGCGCAACAACTCAAAATCCTGGCGCAACAAGTTCAAGACTCCTATGGGGAAGTCAAGTTTGCCATAAGTTCCCCGGATGAGGTAGCGTCTCACCTTTACAGTTTGCTTGGCTTTGGCATTCTGCCACCGTTGGTGGAAGAAGTCGCCATCGAGTACCTGCGGCGGGAACAAGCGCGATCGCCCAATGCCTTCTCGTTTGAAATTTTATGCGATCGCCTCTATCGCTTCTACCGTTCTTACTGTCGCGCCCGCTGGCTCGATACCGGCATCGCTCATCAGATGCGCTCTAACCACTCCCTCAACGCCTTGCAAATCGATGCTGCGGTTGGCCTCAATACCTTCTTGTTGCTCTGCGCTTGTCACCGAGAAGCGTTGCTCGACTTCTGCCCTTGTGGCGAGCCAACTATCCTGGAAGAATTCGATCCAGACCAACTCTTAACTTTAATCGGTCGTACCACCGTCTTATCCCCCATCGCTTTCTGGCAGCGCGCTAGAGGTAGCTTGTATCAGTTAAGTTTAGACGGCGCTTGCTTGCATTATGCCATGTTGGCTGAAGCTAACTTCTGGAAAACCAGCTTCTTCAAAGCCGAGTTAGTAGGAGCCAATTTAAGCGATGCCAACCTTCAAGAAGCCAATTTATCATGGGCTAACCTCAGCGGCGCTAATCTAACCGGAGCCAATCTGACAGCCGCCAAGCTAGAAGGAGCCAACCTCACGGGTGCCAATCTCAGCGGTGCAACCCTGCAACTTGCCAGCCTCACCAACGCTTGTTTGTATCAAGCTCAACTAGATGGCGCTACCAAAGACTATGCAGAAAAAAACGGCGCGTTGTTTTCTCTCGAACAATATCAAGCTTGTCAAAAAGCTCTGGCTGGTTTGGAAAGTTCCAGACAGACTGAAATGGAAGAATCCCACGATGGTGACCAGACGCTGCTGTTAATTCAGCACGGACAAGGTTCTGTTGTCGGAGCAACAACATCAAATGCCGATCTGATGGAAGGCGAAACGGTAGTGTTGGAATAGCTAATAGTTGACAGTTGATAGTTGATAGTTGATAGTTGATAGTTGATAGTTAGCTTTTCCTAAAGCTTATAGGATTGCAAGCTATGGAACTTAATTTTTCCTTTCCCCCTAAAAGGGGAGATTCACAACCCATTTTTTTCTGCTAATTTTAGATTTGATATGATGTCTGCCAGCTTAGGTAGTGGATAATTTTTGACGCGAGTAGGGGCGGGTAATACCTGCCCATTCTATAAGAGCGCGAGAAATTTTTTAAATCCTTCCTTTGCTGACGCTACCAATGCTACCGGACATGATATGAGATTTTAGATTTGAGATTTAAATCTGCAATCTCAAATCTGCAATCTGCCCTAGCCAATGAGCCATTAGCCATTAGCGATTAGCCATCAGCCGCTTTCGATTGCCGATAACCGTAAAAATTGATCGTGTACTCTGTTATTTTTACTCCAGTTTGTTGCTCGATTTGTTGAATTAAATCCGCTGGCAGTTCGACGTGAACGTCCAAAATCTGATTTGTATCCAGACAGTTGACATGGCTGTGGGAGTCGCTGATATTACCGTACAAGCGACCATCCGAGCGCTCGATGCACTCAATAATCCCCTGACTCGACAGCGCCTCTAAATTCTGATACACCGAGGTATGACCGATTGCCTTGCCTTGCTGATTTAAGCGATCGTAGATTTCGCGCGCTGACAAGTGTTCTTGGGCTTGCCACAGCAGTTCCAGAATAAACCGCCGCTGGCGGCTTAAGCGCATTCCCAGGGATTGACACCGATCCACCGCATCTTCTAAACACCGAATCGGTTTCATGGTATCCTTAGATACCACCAAGGGCAGGGATTCGTTTTCCGTACTTGAAAATCTAAGCGATTTTGGTAAGTTACTCATATCGTGTTTATTTACTATTTTACCTAAACTAAGACAAACTCATTACAACTTTAGCTTAGCAAAATTGAAAATGTCCAGCCGTAGCAGGGTTTGAGCAGTTGCTTTTCGGGGAAACACATTTAAGCAAAGAAACCGGGTTTCTAGGAAGGTCAGGACTTACGCACGACGATCCTAGAAACCGGCTTTCTGCATGGCTCTTGAGTTTCTTGCGCGACGATTTCTCATAGAAACCCGGAATATGAGCGTAAGTCCTGAAGGTTTCTGGCTTCGTCTGGCGTCAGTCTTGGTAAAGTAGAGCTGCCTCAGATCTGGCACCATTTTCAACCAGCCTGAAAAAACCCGGCTTCTGGCTAATTTTCAAGAAAGCAAAAACCTGTTAACTCAATTAGCAATTAGCCATTACCGCTGTTACAGTTATAACTATTGAGACAGCAGATTTTCTTCTAACAGTCGAGCGATCATAGCCGTTCTGGAACTAACGCCTAGTTTGCTGAAAATACGGCGCAAATAAGTAGCCACTGTCCAGTGAGTGATGCCAAGTTTTTTCCCAATAGATTTATTATCAAGACCCAGTGCTACTAATTTAGTAATCTCTCGTTCGCGGGGACTCAAAAGCTGAGGATGATTGCCTCTGGGGCGGCTGCGAACCAGGTAATAGCAGGTGCCGTCAATATGAGACTCAAACAGAATTTCATCTATAGTATCCTCAGTTTGGTGCAACACTTTTGAGGGAGCAGAATTATCAACTTGTTTCACCAGATGCTGCAAAATTTCTTCTTGGGTAATCATTTTATCTAGCCGTTCCTTAGTCAGGGATAAAAAGAAGAGTTCGTAATTCTACACAGAAATTCCGGAGTAAATGCACAATTCTTATAAACACTTGACAAAAAAACACAGAAAATACTGGATCGTTGATATTTCTATACTACATAAAAAAATACTGAATTACGGAGATTTGGAGGAAAAGCAGGAGTAAGTTTGATGGGAATAGAGCGATCGCTTTACTACTAGCTCAGTATAGACCGCAAGAGCAGCGGCAAAATCACTCAAATGAGTTATAGCTAGAGGCTAAGGGCTAGGGATTAGGGGTTAGGGGAAAAAGGGCTAAGTATCAAGGCACGATTAATTAACACATTCCCTCGCAATTGAACAGTCGCTTATTTGAGTGACACTCATTTGAGTTACCTCAACAGGGGGTCGCTCAGAAAAGCGACTGTTAATTTCCCCATCAACCCAGTTATAGATAGAGAAGAACTATATCCTCATGAGAGGAAACAAGGCATAATAAGCCAAAAATAAATTATGAAATCACATAAATGCAATGCTTTTTGTTGCTGTCAATTTATTCCTCCCCATGTCAGCGAAAATTTGGCGAGAGCGGGTATTGAATCAGCGCGATTGAGCTTTCAACCAAGCAAGCAGTTCCGCAAGACAAGAAGTGCTAAGTCAATAGACATGCAAAAACTAACAGGCATGGCTCCCCTAGCCTTAGCTTCTCGCAACGTATATGACAGCCAACATCTGTGGGAGCAACAAGTAAACTTAGTACGAAGCGAAGGCGGGCCACTGACTGCCGATAGCGATGTTAGCAAGGTTTATGACTTCCTGGGCATTACGCGAGACTACTTTAAAAATGTCTTAGGACGCAATTCGATCGACAATTTGGGGATGGATTTAATTATCAACGTCCATTATGGCGAGAATTACATGAACGCCTTCTGGGATGGAGACGAAATGACCTTTGGTGACGGTGACGGCAGCATTTTCACCAGTTTTGCCAAATCGCTGGATGTAGTTGCTCACGAACTGGCTCACGGCGTTACCGAATTCACGGCTAACCTGAATTATTACAGTCAGTCAGGAGCGTTGAACGAGCATTTCTCGGATGTGTTTGGTACTGTTATCACCCAGTACTTTCTGGGTCAAACTGCCCACGAAGCTGATTGGCTGATAGGCGATGAAATCATGGGGCCAGAACTGTACGGCGAAGCGCTGCGTTCGATGAAAGCACCCGGAACTGCCCACGACAATCCGCTTTTGGGTAAAGATCCGCAGCCGGATCGTATGAGCAATTACTATACAGGTGAGGACGATTCCCAGGGAGTGCATATCAACAGCGGTATTCCTAACAAAGCGTTTTACCTAACTGCAATGGATATCGGCACAGACAAAGCGGCGCTGATTTGGTACACCGGGTTGCAAAAACTGTGGGCTACAGCCAATTTCAACGATGCGGTTGGCATTATCGTAGAGGCAGCACGGCTGCTCACCAAGGATGGGAAAATGCCTCTCGGCACAACACAGAAAGTGCGCTCGGCTTTTAAAGCAGTAGGACTGCCTTCTTAGAGGGTATTTGAAAAGTCCTTCGCGGGATCTTTACTAATTGGAGATCCCCCTAAATCCCCCTTCAAAAGGGGGATTTTGATTTGGTAATAGGTAATATCATGTCTGGTTGCATTGGCATCGCACGCAGGGGGCGGGTTTTACCAACACAGGCAAGCTTCCGATCAAAGATTGTTGGTAAAACCCGCCCCTACAACACAATTAACCGTACAAGTCCGATGCTAACGTACTTGATATAATGGGTAATGGGTAATTTCAGATTTCAGATTTGAAATTTCAGATTAAAGAAAAGCAGATTTAAGATTTAACTCAAATATCCTTAAATCTTAAATCTGCCATCTTAAATCTCAAATCTGAAATTACCAATCTCACAACTTATAACTATCAACTTAAGTTAACTAATTTTTCTGACTTGCTGAGTTCAACAACTTTTTATTACCCTTCAATTGCAAAAACTTAGTTTTTGACTCATCCGATGTGGTTGGTTTAACTGGAAAGTAGCCCAGACTAGAAATTTCTTCGTTCACATAGGTCAGGTAATAGTTAACAAAGCCTTCTATTTCCCGTCGGTTCCGAATCGCTTTAGCATCTGCATAAATATACAAAGGACGAGTGAGAGGATATGCAGGCAGGAAAGCGTCTACAGTATCAATCGCGATCGCTCTCAACTTGTCGCGGTTTTGTTGATAGGAGTTATACTCTAAAAGGCCAACTATGTAGGGATTAATTAAAGCTTCTGAGTGCAACTGGTCTACAAAGTCATACAATATTGTAAGGGGAGCATTAATAACTTGACTGCCGTTCCCCTTGAGGATAGCTTGGGCAAACAAATCAACTGAGCCTCCAGTAGCAGCTCCCTTTGGGACAAAGCGTTTAATCCTTTCCTTTGGCCATTTGGGATTGACATCTGACCACTTTTCGGCAGTGAATACCTTTGCCAGCTCGTCCCGCGTCAGACTGTTTGGGACGAATTTATTCTGAGAACTAATTACAATAGTCACTGCATCAATGGCAATTTGAAAGCCTATCGGTTCGACGCCTGACTTGACACAGGCGGCTGACTCCTGACTGGTAATTGGGCGAACCGCATTGATAATATCTACCTTTTTCTGCTCGCAAAATAGCTTGAAGCCAACTTGAGTATCAACAGCAGTAAGTTCAATCTTGCCGGAATACCCGTCTTGGATAAAGCGTTGAGCAATAGCCTGACTAATCGGCAAAACTACCTGACTTCCCGATATCGCTAGTTTTCCCTCCAGTTCCAGGGGTTTTACCTCCGGCAGCACAATGCCCTGTTTATTTGAGTCTTGGCTTGAAGGAGGTTTAATTAATTTACGCTCAACCTGCTGGATACCTACGTTTTCTTTTGAGGATTTGTCTGCACTGGCAGACCCGTCAATCTCCGCCGTTGAGGTTTTTGGCCCTCGGGCGCAGGCTGTCAATAGTAAAACCATGCCGCTCAAAACTAAGCAACTGCTGTAAACTTTTGTTCTGGTTATCCTCACGATCTTACTTGCCCTCGGCGACCATTGTTGCTAATCCGTGGACTTGCCTCATGTTTGATTCCTTTGGCAAGTCTAACTATCTTTTTCCGTTCTTCGATATACTCAAGAAACTCTGAAGCAAATTTGTCGCTAGACTCGATCGCTTCGATAACGTCTTCAGGTAGAATCAATATAATCTCAACATCTTCATGGGTAACAACTGTAACCGGACTTACCTCTCCTGGAAAGGTAGCCATTTCACCAAATACTGCGTTAATTTCAAGCTTGTCCACTATCTGGTGTTGGCCTTGTTCATCTTTTACGTAAGACTCTGCCTTACCCTTGAATATAATATAAAGTCCCGCGTCTACTTTACCTTCCTGAATAATTAACTCACCCTTACCGTAGGATTGAAATCTAGCCCTTTGGGCGAGTTTGTTAATCTGATTCTCATTCAGGGTCATGAAGTAAGGCAGCGATCGCAAATAAGTTGCCAGTTCCTGTTGGCGGTTCTCGGCTACTTGGGGAATCTTGTTCGGTATCCCTTGTTTATTATCCAGGCTGAGGCTGTACTGCGCTTTTATCGCATAAGGCATAGTAAAGCCATAACGCTTGGCTAGATAATAAATTCGGTATCTAAGTTCGTCAGAAGCGTCCTCATCGTCTTCCGGCAATATTTTGTACCACAGCTCGTAAGTGATACTAGAGTCTCCATAGGAACTCACCTCAGCACTCCCTTCAGATTTGATCGCATCTATGCCCTCGACCAAGCTATTGAGTGCTGGGATTACCACACCAGGAGCGTCGTTGTAAGAAAAACTGACAAAAATACTTTTCCAGATTGGCTCTGGACCGTAATTGATAATGCTTGCCTTCGACAATTCTCCATTGGGAATGTTGATTTTAAAGAAATAATTTTCAATAGTGACCGACCACCAATTTTGCTCAATTACTCGCCCCTGCTTTCCATCTAATTCAATCCAGTCACCCGTTTTGAATGGATTGGCAAATAGCAGCAGCAATCCTGACACCAAGTTGCTGAGGGTATCTTGCAGTGCCAGGGCAATTACCGCCGAGGCAACCCCTAAACCTGTGCCCAATCCCTCCAAACTTATATTCCAAACTCCATTGATGAGATAATAGACAATGGCTAATACCACTACCGCCCGCGCCATCTGAAAGAACAGGTTAGGCACGTGGAGTTGCCACTTAACCTGTGGTTTTTTTGTCGTCAACAGCGCATTGATTAAAGAAATTCCCGCCACAATGACCGCAACCCAGGTCAGCGTCTCCACAAAGCGTGTCCAGGAATCGCCAGCGACGTTCAAAAGCTGCCGCATTACCAATAGCGCCGCTAACGGCGGTAACACATACTCGCGCAGGCGACGTAGGGCAACTGCCAAGGGGTGCTGCTGCCGTTCCAACCTTGAGGCTGCTTCACTCAGCAGTATACTCAACAATGGAAATCCCAGCCCTAAAAGCAATAACCATCCCAAAAGTGATTTATCCATGACTGTTTTTTAACGAACAATAAACAGTAAATAGTAAAGCAAGTTGCTAGTTATAAGTTGTGGCATTGGTAATTGGTAATTGGTAATTGGTAATTGGTAATTGGATTCAAAGGCTTGTGGGTTCAATACAGTTAGCCATTAGCCATTAGCCATTACCTATTACCAGTATCAAGCTTCATACACCTATCTTTTCCAATTCCAGTTCTGCGGCTGCTTCTTTCATAATTTCGCTCAGGAATGTATAAGCTTCTTCCCATGCTTTTCGTACTGGCGCAGTAAACTCTACACCCAGTACTTGCGCCAAAGTCCACAGCAATGCCTGACTTAAGATATCGTAGTATTCCTCCTTGACCCCATAGCCCCCATGACGGCGACCCAAATTTTGAACGGTTGCAATAATCTGCTCTGGCTGACGCAAACCTTCGACGGCGAGAGCAAGCGTAGCTATTAGCTTGCGTTCCTGTTCTTTCATATCCCCCTTAAATAGATGACGCAGGTTGGGAGCCAATTCAAACAGTCGTTGATAGAAAAGTTCGGCAGTTTTATCACCAATGCGCTTCACTTTTTCAAAGGATGACTGCACCAACTCCACCTGACTCATAACTAACTTCCTGGTGGTTACCAGCGTCCAGGTTTCTACTTCTCCCAGTCCTTGAATTTTCACGACTGGGTTTTGGATGAAAGTGTAGGTATCTGCTAACCGTTCGTAGACACTCCGAGTCACTAAAATATAGTTCAAATCGGCTTTGCTCTGGAGACTGCTGGCTATATACGCTGTTTCTCCCCAAATGCCGTACCCAAATCTCTGCGTTCCTACTACCCCTGCTGTCACAGAACCTGCATGAATGCTGATGCGTAAAGCCAAGGCAGAATTATAGTTAACATTCAGACGCTGGATTATCTCTAACATGACCAGGGCAAAATCAACGGTTCGCTTGCTGTGGTCAAATCTGGCTTGGGTGAGTCCGCAAACCGCCATATAGCTTGTACTCACAGAGTTCTGTCTCTCCAACCCGTAGCGTTCTGCTGAGTCGTCAAATTGATCAAATAGGTCGGTGAGCAATTCTGTCATCTTTTGCGGTGACACGCGCTTGTTCAACTCAGAAATTCCAGCCAGATGAGCATTGAGGATGGTTACTTGCTTGAAGCTCTCAGCAATCGATGACTCTCCTTGTTTCCTGCGTTCGGCGATCGCTACAGGTAGGATATTGTGCAAGAGAAGATCGTTCTCTTGGCTCTTAATCTCTAGCTGCTCCTCAGTTTGGCGTAATTTGTTCGCCACTTCTTTGAACTGCGTCGCCAATTCCCCAAACTCATCTTGGGATGTCACCTCAATTTCTGTATCCATATCCCCAGCAACCAGCAGCTGGGCATCCCTCGTCAAGCGACCCAAGGGGATAGTGAACATTTTCGCCGCAACTGCCCCTAAAAACGCCGCCCCCAGTAAAAAAAGTGCCGCCGCCATCAGCAAAATTGCCTGTAACCTGTAAAGCGGACTATAAGCTTCCCCCACCTCCATCTCTGCCAGAATCGCCCAATTTAACCCGTTCAACTTTAAAGGAGAATAAGAACTCAATACCTCTGCCCCCCGGTAATTGCGGGTTACCATCATGCCTTGTTCCCCTTCCAAAGCGGCTTGAGCGGCTTTTGAGTTGATTTTCTGTAAGCGAATAGTGGTGTTAAAGCTTTCCATCAGTTCGAGAGTTCTTTGGTCAGTCCCCTTGTCGCGAACAACGTTTTGATATTTTTTGGCGTCTTCAAGCCAAAAACGGGATATCGAACGCATGAGGGAATCGGGTCCGACTAAATAAGCTTCGCCCGTTTTTTGCAAACCACTGGCTTCCCAATTATTATTCCGGTTAATAGCTTGATTCATTTTGTCAATCGGAATTTGCACCGCCAAGATGCCAATCATGTTAGAACCGCTATAAATCGGCGTTGCTAGGAAAGCGGCTGGACCATTATAAGAGGGGCGGTAAGGTTTGAAATCAGCAACCTGAATGCTACCTTTGGTCGGATTTGCCTGAACTCTCTGCACCAAATTCGTTAGCGTACTATCGGAGTAAAAACCCTGTAGTCTACTGGTAGCAAAATCTGTTTCTTTAAAATAGGAATAGATGATATCACCTGTTTTATGGTTAATCAAAAATAAATCGTAATAACCGAATTTTTCAATAATTTCTGCAAATAAGGGTTGATATTTTGCATGAGCTTGGCTGTAAATGCTGCCATCACCAGCATCGAAGAGCTTGTTTTTTTTGCCAACTGGATTGGGATTAGAAGCAATGTAGTAATACTGGAGATAGCGAGAAGCTTGTCCGGTGGGAATATATACGCTGGGGTTCAGTGTTTCAGGGGATAGATTCTTTTGCAACCGAGGGAAAAATTCTTTGGTATAGTAAGCATTCAAAGCTTTATCCCATTCAGGGGGAATCAAGCTGCTCTCCAGGGTGCGGAAACCCCCATTCAACTCCACCATCGCTTTGGCGACGTTGCTATCTGTTGCCAGCATCGCCACTTGGTTGTTCAAATTTTCAAAGTACGCCTCGAACTGCTCGGCTTTGGTTGTACGTATACCTGCAAGTTGCTCGGCGATTTTGCTTTTGATGATGCCTTCTGTTTTATACCAACCAATCCCACTGACTACCACTACAGAACCAAGGCTAACTCCTATTAGCAATACTTGCAGCTTGGATTGAATTGTCCAATCCCACAGTTTTGAATTACCTGGGGAGCTATTACGGAACTTAAGCCAGCCATTTTGGAGATTTAACATTGACCCATCTTCAATATTGCCAGTAATCGAGAAATTATCAATCGTTGGTGCTGCTAACTCGCGATTTTATCCGGCTAAAGCCTCGACAGATTATTATCCGAGTAATTGAGTTGCATCTTTACTTATTTCTGGAGTGATTTTTGAGTCGTATTGAATTAATTCCTCAATATTGTTATGAATGGTTTGACATATTTTATCAAGTGGTAAGTCATTGGTGTCGTAACCGAAAGGATTTTCGATTTCTACCCCAATTTCCTCAATCCCAAACAAAGCAAAACTGACAATTGCTACAAATATCCCTGTCCACCAACCGAGATCTTTGACAAACTGAAAAGGCAGAATTAAACAGTATATGAGTACCAGTTGATTCAGATGAATCACGTAGGCTGGGGGAATGGGTGTTGTCAAGATGCGATCGCATCCGCCGACATTATCGATTAATTTATTCATCAGAGAGTGAATGTCACCCAATTTGCTTAAATTTAAAATACCTCGTTTGTGTTCCTGCTGCAAGTCATCTGCTATCCAACGAATAATTTGTAACGGCATATTTTGAATATTTTGCAAAACGCCGTATCGAGAGGGCGAAACCCAAGGTTGTAACTCCTCACTCGCTGGTTCATAACGGAGATATAGCTTTTTGGCGATCGCAAACGCCTGCAATAAACGTAATGTGGTAATTTTATGGTCTCGATCTCCCGGTTCAACTTCGTCAACTGCAACCCAAATTTGCCAAGCTAGATTGCGGATCGTATTAACTGTACTATCCCAAAGTTTCCTTCCTTCCCAAAATCGCTCGTAAGCTGTATTAGTCCGAAAAACCAGCAATAAAGCTAAAACAATGCTGGGAATTACACTACCTAAAATAGGTTGACTAACAGGAAATTTATTGAAGTAAAGAAAGGAAATCAGGATGCCAAATGCACCACAGAAAAAAGAACGTTCCAAAACTCCTAAAATCACAGAGCCTTTACATCTAAAGGTTTTTTTTAACCAGAGTTCTTTTGCAGTTTTTTTTGACATTGTTACCATAAATTTGACCCTCCTAGAATTGCACGTTAACCATCCCAGCTACCAGACTGGCTAACGAGTCGATTCAAGCTCCCGTTGTATTGCCCTTATCTATTTGATTAATCGACTGATTGATGCCATCCCACAAACTATGGCGTGCTTTCAGAGCATTTTTAGCAGCATTTAAAGCTTCCATCCATTTCTGGGAATCATTGTCACAAAGATTTTTTAATAATTCTTTCGCCATTGGTGCGTGTTGCTCTTCATCAATATGAGTGTGTCTTTCTAAGTAAAGACGGAAGGAATCGCAGCGAATATCTTGAGCAGCTTCTAATTGGGTAAGGATTTGTTTAAACATCTTAGGAATCACATCCTCTCTACCTAATAGAAAAGCTGCCGCCACTTCGTGAGTCAATCCGCTTGCTGCGTTCAGTGTGGTCATTACAAAACTTTTAGTAGATTCGGGAATCGCCAGATTTGCCAGAGCTTCATTAGCGGGAAAACCTTGTTGAATCGCCGCAATAAAACTCTTAATTGGTTCGCTATCTGCACCAACTTCTTCCATAGCAGCTAGGTATAACTGGAAGTGACTTAAATAATAACCAGGAGCGATTTCATCTGTTTCTTCTACTAAAACTATTTCGTTAACTAATCGCGCTGAATGGATATCTATTGGAGGAATCCAAGGTGATTCGATACAAGTCAATCGACGTTGCAGGGTTTTGAGAAGTGTCATAAAATCCCAGACAGCAAAAACATGATTTTTCATAAATACTTGCAGAGATCTCAAGTCGTTGACTTGCTGATAAGCTGCGTGACTTAGCAGTGCTTTGCGGGGATTGGAGGTTTGTTCTAATAACTGAATGTATGGGTCTAAGGTTACGGAAACCTGATGGTGATTCACAATTTTTACTTTAGAGCTTTGTTGATTACTTTTCATAATTAAAGCTTTATTTTTAATAGCGATCGCTCTTTAAAATCAGAAGATATTGCGGACATAAATAGTGCTGTGTCAATAAAAATTAAATTCAAACAGCAGCAGGTTTGTCGGTTGGGTAACTCACATCTTGCACCAAGCCCAGAAACCAAGCCCAGAAATAAATTTCTGGCTGTAGAGACGTTACATGTAACGTCTCTACAGGTAAAACCCGTTGAAATGAGTTAAAACCTTGATTGTAGTAGGGGCACGGCATTTTACAATCTTTAAGTAAAAACTCAAAGTTATTCCATGCCGTGCCCCTACTAAAGCTAACTTAAGCTTTCAGCCCGAAATTTATTTGGAAACTGTTTATCGGGTAGGTGCAAGATATGAGGTAATGCTCGTGACATGCTCCCTTTTCAAACACCCTGTTAAGCGGGAGTTAGCGTGGAATCCTTCATCATGGTAATAAGTTCGCTAAAGTCAATTTCGCCGCTACCGTCATTATCAGCCTCATCCATTAAACGAGCGATATCTTGATCGGAAGCAGGGACATTCAGGTTCTTCAACAACAGCACTAATTCATCGCGACTGATTGTTCCTCCGTCATCTCGATCCACAACCTTAAAGGTTTCCATGATGTCTTCATCTGTGGATACGCCTACATCGTCTTTAGAACGATCTAAATCTTGAGGTGTTTCAATCCAGGAAAGATCAATTCCCTTGTCAGCAAAGTATTTTGTATACTTCGCACCTTCCGCCATGATTGTATCTACCACTGTAGTCTTAAGACCATGAACCACTTCCAGAGGATGAAGCGTTTCGTTTGCCAACTTCTGTTTCCAGTCCTCAACCACTCGTTTGGTAAAGGAAGTTAGAGTTTGGTTATGCCGATCGGCATCAGGATAACCAAATTTTTTCAGCAGTTTCAATTCAGAAGACAAATTGTATTTGCAGAAATCCTCAAGCTTGGCGATCGTCTGCATCAACTGCTCTTTGGTCTGCTTCTGACGCACGGCTTGACGAATGTCTTCAATCAAGATAAAGATTTGGGCGTGCTGGCTGTCAATTAAAGGAATGCCGGTGTGATATTTTTCACCCATACGAACTGGTTCATTAAGCAGATTTTTAAACAGATCGTTGATCTGACTCCAAGTCAATGCCTGTTGAGCGGTAGTTTGTGGGGAACTCTTCATGATGTTAATGAGTTCATTAAAGTCAATTTCACCGCTATCGTCTTTATCTGCCTCCTTGATGAGACGGGAAATATCCTCATCAGAGGTACCCAAATTCAGGTTCTTCAGCAACAACGCCAACTCATCGCGCGAGATCGTTCCGCCGCCATCTCGATCCACAACGTTGAAAGTTTCCTTGATATCTTCATCTGTGCATACACCTACATAGTCTTTACCACGATCTAAATCTTGAGGCGTTTCAATCCAGGAAACATCAATCCCGTTGTCAGCAAAGTATTTGGCATACTTCACATCTTCCGCCATGATTGCATCTACCACTGTGGTCTTAAGACCATGAACAACTTCCAGAGGATGAAGCGTGCCCTGTGCCAATTTCTGTTTCCAGTCGTCAACTACTCGTTTGGTGAAGCCCTTTAGAGTTTGGGTATGGTCATCAGCACCCGGATAACCAAGTTTCTTCATGATTTTTGATTCAAAAGAAAAATGGTAGTCGCAGAAATCTTCAATCTTGTTCATCGTCTGCATCAACTGCTCTTTGGTCTGCTTCTGACGCACGGCTTGACGAATCTCTTCAATAAAGATAAAGATTTGGGCGTGATGGCTGTCAATTAAAGGAATGCCTGTGCGATATTTATCGCCCATACGCACAGGTTCAGTTAATAACTCTTGAAATATCCCGCTAATTTCAGTCCAAGTAATCACGTGATTTCTCTCCAATGTTCTTAGAGCATGGCAAAAGTAGACGATTTTACCCCAATCGGTGCTACGCGATATGCCTCCGGCACGCTACGCGAAGGCATTTATAGCTAAACAGGATAAATCCTTGTTATTCCAGGAAAATATCAATTGTTCTTGCTGCTACTTCGCGATTTTATCCGGCTAAAGCACCGACGGATTATCATCCGAGTAATTGAGTTGGCTCTTGAGCCTTTCTTTTATTTATTTTTATCAAATTAACTTATTTGCGTCAAGCTAAATTACAGGTTTTTTACATATTTATTTCTACATTTAAAAGTAGGATTAGTAGGAAAAGTAGGATTAGTAGGAAAAGTAGGATTAGCAGGAAAAGTAGGATTAGTAGCAAAGATAGGAAAAACCTAAAAAGTAGGATAAATAGGAGACTTTACAATTCGTATTTTGAAAGTTTTGCTCGCTGTTGTAAATGAGCGAAAATGGAGTATTGGTAGAGATAGCAAAGGTATGAATATAGAGCATCACAACCGAGTTTGTCCAAAAACAATCATTAAGCCGAGCAATACGTTAAGGTTCATGAACATCATTAATGCCAGTGACATTCTTAAGCATTATGCCGAGCAAGAACGAAATTTTCAAAATCTTGACCTTAGTCGAATTGACTTGAAGGGTGCCGATCTAAATGGAATTGATTTTAGTCATGCCAACCTTAACAGTGCCGATCTGAGTTATACAAATTTAAGCGATACAAGTCTGATTTGGACAGATTTGAATCGAGCCAACTTAAGACAGGCAAACTTAACTCAAGCTTGCTTGCTTCACAGCAGCCTTTTTTGGGCGGATTTAAAGGAAGCTACATTAGTTAGCGCTAACCTGAGTAATGCTCTCCTAGATCGTGCAAATCTGACTTCTGCCTGTTTAAATTGTGCTAATTTGACTGAAGCATCTTTAGAAGGCGCTTGTTTGGTTAAAGCAGTTCTTAGTCAAGCCAATTTATTCAAAGCAAACTTGAAAGGGGCGGATTTTACGGGAGCCAACCTCAATGAAGCCAATCTGCGTCAGACGAAATGGGAAGGTGCCATCTTGAGCCAAGCCTCGTTGCAGCGAGTTGACTTAGAAGAGAGCCAGCTTAATGAGACAATTCTAAGGAAGGTTGATTTGACCGAGGCTGATTTAGTTGGGGCTGATTTGAGATATGCTGATTTAACAGAAGCAATTTTAAGCCGAGTTGCTCTAGAGTTAGCTAAGTTAGTCGGCGCTGATTTAAGCCGTGCAACTCTAAAACGAGCTTCTCTATTTGGAGCCAATCTGGAAGGAGCAGTCTTACGAGATACCAATATGGTTGAGGCCGATCTGAGACATACCAATTTTAAAGATACTCAGCTAATGGGTTCTGATTTCTCTGGTTCCCGCGTCAAAGGAGCCTGCTTTACAGACGCTCAAGGGTTAACTTGCCAACAGAAGCAGTGGCTTAGAGCCAATGGAGCGTTGAATATCCCAGTCAAGCAAGTTTCTATTTGAATGAAAAACATTGACAAGCTTGTTGAATTTGCCATCAAGATAGTTGTTACAAAAACAGGGGTTTCCCTTGCGTATATTCAAAAGGTAATCCTGCGAGAATCTCTAGTTGAAAACAAAAAAACTTACGCGCAAATTGCTGAAGAAAATAAGTATTCTGAAAGCTATATTAAGTTCACAATTGCGCCTAAACTATGGCACTTGCTTTCACAGGCGCTCGGTGAAAAGGTTAATAAAACGAATCTGCCAGCGCTGCTAGAAAAACAGTTCATCAATCACAACAATCAAGATCCGTCCCAGACAATAACAGCGATGTCTGGGGTGGGCTTTCCCAGGTCACACTACGTTGTAGAATCTCCAGAAGGACAGGTTCCCCTTGCTTCTGAGCTGTACGTTGAGCGATCGCAACTCGAACAAATCTGTTATCAAGAAATTCTCCAACCCCATGCGTTCATTCGCATCAAAGCACCTCGGAAGATGGGGAAAACTTCCCTAATCGCACGAATTCTCGATTATGGGACTGCTCAGAATTACCACACAGTGAGACTCAGCTTACATCGCGCCGGAACAGAGGTGTTTGAGCGGAGCGATCGCTTCTTACGCTGGTTCTGTAAAAATGTCACTGGGCAGTTAGGTTTGGAATGTAGATTAAATGACTACTGGGACGAGGATATGGGAGCTTTGATTAACAGCACGATTTATTTTCAGGGCTATCTCCTCAAGGAAGTCTCTAACCCTATCATTTTAGCACTAGATGGCGTAGACCAATTATTTGAGTACCCAGAAGTCGCTAGTGATTTTTTCGTGCTGTTGCGTTCCTGGTATGAGGAAACAAAAGACATTTTAGTTTGGCAGAAGTTACGAGTTGTCATAGCTCATGCAGTTGAAGTTTACATTCCCTTACCCACCCATCGCTCTCCGTTTAATGTGGGATTGGCGATCGAATTGCCAACCTTTAACCAAGAACAGGTGCAGGATTTAGCCTCACGTCACAAACTTCAACTCACGAAGCCTGAACTTGAGCAGTTAATGAAGCTGACTGGTGGTTTTCCTTATTTAATCCGACTAGCATTGTATCAAAGTACTCGCTTGAAGATTCCCTTGCAAACGTTACTGCAAGATGCTGCGAAGAATAGTGGAATCTATCAACAACATCTTCAATCTCAATTGTGGAACCTGCAACAGTATCCTAAATTAGCTGACGCCTTTCGACGGGTTTTAGCGGCTCCAACTCAGTTAGAGATTGAGGTAGCGTTTAAGTTAAAAAGTTTAGGATTGGTGCATCTGAGCGAAAATCAAGCAACTGTTAGCTGCGAGCTATATCGAGAGTACATCCGCAATTATTTTTATTAATCTTGAATACGATCAAACAGAATTTTGAGGTATTTATCTAAAGATTTAGTTGGTGTTTCTTTTCTCCACACGGCAGTCGATCTGGCGTAGTATATGGGATGGTGGAGCGGCACGAACGCAACTTGGGGATGAGGGAGTGCTGAAGCCTCGTTCGGCATAACTGCTACTCCTTGTCCTGCGGCAACTAGAGCAATCATTGAGGCATGGCTATCGGCTTCCAGGTGCAGATTTGGCATGAAGCCAGCACAGCGGCAAGTGTCGCGGATGCGATCGTTTCGCCCTGGAAACGTTTCTTCAGACATCCCAATAAATTTTTCAGATGCCAATTCAGCTAGATTAATTGAGGATTCACCTGCCAATCGATGCGTATCTGGTAATACAGCAGCGATCGCCACTTTCTTAACGCATTTGACTATAAACTCTTCGTCTAACTCATCGGGTGGATTGCCCATAAAGGCAATATCAATCGAGCCATTTCGCAATGCTCTAACTTGTTCGCTAGGCGGCATCTCGTGCAAACGCACCGCAATTTCAGGATAGGCAATTCCAAAACGGTTCAGGGTTTGACCAAGAAAAGTCTGGAGGATAGTTGGGATATAGCCAATTACCAAAGGCTCATTTGTATTGGCGTAATGAGCCTTGATAGTTTGCACAGCGACATGAGAGCGATGCAAAATATCTTTGGCTTGTTCGAGAAAATACTTCCCCGCTTCTGTGAGTATCAATCCATCAGATTGTCTGATAAATAGCACCACGCTCAGTTCATCTTCCAGGTTTTTGATTTGACGGCTTAACGCAGGCTGGGAAATATACAGCCGGACGGCAGCACGGCTAAAGTTGAGTTCTTCTGCAACGGTCACAAAATATTTAAGATGCCGTAATTCCATGAGTTGTATTTGGTATGCCTAAAAGTTATAGCTGTAATAATTATAAGGCATTTGATTTTACTTATGTGTCCTATTATCCTGGATTGATGATTATGAAATCCGCAGAGTATGACTGGTCATGTTAGCGGCAACATGGACGCAGATATCCTCAACTTTCTTTCTCAACAGATTCAAGAGTACGTTCCAATATTGACTTTAATCATCAACTTTTTATGCCCCAAGATAGCTATCAAATCGGCGGCAGTTTAGCCATTGATGCATCTAGTTACGTACAGCGGCAAGCCGACTCGCAACTGTATGCAGCCCTGAAGCGAGGAGAGTTCTGCTATGTCCTCAACTCCCGGCAAATGGGTAAATCCTCACTGTTGGTGCGAACCAAGCATCGCCTCCAGCAAGACGGCTATCGCTGCGCTGCCGTTGATTTGAGTGTGGTGGGGAGCGAACAAATTACTCCACTGCAATGGTACAAGGGATTCGTAGCTGACTTATGGCTACAGTTGGAGCTAATGGAAACCTTGAACCTGAAAACTTGGTGGCAAGAACGCAACGATCTCAGTTTACTGCAACGGCTGCGGTGGTTTATTGAGGAATTGCTATTCGTGCAGTTTCCCCAACAACGGTTGTTTATCTTTGTTGATGAAATCGACAGTTTGCTGGGCTTGAAATTTTCAATTGATGACTTTTTTGCTTTAATTCGTTTCTGCTATAACCAACGGGCAATTAACCCAGAATATCAACGCATTACCTTTGCGATTTTTGGGGTAGCAACTCCTTCGGATCTAATTCGAGACAGAACGAAGACACCGTTTAATATTGGGCAAGCAATCGAACTAAAAGGATTTGAGTGGGAGGAAGTGACTCCCTTAATTCAAGGATTGGAAAAGACGGTAGAACAGCCTGCATCGGTTGTGAAGGCGATTTTAAACTGGACGGCTGGACAACCGTTTCTGACTCAAAAGTTGTGTCATTTAGTCGTGGAATTGAGTCAGGGGACAATAGAACATGGTGGCAAAATGAGTATTCCACCGGGTACGGAATCGTTCTGGATTGAGAATTTGGTCAAAACTCGCATTATTGAACGTTGGGAATCCCAGGATGAACCAGAACACCTGAGAACTATACGCGATCGCATTGAACGTAACGGTCAGCGGGCTGGTAGAATTCTAGGCATTTATCAAAAGATTTTGCAAGAAATTGAAATAAAAAGTGATGATAGTCGAGAACAAATTGAATTGTTACTCAGTGGCTTAGTTGTTAGACGCGAGGGAATATTAAAGGTAAAAAATTGCCTCTATCAACAAGTATTTAATCTGCAATGGGTTGAAAAAAGTTTAGCGGCGTTGCGTCCTTACTCGCAAGCGTTTGATGCTTGGGTAGCTTCTGGGCAAAAAGATGAATCGCGATTGTTACGCGGACAAGCGCTCAAAGATGCCCAACTTTGGGCGCAGGGTAAAAGTTTGAGCGATTTAGATTATTTATTTTTTAATGCCTCTCAAGAAATAGATCGAAAAGAAGTAGAATTGCGCTTAGAGGCAGAACGTGTTAAAGAAGTAGAAGCCAGACTTGTGCAAGAACAAAAAGCCGCTAGAATTCAACAATTCTTGCTCAAGGCAAATATGGCTGCCTTACAACAATCTAGACTCAGCGAGATTAAAGCGATCGCCAGTGCCTCGGAAGCCCTCTATGCTTCCCATCAAGGTTTAGAATCCTTAGTTCAAGCCCTTAAAGCCAAGCGAAAGTTACAACAATTAGGTGCAGTTGAACCCGAATTAGAGCAAAAAATTGATAACGCCCTGGGACAGGCGGTTTATGGCACAACAGAATGCAATCATCTGACAGGACACACTGCCGATATTTGGAGTGTTGATATCAGTCCTGATAGTAACCTGATTGTCTCAGCAGGAATGGATGGCGCGATCAAACTTTGGCAACGAGACGGCAACCTACTTAAAACCTTGCAACCCACATTCCGCACCCTCAACTGTCACATTGAATAGAATGAGAATCACTCTCC
>CAYXCW010000085.1:0-31866 GCA_964463555.1 uncultured bacterium
ATATCTAAATGGGCAGTACTGGATTTGAACCAGTGGCATCCTGCTTGTAAGGCAGGCGCTCTACCGCTGAGCTAACCGCCCGCTGTTTAACCAACTTTATTATCATAGCACAGGGTCGCGAGAAAAGCGATAGTATTTTTCGAGAATATTTTTCTGGTGATACAGAACCAAAGTTCATGCCCTCTGGTCGGACGCACGATCGCATCACGTTATGGAGCTTGCCGGTGGTGGCGGGCGGTAGTTACGCGCTTACCCAGAACGGCAATATAACCTTGTTGCTGTCGGGAAGCTTTTTATTCGCGGGGTTGATGTTTGGTCCCGATTTGGATATCTACTCGCGACAATATCAACGCTGGGGCTTGTTGAGGTGGATGTGGATACCTTACCAAAAAAGCCTGCGCCATCGGTCGATGCTGTCTCATGGGGTAATTATCGGGACGGTGCTGCGAATTCTCTACCTTCTGGGTTGGATCGCGGTGGTAGGATTTTTGGGGTTACTCGTTGCCGAAGCAGTTTGGGATGTAACTTGGACATTTGAGGAAATAGCAGAATTAGCGATCGCTCACCTTGAAGACCGCTATGGGGAATTCTTCGCTGTGTTTCTCGGTTTGGAATTGGGGGCGATGAGTCATTATGTCAGCGATTGGGGTGCGAGCGTTGGCAAGCACTTCAAGAATAAGGTGAGAAAGAAAAGAACTGCCAAGACGCCAAGGATGCCAAGGGTAAGAGGGAATGGAACCGCGAAGGTACGAAGGACGCGAAGGTAAGATGGAGGGGGATTTTCGCCTGGTATTTTTCTATGTCGAATTTTGAGGCATCGACTGAATCTGCAATTGAGGCGCTGCGACATTTGATTGAGGTGGTGGCTTCGTTGCGAAGTCCTGATGGGGGTTGTCCTTGGGATTTGGCTCAAACGCCTGCATCTTTGATACCTTATGTACTCGAAGAAGCCTACGAGACTGTCTATGCAATTAAGAGTGGAGATAAGGATGCGATCGCCGAAGAGTTGGGCGATTTGTTGTTACAGGTAGTTTTGCAAGCTCAAATTGCCAGGGAGTACGGGCAATTTAGCTTAACAGAGGTAGCGCAAGGGATTGCCGAGAAGTTGATTCGCCGTCATCCTCACGTATTTGCTGGTGTGGAAGTCCAGAGTGTGGATGAAGTCCGGCACAATTGGGAACAAATCAAAGCGGCAGAAAAAGGTGAAACTCCGGAAACACAAAACTTACTCAGTTCTAAACTGAGTCGATATTCCCGTACTCTACCGCCCCTAACAGCAGCGATGAAGATTTCCCAAAAAGCGGCAGCAGTCGGGTTTGAGTGGGAAAATATCGAAGGAGTTTGGGCGAAGTTTCAGGAAGAGTTGGCGGAATTTCAACATGCGATCGCCCACGAAACCAAAGCCGAACAGCAAGCTGAGTTGGGAGATTTACTTTTTGCTACGATTCAGCTAGCTCGTTGGTACGATCTCGATCCGGCAGCAGCTTTGCAAGGCACAAATGAAAGATTTATTCAGCGACTGATCAAAATGGAAGCCGCAGCAGACCGTCCCCTGTCTGATTACACCTTGGATGAATTGGAACATCTTTGGCAACAAGCGAAGGCTAAATTAGCTGCTCAAAAGCCAGAGCCAGATATTAGTGTTTCGGAGTAGGTGGGCAACTGAGCAAGTGAGCAGGTGAACAAGGGGCGGGTTTTACCAACAACCTTTCGGAAATACAGACAATTTAACCAAACCCGCCCCGGCAAGTGAGCAGGTAAGCAGGTAAAAATTACCCATTACCCATTACCTATTACCAGTCCAAAGTTGCCAGCATTCTTGTGCGATCGCCCAATCTTCTTGTGTATGGATCGCCAATACTCGCACCTTTGAATCTGGCGTGGCAATATCTCGATCGTCTGACAATCTCTCCTGGTTTTGTGCTAAATCTAACTGCAATCCTAGAAAGCCAAACGCTTCGCAAGCACCTGCCCGCACTTCGGGCGAATTTTCACCGATGCCTGCGGTAAAAATTAATGCATCTAATCCTCCCAAACTGGCGAGCATCGCACCGATGCTAGAGCGCAAGCGATGGATAAATATATTAAAGGCGAGTTGGGCGCGATCGCTTCCTTTTGCGATCGCTTCCCCAATCTGCCGCATGTCATTCGAGACGCCGGAAATGCCCTTTAAACCTGACTGCCGATTCAGAATATCATCTAATTGATCGACGGTTACATCGCCTTGCCGCAGTAGGTGAATAAGAATACCGGGGTCAATTGAACCGGAACGACTCCCCATCATCAATCCTTCCAAGGGCGTGAACCCCATTGTCGTGTCGATGCTGCGACCTTCACGCACTGCTGCCAGGGAACAACCGTTACCTAGATGGCAAGTGATTATACGTAATCGGGTTAAGTCTTTACCGAGAATTTGAGCCGCGCGCTGGGCGCAATATTGATGGCTGATGCCGTGAAAGCCGTAGCGTCTAATCCCCATTTCCAGCCATTCATAAGGCCCAGGATAGACATATGCAGCGGGGGGCAGGGATGCATGAAAGGCGGTATCAAATACTACTACTTGCGGGAGAGTTGGCAAGATTTTCTCGATCGCTGCGATGCCTTCTAGATTAGCCGGATTGTGGACGGGAGCGAAGAGGGAGAGACGCGCGATCGCATCCTTAACTTCCTTGGTAACAAAAGTACTTTCTCGATATTCTTCTCCCCCATGCACCACTCGATGACCGACAATATTAATTTCCCCAGGATTTTCGATTACTTGAGTTTTTCCATGCCAAAGAGTTTCGAGCATTTTAGCAGTTCCATCTGCACGAGAAGAGGAAGGGAATGTTTCTTTGATTACATTTCCTGCGGCAGTTTTGACTTTTAGTTCTTGATGCGTCCAGTCAATTTGAGCTTCCCAAAGCGGTTTTGGGGGATGTTGGGGGAGTGTCCCTCCTATTAGTTCGTAGAGGCAACTTTTTTGACTGCTCGATCCGGCGTTTAGGACTAATATTTTCATAGGGGGTGTTGATTTTGGTGGTGCGAGAACGTTACAAAAATGGTATTATAATAATCAAAGGAGTTTTCTTAGCAGAGTCTAATTTATTATTTAATTATGTCCGCTAAAGATATCTTTCACAATACAGTGCGCTCGGCTTTAGAGAAAGATGGATGGACAATTACCAATGAGCCACTATTTTTGCAACCCAGTCAGGAAGTTACTATGAAGGTGGACTTGGCGGCGGAAAAGTTAATATCGGCGCAAAAGGGGAATCAAAAGATAGCTGTAGAGGTAAAAAGTTTTGTAGGTTTATCGGCAATCTCTGAATTTCATACGGCGGTAGGTCAATTTATGAACTATCAGATAGCGTTGGAAAAACTGGAACCAGAACGGATACTATATTTAGCTATACCCACAGATATTTATCAATATTTTTTTACAGATTCATTTGTGCAAGAAGTAACCAGTCAACCTGGCAAAATTACTAGAAAATAGCACAGTTTCATCATCAGATTTACTCAACGCACTGCAATCTTTATCGCGGCGCTGCTTGATAGAACAACAAGGAAGTTTTTACGCTCTGCCACCTGTATTGAGGCAGTATGCGATAAGTGCGATGTAAAACCCCTTTCCTGGCAATCAAGTCTTTCTACTCACATCTTGCACCAAGCCGAGAACTAAAGTTCCGGCTTAAAGCTAAAACCCGTTGAAACGGGTTAAAACGTTGATTGTAGTTAGCTTTAGCTAACTTAAGCTTTCAGCCCGAAATTTATTTCAGGGCTGTTTATCGGGTAGGTGCAAGATGTGAGTCTATAAACTGATTGGTACTGGTAAGCCATCTTCTTCCAGTGCGGTCACATAGCCTACAATAGCTTCCTTAATGTTTGACAGAGCCTCTTCTTTAGTCTTTCCCTGACTGATGCATCCTTTTAGGCTGGGACACTCTACAATCCAATAACCATCTTCATCCTTATATAAAATTACTTGCCTCGTATGCTGGTTCATAATTAAATACTATTGGTCTTTCCTAATTTTACTATCGCTTTGAGAGGGACGACGACTGCGACCAAACTGTTTTCGTCCGATCTAAGTACCTGGTAGATTGCGTAAATCTTCATCCATGTAAGAGCGATCGCCCAAAATTTCCAACAACGGCCCATGCGTATCAAATTTTACCACGCTCACCGAAGCGGCGAGGGCGCCCAAGCGATCGCGATACCTTCCCAAATCAATTCCCAATAAGCTGCACAGAATAATTCGGATTGTAGCTTTGTGGGAAACAACGAGGACGTTTCCATTCGGATGGTTTTGCTCAATTTCTGCAATTACCAGCGAGGCGCGACTCGCTAATTGTACTGCTGTTTCGCCACCAGTAGGAGGATTCCACGCAGGTTCGGTTAACCAACGAACGTAATCATCTTGATAATTTTCCTTGACAAATTCCGCTGTTTGCCCTTCCCACTCCCCGTATTTCATTTCTTTCAGTCCATCCCGCAGTTGCATTTCAATTCCCACTGCATCGCATAAAGGTTTTGCGGTAGCAATTGTGCGTTTCATCGGACTGACGTAAATAGCTTCCCAAGGCAAAGATTGATATGCTTTGGCAAAAGCTGCTGCCATTTTGTGACCTTCGGGAGTTAATTCGGCGTCGATTTCACCGCTGTAACCACCAGTGCGGCTGTAAATTGTTTCTCCATGTCGGATAAAATACAGTTTTAGACTCATAAATAATTGCTAATTGGTAATTGGTAATTGGTAATTGCTAATTGGTAATTATACCTCACCAAAAACTCTTGCGGGGTGGGCGTCTCGCCTGCCCTAGTAATTGCTCGGAGTTGTATTGTATCGTAGGGAACGTGGAATAATTGTTGATTTTAACCATGTTCCCTACAGATTTGGCAATAACAATCAGGTAATCACCGTAGGTTTATCCATCCCCGTAAAGTTGCGAATTTGGGCAATTTCGTCAGCGATCGCAATCAATTCTCCTAATGCTTGTTGCGGATCGAGGTTGTGTTTGGCAATGTTGGGTTCGTAACTTTCGAGATACACCCGCAACGTTGCACCTTTGGTTCCGGTTCCAGATAAACGAAATACAATCCGAGATCCGTCGGTAAATCCGATGCGGATTCCTTGTTTTGTACTCACGCTTCCATCGATCGGATCGGTATAGCTAAAATCATCGCAAAAATCGACTTCATACGCGCCAAATTGCTTACCTTTGAGGGTTGACATTTGCTCGTATATATGAGCAATTAATTGATTTGCCCGTTCGGTGGCGACTTCCTCGTAATCGTGGCGAGAGTAATAATTACGACCGTAAATTTGCCAGTGTTCGCGCACAATTTCAGCTACGGGTTGTTGGCGCACGGCGAGGATATTTAACCAAAATAGTACCGCCCACAATCCATCTTTTTCCCGCACGTGATTGGAACCCGTACCGAAACTTTCTTCGCCGCACAACGTTGCTTTATCGGCATCTAATAAGTTGCCGAAAAATTTCCAACCTGTAGGAGTTTCGTAGCAATCAATTCCCAATTTAGCCGCAACTCGATCTGGGGCTTGACTTGTGGGCATGGAACGTGCTATGCCTGCGAGTCCGGAACTGTAACCGGGGACTAATTTAGCATTGGCGGCTAAGATTGCCAAACTGTCGCTGGGGGTGACGAAGAAATTGCGTCCTAAAATCATATTGCGATCGCCATCGCCATCGGAAGCGGCACCAAAATCCGGCGCATTCTCACCGAAGAGAATCTCTACCAAATCGTGAGCATACACTAAATTCGGGTCGGGATGTCCGTTACCAAAGTCTTCCAAGGGGACGCCGTTAATAACTGTTCCCGCTGGTGCGCCCAAGCATTGTTCAAAAATAGCACGAGCGTAAGGCCCCGTCACCGCGTGCATCGAGTCAACGCACATTCTGAACGAACCACCTGTCAGCAATTGGCGGATGCGGTCAAAATCAAACAGCGATTCCATCAACTGTTGATAATCTTGCACCGAGTCGATGACTTCGACCACCATCTCCCCTAACTGCGATTCGCCCAAGGTATCGATATCTACATCGGATGCTTCCAAGATGCGATATTTGTCGATAACTTTACTGCGCGCATAGATAGCTTCGGTCACCTTTTCCGGCGCGGGGCCACCGTTGCTGATGTTATATTTGACACCAAAGTCACCCTGGGGGCCACCGGGGTTGTGGCTGGCGGAAAGGACTATGCCACCGAAGGCGTTATATTTGCGAATGACGCAGGAAGTTGCGGGGGTGGAGAGAATTCCCCGATGGCCTACTTTAACTTTTCCCACGCCATTGGCTGCTGCCATTTTGAGAATAATTTGAATCGCTTGACGGTTGTAATAACGTCCGTCACCGCCCAGGACGAGGGTTTCTCCCTGAAATCCTTCTAAACTGTCAAAAATCGACTGGATGAAGTTTTCCAGGTAATGGGGTTGCTGGAATACCGGGACTGATTTGCGGAGTCCAGACGTACCGGGTTTTTGGTCGGAAAACGGTTGGGTGGAAATCGTTTGGATATTCATGGGTCATCGGTCATGGGTTATGGGTCATCGGTCATCGACTGATGGCTCATGAATCATTATTTCGTTAAGCGGGTGTCTTCGCTGCAATTTTCTGTGGAATGGTTATCTCGTTGGGGTGTGGGGTTTCTAGTTTTTGTCCCCTTGCGGGGTGATGTAAGTGGAAAGCAAACCTGAGCGCCTGCTATGTCCATCCGCCGCGGCTGGTTTCCGTCCCCTTGCGGGGTGATGTAAGTGGAAAGACCACTTCAAGCTGAAACTGCTGGTGGGGCAGGCGACCGACCGTTTCCGTCCCCTTGCGGGGTGATGTAAGTGGAAAGTAGCCCTAACTTCCCAGCTTGCGACGGCTCCGGCACCAGCGTTTCCGTCCCCTTGCGGGGTGATGTAAGTGGAAAGGCGGAGATGTGGCTGGTGACTATCATGCTAACGTTTCCGTCCCCTTGCGGGGTGATGTAAGTGGAAAGCAGATGGCATCTGGCATCTGTTGTTGATTTACACAAGTTTCCGTCCCCTTGCGGGGTGATGTAAGTGGAAAGAGTTCGTCCAGGAAGCCTTACCAGGACTGGGTTTCAGGCTGCAAATCGACACCACAAAATTTTCCTGTCAACAAAGGGGGGGTCATTTGCAATAAACGCAAAAATAAAAGCTTGAAACCCAGACTGTGTAAGCAATCGACACCAGTAAACGAAGTTATGCGGTTTTCAAGGATCTGGCGAGTGGTGTCGATGACACTATACGAAATAAGTTAGGGTAAACAGGAAAAATTTGTCAAGCCCCGGAAGAGGGAGATGAGGGAGGTGATGGAGGTGATGGAGATGATGAACGTAATGTAGATCGCGAAGACTCTGGAAGTGGAAGTATTGAGATCTTGCACCTGTATCATAGCCCGCCAGGGAATTTATTCCCTGGCTCACAGCGGAAGTCGGTTAAAACCGACTGGTTTGATTGCATTGAGTCGGTTTTAACCGACTTGCGCTATTAGCCCGGAAATTTATTTCCGGGCGGGTTGAGAGACTGATGCAAGATCTGAAAGTAATTTCTTCCCCATCTTCCCCATCTTCCCCATCTCCTTCAAGGTGACTTCAACGCGCGTCGTGCAAGCTTAGCATAGGTTTTCACGGTTTCGTAGGGCATTTCTAAGTCAGTTGCGATCGCTTGCAATGACTCGCCCAACTCGCGCCTTGCTAAAATTGTGGCTCTGGTTTCGCATACTTGTCTGGCGCGATCGCGCAACCTGTCTCTAAGGTAAAATACTCAAGCAGAAAGCTTGTTGAAGACAGAGGTAGTACTATCAGTAACCCCACTGCGGCGCTAAATCCCACCGAAGCAGTGGAATATATTGCTAATAAAATTGCCCTGAGCGAAGTAATAGTCATCGATATCTTCGGGGGTAAAATTTCCCAAATTCCCAATGGCATCAATGTTGATATCATCGCGGAATCAGGAATCAAAGCCTCCGTTAATGACCTGCCGCAAATTTTTCCAACCAATAGCGTAGACGAAATTATCGCCAGTAGTCCGCAAGCACCTTTTCTAGAACAAGCTGCACAAATCCTCAAACCAGGCGGACGAATTTACATCAATGCTACAAAGGGAAACAAATTTGGTAAAGTCCCAGATCCAGAAACACGAGTAAAATTAGGATCGGATGCACTTGAACAATTAGGCTTGCGCTTAGTGCAAGACAGAGGTGAACTCGATCCAAGGTTTGCTCAACAAAGTTTTTTTAGAACCGACGGCATCCCAATTCCATCAAGTTCCGTGAAAACAACCATCCTGGAAAAAGCACAATGAATATTATTAGTAACCATTTCGATCTACTCCATTTTACCGAATGTATTTTTGAAAAACCAGTCATTTTAGGAGAAAAAATAATTATTCCAACCCATCAACTTGGACTTCTCCCCAGCCATCCGCTCAATCAAACCTCAGACCTGATTTTCTTACCCCAATGTTGTCTCATTTTTGAGAAAGTAAAAAAATCTGTACGTCAGCTTACAGGGTATGTTGAAGACTCCCCAGGAACTGGTAAATTTAAACCAAGCGAAACCCTCAAACAAACTGTTGTAGATGACTCATTTCCCAACGTTGATGAACCTGTAACTCTGTTTGAGCTAGAGGGAATTTTTCAAAATCCTTTAGAGTGGGTAGACTGGGAAATTGAAAGTGCAGCGTTTTATCTGTTGGATTAAGCCCGCTCTTAATTTTGGCTCTCCCGTAATTATGGTGATAACGCAAGCTTATAATCTAACTGTAATCAGGCTTTCAGCCTTCTTTATCTGAAATTTGGATCAGAAGCTACTTTTTACACCAAATAATCGTAAGATCCTCTTTTGTTTGGTTATTTTCTAGAAAAGCTACCTGCTCACCTGCTCAAGAAGCTCACCATCTTCCTCACGGCGATCGCAATGCGCGTCGTGCAAGCTTAGCATAAGTTTTCACGGTTTCGTAGGGCATTTCTAAGTCAGTTGCGATCGCTTGCAATGACTCACCCAACTCGCGCCTTGCTAAAATTGTTGCTCTGGTTTCGCATACTTCTCTGGCGCGATCGCCTCCGGTACGTTTTTGTGTTTCCATAAATAGTTGAGTCAGTTGTTCGATGCGTTCTGCTAATAAATTTTGCACTGCTGGTTGAGCAATTTCTGCCGACTCGCCTAACCAACCAAAGCGCGTTTGTCCTAACCCAAAGGTGGTTTTATGTCCCGTGCCGCAGTAAGGTGCCAATCGCAACAAGGCATAAAATAGCTGGACAAAATGCGGTTGTTTCCCTGCTTCGGTGGCTAAACCTAACTCAATTGCGCCAGTAAAACCTGTGACCATGCCTTTTTTTCCGGCAGCTACTTTCGCCGACTCTAAGCGATGGCGATAGATTAAAACGCACTCATCCACCCATGCTAAAAAAGATTCTTGTTCAAACGGCATCCCGGAAAAATCATTCCAGCGGCGCAGGTAGCTGTGAAACAAATTTACCGGTACAGGTAGGGGAAAGTGATGTTTTTTGCGCCGAAAGCTGGTGGGTGTGAGAAAGCTAAGTTTGACTGTAGGAGATTGATTAGTTTGGAATTGGAATAACTCGCGATAAGTGGTAGGAGAAAGGGCAATTTTACAACTGCGAATCTGCAAAGTAGCCGCGTTTCGCAATTCGATAGCGGCATCGAGTTTTTGCAGCCATTGGGATAACCACTGCACCACGGGTTGGGAAACAGCAGTAACGTACCAGCGATAAGTTTGGTTTGCTTGCAATTGCAAGTCTTTACCAGAGGTGAGTAAATTACCTTCTAAACCGGAGATGGTGAAAGGTTTTTCTGATTCTCCATCGTGCAAATATGCGGATAATTCTGGATTGGTTTGGCGGACTCGATTTAAAAACCAAGCGTGCAGTCTGACTGCGTATTGTGCGTCTAGATAAATATCCCCCGTGGGGGACAATTCTAAAACTAATCCCACCATCTCTGTATTATCGGGCCAGGTGAGATTTGTTTGAGCGGTAGTTTTGCTTTTTCTGGTGCGCGTTCGAGGTACAGCCATTGTCGCGACTGAATGGAGTTAGGGGATATTTTAACTGATTTGCGTCCCCTTTTGGGGAATAGGGAAGAGGAGGATGACGCTGAAACGCCCGCACGCTAAAGCGTGGGGCTACACAAACAGAGCAACGCCTGCGCGGGCTAAAATCCTTGTAGGCTGCGGAGGCAGCCTTTGTTTGTGTAGCCGCACCCTTCAGGGTGTCGGATGGATTGTGCAACTGCACAGTTTCGAGCAGTTGGGGTTAAGCTCGTTGAGATAAACGACAAACAACAAAGGTAAAATTCATCGTGAAAATTAAAGCGATCGCACTCACAACACTTTGCACATTACCGCTGGCTTTATTCCTATCTTTTGTAGCAAATGCCAACAGACCAAATCAGCCATGTCAAGCTCGTTTAGATACCAGGAGTGGAAGCGACGACGAAGTAAATAACTGTCCGATAACCGTCGGGAATTTTTCGATTCGCGGAACATTTTCTAACTCGAATTGGCAAGCTTCTTTTTGGGCATGGGAACCGGCTTATTACATTCTTTACGTTAAAAACAAGCGAGATGGTAGCGAGATTAACCTGACGGGTTTTGATGTAAGAGGTACGACAAACAGACCGCAATATCGATTCACAGATCGCGATCGCGGTATTACCTATGTGGTAACTTTCCAATATTCAGACCGCAACACAATCCGATTGGAAATGTTTAGAAATAATCAAGCGATCGCCAATCAATTGCTAGCACGAGAATCAGACAAACTCATCGGCGGCCCTTAAGTATCGGCATCTCGCGGGGGGCGGATTTATTAACACAATTCGCTTGGTATCGTATCATATCAATTCCGGTCGATTAGCCATAATTAGAAGCCGGGACACGGCATTATTAATGTTATCTGTTTGTCCGAGATATCTCTGATGCCGTGTCCCTACGCAACGACTCTGTGCGGTTTTTTTATTATCAGCAATTCAACGGAAATAATATTAAAGGTGTGGGGTGGGGAGGTGCGATCGCTTGTGATTTTCCCTGCTTCAATTGTTGCTATCCACGTCAGCTAATACATTTCAATTTTTTGATACTGCCATCTTCTTTTAACTCTAATATTTCAATTTTAACTATTTGCCCTTCAGATAGCAGTTGAGCTTTTTTTGGTTCTTTTTCAGTCAATTTAATCGTTCCCAAAATTTCATATGTCACCTTGTTACCTTTTACTGCACTAACCTTAGCTTCTAAGATTTGACCGACAGTAAAATTATGAGCGCTAATCACTTCAGCAATTTCTGCTTGACGTGCTGATTCGATAACTGGGGCGGTAATTTCTCCAATTGGTTCGGCGTTTTGTTGGTAATAGCGCATTAAACGAGATGCCCAACCCAAAATTTGCAGCATCATGAAAGCATCATTTTGATAAGCTTTTAGATATTGGCTACAAGCTTTTTCCATGCTTTCGTAATATTCAGTAGTTCGCTTGCTATGTCCGATGTGTCTGCCATTCTTGACTAGGGTTTTGAGATAATCAAAAAACTTGGTTCCGGCATTCTCCCGATCAACGGAGGCGCGAAGGTAAGCGATCGCTTTCCCCAACTCATTTACATCGGCATTCTCTTTAACCAGAGTTTGCGCGATCGCATGAGCAATTTGCCATTGCACTTCTGTCAGAGATTGGGCAAAAAATTCAACTGTCATAGTTTCGCATCTCTCAGGGTTAGTACATTCCTTCTGGAGGTTCTCGATCTGTGGGATATTTCAGCACATCAGCTAATTCCTGCAACTGCTGAGATTGCACCAACTGTCGGTGTGCTTCTGCGATCGCTTTTTGCATCATTTGTTGCAGTTGGTTTCCCGCCAGTTGAGTCGGTTTTGAATCGTAGGATAAATAGCGATCGCGCAAATTAGCAGGTTGTTCCAGCAGTGTTATTTCTGCCGCCATTGTTCCCATACCAATCGGTTTACCGCCGCCCACTTTTAAAGCAATAGGATGTTTCGGTTTATCTTGTCCTAATACAATTAACAGCGTTCCGAGTTCAGCTTGGGATAAATTTCTATAATGCAATTGAGTCGTAAAAACAAATTCCTTTACCGCTTGTTGGACGGGAATCCCTTGTTGCTGCCCTTTATCGACGGCTTTAATTGTATGGTAATAAAACTTGCGCCCCGCTACTTTACCTTGCTTAAAATAGTTATGCTTTGCTTCAGAATGCGGACGATATAAAGAAGGCATAAAACCCGCACGAAAACCCGCTGATTGGCAGCGAGCATCGGTAAAATTGATGAGTCCTTGCCAATCTAATGCCCCAAATACCCGGCTTGCAGGACACAAACGGTTTTTATCTCTACAGGGTAAACGTTCGGATGGAATGTCGTTTTTGTATCTTTGTGTAATGACCGCCAAGGTACTATTTGTAATCGCTTCATACACCGAACGCACCACACCCTTAAGCGAACTACCGGGAATAATTAATTGTCCCTCGGTTCCCTGCATCATCGTTTTAATCAAGGGGATACTTTTTTGCCCGACATCGCTTCCCATCACGACAACACCCGTCGAAACGTGGAGTGCAGTTTGCACTTTTAAAGTCAGGTGTAAAATGCCGTGACAGCGGTTTTCATGATATTTATCCTGCCCAATTGGTTGCTGTAATTGCGGTCTTTCCTTCGGGAAAGAAACCATTGCGTAGGGTTTAGGTGCAGGCGTTTCAGAAGATTGGTTATAAGGGCGAGGTCGTTGAGTTGTCATTGCGGCATTTCCACAGTTAAAGCAACAAAATGCACGGTTGAAGTATTGGCATCAATAAAATAGCGCTGCGCTAATTTAGGCTGATTTGTTTTGGTTTTATCTCCGGAAAATCTGGGGTCGAGACTTTCGGGATAAATTAGCGATCGCGGAAAGCGAGTTTCATCGGTACGATAGCCATAAGCGGCTCTCTGTTGGGTTTTCCAGTTCCCATCAATCGCAGTAAATCCTGCTATTTCTCCGTTGTTTGATAGGATTATAACGGTGTACAAACCGGGTTTTTGTTGTTTCCAGCGTAGTTCGCGATCGCCATTAAACATCTGCCCTTCCGGACTCGGAAACTCTTCGGGCAATTCCTCCGCAATTCCGCTAACTTTGTGAGGCCACCTCAAAAAATAATAGTTAGGTTGATTAGAGGTTGATTGCAACAGTTCTTTCAACTGTTCCTGTGTTAAAAGTTGTTTCCTAACACCAACAAAAGCACTCATACAACTGCTAACCTCCGACGCCAAGAACTTACTGCTCTCATAAATAAATCTTGCACTTGTTCATCGGATTGCCATTGCAACTCTACCCCAAAACCGAGAGGCATTGAGTTAGCAATAACGGGGGTTTCTTGTTCATCATCAACAGGAAAACCGTAACGTTCTCGTTCCTCTGATTCTAGAAAAACTCCCGCACCTAACAGCCGATTATTAGGCCATTGTTTGTGTGCGCCGATGCTGCTAATTTGTTCGTTTTCTAACACGCAACCGGGATATTGCACCACGGCTGAATTAAGTTTAATTTCCACCATTCCTAACCCGCGAGATTTAGCAAACCCTAAACCAAACCAACCTTCATCTAAATCTCGCAATACTAAACCAATTAATCCTAATTGCGCTAAAGAGAAATTTTTCAGGTGAATTTTGGTCTTAAATTCGCCACTCGTGCAAACTTGGTAATTAAATGGCCCGACTGCAACCGAACCAAATACGCGGTCAATTGCTACCCCATTGCGTTCTTCCAATTTCAACTGTTTGGGGTCAACTGGATAAGCATCTTCAATTCTAATCCGACTCGCAATAGCAGTATTGCCAAACATTTGGTCGGTAAAGGAAGATTGCCGATAAATTTCTCTGGTATCTGTAATGGTATCGAGATATTTCAGTTCGTCAAGATTGAGCGGGTTACTTGCCCAGACCGTGTTAGGATTGTTTGGTCTGCGATCGCGTCCTACAGTCCTGACAATTCTCTCAGCATGAGCGCGAATTGCTCCTTTTAAAGAACTTCCCGGCAAATAAATCGAACGTCCCCCCGCGTGGTAAGTTTCGACAAATTCCATATCGGGTTTAGTCGGATCAGCCCCTTCTTTGCCCGATTTAATTAAAATTGGGCCGTCAGGTAAGATGCTGATATCAATGGTGCATTGGTTAACAAATCGTTTGTGCATGATTTAAGTTGGCTATATTGTTAGTAATTAAGCAGCTACTAATTGATTTACCTGCATTTCACATTGTTGGAAAATATAGTTGACAAGAGCAAATAGGCGATCTATTTCCTGAATAGAATATAAAGCTTGTTGATGCGTAAACTTCCGATCCTCAAGTTTGCCAAACTCCCATCCTTTACCATTAGAAACAATTCCAAAGATAGTAACTTTTAGTTCATTATTCAATTTTTGGGCTGCAATCATTTCAGCTAGACACTGCGCCCAGCCTTCGTCGAATTTGTCTTGCTTAGCCTCAACTAACAAGAAATATGGCTTGTCAAAAACAAATTTTCCCAAAGGAGAGCGTTTAGCCAAAATATATTCAGGAAAACCACAAAGATTCTGGTCGTAGGTAAGAGATTTATGACTCCATAAAACAAACTTACTATAATAAATTTTCCAAACTTCTTTGAGAACTGGATAGATCAAATTTTCGCAAACAGCAAACTCCGAATTGTCTACAACTGCTTCTCGCATCATAAATTGTAAGTCTTGCCGAAAATAATCGGAGATACTAAATTCGGCTTCTCCCATAAAATTACCTTCGGTGTAAGTCACCTGAAATTCTTGGAGAACTTCACCGATATCTTTGTAATTACTGAAACCCATATTTACCTCCTATAAGCAACTTTGTGTTTTATGCTTGAGTTGTTTGAGTGTTAGATACTTGAGAGATTTTATTATTCAGATGCTCGATGAGTTTTCCTACCCATTCATCTTTGTAGTCAGCAGCATCTTCGTAAGCGGTTTCATCTTCTCTGACTAGCTTTTGTAGGTATTCTAACAAAAATTTCGGATTGCCTTCGACATCAATCCAGCGCATTTTGTCAATTTCTAGTTTAACAACGCCTAAGCCGCGCGATCGCCCACCACCCAAGGGTATTTGTTCTGTCTCAAATTGGTGCAATCCGATTGTTAATAAACCAAGTTCCCAATCCTCAGCATTTTCCACCACAGCTTTAAATTCAAAAGGCGTTCCTGCTGGCACAACTTGGAAATCATATAATTTCCCATCAGCAGCAGTTTCGGTATCTCGGTCAATAGAAACGCCATCTCTTTCTTGATATTGTCCGAACCAAGCATCAGGTTGTACGGTTAAATCTCGCACTTGAAATTTACTTGCTAACCAAGGAGAACCAAACAAAGAAGAAACCAGATCTGTTTGGTTCAGAATTGCTTGTGTAAGATCAAGATCGTTAGTGTGTTGCTTTTTCAAATTTTTCATTTCATCAGCAGTAATCGACCACTCGTCCTCAATTGCGGGATTAGCGACGAGTTTGCGATCGCTTCCCACTATACCGCGTAGGAAGCTTTCTACGCGCGATCGCAACGCACCTTTAAAACTAGAACCCGGAATCAAAGGTCTACCCAAAGCATCTTTAATCACAGGTAAATCAGAACCAATAGGTTCAGTAGAACGACCTGCACTTATGCGGAGTGCTGTTACAGTCCAAAGCGTTCCTGTGATTTCCAGTCGGTTTTTGAAAGTGTCAAACATAAATTTATTCAAAAAATTAAGTTAATTTAACATTAACCAGCTAAAGACATCTTGTGCAGATAGCTGTAGCGTATTTTCCAGAGAACTTAAAACAGGCAGCATATCTCCATCTTGCTTAATTTCCGGTTGTTTTCCTGGTTTAAATATCATTACCAGTTTCTCTTGAGGATCGATTAACCATCCAAATTCTGTACCGCGATCTAAACAAAATAAAATATTATCAATGACACGGGTTGGACTTTGTTCTGGCGATAATATTTCTATCGTCCAATCTGGATGTATTTCAAAGCTATTCTCAATTTCTCCATTAGCATCCAGAGGAATTCGCTGCCAGGAAAAAACAGCGATATCTGGGACAATTGATCTGCCGCCAAAAGTACAGCGCAACTCTGGAAAAGCACTTGCTATCTGTTCGGGTTCAGCAACTTGATTGATTTGCGTACCTAAACGAATTTGTACTCGGCTATGTTTTCCTTTGGGCATGGGTTTTTGGTAGATTTTTCCGTCGATGTATTCACTAGCAGGTTTGGTTTCTGGCAATTCCAGAAATTCTGACAAGGATAATTTAGGTGGAGATTGGATTGAGGTCATAGTTGTGAGGAAGTTTAACTAACGGTACTTTGGAGAATGGAGAGGAGATCGCAACGCTCTCTTAAAACTAGATCAGGCGTTACGTGGACTATGAAGATTTGAACCATAATGGCGCAGTATGAGAACATTTCCTGAAGTGACACAACTAACTCGTAATGCTTGTGTTACTCGAAAATGAGCAAGACCCTCTATTTGGTTGCGCTCTGTTCTTTCATACACTTCATATTGCACACCACCATCACTTCTTAAAGGAGCAGTATTACCATTATGCTTCATTAGCAAATGAGATACTTTTGCCAACGTTTCGTGTAATTTAACTTTCTCTTGTTTGTCTGTTATCCGATCATAGTCTCTTCTAAAAGAAGGCTCATACATAAGTTGTGGAAATTGTAATAATTCCCCTGACAGTAAATCTTCTTTGCTTCGATTCCAGATTAGTCGTCCCCAGTTCGTTAATGTTGCCGTATCATCAACTTTAAATATCAGTGTTTCAGGCACATTATTAAGCTCTGATATAGCAATCCATGCTCCTGCTGCCATTAGTGCAAATTGAACCGGGTTGATTGCTGATGTATCAACTTGGATGGGCAAGCGAGGAATTGTAATAATGTCTCGACTCCCTTCAAAGATGTAAATAATTTCATCAGCATAAAACATACCAATGGTGTTAGCGAATCCTTGAATTGCTTTGAAGCCACCAACTAAGTTAAAACAAATTTGATAACCACTATCTTTATAACCAGGAACAATATCATCAATCCAGTTCAGAAGTTCATCAATCCCGTTGGTAAAAACTTCTGTGCTGCTTGCTGACAAACCTGGAGGTGTATAGACATTAATATTTAAACCCTGTTGCCGCAGGAACTCTTCTAACATTGTTGCGGTAACTTGGTCTTGTGCCGTGTCACTACCAATTAACCAATGAATATCTTGACTACCTTGACTTAATTGTTCGTTATATAAGCCATATATGCCATTCAATTCAGCACTTGCTTCTCTAATATCTTCAACTTCACCATTCAGCTTCTCTGCTGCTCTCTCCTGCAAAGTTGTAATAATATCTGCAACATCTTCATGATATCTGTATATTTGTTCAACGGAGTAATTCGCTGTATCTCGCAAACGAACAGTCCAGTTTTCTTCAAATTCTCGATCGATTTGATTGGTAAGTAAGCTTGTACCCACGGTAGAGATTACGAATCTATTCATAAAATAAAACTCTCTCTCAAATTTTAGGATTCACCTTTCAGTTTGTACGTTAAATAACGCGCGCCGTAGCCCAGATAACGACGAGTCAGTTCTATCCATATAGATTTGACATCATCGGTATTAGAATCCCTAGCAATATTTTTAGCACAATCCTTTATTCTGTTGTCGATATCCTGCACAATTTTCTCAGCTAGAGAGTCTTTACCGCGACCCCATTTTTTATCGCGCCCAACTTGATAGCGCAAAAAATTCTTGATAACTTCTGTACTTTCTGTTGTGTCAGCAACGCGAACTAAATTGCGAAATTGAGATTCTTCTAACTCTCCATAAGACTGTTTATTATCCAAAGCAGTTTGAATCAAAGTAACTAAAAGATCTTCAGCCTGACGGATACCTTTCTGAATTTTTAGTTTTTTTTGTTGCTCTGATGATTGGTTCATTTTGCTTCCTCCCTCACTATCAGATGAAATTCGTTGCAAACTTGAATTTGCCCAAAGCCTTCAGACGTGCGATCGCCTACTCCCCTAACTTCCAAATCTCCTAACTTCTCCATCCATAATTTTGCTTGATTCGTACTAAATAAATAAACTCCTCCCTTATTTGCAATCAACTCTACATCCTTCATCAATCCCCAAGCGGAATTCCAACCAGATAGATAGTCATAACTACTGTAAGCAGCGTGGAGTTTCAAAGATGAATCGCTAATTCCGGCAAACTCCTGAAGCATATCTTCTGAAATGACTGTAGTGCGCCGCCAATTGTCTTTTAATATAGCATCGGATTGTAGATCGATAGTGAAATAAGTGCGATTTTGTAGTAAATCTTCTAGAGGTTGGTGATAAATTTGTTTCCATTGATTCCACCGCTTTTGTAATTGGTTCTGAAACTTGTTGATTCGTTCTTCTACCGAAGGCTTAACAGCTTTTACATCTACAGGCGATTTCGCTGTAACTTTGGCTCGTCCTAAGCCCCGCGAAGTTGCACCACCTAATCGCAAATCTTCCTGATGATTGTTGATAAAATTTTGTAAAGTATCGGCTAGTTCATCTGCTACTAAAATTGCTGATGTATAGATGACTGGCTTTTCTATTTTACCTCTATTTTGAGATTCATTCAATACTTCAATGCTGTAGAGTACTCGTTCTTCTGAAGTTGCTCGTCTGCGATTAATTCCAACTCGCGTTAGCAGACGGGTGGTTGCAGAATGGCTGTAATATTTGCCGTTTAGTTCGCTGTAAAATCCTGTAAAATTATCGACTCTACCTCCATCTGCGGGACAGTTAGGATCGTACAAATATCCGTATGATTCGGCACAGAAGCGATCTATCAGAGTGTCGAAAACCCCATTTCCTTTAGGCTTAAAACCAGATTTAGTTTTAGAACTGAGAACCGTAGCGGGTACAACTCTAACTTGGGGTTGGACTCTAGTTTGCTTGTCACCTTCAATTGTTGCCGGATAGGCATTTTGGAAAATTGCTGGATTATCGCCTAAAAACAAACTGTGAAAATTGTCGCTTGCAGTAATAGGTGTATTAGCTCGTTTTAGTATGTAATCTGCTACTGCTCCTCTAATTACTGTACCGGGAATATAGCTTTCCGCTTCGCTAATTGATCCGCCCGGTTTCTGTCTCCCAATTGCTAAAGGAGATAGGGCTTTAATTTCTAAATTAATCTTTTTCATTTTTCATCTCCTTTTGCTAGAAAATCCCATGCTGATGGTGCCAAGTTTATGTTAGGAAATTCCCAATGCAGCCATCCTAAACCAGCAGATTTACTTCCACCTAAAGCATGAATGTGCCGCAATCCAGCTAAAATTAATGCTCCTGCATAATCTGGCGCATCAGATAGGTGAATCTGTCCGGTAAAGTTAAGTTGGGCATTTGCTGGTGAAGTTTCTAGGAAGTAAAGTTTTTGCTCTTCAGCTACGCGGCGGCGACGATTGATTGTTACGCCTGGGCGCAATACTTCTTCTAAATTTTCTGGATCTTCTTCACAGATTAAGTCATCAAATAAGATGCGAGAAGGCAAAACTGGATTGCCGAATATTTGACAAATTAAGCAATGCTTCCCCTCGTAACCTGGTACTTGATATTCCGGGCGAGCGAAGTTTTCGCTTAAACCTGCTCTTTGAGGACACATGCTTTGAGGATTGGGAGAATAACAAACTTCCCAATGCAAACCTCTGGCAATCTTTTCGCACTCGTGGCGCAATCGACCTTTAATTTGAGACGCAGGAATTAGTAAATTTCCTGCTGAATTGCGAACTATTGGTTTATCAGCTAGGGAACCAGAAGAGCCACCTGCACCGACGCACAAAGCTGAATCGATTATAGCAGTAATATTGTACGATTCCACCTGGTAATTTGATAATTCGTCAAGATAAATCACGATTTTACCTCCATTTTTGCTGACTCTGATTCTAAGATATTGTCATCTTCAGTGGCAACAAATTCATATAAATCTACCATGTCTCGCCAAATGGTTTCGTAAAACGGATCTTCAGGATGTTTTGGATCTAATTTGCCATCGTCATACATCCAAGGGGCAAGATTGCCTTCATTACTTTTCGCTTGACACCAAGCTTCTTCAAACTGTGTTTGTAATTCTTGTTTTCCTTGTTTCAATCGCGTGCGGAAATAGCGATAGTTGAGAATAGCTGTATGTTTTCCTCGTTCTAATAGACTGCGAATTTGATAAAGTTGCGATTTGGGAAATTTAGCGGCTTTCAAAGCTTCGATTGAGGCGATTAATCCTCCTAGTTCGTGCAATGTATAAGGAGTAGCATAAAGTTTGAGGTTGGGTTTGATTTTTTTGAACAATGCTTCTTGGCGAAATGCTTTCACATCCGATGAAATCATCGTTACAGATTTGAGTGCCATTACATCTACCGTTCCGCCGTAATATCCTACTTTTTTCAGCTTTTTGGCTCGTTCTTTGGCTGATTTCAGTAATTGATCGACGAAATCTTTGGCGTAGTATATAGGTGTATTAGATGCCGCAATCAATACGCCGCTGGAGGTGCTGAGTTGGCATTTGGAAGGGGCAGCGTCTGTGGGTTTGTAGCGATGGATTTTTTTCGGATCTATGGGTTTATTAGATGGTTTGATTTGATAGTTTCCTTTGATTTGTTCGGCGGGAGTGGGATTTTCTACTAATGGCAGTTGTTTGAGTAAAATTTGTTCAAATCGTTCGCCGATTAGTTGAGCGATCGCAAGCGCTTTATCTGCTGGTACAATCAGGAAAATATCATCTCCCCCAATCGTAATAATCTCAAACGGATGGACTAGATCGCCGTTACCAAGTGTAGAGTCTTCATCGTTAAAGTTTTGCAATTTGTGGGGATGCAAACTCTCTGCTAATGCTTGGTAAACTGCATACTCTGTCGCTAATTCTACATCTCTACTAAACTCCTGATATGCTTGGGGAGTGCGAATCTTTTGAATATAGCCGCCCATATTGTTGCCGTCGGCATAGATATAGGCAATAAACCCTTTGCTGGCATTAGCTATATGGCTGAGGTTTTCGGCAATTTCAACTTGGTTGGGTTTAACGCTTTGATAGTATTTCTCTTGTAAACTGGGATTTTTTTCCAGAAAGCGATCGAATCTATCTACCCAGCCTTCTACTCTAATACTTTGCCACTCTAATTGAGAGTTTTCGTACCAATTAGGAACTTGAGGGGAGCCTTTTTTGGCTCTGTAACCAACTAAATGTTTCCGCGCCGATGTTTCGGAAAAATGGGTTTCTCTTGGTAATTCTGTTGGTTGAACTAATCTTACTGCCGAACGGCGATCGCTTCCATCTCGCATCAGGTAAGGATGGGTTTCAAACATGGGTGGATAGCGACGGCTAGGACGATTGTTGCGATTGTTGCCACTCCGCCGTTGATTAAACAGCACTGCTAATTTAGTGACGATTTCGTTAAAGCTTTTTCGATCTGCGAAAGCTTCTTCAACAGATACAGGTGATTCGCTATCTTTGTCGATTTTACTATTGTCTAGATTGCCAAAGTAAGCCTGAACCAGCGGCTTTTTATATTGCTGGCGATACCAATCTAGCCAGAGGGTTTCTTCGATAGACTCTTTTAACAATCCAAAGCGGATTTCTAGGAGTCTAAATGTATCTCCCACTGCACAGGAATTAGCCGTCAAAGTTTCTTCTGTGTAGCGTTTTTCAATGGCATTAGCTAGGTCATCAACAAATGCCGCCGGACAAAATGCCAGTATATTACCGCCGGTTGAATAAATCACCAGTTCTGGAATTAGTGCTTCTGAGATTTGGGGCTGATTGGGAATGGTACGATTAAGCCAGTTTTTAACTTCAATGCACTGAGCGTTGTAGGTATTTGAGTTTGGTTGGGGATTTTTGTTGAAAAAAGCTGGCAAATCAATTAAATTGATTCTATCTAGTAAGGCAGATCCACCGCGAACATCCTGGATTTTGGCGGACTCAAATACATATTGCTTAATTTTGGTCGCTCCACCATAAACTAAACCGATTCGGGTGGTTTGTTGCCATAAATTTTGATATTTATCTTTGAGTTCGGTTAGGGTTCTAGGGAAGTAATCTTTGGGAATAGCTTGCAGTTGCCCTACTTGCTCAACAATTGCTTTTACTTCCTCTGGAACTTCTGCGTCATTATGCAAAGCATCTCGCATTTGCTGCAACACAGTTAGGTCAAATTGAGGTTGACGCTGTTCGCCCCAAGCAAGACACCAGGACAGCGCAATTGTCATCGATTTGTCTGAGTCAATCATGTTAGGGTTGCGGCTAGTTTGAGTTAGAGTAGGCGTCCCATCTCTCTCTTTAGTGTTGTGCCATTATCGCATAGCCCTGGAAGTGCATCCTTCCAAAAAGAGAATGAAGTTTGGATCGCCTGGATGAATTTGATAGACGCAACGCCTGAACTGTCTTTTCGTCCCCTTGCGGGGTGATGTTAATGCAAACTACCTTCAGCCAGTTTGACGCGATCGGCTACACCCTCACGTTTCCGTCCCCTTGCGGGGTGATGTGGATGTAAAGTTCCTGGGAACGAATCGCCGTTGCAACCACCATTAGTTTCCGTCCCCTTGCGGGGTGATGTAACTGTAAAGGCGTTGAGGATTCTTGTCCTCTTTTCCCTTCTCCGGGTTTCCGTCCCCTTGCGGGGTGATGTAACTGTAAAGTGTACTATGATTACCTAGTTTCACATTCAGTTCAATTTTTCGTTTCCGTCCCCTTGCGGGGTGATGTAACTGTAAAGCCACCATCGTTTCTTTAATGACCGGCACCTTTGTTTCCGTCCCCTTGCGGGGTGATGTAACTGTAAAGAGGACAATCTCCTGAGGTTACAGATGCCGCAAAAGCGTTTCCGTCCCCTTGCGGGGTGATGTAACTGTAAAGCCAAAATGGCCGTGATAACCCAAACTATTGGAGTTTCCGTCCCCTTGCGGGGTGATGTAACTGTAAAGCGGCTATACTGTGGTGAGTGTTCACGACACCCTTGCGGTTTCCGTCCCCTTGCGGGGTGATGTAACTGTAAAGTGTGCGCGGTCTTAGCTCTAATGGGGAGTTTCTGATTGTGTTTCCGTCCCCTTGCGGGGTGATGTAACTGTAAAGTGAACCGTTCAACTTTTGAGGGTTCAACCACAATTGTTTCCGTCCCCTTGCGGGGTGATGTAACTGTAAAGCAGGTGCAAATAACCATGTTAAGTTATGGGAGAGGTTGTTTCCGTCCCCTTGCGGGGTGATGTAACTGTAAAGTGGTAGATGCAGTAGATGTAGGCAGTCCAACAGCTAAACGTTTCCGTCCCCTTGCGGGGTGATGTAACTGTAAAGACTGGAAAACCCGAACCCTGAACCTGAGTCACCGTAATGGTTTCCGTCCCCTTGCGGGGTGATGTAACTGTAAAGACTACGGCTTGAGAACTCCCTCTACCTACCTTTTGTTTCCGTCCCCTTGCGGGGTGATGTAACTGTAAAGCCAAGGAGGAAAAATGGCTAAGCGAGCATCTTTGTGTTTGTTTCCGTCCCCTTGCGGGGTGATGTAACTGTAAAGCAGAGGTCTAATAATTTTGTTAGACTCTAATGATTCTGTTTCCGTCCCCTTGCGGGGTGATGTAACTGTAAAGGCTCGCTGCTACAGCTGCGAGTGGCGCATTAGCAAGCGGTTTCCGTCCCCTTGCGGGGTGATGTAACTGTAAAGATGAAATTGAGTCTATTACTCACGAGGACAACGGAGAGTTTCCGTCCCCTTGCGGGGTGATGTAACTGTAAAGCTGTGTAGCTTCTTTGTTTAAGCAGAGCGATGATGGTTTCCGTCCCCTTGCGGGGTGATGTAACTGTAAAGTTCGGCAGGACAACTGCAGGCGACCCGGGCGATTTCGTTTCCGTCCCCTTGCGGGGTGATGTAACTGTAAAGTCGCGGTGATAAAGGAAACGAGCAAATCATTGTGTTTCCGTCCCCTTGCGGGGTGATGTAACTGTAAAGATTATAGTTTTCCGATTTTACCCAACAAGTGAGTGTATCGTTTCCGTCCCCTTGCGGGGTGATGTAACTGTAAAGTACTATGATTACCTAGTTTTACAGTTCATTCAATTTTGTTTCCGTCCCCTTGCGGGGTGATGTAACTGTAAAGCTGAAGCTTTGGAATCTCGGAATGAGTCTAAAATGTTTCCGTCCCCTTGCGGGGTGATGTAACTGTAAAGCCTGAGCGTTCGCGGACAATTGGGTTCCGTCTCCGGTTTCCGTCCCCTTGCGGGGTGATGTAACTGTAAAGGGGATGCCGGTTGGAGAAGCTTTAACCACTTTGGGTTTCCGTCCCCTTGCGGGGTGATGTAACTGTAAAGTGACACCATTTACGGAGCGATGGGCGATGATAATGTTTCCGTCCCCTTGCGGGGTGATGTAACTGTAAAGCTATGCCAACATTCCTGCCATTGGTAAGGAGTTGGTTTCCGTCCCCTTGCGGGGTGATGTAACTGTAAAGAGTTCGTCCAGGGAGCCTTACCAGGAATGGGTTTCAGGCTGCAAATCGACGCACCTAAATTTTACTGTCAACAAAGGGGGGGGTCATTTGCAATAAACGGAAAAATAAAAGCTTGAAACCCAGACTGTGTAAGCAATCGACACACCTCAACGAGATTATGCGGTTTTCAAGGATCGGGGGAGGTGTGTCGATGACACGATACCAAATAAGTTAGGGTAAACAAGAAAAATTTGTCAAGCCCCGCAAGAGAGAAAGTTTGGTGGCAGTTTGGGGTGCGGCACTCTCCGTGCCTACTACGAACGGTGCGATCGCACAGCGTGCCGGAGGCATATCGCATCTCCCCAAATTACCAAAGTTTTTGCCTGGGCGATCGCCTGTTCAATTACAGCGGAAACTGCTGTAATTGATAACAGAAATGCTATAAATATTAATAACTGACAATTGCGATCGGGAAGCCACTGCGGATAGAGTTAGAAACCGATGAATTGGAAAATTTACGAAGCAAAACAGAAATTTTCTGAACTTCTTGATGCCTCAGTTGCAGAACCTCAACTGATTTACGATGGGGACAAACTGGTAGCAGCCGTGGTAGAAGCTGAAATCTTTCAGGAATTCTTAGTTTGGCAGCAACAGCACCGTAAACCTTCCCTGGCAGATGCTTTTGCCCAATTGCGTCAGATTTGTGCAGAGGAAAATTATAATCTAGAAGTTCCTGCTCGTGAAGATCGTGCTAATTCATTTCTAGATAATCTCTGTGACATTTCTTTGTGACACCAATATTATCAGCGAACTATCACGCCCTCAACCCAACCCAGGGGTATTAGCGTGGAGTACCCAAGTTTCATCTATTTTTTTGAGTGTAATTACCGTAGAAGAAATCGCTTACGGTTTAGCCTCAAAACCGAATGCCAGAGTGCAAAACTGGTTTGAGCAATTCCTAAAAACTTATTGCCAAATCATCCCCATTACTGCTGAGATTGCCCAGTTTTCCGGCGAATTGCGAGGTCGCTTGCGAACTCAGGGGAAACCTCGTACTCAAGCAGATATGCTGATAGCAGCTACTGCCCATCTCCATCAACTCACGTTGGTAACGCGAAACACCCGTGATTTTGACGATTGCAGTATTTCGCTGCTAAATCCATTCGCTGAACCTTAAAAAAGAACCAAAACTCAGATCTTGCATCATTCTCAACAAGACTTGAAAAACCGGGTTTCTTCAAATCGCCAGCGAGTAACTTTTTCCGTAAGCGATCGCCTGTTCAAGTAAGTGGAAACAGAAATGCGATCGCGCTGTTGAATCCTCCCCCAACAAACCAAGCTTTGAAAACAGCAGCTTTGCGCTATAAACAACAGATGAAAAGTTAGAAATGCTGTACTTTCAGGTAATACCAAATCCTGGTTCTAGACCCCCTTTATTTTATAGCCCGCGTTCGCGCAGCGTGCCGGAGGCATAGGCGGGCTTTGTTTGTGTAGCCGCGACTTTAGTCGTTCGGCATAAAAGGGGCGATCAAAGCGGATTTGGTATAAAATGCTTTCCTTTTGCAGCGATCGCATTCAAAAACCCGCTTTCTCAAATAACCAACCATCCAACTCTCTTACACTCTTTTCCAATTCCTCAACCATCCAACTTCTACTCACCTGACGATAAATTTCCAATTGCGCTTGCTGTAACCATAAAATATCTTCCTTATTGCCGCGAAACTGACTCCAAATCGCTTCTCCTTTTAGTCGCAAATTGATTAACATCCCGCGAACATTGTTCAATTTATCTGCTAGCATCACCCGCTGCACCGATGGCGAGGCGCAACGCAACTGTGCTAAATATTGCAACTTGTGTGCTTTCCAATTGGGGAATAAACTCGCATCTGGTTCGGTGCAACCATCGACTATTTCCGCTACCTTGTCCCCAAACCGATGTAAAATTTCTAACCTGGTTGTTGCCCCGCCTTGGTCTTCTACCGCGTCGTGCAACAAAGCGGAAATTGCTTCATCTTCATCTCCGCCATCTTCTAATACCAACGCCGTTACTCCCAATAAATGGGCGATGTAGGGTACGCCCGTGACTTTGCGACGCTGCTGGGCGTGAAGTTGGGTGGCATAAATCAGCGCCGTCTCAAAGCGCGAGGTTAAATTTGTTACCGAGCCTTCATTCATGATAAAGTTTCCATTCTTGTTGTACTTCCCTCGCTGCCCTTTCTCGCAGTTCCACGGGTAGCAAAATTTCAACGCGGGGTCGCCACGCCCGCAAGCGCTGCATCACGTTGGGGTCGTTTTGGCGATAGGTGGCGCGGTAGTAGGCATCACCCGGCGATCGCGCGCGCCACACTTTCAGCATTGCTTCTCGTTGTTCGCCCTTTAATGTCTGGCGAATCAGGTTTCCGGCGGTTTGATAGTCCACCGCTTTAAACGTCGCGTGACGATAGGTATTGCGGATATAACGGTCATCCCACTCGCGGTCAAATCTCAGTAATAACATCAGGGCTGCTTGGTAATAATCGAAACCCCAAGCTTCTGCCATTGCCAGTTGAATCTCGTCTGGTGTGGGCAATGTCCCCGTGCGATACCGCTGTTTCAGCGCCGGGGGAACCCGCGCCGATTCCCAACTCAGGGGTTCGATACTCTCAATGCGGTCGAGGCGATAGTTGCGCCAGTCTAGTTGTTTGGTTTCTCCCGGCGGCAGTTCCCCAAATCCACAGAGATATGGGCCGCGCTGGTAGTAATAGATACACACGGGATAGACAACGGCGGCGAGGGTTTGTTGCTGCGAAGCATTCCAGTAGGTGAGTAAAATCGGCGGGATGACTTTTTGTTCCCAGAGGGTGCGGAGTCGATCTTGCCATTCATCGACGCGATCTATTTTTGTGATGACATATTCGACGTGGACGAAAAAGCGTTGTTGTCCTTGGAGACGTGCGGAAAGATTATCTGCGATCGCTGCTAAATCCGGTTGCGTGAGAAACTCTAGATTGTAGGTTATTAAACCTGCATCCGTTTTTCCTACTGGACTGGGTGTAAAAGGGCGATCGCTCACCCGATAATATAGATGACCGCTGCGTTTGAGCCATTGCAGTTCTGCCAATACTGACAAATCCGCTGCCAAGGCGCGGCGAGTCAAACCAAACAGACGAGTTTCCCACAATTTTTGCAGGTTATCGGGACAGAGGTGATGCCGTCGGAGTGAGTCGGCAAACTGCTGCTGCTGTTGTTCAACTTGGGAAGCGAAGGTGGAATCGCGCAACAATGTTTCCCATTCCAACTGAGTTAAATTGAGGTTTGGACTGAATAACCATGCTGCAACGGTTTTCCCACAGAAACATTGCCAGTCATGCAATCCGGGTTTTTCTTCCCCCTTGGTGTGCGTCTCGCCCAAGAAAGCATCCCGCCAATCCGCATAGCCAAAAGGTTCTGGCAAATTGAGCTTTGTTGCTGCTTCCCCATACAGAAAATGCAGCCACACCCACAAGCGCAACGCCTGTAGCAGTTGTTGTTTTAAATTTCCCCGCGCCAGCGATTGCAACAATTCTACGCTGGGAGGTTCGCTCCAAGGTGGGTTGAGCATTTTTGGATTTGTGCGATCGTTTTTCTAATATCGCTTATGTTGGAAGTTTGCGATTCCAAATTTTTCTGGTTAGGGTTTTCGTCCCCTTGCGGGGAGGTGTTAATGCAAACTGAAGCTGATCCAGGACAAGATCGTTCTGTCCCTGATGTTTCCGTCCCCTTGCGGGGTGATGTAAGTGGAAAGTCACCGAACGACTGATTCAGGTTGCAGCGCAGGAAACGGTTTCCGTCCCCTTGCGGGGTGATGTAAGTGTAAAGAGAACTGTTGGGAAACCTCAGTCTCCGGCAGTTTCTTGTGTTTCCGTCCCCTTGCAGGGTGATGTAAGTGTAAAGTTGCCGTAGCTCCACTAAGCCCGAATTTTTCCCTGTCCAAAGAGTTTCCGTCCCCTTGCGGGGTGATGTAAGTGTAAAGTCGCCAACGCACAAGCCTATGAATCGGGGCAAATTGTTTCCGTCCCCTTGCGGGGTGATGTAAGTGTAAAGAGTTCGTTCAGGAAGCCTTACCAGGACTGGATTTCAGCTTGCAAATCGACACCAGAAAATTTACCTGTCAACAAAGGGGGGGTCATGTGCAATAAACGGAAAAATAAAAGCTTGAAACCCAGACTGTGTAAGCAATCGACACCACTCAACGAAGTTATGCGGTTTTCAAGGATCTGGCGAGTGGTGTCGATGACACCTTACAAAATAAGTTAGGGTAAAAAACCAAAAATTGTCAACTGCCCTCAGAAAGAAAGTTTAGATCTTGCACCTGTGATTTTTGCCCGCCGTGGACTCAAGTCCACGGCTAATAGCCTAAGTCCACTGAAGTGGACTGAAATCAGATTAACAGTCCATTTCAATGGACTTTCGCTATTAGCCAGAGAATTGATTCTCTGGCGGTTATGGACTATGGTGCAAGATCTCAGTACTATGAACTGTGCGATCGCATCTCCTACCCCGCTGCGGCAAAGACTTGCGAGGCGTTGATTCTATGTTTGGAAACGTTGGGAAGACAATAGATCCTGGTTGTAGGGGTACGGCAGCAGAAAACCTTCTGGTTAACGGCAAAGCTGATTGATGCCGTGCCCCTACCAAGATCTTTGATCTTAAAAATTTCTGCGATCGCGATGCCGCGATTGGGTGATGGGTAAACGAGGAAACAAACCCGGTTTCTTTGATTGTGCTGTTGCTTTGGGAGTGCGATCGCCCCCTCTTTGGAAGAATCCCCTTCCAACCCCTTGCTAAAGTAACAGCATAGTCAAAAACGCACCTACATAATGACAGCCGTTGAACTAAAACTCATCCCCAATCAAACCGAAACGGGAATCAAATACCAACACCTGCACATCCAGATTACAGCGCCCGACGGACTGATCGAACCCGCCGATCTCAAAACCTTATTCCTACCGGAAAACATGGTTTGGAGTCAAGGCGTAGTCATCGAAGGAAAAGCCCCAATATGGTTATACGCCTATCTGGTTCACGCCTGCCATCCCGCCGCTTGGGTAGCTTGCTTCGATCCCCGTTTAGGAGAAGCAAAACCGCAATCTGGAGGTGCGATCGTCGTCGCCGCCCACACCCGCGAAGTTGTAGTCGGAGAGATATTGCCAGTTGACTTACCACATGCCATATTTCAAAAGTAAAGATGGCTTTTTCTCGCCATAGCAACGCGCGAGGACAATATGAATCTGGACTGGCAAAAACAAGTTAGCTTGGAAGTAACCCAACTAAAAACAACCGAGGGAAATTACCAAACCCTATTAATCAACTTACTTCCCCCAAGAGAACTGATCGCGACGGATATTTTACCTCACTTAGAACTACCCAGCGAACTAGATTTAAATCGAGAGGTAATATTATTTGGTCAAGCACCAATTTGGTTATACGTAAATTTAACCGAACGATGTCGATCTGTTCCCTGGTTAGCTTGTTATGATGCCCGCAAGAACGTAGCTGTTATCATCCAAAGTCAAGTAGCCGAAAAAGCACCCGGAGATACCATATCTGCCTTGCTCAATCAAACCCCTTGCCCTGCTATTTTGATCGGTGGCCCTCCCGATAGCGGTAAGAGCGTTTTAGCCAATACATTGCGCTGGGATTTACTCAAAAAAAACCTGAATAAACAAATCTTTCTGCATCGAGCCAACTGGGATGGACAAGGAAATTGGGCATACGAAACTGCCAATCGGCAGTTAGTTAAAAGACTCGTGCGAGAGAATGAATTCCGCATCCATGAAAGTGACCTTACTCGTCATTTAATCCCAGATTATTTTGAAAAAAATCGTCGAGATGTGAAAAATCTACGCGAGTTAGTGGATTTAGTAATAGTCGATGTGGGAGGAAAGCCACAGCCAGAAAAGATGCCTTTAGTAGAGCAATGCACCCATTATATCATCATCAGCAAATCTCGTGAACAAATCGGAGAATGGCACGAACTTTGCCGACCAAAATTGCAGCCATTGGCAGTCATTCACAGCGTTTTAAAAACAAGAATAGATGTTTTATCAACCAATCCTTTCCTAGAGATAGTTGCGGGTATTTGGCGCGAAGGAGAAATGCTAACCGTACCGGATGTATTGCTGGATGCGGTTATTGTAGGGACACGGCATTAATCAACTTTTGCATTTAACGAGAAGATTTGCTCGTGTTCCCTACAACCACAATATATTAAGCGGGTGTCTTCGTTTTTTGTTTGGCGCTAATCTCATTCGGACAATGACGACCTTGCTCGAAATCGGTAATATTTGATAAAGTCGTTTCGGCGATGTTTTGCAAAGCATTTGAGGTAAAAAATGCTTGATGCGCGGTAACAATCACGTTGGGAAAGGTTAGCAAACGCTCGAATTCGTCATCTTGGATAATTTCATCCGACATATCCTCAAAAAACAAATCCGATTCTCTTTCGTATACATCCAAACCTAAATAACCAATTTTACGCGATTTCAGACCCTCGATCGCTGCATTGGTATCGACTAGCGCACCGCGACTGGTATTAATTAGCATTACACCGGGTTTCATTTGCGCGATCGCACTCTCATCGATCAAATAATGCGTTTCGTGCGTCAGCGGACAATGCAGGGTGATTATATCAGATTGGGCAAACAATTGCGCCAATTCCACATACTTCCCTCCCAACGCTTTAAACTCCTCGTTGGGATAGACATCATAGCCCAGAATATGACAGCCGAATCCCTGCAAAATCTGCCCCACGACTTGACCAATTTTTCCCGTACCGACGATACCCACCGTGCGATCGCGCATATCGAAACCCATCAATCCATTGATGGAAAAATCCCCTTCCCGCACTCGATAGTAAGCGCGATGAAACTTGCGATTAAGAGTTAGCATTAGCCCTACAGTATGTTCCGCCACCGCATAAGGCGAATAAGCAGGAACCCGCACGGTTGTCAAGCCCAAATCAGCAGCAACGGATAAATCCACATGATTAAAACCCGCAGATCGCAAAGCTAGCAAGCGAGTGCCATGTGCGGCGAGAATTTCTAAAGTAGGCGCATCCAATTGGTCATTAATAAACGCGCAAATAGCTGGAAATCCAGCCGCGAGAACCGCAGTATCCCGATTCAATTGCGGTTCAAAAAACACCAACTCGTGACCAAAGTTGGTATTTGCCGGTTCTAGAAATTGACGATCGTAGGATTTGGTACTAAAAACTGCAACTTTCATTATGGTAATTGCTAATTGCTAATTGCTAATTGCTAATTGTTAATTGCTATCAAAAACCGGAGTCCCTCTGGAAAAGTTAATTAACTCAAGTTGCTAGTTATGAGGTCAAGCATTTTAGATCCCCCTAAATCCCCC
>CAYXCW010000086.1:0-31582 GCA_964463555.1 uncultured bacterium
ATTAACGCAAGTTGCTAGTTACAAATATGGTTGGTTTGATCCCCCCTAACCCCCCAAAACAGCGGGGAGAACCGGATTCTTAGTCCCCCTTGTGAAGGGGGATTTAGGGGGATCGACAATGCTTGACCTCATAACTAGCAACTTGAGTTAATTAGTTAAAGAATATTCTTCTTAATTGAAGATACATCTACAGTTCCAAAGTTGGTCAATAAGGCAATATTTAAGTTTTCTAGAGAGTGGACGAGCCAGCCAATTTCCTTGAAAGCTTGAGTTTCATAGTAAGAGAACAAAATGGAAAATCGCTTTTCTAAATGGGGTTTTACCTTACCAGATAGCAGGGCAATTTTTAGTAACAAACCCACGGTTTTGATCGTTCCCAGATTACTTAGCATATCGAAAAAGTATAAATATTCAGGATCTTGGGGATTCGTGACTAAAAAATTAAATAATTGGCTGCAAGTCCGCATAATTAAAAGCTCGTCTATTTTTTTATTCTCGCTTTCAGTTAATGTGTTTTTGAGGAAATTGTACAAGCGTTGGTTAAATTGATGCTTGCCATATTTGGCATCTACCGATGCAATCAAATATTGGTATAAATCTTCTTTGAAGTCTCGATAGGTTCTGGTTATGGTATGGCGACTGAGGAAAATATTCGCTAAGTCTTGATAAGTGTAGGTTTTTTCTACTTTTCCGACGAATTCCTTGATGGCAAAGTAAAGTTGCTCGTCGGTTAAAAGGGTAGGATTCGGCACTGGTTGCCTCATGTCTGCCGATGGAGAAATCAGGATCTCAGGTTCTTCATAGGCAGGATTGAGGATAATATCTCTAAAACTATTGCCACGCGGTTTAGGTGCGTTTGTTTTGGGATCTTGTTTAACTCTGTTCAACAAGTAAGGAATATATTCAGACAGCCTATCTTGCAATTGCTGTCGATTTTTTTCTTGAATTTGCCGGATCATTTGCCGATGTTCGTAAGAACTGTCTTCGGGCAGCAAATAATGACTGTACAAATAAGGATATCGATAAATTAATTGACTTAAGGGTTGATTAGGTTCTGGGGGATGTGGAGTATAGTTGATCTCTACGACGGGTAACAAGCGTTTGAGGATATGATATTCGTTGCTTTGGGTAAACAAATAAATTAATTCGTGCAAGCGTCTCACAACCCGCGAAGGAGAGGCTTTTTGCTTATACCGCCATGCCCCATGCTCCAATAATGCAACCAAATCGGCGATCGCATCTTTATATTTGGGGTGAGCTTGCCAGCGGTTGATTAAAATATAGCAGCAACGATTGAGGAAATAGTTGAATTTTGACTCTTGGTTTAAAAAGGCTATAATTCTATAAAGAGCTGCTTCTACTTCCGATTCGGGATAGCCCATGCCGTCAATAAATAACTTATTAAATCTTTCCAGTAATTCTTGAGGAGATTTGGTTTTTGATAATTCGAGTAAGTGGTCATAGAGGATCTGATCGTCAGTTATGGGTTCGGGCATGGGGGGTTCAGGTTCTCGTAGTTTTTCTATTTCCTGATGCACCCAAATTTGATTAAAAATTAATTGGTAAATTCGATTATAAACTTTTAATTTACCTTGGTGTTTGACGACTAATCCCGATAGTCGCAATTCCATTTTTTCCGGTGTGTCGTCTACAGGGATTTCGCAGCGATCCAAAATTTGTTTATACAGCTTTAACAGCTTACGGGTGGTATTGGTATCGTGGCGATGCAAAATGCGCTCGCGGATGGTTCGCAAGTGTTCGGGTTCGTCTTGGGATTCCCAATTTTCCACAATGCGCGATCGCACCAGTTCCTCTACCCATTCAGCTTCCCTCCCTTCGCGAATTGGTGTATTTTCTCCTATCGCTAGTTTACACAATTTTTGCACCAGAAACGGCTTGCCACCAGTCCAATCTAAAATAGCTTTCAAGACGGCTATCGGGTTGCTAGTCTTCCGCGCTAACCCTTTGGCTAAAGGCAAGCTTTCGTGCAGTTGAAATCCGGTTAAATCGATGGCGCGACCAATATCAAAAGGCGTGCGATTGGCATCTTTAATTAACTCGCTCGGCGTCGCTACGCCCAACAAAGCAAAAGCCAGACGCCGATATTCCGGACGATCTGCCCGTTTGTTGTAGCAAGATTTAATTAAGGCAAAAAAATCATCGACTCCGAAATTGAGTCGTTTAACGCTATCAATTTCATCGACGAAGATCGCCAGATTTTGCGGAAATTCTTTCAGCAGTACCTTACCGATAAACTCATCGAGGCGTTGCACGGCGGAAAAAATCTCGCGATCGCACCACCAACTAACAATATCTATTTTATCGGATAAATTAAAACCATCCGCCAAAGTCTTGATAATGCTGGCATACCACTGTTGGGGAGTAATATCGCGACAACCAATCGAGGTCAAGTCTACCACTGCACAAGCAACGCCTTCGGATTGAAGGCGTTGCATCGTTTGTACCCGCAAGCTAGATTTCCCCATTTGTCGCGAGTTGAGGACATAGCAAAACTCTCCCGCCATCATGGCTTGATAAAAGTCTAAGTCGGCTTGTCTTTTGACGTAAGTTTGGCTGTCCTGGGGTAAGCACCCGCCTACCTGATAGTCATACGCTGAGGAAGGTTCCGAATTCATCGATGCACCTCTGTGTTACCTTCTCCCACTTGCGTGAGAAGGAATCGGGGCGAAACTGCTCGCACCTTCATCCATAAGCTACTATGTCTCACCCTCCCAGACTTATGCACCCAGATCGACAGCGAGAGAGCCGCAGCGTTCAGTATTCCTACTTAATTTGATGATAGCCGAACTCGGAAGTACTGACGGTATAGATCGCAACGGGGGGTGACATAGTTCCCTTGCAGGTTGACCAACCCCATACTTTGTAGCTTAAATCCTTGCATTGATGCCAATTGCACGGGAGCATTTGCATCCACGACTTTTTTCAGCGCTGTTGCTAACTCGGAATGCCGTTCTAAATTCCACAAATGCCGCCTTAAATGGTCGCTGTAGAGTCCGGCATCGGTGGGAGCGGTTTGCAGAAGTTGTTCTAAAGTAATTTCAGATCGGGCAATGTGATAAAGTGCCAGTCGGACTAAATAAGGATGTCCTCCCAACATTCCCATTAATTTTTTGACCTCTAAATTCCCCCAAGCTAACCCGTGTCTATTTGCCAAATCTTCCACTTGCGCTGCTTGAAATTCAGGCAATTCTATCGGCAACCCTACATTAAACGGCGATTGATTGATATCCATCGGTACGTAAACTTCTGTCGAGTGGACGACAACCAAGCGCAGTTTTTTCCAAATATCCCGATTTTTCGCTTCTTCGTGCCAAGCGCGCAACATGGCTAAAAAATCCGCCGCTAGTTCGGGGTATCTAAAGATGGCATCGACTTCATCTAATCCCAAGGCGAGAGGACTGGAAGCGTTAGCGAGTAAATAGCGTTCAAAATAAGATTTGCAAGCTACTTTGCTGCCAAAAATGTTGTTCCAATACTCGCCTAACCGATCGGGCAATTCTAATTGCAAGGCGACGTTAACGCAAAACCAACGCAAGAATTGTTCTAAGTCGGTGAATACTTTACTATCTGCAAGTTGGAAGCTTAAAGGCACGGTGCGGTAACCACAACCGGCGGCACGATGGAGTACCCGCGCCATTAAGGAAGTTTTGCCCATTTGGCGGGGTGCTTTGATGCGAATTAACGCACCTGGTTTGGCGATCGCTTCGTAACATCTTTCGTCTATTCCCGGACGTTCGATGTAAAACGCCGAGGCTAATTCTACCTGTCCTCTGGGTAATTCCGGTTCTGCTACTGGTTGGGGTGGATGCTGCGGCGTCGCGGCATAAGGCGATATTATCTTCGATGGTTCGTAACCTGCAACCCTGCTTCTATTTTCTCCTCGATCGCCATCAAAACTTGCCCCTACTAACTGCAAAACTTGTTGTATCGTTGCGGGGGTATCATCATGCGATCGCCACTCGATTTGCGGCATTTTTTGCAGGTAACCGCGCAAATCGTGGTTGAGCAAACTCAGGGGACAATTAATCCGGATCGGAATAATTAAAGGCTTGCGATCGTCCCGCGAACTTTGTATTCTCTTAGCCAATCCCACTTCCTCGGTCACCATTTCGCTGCAAGCCGAAACCGGCGACAATAACAGCAGCAAATAATCGCAAGTGTTGAGGGCGGTATAAATTTGTCGCAACCCATCTTTAGCCATCCGTAGACTTGCGTTGGCTGGAAACACGTCGTAGCCTTTATCCCGCAAGACATTATCTAACTCGGTGACTAACTCCTGATCTGGCTCTTGGTTGCGATAGTAACTCAGTAAAACTTTGGTGCCGGTAATGGCGGCGGGACTTTCGCTGGCAGTTAATAATTCAGGTCTATATTTCACAAATAACGTCACCAAATCCGAACGATGGGAGTAACCAGCGTCTCCAGGTTCGCTTAAACCAAATTCCCGGCAAATATTGGCAATGTGCCTTCTCACCGTGTCTTGGGTGATATGCAGTTCCTTGGCAACATCTGCATCTTTTTGTCCCTGTAGAAATTTGAGCAACACTTCTTGCTGTCTTCCGGTCAGTTTGGCAAACGCCTTGTTAAACTCAGTTTGATTCATTTTGCCTTCCAGACTTGGCGCGAAGTGATGAACCCTGGGATCGGACGACTGGAGACGCTCAAACAACGGAACTGAAAAAGAAAGAACGAGGGAGGAAAGGCTAATTTAGATCGTCCCTCATTCTTTTTAACCATACTCAATTCCCTTGCTCTTCTACTTATAGTCCCCCGACCCAGGGGTTGTTGCTTTCTGTGTAAGCACATTCACAGATGTGTACGCCACGGGGTGGAGGTGTTAACGCCTGTGAGTATTGATTACACAAACCACCTAACGGCAGATGCCGCTTGGGATAGTTAAAACTATACAAACGTTTTCGGTGTTTGATATGGATAGTAGCTTTTCCAGGATGCATTTGATCGGTGGCGTAGTGACAGGCGTTGCAGTGGCGGCGATCGCTGGCGCTAACCCCATCACCACATTAGCGCAATTTTCCTCAAACATCGCCGAGTCAACCACTTCATCCATCTCCCGTTGTTTCTTCACCCCATCGATTTTGGCGCGGGGTATGAAACCCAAATTAACCAAAACACGCCAATCTGAATTACCTCCTCCTCCTAAACGCGGAGTACCCGGAGGCAGTACTTAAGGATTTTAGATTTGAGATTTTAGATTTTAGATTTTAGTTCAAGAGCTGCACGATTGCCACGATTAATGCTTCGATATCAATCGGTTTAGGCAAGTGTTGCTGAAAACCAGCTGCAAAAGCTAACTCGCGATCGCTGTCGCTGGCATAAGCTGTTAGAGCGATCGCTGGAATTCGCTGACTTTGAAATGCTTCGATCTGCCTCACCTGCTCCATCAGCATATATCCATTGGTATTAGCCATCCCAATATCGCTGAGTAAAATATCAGGAGTAACTTGTGAGAGGCGTTGCATTGCTTCTGCCGCAGAACTTGCAGCCGTTACCTTTGCCCCTGAAGACTCCAAAGCCACCCGATAAAACTCTAGAGTATCTTTATCATCATCCACTACAAAGACATGAACGTTTGCTAGGGGAAGAGAGGCAAATTCACCTAGCGGCGAAGCAAATGAACCGTCTTGTCTGGCTTCACTTGTATCGTTTGGGAGTGGCAATCGCACGGTGAAAGTTGCACCCTGTCCTTCACCTTGACTTTCTGCCGCCACTGTGCATCCGTGCATTTCGACAATTTGACGCGCGATCGCCAATCCTAACCCCAATCCGCCAAATTTACGGGTGGTAGAATAATCTTCCTGACGAAAATACTCGAACAGATAAGGGAGAAATTCCGGTTTGATACCTTTTCCGTTGTCTGTTACCGTTAGTTTGGCAAAGGAAGAGTTGCCAGAGTTTTCCTGCTCCAATTTGACCAGGATCTTGCCACCTTGGGGAGTGAACTTGACTGCATTTGAGAGTAGATTCCAGACGACTTGTTGCAACCGGGCGGCATCTCCGATAATTGTTTCTCTTCCCGGTTCTAGAATTGTTTCAATTTTAATTTGCTTGGCTTCTGCACAGAGGCGCACGGTTTCGAGGGCTGAGGAAATCACAAATGCCAAGCTAACTGCATCTGTCTTGAGACTGAGCTTGCCTTGGATGATGCGAGAAATATCGAGCAAGTCGTCAATTAACTGTGCCTGAAGTCTAGCGTTACGCTCAATTACTGCTAGAGCTTCTTTGGCTCGAGCAACATCAAAATCGCGGGTTTGTAGCAGCTTCGTCCAACCCAAAATCGGGTTGAGGGGCGATCGCAACTCGTGGGATAGCACCGCTAGAAACTCGTCTTTGACGCGATTTGCGCGTTCGGCGGCTTCTCGTGCCGCTTGTTCTTGCTGTAGCAGTCGAGCGCGATCGCTCTCTAATTGAATGCGATCGCTCACGTTTCTGAAGTAGACGGTAATTCCCTTTGTCGCAGGGTAGGCGCGCACTTCATACCAGCGATTGTGGTAAGGATAAAACGCGGTAGCTGAACTCGCAACGCGATCGCGCATCGCGCTGCGATAAACCTGCTCAAACTCGGTGCCAATCAATCCTGGGTATTCCTCCCAGATATTTTTGCCCGTCAAATCCTCAACTGTCCGATCGAGCAATATGGCGGCAGCCTGATTCAGATAAGTGTATTGCCAATTCTCGTCGAGCGCCAGAAATCCGTCATTGATGCTTTGGAGAATATCTCGGCTTTGCGCTTCGCTGGCTTTGAGGGCAGAGATGGAGCGATCGCGCTCAAACGCAATGCTGGCAATCTGAGTGCCAAACTCCGCCAGTTGGTATTCCCAGTCAGTCGGCATCCTTGCGGTGTCAAAGCACAGCATCAGCGACCCTAACGGCAAGCGAGAGATCCCCATCACTGGTGTAGAATGACACGCGCGGATACCGTGACTCAAACATAAATCTCGCCATTCCTGAGACCAGCGAGCATCATTGGCAATGTCTGTGCAAGCAATTGGTTGTCCCCGATACACCGCTTCACCACAAGTACCAATGCACAGATCGTTAATCGGTGCATTTTTCAGCCCCTGACCAAAAGACGATGGCAGATCTGGTGTAACCGAATGGGGAAAAGTTTGTCTTTCCTCATCGGCGAGCAAGAAACAGGCGCGCGTCGCCGGATTCAGCCTTGCTATGGCATGACACACCGCCAAGAGGCATTCTTCCAAGGGCTTTCCAGAGGCAATCAACTCTAGCAATCGCTTCTGCTCGATCAGCATCAGTTCGGATCGCTTGCGCTCGGTGATATCCGACAGAAGAACGGTTAAAGAGGAAGGCGAAGGATAAACTCGATGATCGTGCCAACAATTCCAGGGGAGGTAAAGATAATCGAACTGAAGCGAGGTTTGTTCGCGCATTGCTTGGTGGAATTTTATATCAGCCTCTGTCCCGCTCGCCGCCGGAAATAGCTGCCAAAGGTTCTGTCCTAGAATCGCTTCCCGCTGCATTTGTACCATTTCGCAGTAGCGATCGTTGACATAGGTAAAACGCCAATCGCGATCGAGGACATAAAAGCCATCGTTGATGCTCGATAGAATCCTCTCTACCTGCTGCTTTGCCGCTTCTGCCTCTTGTCGCAAAGCTTGCTCTTGAGCGATCGCATCGCGTCGTAGTCGGCTCAATTTCAGAACGGCTTCTACTCGCGCCAACAATTCGCGGGCGGAAAATGGCTTGGTCAAGTAATCATCGGCTCCCGATTCTAAACCCTCGATGCGGGCTTCTTCACCGGCGCGGGCAGATAGCAAAATAATTGGAATATCCTTGGTTGTGATGTGCGATCGCAACTCTTTCAACAAACCAAAGCCATCGAGCAAGGGCATCATCACATCTGTCAGCACCAAATCGAAAACAGATTCCCGCATCGCGTTTAATGCCGACAAACCATCAATTGCGGTTTCTACTTCATACCCCTGGCTGGCGAGCAACCGCCTGACGTAATCGCGCATGTCGGCGTTGTCGTCCACCAACAGAATGCGAGCCGATAATTGAGTTTGAGGGCGCACAATCGGCAAACTTTGTCCGCCCTCGCTCAATTCCGCAGGGGCAAAAGAGTCCGTCGATATCCAACGCAGCACTTCTTCCACATAAGGAGCCGCCCCAGTCGCCGTCGAAACCAGGGAACGAGTAGCAGCAATTCTATCGGCTGGTAGATGGCTTGAACCTAACGGCAAACTCACCCTAAAACAAGTACCTTGCCCCTCAATACTGCTGACCTCAACGGTGCCGCCGTGCAGCTTGACTAATTGCTGCACTAATGCTAAGCCAATTCCCGAGCCTTCATAATTGCGTCCGCGCGCTGCTTTGACGCGATGGAATCGTTCAAAGATGCGGGGTAACTCAACAGCGGGAATACCCGTGCCGGTATCTTGAACGGCTAACTCAACTCGATCGTCACCAGCCCGTAGAATAACGGCAATCTCGCCCTCGAAGGTAAACTTAAAGGCGTTCGAGATTAGATTGAGAACAATCTTTTCCCACATTTCCCGATCGACGTAGACAGGCTCTGGCAGCGGAGGGCAGTCTACCCGCAAGCGCAGTCCCGCCCGTTCGATGGCTGAGCGAAACACCCCTGCCAAGTCGGTGGTGAGCATTGCCAAGTCGGTTGGCTCGTAGACTGCCTCAATCCGCCCAGCTTCGATGCGCGAGAAGTCTAACAGAGTATTGACCAACTTCAGCAATCGCCCAGAGTTGCGGTAAGCTGTTTCTAACTGTTCGCGATCGCTCGGCACCGGCGCTGCGGGATTCGCCAGTATTTCTTCCAGGGGAGCCAGCGTCAGCGTTAAGGGGGTGCGAAACTCATGGCTAATATTACTGAAAAAGTCTGTTTTGGCTCGATCTAGTTCTGCCAATGCTTGGGCCCTTCGGCGCTCTGCTTCGTAAGCATCGGCATTAGCGATCGCCGTAGCCACCTGATTTGCCACTAAATCGCAGAATCCCCGGTAACTATCGTCAAATTCCCGGCGCGGACTAATCCCAACAATCAAGAAACCGACTAACTCATGCGCCTTTCCTGCTTTCCCAATCGGCATCACTAGCGCACAATTGCAGCATTCTGACCAGGCTCCCCCCGGCAAGCTGCCAAATCGCTCGGTCAAATTAGAAATGATGGCTGGGATGCCCGTTTGCCTCACTTCAGTTAAATTCCAAACATCCCGCGCCTGGTTCAAGTCGATCTGTTGGGGAATCGAAAAACTTTCGGCTGCTAAATTTGTCGTAGTTCCGGCTAAAGAGACTTGCTGACTTTCGGCATCAAGTTGGTAGAGCAAGGCAAAGGGAATATCGTGAGGATTGGCAGATAGGGCAAGCGTAGCCAGCTTTACGGCTTCCTCCACCGTCTTGGCTTCTGCGGTGCTGGCACTCAATTCTCGCAACGTTTGCAGGCGACGCTCGCCGATGATGCGCTCTGTGGTTTCAATCACGGCACAGAAGATGCCACCCACGCCGCCGCTTTCATCGCGCACGGGGCTATAGGAAAAGGTAAAATAGGTTTCCTCGCTGTAGCCGTTGCGCTCCATGATTAACAGCAGATTTTCCGACCAGGTAGGTTGACCTGTGGCAAACACGCTATCCGCCAAGGGTCCCACCACATGCCATACATCTGCCCAACAGTCTCTCGCAGACTTTCCTAGAAACTGGGGATGTTTTCTCGCACCCAGAATCGGGCGGTAGGCATCGTTGTAAAGGTTGGCGTAATCTCGCCCCCACCAAACAAACATCGGGTAACGGGAGTTGAGAAGGATACTAACTGCCGTTTTCAAACTCTGCGCCCATCCAGACACGGGGCCTAAAAGCGTTTGCGACCAATCGAGCGATCGCATCAACGCCCCCATCTCGCCGCCACCTTCAAAAAGCTCTTGAAACACCACACCGCTACTTGACCTGATCGGATGCCAATATTATCGATATTTTAATCAGAACAGCTTCTGCCTCGAGACTGATTAAAAGGTCGGCTATACAGCAGATTGCCAGTTGGTAAACTACAGCAAAAGAAAGATGTAGAAGGTGGGGAACATATGGAATATGTGGAAGGTGAGGAAGAGATGGAAGGTGAGGAAGATGAAGAAGGTGAGAAAGATCAAGAATATGCAACCCGCTGTAAGATTGGCGCTCCGGCTGCTAAAAAAGAGCGCGATCGCCGAAAACAGGAAATTTCAAAACTACAGCAACCGCCAGGGCTTTTAGGATAACCCTTTGCCCAGAAATAAATTTCTGGCTTAAAGCTAAAGTCAGTTAAAACTGACTGGAATGCTTAATACGCAAAGAAACCCAGTTTCTAGGAGCGTCGGGATGTCACATCATGTCCGCTTGCATCGGCATTGCACGGGGGCGGGTTTATCAATATAATTTGCTTCCAATCAAGGGTATCTGGTAAAACCCGCCCCTACAACAACATTAACCATACGAGTCCGATACGAAGGGACGAGGCTATCACTTTGAGGAAACTATTGCTTTTTCTGCCTCTCCCTGCTCGATTAAAGTGTTAGAGATTGGTTTCGTTTCTTCGTCTAATACTTTTACCACTCGGTTATAAATCTCTTGCGCTTGTTGGGGAGAATTGCCGATACTGGTTAATCCCACTTTGCCAAATTCCGACAAGCAACCCATGAGGTGAAACACCGTACCCGTTTCGGTACTGGTATCAAAATGCAATCGCTGTTCGGCAATAATATCCATCAAATCGTTTGGTAGCAATCCTTTGTAGCGGTCTTTTTGTAAGTTGTCGGTAGCAACGTAATATTTTTGACAACCGTGCTGGCTGTAAAATAATCCGGTAGAAAGGTCGTAACGACCGTTAGTTAAAAACTTTAATGTCATCAACGGGTGAGTAGTTCCACCTTTACGCAGGTTAATTTCAATTGCTTGAATATCCCATTGAGCAACGCCTGCGATATCTTCTTGACGCACGGCGATAAAATCGACACCAAAGCGTTCTAAAGCGCCTTTTTGGGCTAAATTTTGTCCAATTTTCAATCCCAATTGCTGCAATCTGAGGCGATAAGATTCATCGGCGGGAAAGCGACAACCGAGGTAAATTTGACCGCTGGGGCCGCCTAAAATTTGATCGTGGGTAGAGAGGATTTCTACTTCTCCAGTCGGGGTAATTCTACCTTGAACGCTGGGGGAAGTTTTATACTCTCCCTCAATAAACGCTTCTACAATTGCCCCTAATTCCGGGATGCGACTAGAAAAATTATCCCAAGTTTCGCCTTTCGCCTCATACTTTAAATCCCCAAAGCTTTCGTGAATCGCTGCGACTCGTTCGTTGTGAGATGCGCTACCAGGGGATTTATCCTGGATTGGTCTTAAATCCAACAGCGCGTTGCCTTCCCCAGAAAATCCTTCATTTAGTTTTACCACCATGCGCTGCAAATTGGGTTGCCGTTCCCATAATTCTGCGGCTGCTGCGGCTAAATCTTGAGTATTCTTATGCAATTCGCTGCCATCGGGATAGGGAACCCCACTTTCGCCGAAAATTTGCCGAGAACCGCTTTTTGTTCCCCAATAAAGCAGATCTGGGTCTAAAGCTAATAAAGGTACGGACAGCTGCACCGATAACTCGCGCTCTAGGGGCGTAGAGTTATAACAAATCATATAGGTTTTATCCGTCCGCAAGCTGGCGCGAATGCGTTCCAGTAAGCGCGGGCGGTTTAAAATTTTTTGAGTCAGGGCGGTAGGGGAAGCATCGTAGGTGGAGAACAGCACCAAGCGATCGCGCGCGTGGGAAAATGGAATCCTGGGGAGCAATTGCAGGTAATAATCGATGGCAATCTGCGGTAGCGGCTGAGAAGTCACGTAAATCACCCGCGTGCGCGGATTTTGCATCCGAATCAGCGAAAACAGCAGCCGTTCTTCGTAGTGGAGAAATCCCTGAATCTTTTGCAATTCGCGCTGATCGAGACTCAAAGAAGGAATGACGAGGATATCGTAATCGCTATTATCCAACACATCGATCGCGTGCCAGCGATCGCGCAATTGGGATTGTAGCAAACGAAACTGTGCTGCCTGCTCAATCGAGGAAAAATCCAAAACATCCATCATAGTCCCAGTCCCATCGCCAACCCGAATCCAGTAATCTTATTCTGCAACGCCACAGCCAGCTATGTATGGAAGAAAAACAAAATTATACCTTATGGGGTATTTAGCTTCAGTGGACAGTGGACAGTGGACAGTGGACAGTGGACAGTGGACAGTGGATAGTTGATAGTTGATAGTTGATAGTTGATAGTTGACAGTTGATAGTGAATCAACCGTCCTAGAATTACCTTGCTCTAAACTGTCAATCATCCCTGTTTTTCTTGATAATTGTCCACAGTCCCCTGTCCACTATCAACTATCCACTATCCACTATCAACTATCAACTATCAACTATCCACTGTGACCTAGAATCTATAACTCAAAACCTTGATCGTTGAACCGCTATCGGGCAAATCGCGCTTACTCAGCGTCATTGTATCCGTATCCATGTTGCGAATCGGCATCCCATCCATCAGTTTGAGGAATTCATCGAGGGCGACGATATCGCAAGTATCAGCTGCTGCTTGAGTGCGGTAGTGGGTGGGAATGACTATTTTAGGATTGAGAGTAGCGATCGCAGCTTTCGCCTCAGTAGGATTGTAAGCTTTCGGGCCGCCTCCGGTAGGCACAAACAGCACATCGGGACGCCCCATGAGGATTTTTTGCTCTACACTGATTGGTGCCGCCGCGCCCCCTAAATGCAGAATATTAATCCCTGCCTGTTGCCAGCGCCAAGCAATATTAAACCCAAACCGCCTTCCGCCTACGCGATCGTGATCGGTACGAATTCCCTGGAATTGCGTCCCCTCGACGTTGTACACACCCGGTTCAAATAACAGTCTTGGATCGCCCGGTAGTTCATCCACCGCCCCTTCATCGAGCAACTGACTGCTAATCAGCACTAACTCGGTTTCTATTTTCGGGGGGCGATACCCTTGGGTACAACCGAGAGGGCGAAACGGATTCACGAGGATGCGCTTACCGCCCCCCGAAAACAAAAAGCAGGTATGACCTAACCACTGAATTGAAAGCGTATCGCTAGTTTGCGCGTGAATGGCCTCAAATCCAGACAGCCAAGCCGTTCCCAAAGCCGTTACCAATCCAGCGCCAGCATAGCGCATCAACTGTCGTCGTTTCATCATGTATTTAAAGATATCGGCTGATGCGATCGCGCACAAGCGGGCGAGTTGAACTACACTGCGAGCGATCGCCTAGATCTTTGGTCAAACCCGCCCATTACCCATTCCCCTTCAGTGGACAGTGGACAATTATCAAGAAAAACTGGGTTTAGAGCAAGGTAATTCTAGGACGGTTGACTCACTGTCAACTGTTAACTGTTAACTGTCCACTGTCCACTGTCCACTGTCAACTGTCAACTGTCCACTGTTACCAATGACAGAAAATTCCGCAACAACTGCTTTCCAGAAGTCGTGAGAATACTTTCTGGGTGAAATTGGACGCCCTGAATCTGAGGATAGTTCCGGTGTCTTACCCCCATAATTGTGCCATCTTCAACCCAAGCCGTAATTTCCAACACCTCCGGGCAAGTTTCCCGGTCAATTACCAAACTATGATACCGGGTTGCCACAAACGGATTTTCTAAACCTTGAAACACACCCACGCCCGTATGGTAAACCTGAGAAGTTTTACCGTGCATTAACTCACGAGCCGAAACCACATTTCCGCCAAACACTTCACCAATTCCTTGATGCCCCAAGCATACGCCTAGAATTGGTAAATTTGGCCCCATTTCTCCAATTAATTTTAAAGAAATCCCCGCATCTTCTGGTCGTCCCGGCCCAGGAGAAATCACGATCCCATCTGGTTTTAACTCTTTGATTTGCTCCAAAGAAATTTCATCATTGCGGTACACTTTGATTTCAGATGCTACCGGAAACTCTGCTGCTAGTTCGCCGAGATACTGAACTAAGTTGTAGGTGAAACTATCGTAATTATCGATAACTAAAATCAACCTTCAAACTCCTTAGCTAGGCAAGGGTATATTTTTAATCCAAAATGCAACTTTTGTCAAGGGCTAATTTTGAATTAATTTTAGATATTTAATTTTGAATGCTCTATCGTGCTGCTAATTAATCGCTGACAGATAAATCAGGTTAAACAGGGGCGGCAGGATTAACAACCCAGCCACTACAACCGATGCCATTGCCGAAATTAAAACCGCACCCGCAGCACAGTCCTTGGCAATTTTAGCTAGTTCGTGGTAAGTTTGCTTGACCGTCAAATCGACAACCGATTCAATCGCGGTATTGAGTAACTCCATCACCAAAACCAAGCCGCAAGTCAGGCCAATCACCGCAATTTCTACCAAGTTTAAGTGTAAAAAAACGCTCAGGCTAATTGCCAGAGCGCCGATAAATACATGGATGCGGAAATTGCGTTGAGTTTGAAAAGTGTAGCTCAGTCCAGCCCAGGCATATTTAAAACTAACTGCTAAATTAGAGGCTACCCGCCACGACATTTGGCGTTTTGGGGATAGGACTGGTTCGGTTGGGTTTTTTACCCCAGATGACAGCATCTCAGAGGGGGGAGAGGAACCATTAGAAGCTATTTCGTAGGTTTGGGGATTATTGGTTTTGGGGGAATTGAGGGGTTCATTCACTTTCATGTGCAGCCACAAACTTAAACAGGTGTGATTTGATCTAGCAAGGAGCGATCGCGTACAGCATCAAGCAAACTTGCTTGCATCGACAGCATTGCAGTCAAGCTATCCTCATTCGGATGATCCCAACCCAACAAGTGAAGCAAACCATGTGCTGCTAACCAAGCTAACTCAGTTTGTAGGGAATGCCCTTGCTGCTGAGCTTGCCGAGAAGCTGTTTCCACCGAAATGACGATATCCCCTAGATACAAAGGCAAGTTTAGCAACATTTCCTCTGATTGAGGTATATCTGCTTCCAGCGCCGCAAAAGCCAGGACGTCAGTCGGTTGATTTTTGTTGCGGTATTGGGCATTTAGTTCCTGAATTTCAGCATCGTCGGTGAGACGCAAGCTGAGTTCATAGGCATCAGCGGGTGTAAGCTCAGATTTGAGGATTTCCAGCCATTGCTCAAACCATTCCTGCCAAGTTTCGGCAGAAATAACGCTTTCGTGGTATAATTCCTCAAAAATATCCTGTATGCTTACTTCTATTTCCACACCTACTCCTGTAAATTCCGGATTTGATCGCAATTGTTAACGAGTGAGGTAAGAAAGACCGATCAGAACAGCTAAAAGAGCGATCGTTGTCAGGGCAAAGTGCTTCAGAGATACTCCGCGCTTGCGTACCATATTACGCATAGCGAGTTTGACGTAACTCGGTGGCGCTTCTGGGGTAGCTGGAGTTGTTTCAGTTGCCGTTTCGGCAGCGTTTGAGGGTGAAGCAGAGTTCATAGAATGGTGATGCTAAATCAGGTGAAGTTTATCAGGTTATGAGCTAACAGCTGATATTGTAACAAAATTTTAACAAACACTTGAGAAACCCGGTTTTTGAGCAAAACCGGGTTTCTAGGTAGGGTGTTGAGAAACCCGGTTTTTGAGAAAAACCGGGTTTCTGGCTGGTTGAGAAACCCGGTTTTTGAGAAAAACCGGGTTTCTGCCGATTACACCGCGCTGCTTTCGACCAGTTGATTTTCTTGTCGCAGATAGGCTTGAATAAACGGATCGAGATCGCCGTTCATTACGTCTGTAATGGCACTGGTTTCCACCTCGGTACGCAAATCTTTGACCATTTGATAGGGATGGAAAACATAGTTGCGGATTTGATTGCCCCAAGCCGCCTCAACCATATCGCCGCGAATTTGGGCAATTTCTTGAGCGCGTTGTTCTTGGGCAATAATTAGCAGTTTAGCTTTCAGACGGGCAAGAGCTTTTTCTTTGTTTTGCTGTTGACTTCGTTCTTCAGTACAGCGCACGGCTATACCAGTAGGAACGTGTTCAACTCGCACGCCGGTTTCAACTTTGTTAACATTTTGCCCGCCTTTGCCGCCAGAACGGAAGGTATCAATTTTCAAATCTTTATCTGGAATTTCTAATTCAACAGATTGTTCCAAAATTGGCATCACTTCCACCCCGGCGAAGCTAGTTTGCCGCTTACCGTTGGCGTTGAAAGGGGAAATTCGTACTAGACGATGGGTGCCTTTCTCAGATTTCAGGTAACCGTAGGCATAGCGCCCGGAAATTTCTAGGGTGGCAGATTTTAGCCCCGCTTCATCGCCTGCTGAAATTTCCGACAAATGCACTTTATAGTCGCGATCTTCTGCCCAGCGGGTATACATCCGCAACAGCATTTCTGCCCAATCTTGGGCATCTGTACCGCCAGCACCGGCATTGATTGTCAGTACTGCCCCTTCTGCATCGTAAGGGCCAGAAAGCATTTGCTGCAATTCCCAACGGTCGAGTTCGCGACTCAGTTGGGTAACATTAGTTTCGGCTTCTTGCAGCAGTGCGGCGTCGGCTTCTAATTCCAGCAGTTCCAAAATCGCCTTGGTGTCTTCTAAGCTATTTTTCCACTGGTGATATTGCTGAATGTGGGATTTAAGGTCGTTGAGTTCTTGCAGGGTTTTTTGGGCAGCAGTTTGGTTATCCCAAAAATTCGGTTGCGCTGCCAGCTGTTCTAGGTCTTGAATTTTGGCAGAAAGAGCGGGAATGTCAAAGATAGTCCTGGGTTTTACCCAGGCGATGAGACAGCGTTTCGACTTCGCGTTTAATATCTTGAACTTCTATCATGATTGGATTGTGCTGGAAAAAAAGCTTGCACATGTTTATTTTAGCGGCTGTTTTGCCCCAAAAGAGAAGGGTGGACACCTGCCCACCCTTCTCTTTTAAGAAACAGAACGTTGAGAATCAAGGTTAATCGCGACCATTAATCGCAATTAACAAGCGCAGGATAAACACAAACAAGTTGATGTAAGTCAGGTACATCGACAGCGCTGCGGGCAGGTATTGGTCGTTGCGGTAGGTGCGGGGCAAAATGTAGAAATCCACCACGGCACATCCGGCAAACAGAAACACACCAATGCCTGAAATAGCGATTTCCAGCCAGGTGGGGGTGTAGACGCCAAACAGGGCAAACAGGAATTGACCCAAAATCACGACCAGCAAGGCAACTATACCAATGCTGATGGTTTTGGTTAAGGCCATTCCGTCTTCTTCAGACAGATTCGAGCCAATTTGCCTTGCGGCGATAAAGGTGACGCCACAGCCCAGGGCGGCAAAGGCAATGCCTTGAATGCCAACGCCTTTTGTGCCTAATGCAACGTAGACCAGTCCGCTGAGGGTGTAACCGGACAGCAGGCTATAGGTTGCCAGCAGGGGTAGGGCAACTTTGTTGTTGCCTTTTTCGGCAACATTTTGGGCGATGAAGAAAAGAATTAACTCCGCGATAACGGCGGCGATGAAAGTTGGGAAGAATAATCCTGGATAGGAACGGATAACGCCAAGACCACCATAGACGCCAGCGGCGGTTAAAACCAAGCCGCCGCCGACATAGGGGAGGGCGTTGGCAATGACGTTGGGGCCAACAAGCGCTTGGCTTCTGGCAGTGCGAATTGCTTCGCGAAAGTTGCTGGTACTACTCACGGGACAGCCTCTTTTGTTGGTACGTAACTGTTTTGGTTTTATTGTGACTCAGATTCTCAAATCTCTGCATCCGCCATCAGACGGCTGGTCTGGATGTGCGTATTTATCCCGAATCGACGTGAAAGCTTTGTACCGAATTCCGTAGAAACGCAATGGTCGGATTCTGGTTGTCATAAAGAAAATGGGGTCAGGTTAAAAACAACGCCCCAAGCCCGACCCGACGGGAAACTGCGATGGAGGCGTCTATAACGAGAAGCGTTTTCCCAAAACAGGATTCTTATGATGGCAACTCAGTCTGCTGTTTACTCGTATCAATTTACTCGCGAGATTTCATCCCCTCTGAAGGATTTGGGTGACTGCACTCGGCGCACGCACTCGCGGCGCTCAAAAAAAGAAGCAGGCGCATCCCGCCAGCAAGGTATGACACGCCAAAAAGCAGCAGGAACTGATTTGCAACTGGCTCCTGAGTCCCATATTCAAGTTTTGCCGAAGGTTAAGATTACCCCAACTGAATCCTCGCCAGCTGCTCGTCAAGGTGTGGAGCAAGGCGAGTGGGATACCAAAGGGATGGAACTGTTGATGGCTTACCACCAAAATCCTTCTGTTTCGCTGCGGAATCAACTGGTGAAGCTGCACGCCGGTTTGGTTCGCAAGGTGGCGCATCGGATTAGATATCAATGCACCGAACCCTATGAAGATTTGGAACAAATTGGTTTTATTGGTTTGATTCGCGCCATTGAGCGGTTCAATCCCTCTCAAGGCTGTGCCTTTAGTTCGTTTGCGATACCTTACATTCGCGGCGAGATGCTGCATTTTCTTCGCGATAAGAGTTCTATGGTAAAGATACCCCGTCGCTGGCAAGAACTTTACATCGAAGGAGAAAAGGTGCAAAAACAATTGACGGCGAAGCTGGGACGCACGCCGAAAGAGGCGGAAATTGCTCAAGCGCTGCAAGTTTCGCTGCAAGAGTGGCGCGATAGCAAGTTGGCTGCTCAAAACCGCCAGCCTCTGAGTTTGGATGCTACGGTGACTCGCCAATTAGATTACCCAGTTAGTTTGGGAGAAACTTTGCCCGATACGCGCTATCAAGCTTTGCAGCATTTGGAAGAAGACCGTCAGCAGTTGCAAGATGCTTTGAATCAGTTAGAAACCAAAACCAGAGCGGCTATTGAGTGCGTATTTCTGCGCGAATTACCCCGCAAAGAAGCTGCTAAACAGATAGGCGTAAGCCCCATGACGGTCACTCGACACCTGCAAAAAGGTGTAGATCAGTTGGTGACTATGCTGCAACCTCAAACCGCTGGTTTGGCTGGTTAGCTAGGGACTAAGGGCTAGGGGAAGAAGGGCTTTAAATCAAGGGTTTCAGGAATTAATCATGCCTGCTTGTATCGGCATCACGCGGGGGGCGGGTTTATCAACACAATTCGCTTGGCATCAAAGATTTTTGGTTAAACCCGCCCCTACAAGAGCATTAACTGAACAAGATTAAATGCCTTATAATAGCCCTTTTTTAGCGAGATCGGTTTTTTGACTGAAAAAGCAGGCGATCGCTTTCCACAATTCCCAAGTTTCATACTAGCATCGCTGGTTCGGTTGGCAATTTTCCTTCAGCTTCTCGGATGTAAAATTCAGCATCTACTTTTTGCATCATTTCTGCATCCCGTTGCTGCCAAACTTGGAATATTTCTTGCCTGCCGTCATTGTACGTGTTTGGGTCAATTTTGTAAGTTTTGATTTTTGGCGATCGCAAATCTATCTTCCTCATGCGTTGCAGCTTTAATCCCAGCAGTTTTAGAATGCTGCCAAAAATTTTTATCCCTGTAACTCGCTCTGATTCTGTTTCGTTATGAACGCCGATGCCCAGAATTCTTTTGATGTGCTTGCTGCAATTTATTGCCTTGATTTTTAGTTCGATTAAATCTGCGTCTGTTTCTGTAAATTCGCGCTCTAAATCGAGAAGAGCCGGAATTTTCAATACTCTCAATGCTTCAATTTTTAAGGTATAAGTTTGCAAATCTGGCAAAAATACTTTGCCTTCACCTCTTTTGAGATTTTGGCTCCATTCCTGAAAATCTTTGAGGTTAAAATGAGTGCGATCGCCGATCAAATAATAGTGGGTTAATATTTGCATATAATAACCCCGATCGTCGCGTAATTTCAGTTCTGGTGTAACTTTTACCCCATAGCGCTGTTGCAAGATATATTTATTCACTTGGTAGCGTTCTGTATCGGTTAAATATCCCTTGGCTAACAGTTGATCGTATTGAATCAAATTGATATTTTTACAATTAGCAACTGCTTCGGCTTCCCCTAGTTCTATTTTAGCCTTGATCGAGCTAATTTTATGCTTAATTAATCTAGATTTTTGATTGCTTTTTTCAGCTTGTTTATGCAGGTAAAATATTTCTATTACCAGCTTTTTGGCTAGTTCTCTATTTTCGGGAACTGCTGCCAAAAGTGCGTGACGTAACTCGCTCAGGCGCTCTTGAGGATTTGATGCGATCGCATTGACTTGATGTCCTTCGGCGATTAATCCTTCTAGGATTGATTGACGATATAAAGTAATAGAAGCATTCACTCTGGCGGCAAACTTAGCCCAATTTCTCAGATGAATTAAATCAATTACTAAAGGTAAATCTACATCTATTTTATGAAACGTACTCATCAAAGCCAAGTTTTCTTTTTGATTTTCTTGATACCATTGCGATAGCACTCGGTAATTTTTACTGCCGCTGCCAATGAGTTTGATTCCCCGCTTGGCACACCAAATAATTCGGGGGATATTAGCACGAACTCTGGCTAATGCTTGTCTCGCTTCCGAGTCGCTAATTACTCCTTGAAAAATCCCATAAACGCAATCAAAATGTTCGACATCAATGCTGACGCCAGTTCCCAAACTCGGCGTCACAAAAACTGCATCGTAATTCTTAGCTTCGCGATTGATATTGCCCACAAATTCGATTGCTTTGTGTTCCGGGGTATTAGTTGTTTGACTGCTGATAACTAGGGTTTTGGGATATTGTTCGTGTAATTGGTCTAAGCGCTGTTTAATGTAACGGTTGATGGTTTCTCCACTGTAACGCCCAGAACGACTATCGGTAGTGACGTAGCACTTTTTTCCGGCTATTAAGTCTTGTTCTAATTGGTGAATTAACAGCGTTGGGTTTGGCGAATCGTAGAATGTCACATCCCATCCTATTTCGGGTTTCCACTCGTTGATTGCTACCCAGGGTTCAAGCTCAATTTCTGCTAGTCCTTTGAGGTAATCTAAAGAAATATCTGATAAATCGGCATCTTGGGCGATCGCTAAACCGCCCGTTTGCAAAACGGTGGAAATTAGCTGCTGGAAAACTTGCAAAATTTTGATTCTTTTGTCTTTACAAGTTTCGCTGTTGAGCAGATGCCACAAAGATTGCTCGACTTCATCTAAAATGATAATCCCACCTCGCCAATCTGCGGGATTGAGTTTCCAGATGGAATCTATGCAAAGCCCGAGAGAGCGGTAATTGGTAATTGGTAATTGGTAATTGGTAATTGGTGCGGTTGATTTGGGATTTTTACTAATCCAATCTACGCCGATTTTGTCGCAGAGGAATTTTCCTAGTTGGATGCGGTGGGTAATTAATAAAACTGGTTTACCTTGGGTTTTTGCTTGTTGAACTAAGGTTTCTAGGGCGGTGGTTTTTCCGGTGCCTTTGGGTGATTTGATGCCGACTAATCCTGTTTTGGGAAAGGGCAGTTCTCCCAAGTAACGTTGATTGAGAATCAGTGCGGGAGGATAGGTTAGTTCGGTGTGTGGTTTGGTTTTAGCTAAATCGGTTTCTAAGTCTATGCTGGATTGATAAATGGTTTGGAAAGCGGCTGCACCTTGGGCAACAATAAATTCATCTACGCCTTTTTCTAGTCCGGGAAGTCGGATGACTTTAACTTGGCAACCTGTTTGTTCTATAAGATAACCTAGTTGCGCGATCGCATTCTCCACCGCCCTCTTTTTCTTCTCTTCCCTCTCGTAGTCAAAACAAATATAAAATCGCCGTCCCCCTTGAGCAAACGCTGCTAAATCTGGGATAATCTTTCTGCTTTTTACCCTACCTTGCCAATCTCTGGTAACGCGGTAGCCGCTGGTAATTCCGGGTAATGCGATCGCTACAAACCCGTGTGTCAACAAAGCCGCTGCTTTTTTGACTCCTTCACATATAATTATCGGAACTTTCTGTTCCATTACCCATTGCCAAAACCCAATTGCTTCGCCATTTTCAGACGTAACAATATTCTCTGGCATCGCAACACCGTAACGCCTAGCCGCCTGCTGCCAAATCTGCAACGACACCCTCAAACAAAATACCCGCGTTGCCATTCCCGGCGGATGTTCGTATTTAATCGGTTTGCCTTCTACATTCTGCCGGGGATAATTTGGCTTAAAGCATCCCCATTCCATCTCTTGCCAATTATTTAAAGCGTCTAACCCCGAACACCACCAGCCGCCTTTTGCCATCTGTGCGTAGCGACGCCGCCACTGGAGGCTAACCTGTCCTATATTAGTGCGGGGGACGCACTCGGAAATAAATAAGTATTCGTAAGGCGAATTTCCCTCCAACGATATGAAATTGAGCGAGGCCAGAATCGGATCGATACCGCTGCCCTTGACTAATTCTTGGATATGTTGGGCGTCGAGGTTGGGCAGATGCATGGCGCGAGTCTTCCTGGATCGGGTTTGGGGTCAGTTGCGAGACACACTAGCTATGGTGTCCGGAATGCTAATTTTAGCCAAGAGTACGCTATCTGTAAAATATCTCACTTATGAGCAGACCTAACCCCCCTAGCCCCCCTTCTCTGCCAGGGCTACTTCATAGTTATCAAAGAAAATAGGAGGAGCTGAGGGAGCTGAGGGAGCTGAGGGAGAAAAATACCTCATTTTTCAACTTTTTCACCGGCAATCCTACCAAAATGATTTTTTGCTACGAAGATGAATTAGCCCTGCCCTTACCTGCGAGGGAAGGGGCAGACGGGAGAGAGGCAGCTGGAGAGGTCTTGCGAGTGAGTTACCCTAGAGATCCGGTCAAAAAAGCAAAAAATGCCACAATTTAAACCAGACATCGGTCACATTCCCAGCCATCCAGATGTAATCCAAGACATCCTCAACCTCGCCCAAATAACTCCAGAGGATATTTTTTATGACTTGGGGTGCGGGGATGGACAGATGGCGATCGCAGCAGCCCTAGAATGCGGTGCGAGGGGCGTTGGGATAGATATCGATCCGGATCGCATCCAGGCGGCTAATGAGAATGCAAGGGCTGCTGGGGTGAGCGATCGCGTTACATTTCGTCACCAAAATATCTTTGAAAGCGATTTTAGCGATGCGACGGTTGTTTATGTTTACTTATTGCCCCACGTAAACAAGCGACTTCGTCCGATGTTATGGAAACAACTTAAACCTGGAACGCGGGTAATATCGCTTGATTTTCATATGGAAGATTGGCAACCAGAGCATGTAATTTACGTACCAACTCCGGAAGCCGAATTTACTATTTTTCGCTGGGTAATTTCTGGTAAAGAAATTGCGCTAGAATGAAATAATATAAACTAAGTTTAGCTTCAAAGGTAATTGCCATGACTGATGAAGAATTAAAGCAGGTTGTTGAAAGTAATGCTAGGGCAATTCAAGCTATGTTGGATGCAATGGCTGAAGCAAGACAGGAGAGAGAAGAATTTCGAGAAGGCATGTTACGACTCGAGAATGTAGTAGAGCGATTAACAATTGTGCAAGAAGGTATTGCCAACTTGCTAGCATCTATCGATGAAGATCGCCCCATCATTTTTAGGAAACTCGCAGCAATTGAAAGTAAAGTCGATCGACTGTTAGAGCAAAAAGAAGAAGGTGGAGATAGGTGAATATATGAGTCCAGAGGAATTGATTGCGATCGCTCAAGAAACCGTAGACATTCTCAACCAAGGATTCTACCACAATCAAAAGGGAGAAGTAGTTAGTATCAAAGATAATTTACTAGCGGCGAAAACTGGCTCTATTCATTACTTATCGGACAAATTTGATGAAGTTTTTAGGGAACGCGATCGCATTGTTACAAGTCCGATTAAAACCAGTTTTGAAGTCACTAACGAAACCACACTGCACGCGGCGAGCCGGTTAGTAAATGAAGAAGGTATAGAAAAAGTCTTGTGTTTAAATTTCGCGTCAGGTAAAAACCCCGGAGGTGGATTTTTGAGGGGTACTCAAGCACAAGAAGAAAGTTTAGCGAGAGCAACTGGACTTTATGCTTGCATTGCTCAAATGACAGCTATGTATAACACTAACAGAAATTTAGGCTCGGCGCTCTACACCGACGATATGATTTATTCTCCCCAAGTTCCAGTAATCAGAGATGATGAAGATAAATTTTTAGACAAACCTTTTTTAGTATCAATCCTGACTGCACCAGCCGTCAAGGTAGGCGAAGTTAGAGAAAAAGGCAATCAAGAAGAACTAGATCGAATTGAAAGCACAATGTTTTCGCGAACTGAGAAATTGCTTTCAATCGCTGCAATTAGGGGTTATAAAGTACTTGTATTAGGTGCTTGGGGTTGTGGTGTGTTTAGAAATAATCCTGACAACGTCGCTCGATATTTTTACCATCATCTTGTGGAAAATCCTCAACTCAATTGTTTTTTTGAAAAGGTTGCGTTCGCGGTGTTAGATAGATCAAAAGATGGCGCTACTATTAATACATTTCGAGCCATTTTCGAGTAGGGTGCGTTAGCGCTAGCGTAACGCACCGCCCTATTAATACATTTCGAGCCATTTTCGAGTAGTAATTTTCGAGTAGGGTGCGTTAGCGCTAGCGTAACGCACCATCCAAGAGTGGTGCGTTACGGCGCATAGATAGTAAAATTAGTCAAAAACAACAGATTAAACTAACGCACCCTACAAATAATAATAGAATAAACCACAGAGACGCAGAGGACGCAGAGGAAGAGAAAAAAGAAGCTTGCCTAAATAATTCCAGTATTTAAACAAATTCTCCCTTCGCTACTAAGATCGCCTTTCCACCGACTGCAACTTCTATTCCTTGCTTACCTCTTTGGGCTTTTAATAACAGCAAAGAAGGTCTACCGATTTCATATCCTTGTTCTACTCTTATATTAATTGGTTCTGAGCCAAAATAAGAATACTCGACTAAATATCCAGCTAAACACCCATTTGCGCTTCCCGTCGCCGGATCTTCTGGTACTCCTAAATAATCGGCAAACATCCGGACATTTAGATTATTTTCTGGACTATAAGTTTCAGGACAAAAGACTAAAATCGCTTTTGCTTGCGTCTTTTCAATCAAATCAAAATATTTATCTTTATTTACCTTGATTCGCTTAATTGCTTCCATAGTTTTCAACGGCACGATAATAAACGGCACTCCCGTCGAAACTTCTTCAATCGGAAACCTCGAATCAATTTCAGATACATCTAAATTCAATACAGAGGCAATCTTATCTGGCGAAAAACCCTGACCAAAAGTTGGGGTTTTTTGCTGCATCCATAACCATTCAACCGACTCGCCCGCATAATGCAGCGTCACTGGAATTTGCCCAACTTTGAGATTTAAATTAACTTTGTCAACCGGATTTTTAATCAATTCTTGCTGTATAATATAAGCAGTTCCTAAAGTCGGATGCCCAGCAAAAGGTAACTCTTGCTCAGGCGTAAAAATCCGCACATCATAACCACCTTCTCGCATCTCTTTTGATGGGATAAAAGTAGTTTCGGAATAATTCATTTCTTTAGCGATACGCTGCATTTCGGTATCGGATAATTCACCAACACCATCACCAGTAAAAACAGCCAACTGATTGCCAGTATATTTCTCGACAGCAAACACATCAACAATGTAAAAGTTCATAATTTGGGAATTGGGAATTGGGAATTGGTAATTGGTAATTGCTGTTTTTTTACTATTAGCCATTAGCTATTAGCTATTTTAAACAGCGAATTGCTTCTAACAAACCCCTTGCCTTATTAATTGTTTCCTCGTATTCTTTTTCTGGGTCAGAATCAGCGACTAATCCTGCACCTGCTTGCACCGATACCGTATGCTTGCCATTTCCTTGACTGCGGACGACCATTGTGCGGATTGCGATCGCGCTATTCAACTGTCCTTCAAAATCATAGTATCCGTAAGCCCCAGAATAAACCCCGCGGCGACATCCCTCCAATTCGTGTATAATCTCCATTGCCCGAATTTTAGGCGCACCGCTAACCGTCCCCGCTGGAAAACAAGCTTTCAATAAATCCCAAGCGGTTTTATCTTTTGCCAATTTTCCTACCACGTTACTCACAATATGCATCACGTGGGAATAACGTTCGATCGTCATTAATTGGTCTACTTTGACGCTACCAATTTTACACGCGCGACCCAAGTCATTGCGACCGAGATCGACTAGCATAACGTGTTCGGCAATTTCTTTTGGATCTTGCAACAATTCATCTGCTAAGGCGTTATCTTCTTCAGTGGTTTTACCTCGGCGTCGCGTTCCCGCAATTGGTCGTAAAGTTGCTAATTTAGTACCATCTGCATCTCGTCGTTCTGCTTTTACCATCACTTCTGGACTGGAACCAATTATTTGCCAGTTGTTAAAGTGAAAATATGCCATATAAGGCGAAGGATTAATTAACCGCAACGAGCGATATAGTGCAAAAGGATCGCCGCTATATTCTGCCGCTAGTCGCTGGGAAAGTACTACCTGAAAAATATCCCCTGCTTTGATATAGTCTTTTGCTTTTCTAACGTTGTCGCAAAACTGTTCTTGGGTGATATTGCTGGTATAATTAGTTTCTCCTGTACCTGTTCCTGGGGGTTTCCATTCCAAAAGGGTACTTTGCTGAGATAGGGGAGATTGCAGTTTATTGACTAGCTGGGTGACGCGATCGCACGCTTGTTGATATGCTTCCTCTAACTTTACGTCCGGATCGCGCAAGTCTGCGTATGCGATCGCCCATATTTTCCGCTTTACTTGGTCAAATATCAATAGGTGATCGACTTGCATCCATACACCATCGGGTAAGTCTGTTTCCCCTCCCGGATAAATCGGTACTTTAGGTTCGATCCAGCGAATTAACTCATATCCCCAATATCCGAACAATCCGCCAATACCGGGAGGAAGTTGGGGCAATTTTACTGGACGATAGGGGGTGATGCAGTAGGTTAAGGCTTTAAACGGGTCGCCTTCAAATTCTACAATCCAACCGTCGCGGTGGATTTGAGTTGTGCGATCGCCTCGTGCTTCCAACACCCACACCGGATCGCATCCTAATAAACTATAGCGTCCGATGTTTTCTCCCCCTTCCACCGACTCCAACAAAAAACTGTAAGGTTGTCCCGCGCAGACGCGATACCATGCAGAAACTGGCGTATCGAGATCTGCCACCCATTCCTGATACACGGGGACGAAGTTACCTTGCTTAGCGAGTTCGGCGAATTGAGAGAAATCGGGGAATATCATCTAAAAATTCTCGGAAAGTGTGAAAACCGTGCGTCTTCAGACCACGGAGGAACACGACGCGGCGGTTTTAACCGCAGTCACAATTAATCCAGTTGAGCGTCGTATCAACCGAACCTTGTTTTTACTGAACTGACCCAACCGTTTCCAGTTAGGGTCAGAAACAGAAACTTGTTTTTCAGTGCTGCCACTAACCCAACCAAGATGGGTTTTGTTGCCTTGAAGAGCTTCTACGTAGTCGCCTTTTCTAAAACCATGATGCGTGACAGTACCGCCATACTTTCTTCTCGCTCCACCCTTGGATGGAATCATCAAGTGTAGCTGACGGCGCGATATTGGCGCGCGTCGGATTACCGCAAAAATGGCTGGCGTAACGGCTAACTTTCCTTTCCATCCTATCGTGCATCCGTTGATAATGCCGTAATGGATCAAGGTACTGCCAGCTAGCGCCACGCCATCTACTGCATGGGTTGCAGGTATGGCATCGCCTTTGGAATGCTTTTGTTTTACCAGTCTTAAATGCGTGCGAATATTTGCAGTTTTCCAACCCTCGACTTGATGCACCTTTCCATAGGCTTTCAAGTTTTCCAGTTGCCACAATTGACCTACCATGACTGGACTAAAACCTTTGTCCCCTGTAGCTTTAACAATTTCGTAAGCAATATCGGTGACGGGGTAAATAACAGCTAATTCTTTGACAACTCTCAACTCTAGTTGGCGATTAGCACGAATACTGGGGGGCAATTTATTTTGACGACGATTAGCAAATCTAGCCTGACGATGAGCGCGTTTATTGTAAGGTAGCTTGCGGTTAATTCTTCTACCTCTACGCCCACGTCGCATCATTGCTCGCTGGGACATTCGTTCCTTAACTGTCTTGAATGGCAGTTGCACATGAGCCATCCATAAGGTGTACTTGGATGATTGAACACCTACGCCTGTATACAACTTGCCAGGGTCAATCCCTACGGCAATAGGCTGTGTTTCCCGTCCCGATGGTTCGGCTACTAACCGGACATAGTAAATACCCAGATCTGACCAATGTTCTGTTGCTTTACCTTCTTTTACCCAACGCCTAACGCGACTAGGTTTAGTCGGCATCGCTGGTGAATTGTCTGGGTTTTGTACTGGTACTCGCATGGAGATAATCCTTGAGTCAAGTTGTAGTCCCCTCGCCCACCTAACCCAAAATGGCTTGCCTTTACGCAACACCGCGACAAAACGGTTTAGAGATAGTCCAGACTGGGGAAGTATCTGGAAGTCTGTATCAGGGTTAGGCTCACGAGCTATTCACCAATTAATCAGGTATTTGTCTACCCAATCTCCGTCTCTGAGCAAGCGGAGAAGGTGAAAAATTTACCGAGTTGGGATTGCACGCATCTGCCGCAACGGAATATCTTACCCTAATTTGAAAGACTTTATTTTACTCTTTTGGGGCAATCTTTAAGTATCTGGCGTTTCAAAATTAACAAAACTTCGTAAAATCCCTAAAATTTTGCCAACATTATTGATAAAATATTCATCCAAATCTACTTCGATTCTTTGTTCTATTAGTCTGATAAATTTCCAGATACTACCTGTAGTCACAACACCGTAGATATTTTTAACGGAATTTCCTCGGCGTTCGTTGAAGATTTGGGCAGCAATCATTTCAGCAATGCACTGTCCCAAACCAGATTGAATATTATCATTTTTCGCTTCCACAATCGCGATCGCAGGCAATTGGATGAATAGCTGTTGTGTAGAGCGGCTGATGATAAAATCGCAAAAACCGCTCAATCCTCTTTCAGGGTCAACATTAAATTCTTTTCCCGAAAATAGACTAATGCGATCGCTCATTTGTTTTTTGATTTCAAATAGAATCGGGGCGATAATAAATTCTGAACGGGCTTTTTCTGTACCAACAGCGATCGCCAAAGGAATATAGTCTTTGAGAATTTGTGCCAAAAGTTCGCTGTAGGCAATTTCTGGTACATCAGCAAATATCCCAACTCTCTCGGAAATCTCAAATCCGAAAGCTGATTCTATCACATCAATAGTAAATTGGCTGTATGGCATTTTTGGATAAGAAAAATGGATACTCCTTTAATTTCTCAGAAAAACAGCTTTTTTTGAACCCTAGAAACCCGGTTTTTTGGAAAAACCGGCTTTCTGAAAAAAATTCGATCCGCCTGCGGCGGAAGAGAGAAAAGAAAAAAGAGTAAAGGGCAAAAGGGCAAAAGGGTAGAGAAAAGAGTCCTCGCAAAGAGAAACTAGAATGCCGAAAAACCCGAAGCCAAAGCGACACGAAATCCGAAACCCCTGTACCAACTGCCCAGCGCATACCAGTTGCGGATGGCACTGCGGCAAAGAACCGCACGGCTGTTCCACGAACCTCCACGCTGCACTCGGTTATCAGATCGGCCAGTTTCCCAAGAACTTCCGTCAGTAGGTGCGCCGTTATAGTTATCGTGCCCAACATCTTGACAGCATTCCCAAACATTCCCGTGCATATCGTATAACCCAAAGGCATTCGGCGGAAAACTTCCCACTGGGGTTGTTTCTTGACGGTAAATTCCTTTTGGTGCAGAAGCGTATGGATGGTTTCCGTTGTAATTGACTAAATCGGGGGTAATAGTCTCGCCAAAGTGGAAAGGCGTCGTTGTACCCGCGCGACAAGCATATTCCCACTCTGCCTCGCTGGGTAGGCGATAATTTTTCCCCGTTTTCTGCGACAATTTGCCACAGAATTCAATGGCATCTTGCCAGGATACAGTTTCCACCGGACGTTTCGCACCTTTGAAACTAGAAGGATTATTTCCCATCACGGCTTGCCATTGTTCTTGAGTGATGGGATATTTGCCGATAAAGAAAGGTGGCGATCGCACGCTGCGCGTGAAGCGAAGCTATCGCGTCAGCGAATCGCACAAGTTTCATCCAATACCAAATCCGCTTTGATTGCCCTTTTTATGCCGAACGACTAAAGCCGCGGCTACACAAACAAAGCCCGCCTTTGCGGGCTATAAAGTATCAGCGATCTATATTTGTTTATTTTATTAATGCGAGGGTTTATGTCTGAACTTTCTAGATTCGGCGATCGCTAACGTTATTTAAGCCCATGACTATTTTACCTTCCAGATGGCAGCACTGCTGTACAACCAGCCGCATTAAACTCAAAAACTAGAATGGCTATCTTCTTCTATTTGAGAATACCCGCACGCATTCCTGCAACTGTCCTAAAGCTTCTTGAGGAATTTTATTCGAGTCTATTCGATATAATTGATTCATGTCGAATGGCTCTTCAGCTTGACTAAATTGCCATCCGGCTGTAGAATTAGGTTCTATTTCAGCGACAGTTATATTGTTAATGTTATTTCGAGTAGCTGTGCCTCTAAAGCAGTCAGTTCTTTCCATCCCTGTATAGCTCATCCCTATAATGTTATTGCCAGTTTTACGCAATATAAAGTAATAAGTATTCTCTTGATCTAGCGTTTGAGATTCTCCATAAAGATAGACGCCATTAGGTAAGCTTTGAAACATCTGCCTGGATTGAGACAAAACTGGGATGGCTCCATTGGCTAACATGACTAAGCTGAGTAAGCTAATACTGAGAATTGATTGGCTTTTCATAACCCTACTCCTTGCACCTTTTGACAATTTTACCGTCTCGATGGTAGCGCTGCCGTACAACCAGCCGCGTTAAATTCGCGCACTACTTTATTCACCTCCTCGGTAGTGGTTCGCGATGACTCAGCGAATTGTCTAGGCGATCGCAAGGATATCGGGAAGCTATAAGGAGTTTCGACAAAAATATCTGGTTTATTATCTCTTACACTTGCCACTCCTAAGTAATCTCCTTCTTTTAAAATTACTTCTCGTTGATTCGTGCGGATTTGTCCGTTAGATACGGTTCCCAAACTTAATTCAGCTTCTTGGATACCGATGTAAATCAAACAAACCCGGCCTCTTGTATTGGATGGATAAATACTCAAACCTTCCTCATATCCCGACCAATCGCCTAAAAAAGGGGCAACAGCAGCATCAACTCTTGACCAAGCTCTCACAAAAGCTTCTCTGCTTTGTTTTTCTGCTGGGGAACGTCTGTCTGTAATATTAAGTGACCGAATTTGCTGGCGTAGTTTTTCCCTCAATCTTTGCAGTTCGGTTGCGGTTGGATATCGCTCGGATTGTTGCTGTGACCAACTGGTTGTAGCGCCGATCGCTAAAATTACCATAGCTACAAATCCAACTATTGTTAATAATTTTACTCTCATTACACTCCTCTCCCTCCTCCTCTGAGCGCAAGGCGGGGCGGGTTTAGTTACATTGTCTGTTTGCTTCTAACATATTGGTAAAACCCGCCCCTACAATCTGCCCATCTGCTCACCTTTTTCACAGAAACCCGGTTTCTTTCCGTAACTGTCCACTGTCCACTGTCCACTGTCCACTGTCC
>CAYXCW010000087.1:0-10324 GCA_964463555.1 uncultured bacterium
CTATCAACTATCAACTATCAACTATCAACTATCAACTATCAACTATCAACTGTTGAACAATTAGCGATTAGCTGGGAAAAACTCAGCTTCCGGTATTCTTGATTCAACCGGCGGGGCGATCGTATCTTCCTCGCGGATAGTCCAGCCTAAAGTTGCTGCGGCGATCGCTTCAATCGGAAACTTCGGCGTCCGATCCAGATATAATAACCCGTTGGCTTCCTGGAACGTATCTGTTAATTGGGTATAGCAAAAGCCGCTGAACAGTTCTACTTTATTCACTGCATTCAGTAGTCCTGTATACCGCATTTGCAACTCAGATATGTTCGAGGAACGAACGTAGCCCCAGACTTTTTCCGCATCGGGGTCATTGCGATCGGCGTAGGCAATACCGCCAAATTCAGTTAACATGATCGGCTGTCCTCGGTGGGGGTGTCCGTCCAAGGTGAGGATGCGACCTCCGGGACGCTTGCGATCGAACAATTCTGCTAAGTTAACTTGAGGGCCGTAGCGTTTTGCCAAACTGCGAGGATTGTTATCGTAATCGTGGATAGCGAGAATATCAGTCGCCACACTTTCCCAACCATCGTTACCAACAACTGGACGAGTCGGGTCTAAAGTTTTGGTCAAATGATACAGCGCTTGGACATAACTGCGATGGGCGGCTGTTTCGACTAAATTTGGTACGCCCCAAGATTCGTTAAACGGAACCCAGACTACGATGCACGGGTGGCTAGCATCGCGCTGGATAACTTCAGTCCATTCTTTGGTCAGTCGTTCCACAGCTTTGGGTGTAAACCTGTAAGCGCTGGGCATTTCTTCCCAAACTAACAAACCGAGGACATCTGCCCAATATAAAAAGCGCGGATCTTCGATTTTTTGGTGCTTGCGTACCCCGTTAAACCCCATAGCTTTAATTAACTCGATATCCCGCTGAATCGCTTCATCATCGGGTGGAGTCATCTGAGTATCGGGCCAGTATCCTTGATCTAGAACCAGACGCAGGTAATAGGGACGACCGTTGAGCATGAAGCGATCGCGCTGTATACTTACTGCGCGCATTGCTGTATAAGACTTCACCTCATCCAGCAATTTACCCTCATGCCACAGTTCAATCTGAGCATCAATTAATGTCGGTTTTTCCGGACTCCACAATAATTCATTGCGGTAGTCATCAATACCAGGATCGGAGAAAGCAATCCGGCGATGAATTTCTCCATGAATTACTTCGTAAGTATCGTTTGTCAGCAGTTGACAACCTGCTGTCAGTTTTACCTTTATTTGCGTGCCATCTTTAAATTCACCCGCTACAAACGCTTCAAAACCAATTTCCCAGCGTTCAAATTGTGGCGTCCAGCGGATACGATCTATATACGTGTTGGGCACGCGCTCCACCCAAACCGTTTGCCAAATCCCGCTCGTGCGAGGATACCAAATACTATGCGGGTGGAGCTGCCAATCTTGCTTACCCCGCGGTTTTGCTAACTCATGCGGATCGTCTTCTGCCCAAACTGTGACTCGCTGACGCCCATTTTGATTTAAAACTGGTGTAATATCCGCACTAAACGGGGTGTGCCCGCCTTCGTGTTCGATGATAAATTGATCGTTTACCCAAACTTTTGCTTTATAATCTACCGCCCCAAAGTGGAGCAATACCCGACCTTCCCCTTCTGGTACTTCAAAGTCGAGTTCGTACCAGCAATTAGGATGAAACCCCGTATCTCCAATTCCGCTGCGGGTAGTTTCCGGAGCGAAGGGAACTTCTATTGTATGAGTCCATTCAGAAATATCGTTGGGTTGCTCGTATTTTCCCACGTCGTCAAAGGTAAATTTCCACGCACCGTTCAGACATAACCAATGCGATCGCTGCAACTGCGGACGCGGATAGGCAGCTCTTGAAGAACTCGCACTGATAGCAGGCTCCGCGGTGTTCTTTACGTAACAATTTTCCAGCCACTTGCCTAATGATTGCATAAAAACATCTACCCCAGGTTATATTTCTATTCTATCAATTCGTAACAGATAATCAACATCTTTAAGTAAGTTTACAAAAAATTTTTTATAACCTTTACAAAAAGTAAATAATCATTATTGATGAGTTTGCTTAAGCCTGAATAAAGAACAGTCCGCTTATACAAGTAAAAAATAGTAGGGCAGAGATTGCTTGCCCTACTAATACTGAATAATTGAAATGTAATTGATGAGCTTAGATGATCTAAGCATTGACTAAAATGACAATGAATGCGACTAATAGCTAATAGCTAATTCCAGAAAAAAGCTAGATTAAACAAATCTTTTATTTAACCATTAGCCATTAGCGATTAGCAAGCTTGATTAACTAGGAACAGTCTCAAAAATTTGATCTAGACCAGTGACTTCAAACAATATTCTGGCTTGTTCGTTCATCGAGCAGATAAAAAGTTTTCTACCAGCATCGCGAACGGTTTTAAATGCTAACACTAGAGCGAGTAAGCCAGAACTGCTAATACAAGCAACTTCTTTGAGGTCGATCAAAACCGTATTGAATCCGCCATCAATAATTCTTTCAATGTCTTGATGAAATTCACTGGCAGTTCCGCTATCAAAAACCTTGGGAAACTTCACCACTGGATAGATCGTATTCACATCAACGATCGTCTTCATTTCACTGGCTCCTTTTCAACTACTGCTGATACAATTGGACGTGGTTAGGCTGGCAATTGTCAAAATTAATAGCGGTATTAAAGCCATGTTATTTCCGTACAAATACCGCTATCATTTTGTATAGATTAGGTATACTTGGTTGACATAGCCTGAGCTAAAACATGTTAAGAATATGTTAAACGTATAACGTATTTGTGCGAATTGTTTCATCTATCGTAAGTAGGAACAAGCAGAATTCAAATTAGTTTGTAATAGCCAATACAAAATATAATAACCACTGACAAAACCTGTCAAAGAAAAACTTTTACTGCTCTTAAGAAGATCGATCAAACCAGGAAAGCCTCAACTGATTGCTAATTGTATACTTTCGCGAGACAAATACTCTAATTTTTATGACTCTAGAATGAGTTTTGCAACAAAATAAGAAGAAATTACTTCGCTCGGTAGAAGACACAAGGGAAAAATCGGGGTAATTTTTAATAAAGAGTTGCAAACCATTAACTCTTTCGGTAGATATTTTGAGGGCTAAGACCTATCTTTAGGATGAGAGCCAAGGCAAAGCAAAGTTACACCATCAGGAGGTAAATAAACAGGGCAGTTAGGGTTTTTAATGGGTTTTAATAGGCATCCAAGTCAATAGACCTGCTAAACCTATCGAATAAAACGTTTCCCAAAAGCAATATGTTTGAACAACAAGCTAAAATTAACAACTCAGTCAGCCAGGTGGTTTTAAGGGAGGTGAAATCGCAACAAAAGCACATGTCGAAAGTTGATTTAGCCACAGCCAACGCACAGTTGCCAGCCGATCTGGTATGTTTGTGTCATTTGCGATGGAATTTTGTCTATCAAAGACCGCAACATCTTTTAACCCGCTGTGCAAAAGAGCGGCGGGTTTTCTTAATCGAAGAGCCGATTTTTAATGCTAACAATTCATCGGGAAGATTGGAGATAGGTAAGTGCGAAAGTGGTGTATGCGTGGTAGTGCCGCACTTGCCGGAAGGATTGAGTGAAGAAGAAGCGATCGCAACGCAAAAAGCCCTTTTAGACGAACTTTTTCAACAACAACAAATCCAAGACTATATCCTGTGGTACTACACGCCGATGGCGCTGCCGTTCACGCGCCACTTAGAACCCCAGGTTGTAGTCTACGATTGCATGGACGAACTATCAGCATTTAAAGGCGCGTCGCCGATTTTAAGAGAGAGGGAAATCGAACTGCTCGAGCGCGCAGACTTAGTATATACCGGCGGACAGAGCCTTTACGAAGCCAAGCGCGATCGCCATCCCAATGTCTACGCCTTTCCCAGCAGCATCGAAGTTCCCCATTTTGCTCAAGCAAGAACTTTAACCCAAGATCCCCCAGATCAAGCAAATATTCCCCATCCTCGTCTGGGCTTTTTTGGCGTCATAGACGAACGGATGGATATCGAACTGTTAGCTGGAATCGCCGCAGCAAGACCAGATTGGCATCTGGTCATCATCGGCCCAGTTGTCAAAATCGATCCAGAGATTCTACCGCGCCCCCAAAATATTCACTATCTTGGGGGCAAATCGTATCAAGAATTACCTGCGTATATCGCCGGGTGGGATGTCGCGTTACTACCTTTTGCCCGCAACGAATCAACGCGCTTTATTAGCCCCACCAAAACACCCGAATATTTAGCCGCAGGTAAACCCGTTGTTTCTACCTCGATTCGCGATGTCGTGCGTCCCTACGGACAAGAAGGGTTAGTGGAAATTGCCGACACGGTAGAAGATTTCGTCGCCGCCGTTGAAAAACTTCTGGCGCGAAATCCGGAAACATCGGGTTGGTTGAATCGCGTTGATGCTTTCCTGGCAAATAATTCTTGGGATCGTACTTGGGCGCAAATGAACCAATTAATCGAATCCAAAATTAGCGTGAAAAAGACCTGAAGACGCGGCTTTTTACGCGGATACACCGAGATAGAGCGAATGGGCGGCGATTATTGCGATTAATGGTTTCTGAAAGCCGCGCCTAGATAGCTAAACATCGCCCATTACCCATTACCAATTACCAATTACCAATTACCAAATGAGGTGTTCCAATGTTCGATTACTTAATAGTAGGTGCAGGTTTCTCTGGCAGCGTTATTGCCGAACGATTGGCAAGCCAAGCGGGTAAAAAAGTCTTGGTTGTTGACCGGCGCAACCATATTGGCGGGAATGCCTACGACCACTATAACGATGACGGCGTTCTGATTCACAAATATGGCCCGCACATCTTTCATACCAACTCGCGGGATGTGTTTGAGTACCTTTCCCAATTCACCGCTTGGCGTCCCTACGAACATCGCGTTCTTGCTAGCGTCGATGGTCAATTGTTGCCGATTCCGATTAATCTCGATACGATTAACAAGCTTTACAGCTTGAATCTTACTTCATTCCAAGTTGAAGAGTTTTTCAAATCGGTTGCGGAACCGAAAGAATATATCCTCACTTCAGAAGATGTAGTTGTTAGTAAAGTTGGGCGGGAACTTTACGAAAAATTCTTCCGGAATTACACCCGCAAGCAGTGGGGACTCGATCCCTCTGAACTCGACAGATCGGTGATTGCTCGCATTCCCACTCGCACTAATCGCGACGATCGCTATTTTACCGATACTTACCAAGCAATGCCTTTGTATGGTTTTACCCGCATGTTTGAAAACATGCTCAACCATCCAAATATCAAGGTCATGCTAAATACCGATTATCGCGAAATCCAAAAAATGATCCCGTACCGCGAAATCGTTTTTACAGGTCCCGTTGATGAATACTTTGATTACCGTTACGGGAAATTGCCTTACCGTTCTCTAGACTTCAAGCACGAAACTTTGAATAAGGCCGTACATCAATCAGCACCCGTGGTAAACTATCCTAACGAGCATCTTTATACTCGCGTCACCGAGTTTAAATACTTGACGGGACAAGAGCATCCTAAGACAAGCATTGTTTACGAATTCCCCCGTGCTGAAGGCGATCCTTATTACCCCGTACCGCGTCAGGAAAATGCCGAACTTTACAAGAAATACAAGGCATTAGCGGATGCAACGCCTGGTGTTTATTTTGTTGGCAGGTTGGCAACCTATAAGTATTACAACATGGATCAATGTGTGGCTCAAGCGCTGACAACCTACAAACAAATCATCACCAAACAGCGCGAAGAAGTCGTCAAAGAACCGATTGTTTTATCGAATGCGAAGGAGCCTTTAAGCAACTCGATGACCTATTCTGCGCCAGAACCTGTATCGGCAAAAGGTAACGGTAAAGCAGCTGCTTATGCTGCTACTGATAAATAGCAATTAAGAATTGCAAATTTTAGATTTCAGATTGCAGATTTAATTAAGTCTGCAATCTGAAATCTTTTTATTTTCGACTATTTCCCCTGTCTAAGCGAAATAGCCACACCATCAACGCTACGACGCCGACTTGCAGGGCAAAATTAGGCAATGCGGAAGCAACTTCTCGACCTGCGGCTAACTGGGCTAAGAATATAAATGCACCGATAAAACCGGATGCGCCGCAAGCTAGATAAACAAATTGCCTCAAACCTCGGTAGGGTGCTTGCGCTTCCGCTTTCAAGCGGGCGTATTTTTCCTCGCTCATGGGTGGTTTGTTTTTGGTGCGATCGCTTCTAGATTCGCCCGTACCTAAATCTGCCATTATACTTCCCAATTTAGATTTAACATTTATTTTAGAGTTTATACCATAATATATCGATAATTTGTCCAATCTCATCTTAATTTGCAGTTTTTTTACTGTTGAGTTTTACTATTTATCCTGCTCTGACCGCTAGCAGTTTGCTTGATTGTGACTCGATGGTAATCTGTCAATAGTAATATTGTAATTCTACTGTTTAGGTCTAATATTATTTGTTGTTAACCTAATCTTTAGATAGAAAAACTAAGAATTTTTTGTATATTTGCACGCAAAAATAAAATTATTATATAATTCCGGAGACAGAGGAGTACCAAAAATAATCAAGTTACTGTTTGATTAGGAAATCAAAAAATCCGCCTTGAATTAGGCGCTTAGGTAAGCGAGCCTAGCCTCAATTGATCGCTCATTAGTTGCGAGTTTGATCTAACCAGGCGGCAAAGAAGTCGAGAAGCTCACTGTTTTAACGAAGGAGATGTCATGAGTCTAAAAAATCATCCAAAACTGTCAATCAAAAATATTACAAGTTTGGCAGCATTTGCTATTGCTAGCGTTCTACTAAGTTTACCTGTTTCAGCTCAAACGACTGGCGGTCAAGGAGGATTCGGCAACCCCGGTACGACTGGCGGTCAAGGAGGATTCGGCAACCCCGGTACGACTGGCGGTCAGGGATTTGGCAATCCCGGTACTACAGGCGGTCAGGGATTCGGCAATCCCGGTACTACAGGCGGTCAGGGATTCGGCAATCCCGGTACGACTGGCGGTCAGAGATTTGGTAATCCCGACGGTACTACAGGTCAGGGATTTGATACTCCCGGTACGACTGGCGGTCAGGGATTCGGCAGTCCCGATACCACTAACGATCGAGGATTTGGTACTCCCGGTACCACAGGCGGTCAGGGAACCACAGGTGGCGCTGTAAGAGGTCTTTGGTAATTTTCCGACCATTTCCAACTTTTACAAAGGCTCTTCAACGCGATAAAACTTTTAATATCACTTTCGTTTGATCGCTTCTCTATTAGTCTTTTGCCTTTGCAAACGTAAAGACAAAGAACAAATAAGTGAGAACCCAAGCGGAAGTGATATTATTAAGAACTACTTGTTGAGGATTTCCTGGCATTTATACTGTTGTGCTGTTGAAAAATAATGAAACAATTAGTAGCTTGGGCTAGTTTGATATTAACAATCGGCTTATATTATAAGCCAGCAGTCTTATTGGCATCTGAAGCACCTGTAAGGCTTACTAATGTTTCCTCAAATTTATATTCTCAACCTACACGCTTGGAGATCGATCTTAGCCGCCGTCAGGTAACTCTATATTACGAAAACATGCCAGTCAAAAGTTATCCGGTAGCAGTGGGGCGTCCGGGTTGGGAAACGCCAACGGGTGATTTTCAAGTAATGCAGATGTTTCAAAATCCTATATGGATAAATCCTTTGACGGGTAAGCAAATTTCCGGAGGTCACCCACAAAATCCTTTAGGTCGCTACTGGATTGGTTTTTGGACAAATGGTAGAGATTGGATTGGCCTTCATGGTACGCCCGATCCTAATTCAGTAGGGAGGGCGGCATCTCACGGTTGTATTCGTATGCACAACAAAGATATTGAGGAATTATTTTATCTGGTTAGCTTGGGAACAATAGTCAAGGTGGTGCCTTAAGTCGGCAGACAAGGGCAACCAGCGAGAAACATGTCAATCAGATCGGGGATATTCCTTTCTGTACTACATATTGACATGCATTATAATACAAAATCGCAGCCAGCATTACTTGCTAGCTGGGATTAGTTGTTTTTCAGGCGTCGGGGTCATGGCTAAATTTCAGGATCTTCTGGGTTACTTCCGGCCTTACCGGACGACTGCGATCGCTAGCATCGCAGCTGCTAGCATTTTTGAAATTGTCGATTTGGTGGTTCCCTATGCAATTGGACAGATTTTAAACGTTTTGTCGGGTCAACCCTTAGATGCTGAGATCCAAAATGCGATCGCTCCCATTGCTGCATTAATAGGTATTCCTGTCAATCAGTATTTATCCTTAGCGGTGTTGATGGGATTGATATTTGTGGTGACGGTAGTGAGAGCGCCGTTACAGGTGTGGCTATCGTGGTGGTTTCACTGGGAGATTGCATTGCGATCGCGGCGCGACCAGTCGGAAATAGCCCTGAAAAAAATCCTCACCCTACCCCTAGAATTTTACGACGAACACAACCCTGGACGGATTGCCGGACGCATTGCCAGAGGAATCGACAACCATATGTGGAGTTATCCGGAAATCGCGGGACAGCTAATTCCTAAATTATTCCGGATTGTGGGAATTTTTGCGATAATTTTGCTGATTGAGTGGCGGATAGCTGTTTTCTTTTTAATATCGTTTGTAGTCATTCTTGCTTTCAGCCTTAAAGGTTTAAAACGCCTGATCGAGCGCGAACGAGTACTAGATAAATACAGCGAAAGTACCGACAGCCGCACATCAGAAATTATCACCAACATCAAAACCGTCAAAGCTTTTGCCACTGAAGCAACGGAATTAGCGCGGCAGCGGCGGCGCTTAGATCGACAATCAAAGATAGTTCTCTACCGCATCCACAAAGGTTACATCGATCTGGGCACCTGGCAAAAAACTGTGGTTCAGATGTGCGTTTTTTTCATTTTGGGTCTGACGCTGGCTGCTACTGTGGGAGGAAGCATTTCTCTAGGACACTTTGTTACTACTTTGACCGTTTCCAGCATGGCTTATGCCGAAGTCGAACCGATCTGTATCATTGCTGAAGCGTTTGCGAGGCGCTACGCTTCCATGCTGCGATATCACGAATTTTTGCAGCAACAAGTGGGGTTAGATGCAGCCAGTTTAGATAATGCTTCAGCGGCAAGAGTATCGCCTTACCACTTTAGTGGCAAAGTCGAATTTTCCCAGGTTAGTTTCGCATACGACAAAGATCGCCCGGTTTTAGAAGATATCAACCTGCTAATCGAACCCTATCAAACTGTAGCTTTAGTAGGTCGTTCCGGATCGGGTAAATCTACTTTAGTTAAATTGCTATTCCGCTATTTTGAACCTAACCAAGGACGCATTCTAATCGATGGTGAAGATATTCGCACCTTGGATGTTACGGGTTATCGGCGGCGGCTGGCAATTGTCCATCAAGAGGTAGATATCTTCAACGGCACGCTGTTAGATAATCTGACTTACGGCAACCCCAAAATTTCATTTGAACAGGTACAAGAAGCTTGTCGGATTGCCAAAGTTGATGAAGTAATTCGCCAATTGCCCGAAGGATACTATACGGTTGTAGGGGAAAGAGGCGTGCGGCTATCTGGTGGTCAAAGACAGCGTTTGGGAATTGCTAGAGCGCTGTTAGTAGATCCGGATGTGCTAATCTTTGACGAAGCGACTTCGAGCCTCGATTACGAATCCGAGCGCTCGATTCAGTTAGCAATGAAGGATATTCTGGGGACTCGCACTACAATTATCATTGCTCACCGGCTCAGTACGGTGCGAGAAGCAGATAAAATTGTAGTTCTTGATGGCGGTAGGATTGTCGAAGTGGGTAGCCATAACGAACTATTGCACCGCGAGGGAATTTATCGGCGTCTGCACTCGCTGCAAGAAACTGGGGAATTAATTTGAGGTGTTTCTGGTATCGCGCTCAATCCGAAGCCGATCCCCCTAAATCCCCCTTAACAAGGGGGACTTTGATGATTGAGGTATCGCGCTCAATCCGAAGCCGATCCCCCTAAATCCCCCTTAACAAGGGGGACTTTGATGATTGAGGTATCGCGCTCAATCCGAAGCCGATCCCCCTAAATCCCCCTTAACAAGGGGGACTTTGATGATTGAGGTATCGCGCTCAATCCGAAGCCGATCCCCCTAAATCCCCCTTAACAAGGGGGACTTTGATTCCGGTTCCCCCCTTGGCAAGGGGGGTTAGGGGGGATCGCAACTTTCGTTACGAAGTCGGAACTGGTGTGTATCCCCTAAATCCCCCTTAACAAGGGGGACTTTGATTCCGGTTCCCCCCTTGGCAAG
>CAYXCW010000087.1:10424-31115 GCA_964463555.1 uncultured bacterium
CCCCTAAATCCCCCTTAACAAGGGGGACTTTGATTCCGGTTCCCCCCTTGGCAAGGGGGGTTAGGGGGGATCGCAACTTTCGTCACGAAGTTGGGATTGGTGCGTACTGACGGCGAGTGGCGATCGCAAACAACAAAACTGATAAAGTCAACGCACCTGCTAAATATAGGGGATAACTATAGGTAATCGGATTGGCTTGATTAACTATCATTCCAGCAATGATGGGGCCAAAAGCGTTAGAAACATTCAGATAGGAAGCATTTAAACCCATCACTGTTCCTTGAGCTTCTGGTTTGGCATTGAGGGAAATTAAGGTAGAAACCATTGGCTGTACTAAGGCATTAAATAAGGCAAAAACCATGCTCACGATCGCAAAATAAACCATGTTTGGCACGGCTGGCATCAATATAAACGAGAAGCTGCGAACTGATAAACCTAAAAATAAAATTGTCACTAAGTTGAAGCGCTGGGTTAAGAAAGCAACGCCTTTGGATTGCATAAAAAATGCCAGCGTTCCAAACGTGACAAATAAAAGAGTTAGGGATTTATTATCCTGACCAAGTACTTTCAGATAATAGGGCTGAAAGGCAAAGGTAAAAATGGTAAAAGTAGTGCCGATGAGGAAGTTAATGATTAACAAAATTCCCACTTTTGGCATTACCAATCCTGTAATTAAATTGCCTAAACCGAGGTCGAATATATTCCTGGCTTTATCGGCTTTAGTGCGTAAAGTTTCGGGGAGGTTGGTAATAGTGCCTACCAAGGCAATGAATGCGATCGCGCTCGATACCAAAAAACCCGTTCCCAAGGACAAGTGCTGTGCGGCAAAACTCAGCGCTGGCCCTACTACAAATCCTAACCCAAAGGTTACGGCTGCAAACATACCAAATGCTCTAGCACGCCCTTCAGGTGGAGTTATATCGGAGATAATCGCCTGAGCAACCGAAACATTTCCACCCGTAATACCATCAAGAAATCTCGCGAAAAATAACATGCTGGCGTGGGTAGCAGTTCCGGCGAGAAAATTAGCAATGACAGTTCCTGTTAAACTGATAATCAGCAGCGGCTTGCGTCCAAATCGATCGGAAAGCTTGCCAATTACTGGCGTAGCAAAAAACTGAGAAGCTGCATAGATAGCAAATAACAGACTGGTTTGGAAATCGTTCAATCCAAACTGCCGACTATACAAATAAATAATTGGGATCAGAATCGTAAACGAAAGCGAATTCGCAAAGGCAATGAAAAGAGTAATCCAGAAAGTTCGGCTCATAAATTGGTCAACATATTGGTTAAATAATAACGCAAGTTGCTAATTGCTCATTGCTAATTGCTAACATAGCATTTTTTCTGATTGAGCCATTAGCCATTAGCCATTAGCCGCACGTCCCGGTAACTAGCAACTTGCGTTAATAGAATAAAAAACCGGGTTTTTGAAATCAGTTTACAGCATTTCTGATTTACGCCGTTTCTTTTCCAAATACTGTTGATGATATTCCTCGGCTAAATAGAACTCATTGGCGGATTTAATTTCTGTCACAATATCTTTATCATATTTACCAGATATTTGCAAGGTTTGCTTGGATTTTCTGGCAGCGGCTTCTTGAGATGAATTATGATAAAAGATAGCCGATCTATATTGTTCGCCTCGGTCTGGCCCTTGGCGATTTAATTGCGTCGGGTCGTGACAATTCCAAAATACTGCTAAAAGTTCTTCATAAGTGACTAAATTGGGGTCGTATTCCACTTGCACCGACTCGGCATGACCCGTTACCCTAGCACATACATCTAAATAGCATGGATTGGGCCAATGTCCGCCGGTATAGCCAACGCAAGTCGAAATTACGCCTTTAACTTGGCGAAATTTGTCTTCCACACCCCAAAAACAACCCGCAGCAAAAGTAGCTTTTTCCATAGCGTTCGATTTTTTCTTAAATCTAAATATTACTATTATGAGTCAAATAGTGTAATGATGTGGAATCGAATTAAATTGCCCTACATATTTGAGCGAATGCTGGCTTTCTCGATTCCGAGGCGAGATTGCTTACTTGTCTTAGAGTATGAAGCACTTCACTTCATTTCTTTATCGCCTGAATTAGAGGTCACAACCGACAAAGAACGCAATTAGAAAAGAATATTCCTGGTTGTCCGAAACAGAGTACCGATGGGGCAGAATGCAGGTATTGCAGAAATTTTTACAACGCGAAAGAATCTATTTTACAAATCAAATATTTGAGGCGAGAGAAATCCAGGCTCGACAGAATATCCAAACAGAAATAAAATCTTTATCAGCAGGAAACATTAAGAAAATATAATAGTGATACAGCAAACCAGTGCGATCGCGCCAACCCTAGAATCTATTATCGGCACTTCTGGCATCTCTCACACCCAGGATGACACGCTTTGGCAGTCAGCGGTGACTCCGCAAACGAAAATCGACTGCATCGCCTACCCCAACGCACAGGAAGAATTGGGGCAAGTAGTCGCCTGTGCTTACCGCAACAAATGGCAAATTTTACCCACAGGAAACGGTAGCAAACTCGGTTGGGGAGGCGTCGCCAAGCATATTGATGCAGTCGTCAGTACCGCGCGACTCAACCGACTGGTGGAACATGCCGTTGGCGACTTAACCGTTACCGCGGAAGCGGGGATGAAATTCGGCGACCTTCAGGCAATTTTAGCCAAAGAAGGGCAATTTCTGGCACTTGACCCGGCTTATCCCGAACATGCGACGCTTGGGGGCATTGTTGCTACTGCGGATGCCGGTTCCTGGCGTCAGCGATATGGCGGCGTGCGGGATATGCTTTTAGGATTATCTTTTGTGCGCTTTGATGGACAAATTGCCAAAGCGGGGGGACGAGTTGTCAAAAATGTTGCCGGATACGATTTGATGAAGTTATTTACCGGATCTTATGGCACGCTGGGAATCATTTCTCAAGTCACGTTTCGGGTTTATCCGATACCCGATGCATCCCAGAGTTTGGTATTAACTGGAACGGCGGATAATATTGCACAGGCAACTAAAACTTTACTCGCTTCTGCTTTAACACCCACGGCAATTGATGTGTTATCAAGTGGGTTAGTGAATCGTTTAGGTATTGGCGAGGGGATGGGGTTAGTGACTCGGTTTCAAAGTGTAGAGGCGAGCGTTCAAGAACAGTCTGCCAGACTTTTGGAAGTGGGTCAACATTTGGGTTTGAAAGGTAGCTGTTATGCGGGAAGTGATGAGTCTAATCTATGGCAGACGTTAGGAGAACAAATGCAGGGTTCTGCTATAAATGGCGGAATTAGTTGCAAAATAGGAGTGTTACCAACGGCGGCGATCGCTACTTTATCTTTGTTGGATGATATGAATGCGATCGCTCTGATTCACGCTGGTAGTGGGTTGGGTATGTTGCGATTGGATAACATAGATAAAGCAGTGGTGGAGAGGGTGCGATCGCATTGTCAATCCCACGGCGGTTTTCTTACTGTTTTGGCAGCTCCTGTTGCTTTTAAAGGGCAATTTGATGTCTGGGGTTACAGTGGCAATGCTTTGGCTTTAATGCGGAAAATTAAGCAGCAATTCGATCCGGAAAATATGTTTAGTCCTGGTCGTTTTGTGGGTGGGATTTAGAGAGATTGAACCGCTCCAGACGCAGAGAATGCAGAGAAGAGGTAGAAAGAGATTATGCAAGTTTCAGAGAATTCGGTTAAGGTGACTGGAAATAAGAATTTGAATGGGTTTGATGGTGACCATCCGCCAGATCCTAAGTTGATTGATACTTGCGTTCATTGTGGTTTTTGTCTTTCTACTTGTCCGAGTTATCGGGTGATTGGAAAGGAGATGGATTCGCCTCGAGGACGGATTTATTTGATGGATGCGATTAATGAAGGTGAGGCGGCGCTTGGGGAAGGAACGGCGCAGCATTTTGATAGTTGTTTGGGGTGTCTTGCTTGTGTTACGACTTGTCCTTCTGGGGTGCAGTACGATAAGTTAATTGCCGCAACTCGTCCCCAAGTTGAACGGAATTATCCCCGCAGTTTGCCGGAAAGGTTTTATCGGAAACTTATCTTTTCTTTGTTTCCCTATCCGAATCGGTTGCGGGTTTTGTTGGCTCCCATGTTACTTTATCAAAAGTTGGGGTTGTCTAAGTTAATTCGGGCGACGGGATTGGTGAAGAAAATCTCGCCCCAGTTGGCAGCTATGGAATCGATTTTGCCAGAGATTCCGCTTGATGCTTTTTACGAACCTTTGCCGGAAGTTATCCCAGCAGAAGGGAAAAAGCGCTATCGAGTAGGGGTGATTTTAGGATGCGTGCAGCGGCTGTTTTTCTCGAAGGTTAATAATGCTACGGTACGGGTTTTAACGGCGAATGGTTGCGAAGTTGTCGTGCCAAAAATGCAAGGTTGTTGTGCTGCTTTGCCGGAACATCAAGGACAAAAAGCACAAGCTCAAGCTTTAGCTAGGCAGATGATTGATAGTTTTGAAGATACGGGGGTTGATTACATAATTATCAATGCGGCGGGTTGCGGTCATACTTTGAAAGAATACGGTCACATTCTAGAAGATGACCCTGATTATCGGGAAAAAGCTAAAGCATTCGCAGCGAAAGTTAAAGATGCTCAAGAATTTTTAGCCCAAGTTGGATTAACGGCAAAGTTATCGCCTTTGTCGGACAAACCCCTGACAATGGTTTATCAAGATGCCTGTCACTTATTGCACGGTCAAAAAATTAGCGTCCAACCGCGTCAATTGTTACGACAAATTCCAGGTGTGACTTTGAGGGAACCGATTGATGCGGCTTTATGTTGTGGGAGTGCGGGTGTTTATAACATGCTGCAACCAGAAGTTGCCGAAGAGTTAGGACAGCAGAAAGTAGAGAATTTGTTGAATACTGGGGCAGAATTAATTGCTTCTGCAAACCCAGGTTGTACGCTGCAAATTACCAAGCATTTGGAATTGCAAGGGAAACAAGTTCCGATTATGCATCCAATAGAATTGTTGGATTATTCAATGCGGGGCATAAAGCTTCAATAGTTCTGTTGTAGGGTGCGTTAGCGCTAGCGTAACGCACCTATTATCCAAGTTTGATCGTAGGGTGCGTTAGCGCTAGCGTAACGCACCATATCTACATAAAACCATAGACAATCAACAATGAAAAAATCTATTGTCTGTTTTTTATGTCTGTTCTTTTTGGGGTTATGGTTATTTCCTTGGCAACTAACTCTTGCAGTAAACAAAACCCAAGAATTAACTCAAAATTTAATTGTTTCAGCCATTAACAAGCAAGATTCAAGCGAACTTTTTCCAATTGTCGAGAACGAGCAGCACGGTTTTATTGACAAAACTGGGAGAATAGCGATCGAGCCGCAATTTGATTTTGCTTGGTTTTTCTCAGAAGAATTGGCAGGTGTCGCTATTGATTCTAAGTGGGGTTTTATTGACAATACTGGCAAGATTGTTATTCCCCTCCAGTTTGATGCTGCTTCACCTTTTGAGGAAGGAATGGCAGCAGTAAAAATTGGCAACAAGTGGGGCTATATCGATAAGACTGGCAAGATCGTCATCCCAGCAAGATTTGCTGATGCTAGAGATTTTGTAGACGGGCGGGCTGCGGTAGAAATTGCTAAAAAGTGGGGCTATATAGACAAAATGGGAAGGTTAGTTATTCCCGCAAAGTTTGAGCCTGGTAATCGTTTTTCGGAAGGACTAACTGTAGTAAAAGTTGGTGATAAAGAAGGCTACATAGATAAAATGGGAAGGTTAGTTATTCCGGCAACTTTTGATACTTGTTGGAACTTCAGAGAAGGACTGGCAGCAGTTTTAAGTGATTTTGAATGGGGATTTATTAACCCAACGGGAAATACAGTTATTCCTTTACAGTTTCAGTATGCTGGGAGTTTTTATGAAGGGATGGCTGGGGTAAAAATTAGCAATAAGTATGGCTATATAGACAAAAATGGAAAGATGGTTATCCCACCAAGTTTTGATGAAGTTAGAGAGTTTTCAGACGGGCTGGCTGCGGTACAGATTGGTAGCAAGTGGGGCTATATTGACAAAACAGGTAAGATAGTTATTAAGCCACAGTTTGCTTCTGCTTACGAATTTAGTAAAGAGCTTGCTGGCGTAGAAATTAGCGATAATCGACAAGGCTATATTGATAAAACGGGCAAGTTGGTTTGGCAGCAGACAAATTGAGCGACGCGAATCACTTACTTAGCAAAAATATTTAGGAGGCGATCGCATGGTACAAACACCCAGTAAAACCCCGACACTCGAAGAGTTTCTGCAACTACCAGAAACTCAACCAGCTAGCGAATATATCGACGGTGAAATTATCCAAAAACCAATGCCAGGAAAACACAGCATTCTTCAGGGTGAACTTATCATCACCATCAATGCCTTAACCAAAAATCAGCGGATTGCCTTAGCGTTTCCAGAATTGCGATGTACCTTTGGCGGACGATCAATTGTGCCAGATGTGGCTGTGTTTGCTTGGGAAAGGATACCCGTCGATGAAAATGGCGATATTGCCAATATCTTCGAGACTTATCCAGATTGGATAATTGAAATTTTTTCACCCGATCAAAGCCAGACTAAAGAAATCAAAAAAATTCTCCACTGTCTCAAATATGGTAGTCGATTATGTTGGCTGCTAGATCCGACTGAAAAATCAATCCTAGTTTTTCCACCCGGACAACAACCCGAATTGTTTGAGGAAGCTAATGATGCTTTACCCGTGCCAGATTTAGTATCCGAATTGCATTTAACTGTGGGAGATATTTTTGGTTGGTTAAAGCTAGGAGGAAGTTAGGAAAATTGGGCGCGATATGCCTCCGACACGCTACGCGATCGCACCCAATTGTTAAAATTTTAGACAAAATTAGATCGGATGTATCAATCGCTGAGATTATAAGTTATGAGTGAAACAATTTCCAAAATCGATCTACCCCCGCCATTTCCTGACCATACGCAACTACCAGAGTCAGATGGAACTTTTGTGAAAAATTTCCAAGAACATCCTCAATGCATCATTCTGACCGATTCAATTGCACCAGTTTTAGAGCGTTTGCATCCTGACGGACAGTATTGCATCGGTCAAGATTGCGGCATTTATTGGCGAGAAACCGATCCGCCGGAAAAAGGCGCGGAAGCACCAGATTGGTTTTATGTCCCCGGAGTTCCACCTAGATTAGAAGGTCAAATTCGTCGCTCTTATGTGTTTTGGCGCGAATACACGCCTCCGTTAATTGCAATTGAATTAGCGAGTGGGAATGGTGATGAGGAAAGAAATGATACGCCCTTGACTCCAGCTTTGGTAAAAGCTGGCAGTAGACCAGGTAAATTTTGGGTCTATAGGCAAATTATTCGCATTCCCTACTACGCGATTTATGAGGTCAAAAACGACAAGTTAGAGGTCTATCACCTGATTGATTTTACCTACCATAAGTTAGAACCAAACGAACGAGGTCATTATCCAATTCCCCTGCTAGAAGTGGAACTAGGACTTTGGCGAGGAACTTATTTGAACAATCCCGAACAGCTTTGGTTACGTTGGTGGGATTTAGAGGGAAATTTGTTGCTTACAGGTCAAGAAGAAGCTGCACTGCAACGACAACGTGCCGAACAAGCTGAGCGAAAAGCAACACGATTGGCAGAACGCTTGCGCGCAATGGGGATTGACCCAGAGGCAGAATAATATCAGTTTCCCTTGATAATGCTACACATCAACATATACTCAGATCTTGCACCATTCTCAACAACCCTTGAAAAACCGGGGTTCTTTAGGAAAATTCAGGCTTTCAAGTTTAGCTATTCGCAAGAACCCCGGTTTTTAGCCCTGGTGCAAGATGTGAGGATACCGATTTACGGTGTGGGTTTTACCAATAACCTTTGACAAAGAAACCGGGTTTCTGTGAAAAATTCTACAAAGAAACCCGGTTTCTAGTATGAACTAAACCCGCCCCCCCATTGTGTAGCGCATTGATGGGAAAACGGTATAACTCTTCTCACATTTTGCACTACGGGAGGTAGAACCTCCTGGATCTCGTTCCCAGGTTGAACCTGGGAACGAGAAACGCGAGAAACCGAGGCTCTGCCTCAAGGTGCAAGATATGAATCTTGCAAAAATCAACACAGATCTTGCAGCAATAGGCGAAGCGGTTCCTATCACCGACAATTTTTTGTAGGATGGGCATTTTACCTCGTCCATTTACAGCGGATTGTAAGTGGATGAGGTACAGCGTTTTCGCTTTGTTTGTATAGTGGCAGCATTAATGCTGCCACTATACAAACGAAAGTGTACCTCATACGGCTGCAATTCGCTATAAGTGCAAGATCTGCGAGCGATCGCTAATTTATATAAGTACTTTTACTTAGAAGCTTGCGTTCGAGAGGATCTTGCTTTTAGGTTAATTCCCGTAGAGGGTTTTTGTATATTTAAACGCGAAGATCCACTAGATTGGTTGTCGTTTTATCCAAAACTATTAAGAGCGCTAGCGCTCTTAATAGTTCGGTAATCCCACGCAAAAATTTTCACACGAAAACCAGGCTCTTGTTTCAGTATTTACGTAAGCTTCACCAAAAATTTACAATTGCACAGGCTAGGGCTACCTGGATTAAAACAACTAGAGGCTTTATTAGTTAAGCCTTTCATCGATTTTAAGCCCAAAGCAACTATATAAAGAATTTGTAAAGCTCTCTTGGCCTCTTTGTCTTCCAAGTTTTTTTGATTACTCAAATCTTGCACCAAGCCCAGAAATAAATTTCTGGCTTAAAGCTAAAACCCGTTAAAACGGGTTACAACGTTCGTTAAAACGGGTTACAACGTTGATTTTAGTTAGCTTTAGCTAACTTAAGCTTTCAGCCCCAAATTTATTTGGAGGCTGTTTATCTCTTAGGTGCAAGATGTGAGATTACCAACAGTTGGCGATCGCATCTGCCAGGGGAAGAGGTTAACCTGCTTGACTGACCAAAGTTTTGGCGATCGCTTGCCGCTGTCCCTTCATTACCATTCTGACGCCGCCAGCTGGTGCGATCGTTACGCCTCGACGCACAGGTTTGACGGGACGATTTTCTGCCAGTTCTAGTTGATACCGCGACATAATTGTTGCCAGTACCAGCTTCATTTCAAATAGCGCCAATGCCATCCCCAAACAGCGGCGATTGCCGCCACCAAAGGGTAAAAACTCATAAGGGGAATATTGTCTTTCTAAGAAACGTTCTGGTTTAAATTGCTTCGGTTGAGGATATAAATCCTCCCGATGGTGAGTCAAATAAATACATGGAGATAGTATCGTTCCCGGCTCAAATTCATAGCCCATTATCTGAATCGGTTCTTTAACAATCCGAGCGAATGTAAACAAACCAACTGGGTAAATTCGCAGTGTTTCAGAACAAACTGCGCTGAGATAAGGCAGTTTAGTAATAACGCTTGGATCGGCATTTTCATCCAACGTATCTAATTCTTGCAGCAGCTTTTCTTTGACTTCTGGTAAAGAGTGAATCCAATATAATGCCCATGCCAAAGCCGTCGCTGTTGTTTCGTGTCCGGCAAAGAGCAGTGTCATTAATTCATCGCGTAATTGTTCATCGGTCATTGGTTCGCCTGCTTCATCGCGAGCCGATAACATTAAGCTTAAAATATCTTCTCGCTCGGGGTCATTTTCAGCTTTTCGTTCGCGAATCAGGGCATAAAGCAGTTCGTTAATTTGTTTTTTTTGTTCCACAAAGCGCCCCCAGGGACTCCACTTGCCTAAATCTTTTTGCAGGGCTGGTAAATAAATAAAGCTGGCGCCCAAAGGATTGGTGAAAATATCAAATATCGAACCAATAAGTTGCTTGAGTTGTTCAAAAAGCTCGCCTTGAGCAACGCCAAAAACGGTGCTTAAAATAACTTGCAGCGAAATTTCTTGCATCGCTGGACGGGCTAAGAAATTTTCGTTTATCCTCTTTTGGCTGATGACTTTATCGGCTATATCGCAGATCGAATTACCGTAAGCCCGCATTCGTTCTCCGTGGAATGGAGGTAGTAAAAGCCGTCGCTGACGTCCGTGATAATCTCCGTCATGCAAAATCATGGAATATTCCCCTAATATGGGGAGCAAAATTTTGTTGCCTTTACCCGAATCAAACTGTTTTGAATCGGCAGTAAAAATTTCTTCGATCGCCTGTGGGTTGCTTACTACTACAACCTTTTGGTAGCCGATAAATTTGGTGGTAAAGATGTCGCCGTATTGCCGCGCATTTGTTTCTAATAATTCCAAAGGACGAACAATTGCTTGGAGAGTGTTGAGCAATTTCGGTGCTTTTGGCCCATCAGGTCGTTGCATAATCTTGTTTTTCATGCATTATCTATCCAAGGTAGCAGAAAGAGGGTTTATAGGCATCCGAATGTTAAGAAATCTGCCTTCAGGGGAGTAGGAGGAGGCGGGGAAGCTTAGTAAAGTCGAAGGAAAAAGACGAATCGCTATGGATATATACATTCTCGACCTGCTGGTTATCGGCTTGCTTTTGCTGATCGTTACGTTAGGATCTGGCTGGATTTCCAGATTACCGCTATCTTTCGCCCTGATCTATCTGCTGGTTGGTATTTTTTTGGGGCCTTATGGAGTGAAATTGCTCCAATTGCGTCCCGACGCCGAGTTTCTAGAGCGACTGACGGAATTTGTAGTGCTGATTTCCCTATTCAGTTGCGGTTTAAAAATGAATCGCAATCTGTATTTAGGCGCGTGGCGTTCTACGGTGCGGCTGATTGGATTTTTGATGCCAATTTCCATTTTTGCGATCGCTGCTGTGGGGCATTGGCTGTTAAAAATGGAATGGGGGCCAGCTATTTTATTGGGTGCTATTCTCGCTCCTACAGATCCGGTTTTGGCTAGTGAAGTGCAGATATCTCATGTGGAAGATAGGGATGAGTTACGCTTTGGTTTAACTTCAGAAGGCGGGTTAAACGATGCTTTGGCGTTTCCGTTTGTTTATTTTGGCATTCGCGCCCTCAAAGATAGCAACTGGGATAACTGGTTTAAACAATGGGTGGCGGTTGATTTAATTTGGGCGATCGCAGCCGGTTTAGTAATGGGAATTCTGGTCGCCAAGGCGGTGGTTTGGATTGACAAGCGAATGCAAAAAATTGAAACCGTCGATGCATTAATGGAGGATTTTGTCGCCCTCAGTATTATTTTGTTAGCCTATTCTTTAACCGAAATTGTCAACGGTTATGGGTTCTTAGCAGTTTTTGTGGCTGGCATTGTGGCGCAGCGCAGTTATCGCAATCCAGAAAAAAGACATGCCCAACTTGAATTTATTGAACAACTGGAAAAACTGCTGGAAGTAGGGACAATTTTGTTATTGGGATCGCTCCTGCGATGGCAAGCAATTATTGCTCACTGGGGTGAAGCACTTTTAGTTGCAGCTTTGTTAATTTTTATCATCCGCCCGGTGGGTGCTTGGATTAGTACAATTGGTGCGAGATTCCGTCCGGTTACGCGCTGGTTATATGGTTGGTTTGGCATTCGCGGTGTGGGTTCTATCTATTATCTTTGCTATGCGTTTGGCAATGGTTTAAAAGACCAATTGGGCGAACAGATTGCTTGGATTACCTACATCACGATTGTGATTTCTGTAGTTATCCACGGGATTAGTGCTACTCCAATCATGAATTGGTATGAAAAGCTGATCGAGAAGGAGAAAAGTAAATTGGTTGCACCTGATATTGCGATCAAATAATTCAGCATCAAGGTGGGACGGGGTTAATATTATCTCCGGTTGATTATCCATAATCAGCAGCCGGGACACGGCAATATTAAAGTTATCTATTTGTGCGAGATATCTCTGATGCCGTGTCCCTACGCAACGACTCTGTGAGGTGTTTTTATTATGGGCAATTCAACGGAAATCATATAATATCATCACCACTGGCATCGCGCGGGGGGCGGGTTTAACAAAATATCTCGTGGTTCCACTTATATCATGTCCGTTCGCGTGCTGCACGTCGGGGCGGGTTTATTTATCTTTTGCGCTGCGTTTAAACATATCTCGTAAAACCCGCCCCTACAGCATAAACAACTATACACAAACTTTGCTAACGGACAGGATATTAATTGTTGGTAAAACCTGCCACTACTCTGTTTTACTTTCCTCTCCTTTGCCATTGTTTAGGCGGTTGTTTAAGTTAGCTTCGGTTTGAGGGGAAAGATCTATTGGTAAGCTGGTACGAAAGTGCAAATCTTGCTGGGGAAAAGGGATTTTAATGTTGCGATCGCGCAAAATTTCATCAATCCGAAAATACAAGTCGCTCTTGATCTGGGGATGTCGCCGCGGATCGGCGATCCAAACTAACAATTCCAACTTTAAACTACTTTCACCATATCCGATAAAAAATACGCGGGGTGCGGGTTGCGATACCACATGAGGATAATCTTTTGCCGCATCGATTAATGCGTCTCTTACCTGACTCAAATCCTCACCAAAAGCAACGGGTACGGGTAATCGAAGCCGCGATACGTAGTTGCCGTGATTCCAGTTAACAAACTCTTTTTCTAAGAAGCGGGAATTGGGTACAATTATGGCAACTTCATCGAGGGTGCGGATTTGCGTACTGCGAAGGCCAATCCGTTCTACTGTTCCCATATATTCGCCTGCGTTAACAAAGTCTCCGACTTCGATGTGACGCTCAAAAACGATCGCTAAACCGCTGACAAATTCTTTGGCTATTCCTTGCAAGCCTAAACCAATTCCTACCCCCAAAACACCGGCAAAAATATTCAACGAACTTAAATCTAATCCCCAGAGTTGGAGTAAGACTAAAGTGCCGATAAAAATTAGCGTGTAGCAAGCAATCAGGGCGATGGTTTCTTGCGCGCCGCGACTGATGCCGGTGAAAAGTAAAATGCGCGATCGCAACAGTTTTGTAGCCGAGCTAGAAATCATCAGGAGTCCGACAAATAGTCCCAGTAAAATCAGAAGTTGAATTACCGAGTAAGACTTGTCCCCCAAGGGAATAATCGGCTCAATAAAACTGAATAATAAAATATCGATGATTCTGCGACTCCAGATCCGCGTTTGGGCAAATTGATTGCTGATATAGATAACAGTAAGAAGCCACAAAAACAGGCGTACAACCGCAAGAGTTAATGGCAAAAACGATTCAATTAGCTGTGGCGCGTTTGTTTGGCGCAACTGAATCAACCGCGGTAACCAATGACGCCAGATCCAGCCTAGTGCCAAAGTGAGTGCGATCGCTCCCATCACGCAAAAAGCGGAAAGCAAAATTGCCTTGCGGATATATTCGGGACGCCTTTGTTCTTGTGCTAGCTGAATCGCAAATTCTATCCGCGAGATCCACTGTTGTGCTTGTTCTTCCCGCGTGATTCCTTCTGGGGCGTCTTTGCGCGTAACTGTCAGCAAGTTTATCCCGTTTACCCGGATGACGGGTAACTCGTTAATTTCCACCACTTGCACCGTCACCGGCTCGCCGGATTGCACCGCCCGATTTAAGATTTGATTGGCATAATCGGCGCGCGGCTGGGCGTCAAAACCTTCCAGACGGCTGACTCTAAACAGCACCCTTCCATCGACGCTAATCGCCGCAGTAGAATTTGCTTGCGCCCAAACCGGCATTAGACTTGTAGAGCAAGTCAAAATAAAGCTAAGGATAAAGATCCAGATGGTTTGAGTTCTATGTGACCGAAACAGTTTCAAACAACTCATACATCTGAATTACACAATAGTCCCCATTCAGCAGTCACCTATCGGTGGTTATAACTGACAACTAACAAATTTACAAGGGAGCAAGTGCAGCCATGACATACGATTATGACCTTTTTGTGATAGGTGCCGGATCTGGGGGGCTAGCGGCTTCCAAACGGGCGGCGTCTTATGGTGCTAAGGTAGCGATCGCAGAACAAGATCTAGTCGGTGGTACCTGCGTTATCCGAGGTTGCGTACCCAAAAAATTATTAGTTTATGCCTCGAAATTCTCCCATCTTTTTCACGATGCGGTTGGCTATGGTTGGAGTGAAGTGCAAAGCCATTTAAACTGGGAACATTTGCAAACTTCTGTCGATAAAGAAGTCCACCGTTTAAGTCAGCTACATATCAGTTTTCTCGAAAAAGCTGGCGTCGAACTCATCCCCCATCGCGCCACATTACTCGATCCTCATACCGTCGAAGTTGATGGACGCAAAGTCACCGCCGATAAAATTTTAATTGCCGTCGGAGGTGAAGCCGTCAAACCAAATATACCGGGGATGGAATATACCCTCACTTCCCGCGAAATGTTTCTGTTAAAAGAACAACCGAAACGTCTCGCAGTTTTGGGTGCAGGTTATATCGCCGTCGAATTTGCCGGAATTATGCAAGGATTGGGAACCCAAGTAACCCAATTAATTCGCGGCGATTTATTTTTAAGGGGGTTTGATGAAGATGTTCGCATCGGCATTTTCGATGGCATGAAACACCGGGGAATTAATATTGTCGGCAATATGAGCCTTAAAGGCATTGAGAAAACCGCAGAAGGTTTGCAGGTAAAATATTCTGAACTTGGCAAAGATAGCGAATCTACATTGACGGTAGATGCGGTTTTAGTTGCCATCGGGCGCGCCCCGCTTTTAGGCGGATTGGGTTTAGAAAATGCCGGGGTAAAAGTTGTCAAGTGCGAAGATGAAGATGTGCCGCGATTGCACGGATACAGCGTCACCTGCGCGATTCAAGTTGACGAATACAGTCGCACCACTCAACCGAATATCTTCGCCGTGGGAGATTGCACCAATCGGATTAATTTAACTCCCGTTGCGATTGGGGAAGGGCGCGCATTTGCCGATACTGAATTTGGCAATAACTCGCGAGTTTTCAGTCACCAAGATGTGGCGACGGCGGTGTTTTCCCAACCCGAAGCAGCTACCGTAGGGATGACAGAAAGAGAAGCAAAACAAAAATTTGGTGAAGACGAAGTGCAAATTTATCGCGCCCGTTTTCGTCCGATGTTCCACAGTTTTACAGGTTCTGAAGAGAAAGTGATGGTCAAGTTAGTTGTTGACAAAAATACCGACCGGGTATTGGGCGCGCACATGTTGGGGGATAACGCAGCGGAGATTATTCAAGGAATTGCGATCGCTGTAAAAATGGGCGCAACTAAAAAAGACTTCGATGCCACAGTCGGAATACATCCTTCCACCGCAGAAGAGTTTGTAACCTTGCGATAAATTGACTGTTGAGCAACAAACCCGCCAGGGAATAAATTCCCTGGCTAATAGCGAAAGTCCTCTCAAGAGGACTTGAGAAGATGATAGTACAAGAGAGAGCATGTTAGGATTAAACTAAACTCCTTTAATCCACAATAAAACTATGAATACTCAATTAATGGTTAAACCCTCTTCGTTGATAAATTCAGGCATCAAAATGGTAGAATTTGGCAATATTCATCTTTTTCGCTTTACTGATGAGTTACAATCTCGCATTGAAGAACTTTTAGAAAGAAAAAAAATCGGTTTACTGACTCCAGAGGAAGATGCTGAATATGCTGGAATCTCTGAATTAGAAAGAATTTTTACCTTTATTAACGCCCAACTTTCTACACAAGCCAAATGGTGTCCAATCAATCCCGACAACTGGTTAGAAGACGAGCCAGATACCTCTGCGAATACTGCCACTCTCCAGAATACCTAAGTCCACATCGCTTTACTATCGACCATATAATTCCCCAGTCGCTAGAGGGTTCGGATGACCCCGAAAATCTCGCCTTGGCTTGTAGTCGATGCAATGGTCGTCGATACAATTTTACTACGGGAATCGACCCAGAAACACAGCAAGAAGTCTCGGTATTTAATCCTCGGACTCAGGAATGGTCGGAACATTTTATCTGGACGGCAGATGGTTTGAATATTAGAGGAACAACGCCAATAGGTAGAGCCACTTGCACTCGTCTTGATCTCAATGATGAACGTTACGATGAGGATGATTCTATTCGGAATGTTCGTCGATATTGGGTGCAGGGAGGTTGGCATCCTCCTAGTGAAGATCCTCGTCAAAGCGAATCTGTTTAACCTATCGCCCTTAAAGACACCAGGTTGAAACCTCTTGCTCTACAAACCAAGTCCGCGTAGGCGGACTTTCTTAACCCGCGTAGGCGGGTTTTGTTTGTGTAGCCGCGAATTCTATTCGTTGGGGGTTTGGGTGGTGCGACAGTGTCAAGCATGTTTTATTCGTATACCCGTAAATTTACTTATTGAGTATTTAATAGCATTGTTTCAGATTGGGTAATTTTTGGGATTTTAGGAGCGATCGCGCTGTGTCATCATACTGGGGTCAATAACCGTCGAATTTGGAAATCAAAAATACAATGACTTCTCCAGCACTATATACACAAACAAAGTGCAATATTAATGGCAAAGAACAGCCCGGAAAAGTTATCGCCGTAGCTACCTACTTCGATCATCGCAAAGTCTGCTTTCTAACTGAAGGTCAAGCAATAGGAGAATGGGTTTCAGAGTCAGCACTGATACCAAATTGGTCTCCAAGTGAGCAATTAACTAAAGATATCAAACCATATATGCCCGCTAATAAAGCGACAACTTTTGAGGTCAAACAAGATATTCCTAATGCTGAAAAAGAAGCCAAGACTGAGGCAGAACAGGATATCCATGCTTTAGCTAAATTTGTTTCAGATACTCAGAAGGCCATACATAATAAAACGGCGCAGGATATCCAAACAGTATTCAAGTTATTTGCAGAAGCTCAAAGTGCAATAGAACAAAAGATACAAGCCACAGTGCAGTCTTTACAAGATGCTGACAGACAGGCGCGTGAATGGCTTAACCAAGCAATTAAAGGAATAGGGGAGCATGTAGTGTCTCCTTTAATTAAATCCTTCACTGATTATGGAAAATTATTCCTAGATACAATTGTGAAAATTATCAACAATGTTGATGTCAATAAAGCGAAGGAGGCTGTGAAACAAATTAAGAAAAAATATCCACATGAACAACCACGACAGATTGCTAATCGTCTAATTCAAGAAAAAGCTATTTTTGCAACAATAAACGCTTATACTGGTGTTAGGCGTAAGACTCTGAATAGTCTGCTAGAAATGGTGTGCCAAATTGCTATTTGCTATGGCTTTGAAGAATTAGATTCGCCGGAAAAGAAGGGAGAAATATTGATAATTTATCTCATAGTCTTTAGCATCAACCAATTAAGAAAGCGCGTTCTTGAATTTTTGGAAGCTTGCACAACTATTTCTGCGAAAGTACTTGACCCAGCCACCACTTTAATATTGTTCCAAGCAGTAGGTTATGCAGCTCGTGAATTTTACGAGGCAAAGTCGAAAGCAAAACCATTGGTAGAGTTAGGGAAAAAAGTGGAAGCCTACTTAGAAGAAGCTATCTCGGAAATGGTGGCTGTAGAAGAAGTTGTAGCTCAAGCAGTTTCCATGAAAGAGCAGCTAGTATTAAGTTAGGACGACACAAAGCAATCTCTATCTGTTCTTATACAACGAGATTCGGTGATTAAAATTTTATATCCATCCCCAAAACAAGGGATGGATTTTTTGTAATTATTATTGCAGTTGGACTGTATTAAAAAAGTATCATATCAGTGGGAATGCGATCGCATATCACCCAACTGCTACAAAATATACGAAATAATTGCTTAGATCAATTTCGCTTGGGACTCACTTCAAAAGCCAATTGAGATCCATAAAAACAAACATCAAACTCTGAAAAGAAATTTACCCGCCCCAGAAGTAATGGAACTTCATTAGACTGTGACCAAGCAAAAACCAAATTAACCGGATCAAATTCACCAACTTTAGCCGATACAAGCAACCCACGCGCCGGAAATTGAGCCAGATTACCAGTTAAGATAACAGATGTTGTTTGCCGCTCCCAAACAGCACCCAATTGCAGCCCAACTTCATAGGGCAAAACGTTAACACTCGCCCCTGTATCCAACAATCCAGACACCTCTAAAGAACGATTCTGATAGTTCAAAGTTATCGGTAGGTACGGTACGCGGATTGTTGCGCCCACTTCGTTGCGTCTTTCAACAAAAGGAAATCTTTGTGCATTAACCATTATTATGATTCTGAGTTTTCTGATGTTCTTCCAACATTTTTTCTAGTACCTGGGCAGCTTCAAAAGCGTCATATGGCGACCAAATTTCATAAGTTCCTCCATTTTTTAGCTGCTTAAGAGTTTCTTCTTCAGCAATTTCAGAGGATAAAAAATCTATAACCCGCTGCTTATCTTCGCGGGATAGTTCTTTCAGGATTGGCAGTAATTCCGTCAAAACCATAAAATTATGTGGGTATTTAACGACAGTAATCTATGCAACTATATTACCACAATAATTACAAATGCGCGTGGCACAGATGAACTATGCCACACACAAATTATTAACTACTCAAAGCGCGTAAAAACCGCTGCAAACTCTTGAAAACTCCGGGTTTTTTAGGCTGCGGTGCTGCCTCGATGCTGGTACTTGTATCGCTGGGAGTTGGTGCAGTTGCTTGGAATAAAATCCGATCCAATTCCTCACCTGCGGGTCTTTTATCGGCTTCGGCAATTAATTTATAATCGTCGCCAACTTCTAACCAAACTTGCCACGGGGAAGGATAGCAACGATATACGGCAGCGCCTTCTAATGGGCGAATATAGTAACAAGATTGCAGGGTTTTGATGAACCGTTCTCGCAATTGTCTTGCGGCATATCCAATCCCCACAGTTGCTGCATCTTCTAAGCGGGGAAGCAACATCACCACCGGGCGTCCTTCAGCGGCGTTGCACAGCTTTTCCACTTCGCCAACTTCTACCGCACTCGGTTCGATCAGCAAGAATACCTCATCTTCTGGTGCCAATTTATCGGCGATGGGGGTTCTACCAGTGCCGATGTCGTCGATTTTAAACGTTTCAGGTTTCCAATCGCGACGGGCGAGGGCGGCGGCACCTGTGTCGGGAAAGAATACTTTGAGTTGCATTCCCTCGAAAGTTGGCAGGAATTGTTCTGCTATCGGCATCGCTTTGAGTTCGGGGAATACCAACTCAACGCACAGACGGGTATGTCCATCAGCAAGTGCTGCCTTCGTTGCTTCGCAAGCTTGCGCGATCGCATCTTCTAGGGTTTTAGGGAGTTCAGCCATTTTTTTTGTTATCTGCCTACAATATTTCAGTCTAAACCTCTGGGAAATCATTTCCAATGCGACAATAAGATCGGATGACATTGGAGGCTTTGTTATGCCGCTTGAAAGAAGAATGTCGAGAGATATCTTTGCCCCTGGCGAGATCGTTCAGCTAAAACAAATGTGTTTGACTCCTGGTAAGGTATTTCAACCAGGAAAGTATATCGTCGGTGAGTTGCCTGATATCGCCTTTGAAATGGGTTTAGTGGAAAAATTACCCCCTGTTAAAGGCAAAAATGCTGAAATAAAACATACCGATTCACCTGAAAATCAATCATAAATCAAGATGCCTACCGATCCTTATGCTTGGATCGAGCGATCGCTCGCCACCATCCATCAAGCTGACTGGTATCGTTTCGTACAAACTATTTCCAGTCCTCCCGGTGCGGTTGTTTGTCTGGATGGACAACAAGTTATCAACTTTGCCAGTAACGATTACCTGGGATTGGCAGGAGATCAGCGATTGATTCAAGCCGCGATCTCTGCCACCTCAAAATTCGGCACGGGTAGTACTGGTTCCCGATTACTCAGCGGACATAGGCAAATACACGCAGAATCGGAAAGAGCGATCGCATCCCTCAAACAAACAGAAGACGCGCTAGCCTTCAGTTCAGGGTATTTGGCGAATTTGGGAGCGATCGCCGCTTTAGTAGGCAAGCGCGATTTAATTTTATCCGATCGGTACAATCATTCCAGCTTAAAAAATGGCGCAATTTTAAGCGGCGCAACGATAGTAGAATACGCTCACGGCAATGTAGAAGATTTGAAGGTCAATTTAGAAAAACAGCGCCAACTCTACCGTCGTTGTTTGATAATTACCGATAGCGTCTTCAGCATGGATGGCGATCTTTGTCCTTTACCTGCTTTATTAGATTTGGCAGAACAATTTAACTGTATGCTGCTAGTCGATGAAGCGCACGCCACAGGAGTTTTAGGCGCAAATGGTGCGGGATGTGTAGAACATTTTGGCTGCACGGGAAGGCAGTTAATTCAAATCGGAACCTTAAGCAAAGCTTTGGGCAGTTTAGGCGGTTACATCGCCGGTTCATCGACTTTAATCGACTTTTTGCGTAACCGCGCCCCTAGTTGGATTTATACCACAGCACTTTCACCCGCCGATACTGCTGCGGCATTAGCAGCGATTAAAATTATCCAACAAGAACCAGAGCGCCGCGCCCAATTGTGGCGTAATGTAGATTATTTAAAACAGCTAATTATTCAAGAATTACCCAATTTAAAATTGCTGCCTTCCGCATCTCCCATCCTCTGCTTGCAATTAAACGATGCTGCCAGCGCTGTAAAACTAGGCAATCAGTTAAAAAAAGAGGGCATTTTTGCCCCCGCGATTCGTCCTCCTACAGTCCCTACCAGTCGCATCCGGATTTCAGTAATGGCAACCCACGAAATCAACCATCTGGAAAAATTAGTAGCAGTTTTAAATAGTGTTTAAAAATGGGTGGCTTTCATAATAGCTTCACTCACATCTTGCACCATTATCAACAAGCCTGAAAAAACCGGGTTTCTTGACCAAAAATCT
>CAYXCW010000088.1:0-30611 GCA_964463555.1 uncultured bacterium
GAAACGGGTTGCCTGCTTTCAGATGTGAAATTTATTTCTGTTGGCTCTGGTGCAACATGTGAGTATTCTTACCCCCACAGCCACACACCTGCTCTACCTTTATCTGGCTACAATAGAAGATTGCACGCCAAAAATCTGAACTCTGGAGATATCTATGTCCCGCGTATGTCAACTCACCGGCAAAAAAGCCAACAACGCCTACGCCGTTTCCCACTCTCACATCAGAACCAAAAAGCTACAGGAAGTTAACCTGCAAACCAAGCGCATTTGGTGGCCCGAAGGCAAACGCTTCGTGAAACTGCGGCTTTCCACCAAGGCACTGAAAACCTTGGACAAAAAAGGCTTAACAGCAATGGCTAAAGAAGCTGGGATTGACCTGAATAAGTTTTAAGCCCTGGCATCCGCCCCACTATTCCCATCATTTCCACCCTCGGGTAGGGACACGGCAACTGTTATCTCTTAGCTGATGCAAAAGATTTCCCACGCCGTGTCCCTAAATTTCGTTTGAATCAATCGCCCATTAGCCATTAGCCATTAGCCATTAGCCATTAGCCATCCAGACAGATCTTTTCTGGGGGTGATCGGTTTTTTGGTACAGATGGGTACTATAGGTTTAGACCCTAGCCTTACCATTTATGAAGACTTGTTAAAGATGGGCGAAATTTCACCCAGGCTAGGTGAAGTCACTCAAGAGGAAATATGGCTAATATTTACCAAGCCAGAGCTGCTGGCATATTCCTTTATACGGAGTGATTATCCGCTCAACCGTAAAATAACACAAAACTTCTAACATCAAATTTGTTACCAAGGAAATGGTATTTTTTCGGTTGCTGCTCCCCAGCGGAGCTGCTAGGACAGAAAGAAGGCAACAAATAGTGTAATTTTTGTCAAGCTTCTCAGTCGCTACCGAAATCATTAAAACCAACTCAATTTTAAGCCTGCTCAAAATCAGACTTTCTCAATTCAGGAAAGCAGCCATGTCAAAACGCAAGCAAACCAGGACTCAAAAGGTTATCTACCAATTATTTAGACAGTTGTCGAAACTGTTGCAAACCGCTGTCTTGGGCTTTACCCAATGGCTCATGCGAACCTTTCTAATTTTAGGTCGCAAGCAGCGGCGTCCGGCGAATGCTAAAGCTGGATTTGTGCTGCCAACTGTGACATTGCTGTTATTAGTTGTGTCCCTGGTTATTGGGGCAATTTTACTCCGCACGGGAAGTCGAACAGCACAGGTAATTGGGGCGCGGGAAGAGCAGGTAATTTACAACGCTGCCACTCCTGCAATTGAGCGCGCCAAAGCCAAACTAGAATATTTATTCCTTAAAGATAAGCGATTTCCCAATGCGCCGCCATCGGATGAAATGTTGCTATCTATGCTCACAAATGAGCCAGGTGCATTCGGAAACCTGACCAATCGGGAGGGAGACAATCCCTACCAGTTTCAAGACGAAACCCCGATAAACATCGCAGATGGCGCACCAGATCCAGCTTGGTCTTTTCCCCTGGATGTGGATGGAGATAACATTAATGAAACAGTTGTTTACTCAATTAGTTTGAAAAGAAGAGAAGGCAACGTTGCACTAGAAGATGCAGGAGATCGCTCCGATTGGGAAAAAGCTCGCAGGCAGGTGGTTCGGAATGGCCCAATTACTACAGCAAAAATAAACAATGAAGTGTGCCGGTCGTTAACATCAAGTGGTGCAACCGATCCGGGTACTGTCAGACCAACAAATGACGCAGATTGGTTTCAAGTAGGAAGCGCAAAACTCCGCAAAACATTTCAAGTAGATGCAATTGTTATTTCCAACAAAGGCGGACAAAAACGAACCGTTGCTACCCTGGAATTTCAGCAAGATAGACAGCTTGACCGGGGAAACAAATGGGGAGCTTGGTTCCGCTATGACTTGGAAATATTCCCAGGTCAGCCTTTCAGGTGGAATGGGGCTATGTACACCGCTGGCAACATGATTGTTGGCGATGGAGACTTCACAGGCTATTTAATTAGCGCCCGCAATTCCTGTTTCTATACCAGAGATGCTTCAGAAATTAAAGTAAATCGAGATATCAAAGCTCAACCAACTCAAAATGACCCCAGCTTCCAAGGGCAATTTGTATCCGGAAAACTGGGGGACAATTCTGACGCAGGCGGCTCGCGTTTTCACGTAATGAAAGAAGATGATTCGCCAGATGTCACACCAGGCAATATTACATTTCAAGCTTCAACCGACTCAGTGGCAAATGGCTCACCCAGCGACATTGCCCTCGATCCCGTGATTTTGTTTACCAGAGATCAATCGCAATCGAGAAACGAGCCGAGGGACAACATACAAAGAACAGACAATGCCTTCTACACAGATACTGCTGGCCCAACCTCGATTGGGTATTTCAACGCTAGAAAACGTTTATTAGCAAGTTCGGAAACCGCTCCATTTATTGACGACACCTACCGCGCCGACGATCGCTACGGCCCAAAACCTGCCTACGGTACAAAAAACCAACGGATCGAACTGGACAACAGCAGCAGAAGAAATGGAACTAACATTCCCAGCGGTGGCACTGATGCCCAACGTTTGACCAGCAATATCGTCAATCCTCTCGATACCGAATTTAGAAACATCGGTTTGGATGGTTATTGGGAAAGGCGCGCTCATCTCAGCGGATTGCGCGTAATTGTCGGCGAAAGGTTGGAATTGGGTAACCCCTTTGGCTGGGTTAATTCACCATTAAAAGATAATGCCGGAAATGATATTGGAGGCGCTAATCGAGATGATGTGCGCGAATTTGACCCGCTTTACCCGGCTACTGCTGGTACTAACGCAGATAAACAGCGGCGGACGCTGAGAGACAATCTAGCCGCAGTTCAAGGAACGGTAGTTTACCAAGCTACACCGGGAGTTCCACCAACAGCACCAGAGCGTCCTATTGCCTGTATCGCAACGACTGCCCATCCAGGGACACGGCGAAGCATCGAGAACAGTAAAAACTTCCAAACTGCTGGTCAGACCTACGGATTAAGTTCCACCACATTTCCCAGCGATTTCTTCACCGGGTTAGGAACTAATGGGTGGGAGTATAGCCCTCCACCGCGCGCGGCTGACTTGCGTGGTGGCACATGGGGAAACGCCCTCACAAACCTCGCCAATTTTGCAGGAGACTGGGAAAATCCAGACAACAGTGGTGCGTTTCCGCCCACACAAGCTAGTAGGATTTTCCCCAATCCTTACTTAACCATATGGGGTAACTTCTCCAACTTGCGACGGGCGCTAGTAAATTATAACGACAGCATTGCCGATAGGAGCTACCTGGAATCGGCGGCTTGCACGTTGGGGATGTTGGCTTATAACGTCAACGCTATAAATAGCGCCGCTGCACCATCGGTGCCGGTGACCGATCTGCAAAATTTATTCGACACCTCCAGGCCAAATCGGATCGTAATAACAACCCCCAACAACGATCCCAACCTTAGAATCGCTACGTTGTTCAAAGAGATCAATGGCACCAGCACTCAGGTGAAAACAGTTCCTGTTACACAATTAACACCTGATGATTACATCGATTTGCTACCAACGACCGCACAGCCTGCGGCTAGGCTAGTTGCGATGAAGTTGCAAATAGAACGCGATCGCCAATGGGGTTTTAGAGAGTTCACGCCCCCAGGTACAACACGTGCTGATATTGACCCTCGCTCTACTACTACTAGCAGCACTGATGATGATATCCCAATAACTAACTGCTCTGGCTCTGGCATCACGGCGGGCGTTTTACAACTGCTATGCCCAGAGAAGCCTAAGTTCCCCTCGCTATATTACCTCTTCCCCACAGCTCCTCACGGTCGTGACGACAATCAACCGATCGGAGCATCCAACGCCGAGCCATACCTTATTCCTCCTGTTGGCAATTTGCGGCCTCCGGGAGCAACTTTTCAACCAGTTGACCCTGCTGCCCTCGTTGGTCAGGTCAGCCCACGAGAGATCGGCTCGTGGAGTTTACCGACAACCAATGAAGTAGCGGATAACGACCCGCTGGCAGATTTCAACATCAGACTCCCCGACAATAGTCGCCGACGAGTATCTTTAATCGACAACGCCCTGTATAACGGTCGAGAATTAATGACCGTGCGGACGTTGGATCTGGACTTAGAACTATTGAGAACAAATACCAGTCCCACTAGCGATAGATGGTTGCCAGCCAGCGGCGTCGTCTATGCCTTCCGCGAAGACGCAGTCAGGGAAGATGCCATATCCAGACCCTCTGGTGGTTCAGATTGCAACACGAATAACGCTATTCGCGGCGATGCTTGCTTGATCAGAACCGATATCAGTAACCCCAGAGATCCTCAAATCAGCACAGATAAACGTATCTCACCCAAACCCGTTGATTACTTCCCAGATCCAGATCGCCGTCCCCACGGCTTCCGCTTGCGAAACGGACGCAGGCTAGACCGTCCCGGTACTCCTCCCCGAGGTTTAACCTTTGTTTCTGATAACCCGGTCTACATCCAAGGCGACTTCAACTATCACAGCAGCGATGGCACCTTAGGCAACAGACTGGAAGAATTCAGTGGGTCAGATCGCCTTGCAGACGATTGGGGTAACTTTTATGATCGCCGAGACCTAGACCGAAACTTTGCCAAAGCTGCAACCGACACCTGGCGCCCCGCAGAAATTCTCGCTGATGCGATTACTATCCTTTCAGACAACTTCCAAGAAGGCAGCATCGATCGCGGCATCCTGGACGATAACAACTCCAGCAACGAAAGGACAAACATTCCTGACGGTCGCTACTCCTTCCGCGCCATGAATGGCCCCGCTAGTCCTGGTGGGATTGGCAGGTGGGTTTTGGAAGATGGCACAGTAATTGAATCTGGAACAAGAACAATCCCCGGAGGCGCGGCAACCGATCCCTTTGTCAGATTTCCGATCAAAATCTCCCGCAACGGCAACCCGATCGTTTGCACCAACCCCGCTCTTGCCGTTGGTACATTCTGCCCTCTGGATCAACAGCAAGAATTAATTCCAAACCCAGGTGTATACCGACTACCAGGAGACATTGACTCCCGCACGGCAATCAACCAAGCATCCGAAACGCGGGTGAATGCCACCTTAATTAGCGGTATTGTGCCTTCGCGGCGAAACCAAACCTACGGTGGTTTCCACAACTTCCCCCGATTCATCGAACGATGGGCACAGCAAACCAAGTTATTTATTTCTGGGTCTTTCGTGCAGTTAAACTTCAGCACCTATGCCACTGCCCCATTTGAACATAACCAATGGGAACCCAACGCTGGCGATGCACCAAGCAGCGGCACGGACACACTCCGATATATCAGATACTACGCTGCACCCAGCCGTCTATGGGGTTACGATGTAGGACTGCAATACGCACCCGCAGGTCCGGTAGCACAGCGTTTCCTCCAACCCCCCGCCCAGCGCAGCGAATTCTACCGAGAACTTCCGGCTGACGATCCATATATTTGTCAGTTAAGGCTGGCTCCCGGAGTGGATCAAACTGCTCAAACTGAATGTCCGCAAAGCTAATGGTGGAGGTTGCTATGTTACCTGTAAAAACTCGATTGACCGCATCAAACACCAACAAACTGAAGACTGGAGTAACCAGGTTACTGGCACAAGAGTTGCCACAACCAAGCCCCCTATCGTTAAAAACCCGCTTTCTGCTTACCTCAAAGGCTTCCCAGCAGGGGCTGACCTTGTTGGAATGCTTGGTAGCGATCGGCGTCATCGCGGTGGTAGTAACAGCCTTCACACCACAGATCTTCCTTGCCGTTGCTACCCAAATACAAAATCGGCGAGCCGAACAAGCCATACAACTGGCACAGGGCGAAGTTGACAGAGTCAGACGCACGGTAGAACGCGGCGACTACACCGACAACGAATTACCACCAAGAGGAGGAAGCCAAGTCCGGCAAGAAGGTGCCCCAGGTTCAGCCGTGCGCCTCCAGCCAAATCAACTATATCCGTCCTCTTCCACTCAAGGCGCGCTGGTTGATGTCAACGGCGATGGCAGAGATGATTTTATTGTTCAAACCTACCGGACTGAGGGCAGGCAACGGGATGGTAGGACAGCTGCTTTTGGCTTAGGAGTGCGAGTTTATACTTTTACCACAAACCCGGGTTCGTTTGAAAACCCACCTCAAAAGGCTGCCTCGCTGACATTCACAACCGCAGCGGGTCAGCAGCAACGACGTCCTTTAGCAATGATTTATACCACAGTTTCTCAGAGCGATAACCGCAATTCCCTTTGTACGTACCGCCAGTTGCCCACCGCAACTGGCGGAGGTGAAGGTGCAGATAATCCTGCGTGTCGATGAAATAAAATACTATCCCTCTCCCATAACTAGGAGAGGGATGCAAGAGTTTTTCTCTTAAACACCTAGTTGAGGGGATAAAAATTAAAAACAATGGCTACAAAACTATTTCTCAACTTGTTTAAACGCAAGCGGGTAGGTTCTAGAAAGCGCAAAACAGGTGGATTTACCATAATAGAACTTTTGATTTCGATGCTGATTGGCTCGCTACTTATAGTAATCCTGTTAAACCTGGTAATAGATTTGTTGCAAACGGATCGGCGCGAATATGCTCGGACTGAAACGCAACGGGAAATGCAAATGGCGATGGATTTCATCGTCAACGATATCAGAGAATCCGTTTACGTATACGGCTCTCGACTAAACAATGCATCACCAGACGGCGCTCCACCTTTAAGACAGTTTATCCCCCAAGTCGGCGGATATGAACCAATTCTGGCCTTTTGGAAACCCGAACCAATTGCTGCTGCCAAACTTCCTGATAACTGCCCAGACCCAGTGCCAAACCCAGAACCAACAGACGAAGCCTGGGTTAAGTGTAGAAATTTGCGGGTGAAACGCCGGACGCTTAACCTCGTGGTTTACTACTACGCAGAGAACACACAACAGGATCAAAATCGCTGGAAAGGAATATCTCGAATTATACGATATGAGCTACCTCAGTACGATACCAATCGCCCTGGAAGAATTAATGTTAATAATGAAAAGTCTGGATATCTAGAGCCTTTAACTTCAGATGGAGTAGAGCCGAGCATTTGGCCTTATGCCAGAAGAGGTTCAGGCGGTCTTGTAGACGCGCGAACCAACGGAGCGCCTAATGCAAACGAGGGGTTCGCAGTATTAGTAGATTTTCTTGACTATCCCAGGGAAAACCGCCCAGATAACTTTCAACCCCGTCCAACAGATCCGCGTTTGCAGTGTCCGACAAATTACGCACAGAGTCCCCCGCAGAGTAACGGATCTCTTAACAGACCCAGCTTTGCTGTTTGCGTCAGCGAACCTAACCCCACCGGGACAACGGGAGCCAGTGGTGCTTCTGTAGGCGCCACCGACAACACTAGCAACCAAGAGGTGATTGTCTTCCTCCGAGGCAACCCAACGGGCAAAGCTGGAGTTAAAATAGCTCCGTTGCTGGCAATTAAAACCAATGCCGTTGCACGCGGCGTTGTTGATAAAACACCCGTCGATTAATTTACTGGCAAACAAGGAGCAAAAAAGTGATGCTGCACAAGCGTTCTAACCAAACTGCTGGTTATACAACCATAGAACTGTTGGTAATTGTAGTAATTGTCGCTATTCTGGCAGCAATGGCGGCTCCCGGTTGGTTGGGATTTTTAACCAGACAACGTCTCAACGCTGCCCAAGCTGAAGCTACAGTAGCGCTGCGCGAAGTCCAAGCCAACGCCAAAAGAGAAAAACGAGTTTGGCAAGCTTGCTTTCGAGATGATGGCACTAGAGTAATGTGGGCGGTGCGGCCTCGACCTCTTGCTAACGGACAGGCTGGTTGCAATACTGCGACTAATTGGCAAAACATTACTCAGTCAGATGCAGACAAAATAGCAATTGATAACAGCCGCAGTACCTCCGAACTGTTACAAAATGGGTCTTACAGAATCGAGTTTGAACACAAAGGTTTGCTAAGCAGAGATCCGGTTACGGGCAGATTCCCCTTGGGGACAATCACTTTTATTGCTCGAGGTCAACCAAATAGCACGGGACGCTGCGTTGCTATAGAAACAATTTTGGGAACAACTCGTGTGGGAACAGGCGATGAATGTAGGTTGCCAACTCCGCAGCCTTAACTAAACTGGCGATTAGTCAGTTGTAAGTTGCAATTCTTACATTGCTCAATCCTTAAATCCTTTTCCGTGCATCTTGCTTGTATGGAGCCAGCCTTGTATTGATTTTTATCCGCTATCCAGCAATTGCAATTGCTATGGTTAAATTTCATAAAAACACTGAGTAGCAAAACGCACCTGAAGGGAACACTAGATCAGGTGCGTTTCGGATTTTTAGACAATGAAATTACGGTCTGAAAGATCGCATAGGGGATATACGTTAGTAGAGATTTTAGTTATTGTTGTCATCGTTGGGATATTAAGCGCGATCGCTGCCCCCACTTGGTTTGCCTTTTTAACCCGACTGCGCCTAAATGCGGCGCAAGCACAAACTTTGTCAGCAATGCGAGAAGCACAAGTTTCTGCTAAAAGAGAAAAACGAGTTTGGGAAGCTTGCTTTTGGCAAAACCCGACCGAAAAAAAGGTGCAATGGTCAGCGCATCCGGTTGCCACTTCAGGTGGGGGAATCTGTGCCAACGCCAGATGGCAAAATTTAATTGAAAGCGATGGGGATAAAATAGCGATCGCCACAAGCGGTACGGCTCGCTCTACCCTGTTCAACAGAAACAATATCTATCGAGTCCAGTTCAGCTTTAAAGGCAGGGTACACGGACAGCTGGGCAAAATCACTTTTATCGCCGCCAATCAAACCAATCAAAATAACGGTTTAAAGCGATGCGTCGTAGTTTCAACTTTGTTGGGAGCGATCCGCACAGGCGGAAATAATGAATGTAATGGAGATTAGTTGGGATGGGGAGTGGGCGCGAGTGTCTCTTACGGAATCAGAAACCCGGTTTTTCTGAGAAACCGGGTTTCTGATATCAGTTCATTTATCTGAACCTAGAAAAAGGGGAGCGATCGCATTACTCCGCCGATACTTCGGCATCCAGTGTTTCCTCAGACTCAGCTGCTTTGAGTGCTGCTGCTGTCTTTTGGCGATCCAACTTCAAAATCAGCACCGCCAAAGGTGGCAAACACAAATCGATCGAATAGGCACGATTGTGATACCACCATTCATCCGACCACTTGCCACCCAAATTGCCCATGTTGCTGCCACCATATTGACCAGCATCGCTGTTAAACAGTTCCGTATAGAAACCGTGATCCGGAACCCCTACCCGATAGTGGCTGTGAGGCTGAGGTGTAAAATTACACACCACAACTACGTATTCATCCGAACCTTTGGCACGACGGATAAACGAGACAATGCTGTGACTATTGTCGTTACAGTCAATCCATTCAAAGCCATCAAAACCAGCATCTGCCGTATACAGCGATGGTTCTGCTTTATACAGTTCGTTCAAGTCTTTAAAGAACTTTTGTATCTGTTGGTGCGGCTCGTGGTGCAACAGCTGCCAGTCCAAATCGCCCCAGACATTCCACTCGCTCCACTGAGCCAACTCCATACCCATGAAGATCGTCTTCTTACCAGGGTGAGTCCACATTAACGTAGAGAGAGCGCGTAGATTGGCAAACTTCTGCCACCTGTCTCCCGGCATCTTACCAATCATCGGACTCTTGCCGTGAACTACCTCATCGTGAGACAGCGCCAGCATAAAGTTCTCGCTGTGGTGATACCACATGGCAAACGTGATGTTGTTTTGATGAAACTGGCGGAACCAGGGGTCCATGTGGAAATAGTCCAGCACATCGTGCATCCAGCCCATGTCCCACTTCAAGTTAAAGCCCAATCCCCCCACATAGGTAGGCCAAGTCACCATAGGCCAAGAAGTAGACTCTTCTGCAATCGAAAGAATGCCGGGGAAGTAGCTGAAGAGAACGTGATTCGTCTGACGGATAAAATCAGCCGCCTCGATATTTTCACAACCGCCGTACTCGTTAGCTACCCATTCCCCATCCGGACGGCAATAACTGAGGTAAAGCATCGAAGCCACCGCATCCACCCGGAACCCGTCGATGTGGTACTTATCAAACCAGAACACCGCATTGGCAACTAGGAAGTTCCGCACCTCGTTGCGACCGTAGTTAAACACCAAAGTCCCCCAACCTTTGTGTTCGCCCTTGCGGGGGTCGGCATGTTCGTACAAGTGAGTGCCGTCGAAGAAAGCCAAACCGTGACCGTCTTTGGGGAAGTGACCCGGAACCCAGTCAACGATCACACCAATACCGTTTATGTGGCACTGGTCAACAAAATACATAAAGTCTTCCGGACTACCGAAGCGAGACGTAGGGGCATAAAAACCCGTGACTTGATAACCCCAAGACCCATCAAACGGGTGTTCCGCAACAGGTAGCATCTCGATGTGGGTAAATCCCAAATTTTTGACGTAGGGAATTAACTTGGCAGCCAGTTCCCGGTAGGTGAGAAAACGCGCTCCCGGATTGAGTTCGGCAGCAATTACTACTGGCTCCTCTTCCCCGTTGGGCAGCTTGGCAGGTTCCGCAGAGGAAGCGTGCATCCAAGAACCCAAATGGCATTCGTAGACAGAAATCGGCTGAGTCAGCAAATCGTTATGACGCCGCTGTTCCATCCAATCAGCATCGTTCCACTTGTAGGAATCCAAATTGGCGACAATGGAAGCGGTTTTAGGCCGGACTTCTTGGTAGAACCCGTAGGGGTCAGATTTTTCGTAAATGTGACCGTCCCAGTTCTTAATTTCGTACTTGTAGTGTTCGCCATATCCCACACCGGGAATAAACAGATCCCAAACCCCGTTGCCAAACTTCCGCATTTGGTGTTTGCGACCATCCCAGTTGTTGAAATCGCCCAGCAATGAAACGTTACGCGCGTTGGGTGCCCAAACGGCAAAGTAAACTCCCTTGACCCCATTCACCTCGGTGACGTGGGCGCCCATTTTTTCGTAAATGCGGTGGTGATTGCCTTCGGCAAATAAGTGAATGTCAAAGTCTGTGAGGACAGGTGAGCGGAAGGCATAGGGGTCGTAGATAACGCGCTCGTGGTCGCCTTCTTTAATCCGCAGTTGATAGTTTGCCAGTTCCGGCGTTTCGATAGTGCATTCAAAGAAATGGGGATGATGCACTGACTGCATGGGATATTCTTTGCGCTTCTCCGGAAGAATCACCACTACCGCATCAGCATTGGGTAAGTAGGCTCGTACTGCCCACTTGGCTCCTTTGCCATTTTGCTCTAGGAGATGCGGGCCGAGGACTTCAAACGGGTCTTGATGCTGGTTCCAAACAATCCGGTCAATTTGCTCGGTCGCGACGGTCATGGACATGGGGCTACCTACCTAAACTGGATTTACCGATCGGGGTTATGGGTTCAAGCGAGTTGAAAGCACTTTATATTTATATACATTTTTTTAACTATTTATATCGCGTTGACGCAATTGGTTTCTGGTAGCAAGTTCAAAATAACTGTTGCAGCCCATTACTGAGTTATATAAGTTACCCATATTAATCCAATAAATGCTTAAGAAGGAAAACTTTTGTTTTCTAATTACTTAAGCTCGCATAGGATAAAAACGAACATGCTGCCGCTCAAAGTGGATCGCGCCAGCGTGCCGGAGGCATATCGCACCTGGAAAGATAGTAAGTAGAAAGGCGCAAATAAGCAGCAATATATAACGAAAAGTAAGCTGATCTAAAACCATCGTGGCTCGTGCCTCCATGCCTTTTGCCTTCAAAAGTCCACAAAAGGAAGAATCAGACGAATCTGATGCCGCAGGCGCAGCAGGAAAATTAATTCGCGCAGTTTCCGGTTAACTTGGGGTTCTGGAGGTTGAGCGCCTTGGAGCTGAGCGGTTAATTCAGCGTATTGCGCCGCTGTTAAAGGTTTACCATCAATCGGCGATCGCGCTTCTGTGATTATCTCCGTCCGCAGCACTTCTTCGGGCGTATCCTCTGGCGGCGGTAATGCCTCTGCTGGTAATCCTTGTAGCAATAAAAACCAAAATTGCCACACACTAACCACAACAGCCAGAGCCGGTCTTATGCTCATACTTCAGGGTTTTGATGAAAAACCGTCGCGAGAGGAAATTGATCTATACACATAAAACCGTTCTGCAGGATCTTTGCGAGTAAGTCCTGTCTGCTTCTTTGCTATGCCTTTATTTGCTGAAGCCAAGAAAATTCGAGCCTACAAGGGGGTATTACCCAGATGTAAGCGACTTTGTGAGTCAGTGAGAAGCGATCGCCACTTAATTCGTTATTGCTCTAGATATAGTGGATGGTGCGTTACGCTATCGCTAACGCACCCTACAGATAGAGCCTTTGCGTAAGACCCGTTCCCGATCGATTAATTCCAGCGCAATTGCCAACGCCTTAATCGGCACAACTGTTCCATAAATTTGGGAGTGCGGCGTCCATCCGCTGCGAGCGAACCGTTATACGACCTAAGCCTGTGGGCTTTCAACCTGGGATTTTTGTCAGCCAAGCTTACCAGACTGAATGACTTAGGAGGTGAGGAGCGCAGCTGAATGTTATGGAGTTTTAGCAGGAGCAGGAGTTGCTGGCTTCGCTGCTGGAGCTGCGGGGGTTGTTGCTGGTTTAGCACCAGGTGTAGCAGCGGGAGATGTTCCTCCTTCCGGAGTTCCACCACCGCCACCGCCTCCACAAGCTCCCAACGAGACGGCTAAACCGAGACCTACAAGCAAAGTAACAATTTTCTTGTTCATACACTCCTCTTGCGATTATGGCAGCGTAACTTTAATCTGCTAGATGTTGACACTCCCCGGCTCTACTGACACGGAGATTCTTAAGACTTTCCAGCCTTAATATCCTTATTTCTAAGGTTCCCAGGCTCACCACTTTTGCCACGAGGGTGTGGTGATGTCTCCTTACATTTTTTTGGGCGTTTAGAACCTTTCGGTTCAGGTTTCGCAGAGTCCCCACGTACCATTTTTAACGCTCTATCTCGGATCGTTTGTTTTTACAGCATTGCAATGCTTACATTCACTGCTGGGATGAAAAGAATTGATTTTAATTACAACCTTTCCTTGCTTTGCAGCGAAATACTCGATCTTTAAAATCAGTTTATCCCAACGATTATCCTTTGATAGCGAGCGCCATTAAAAGTGTACTGGAACAGACTAACTGATTTTACCGGAAAAAGTAAACCTTTCGTGATACTTTACCCTCACGCGGTCACCTGAGAATTTATGTTTAAAAATTGGTACATGTAAACTACCCCACGCTGACCTTAAGTGACAGCGCGGGCTGCTAAAATGCCTTTTACGCATCTTAGAACTTCTTTGGCGGAACTTACGGTGTAGGACACCTTTATTTTCCCCCTATAGCTGTTGATATTGACATCCTCTGTCCTAAAAAGCGGAGATGCTTCCCCACGCCGCCCCGCTCGATGGCAAGGCAATTCCCCTGTTGACATCCTCCCCACCGCATAGGCGGGTGGGGATTCCTAAGAATCACTTCTTAGGTTTTCTGGTTACTCCCTTACGGGCTTTCGGCACTTGCCTAGACGTTTGGGTCCCCGGTAGTTCGCCTGCACAGACAGTTTCCATTCCCCGATTGTCCACGGGTACTTGATTGAGTCCACGCAATAAAACCATTTCCGCCGCCGCATGATCTCGATGAGTCTGATAGCCACATTCAGGACAATGATGATCTCTGACATCCAGAGACTTACGCACCGTGGCGCCACAATGCGGACAAGTTTGAGATGTGCCATTGGGATTGACGCGCATGAAGAACGCGCCTCGTTTCCAGCACACCCATTCCAGCAAGTCGAGAAACGCTCCGAACGAAGCATCAACACAATCAAAGCGAAGCATTCCCCGATTCAGTCCAACCGTGTTGAGGTCTTCAGCAAAAACGGTTTCTGCTTGGTCGCAGAGCTTATGAGCGGTCTTGAGATGGAAGTCTTTGCGGGTGTTGGCAATGTGATGATGCAATCGAGCGACCTTGACTTGAGCTTTTTCCCAATTTGCAGAACGCTTCTGTTTACGACTTGCTCGACCTTGCAGCAATTTCAGCTTGCGATGTTGAGACTTGAGAAACTTGGGGCGTTCAAAAAAGCTGCCATCCGATACCGTTGCAAATCGTTCCAGTCCGAGATCGATTCCAATGGCTCTGCCATGAAAGGGGACATCGGGAACCGACACATCAGACTGAATCAAAATCACCACATACCATTGCGTTCCACGCGCCTTCGACAGTACCCGAACTTGTTTGACTGCGAACCCATCGGGAATGGGACGAGACAAACTCATGGGGACTTTCCCAATCTTGGGCAGATTGATGATGTCTCCATTGACGGGATTGGTTTTGAACTGTGGAAACACAAAAGACTTGAATTGTCCAACTTTCTTGAATCGAGGGAATCCATGCCCCCGTTTTTGAAAGGCTTCCCAAGTATCGTGCAAGCGTCGAATCGTCGTTTGCAGCACTTGAGAGTGGACGTTCTTGATATCTGTCCACGACTCTTTGAGTTTGGGCAAATCGTTTTGTTGGCGATGATAGGACGGAAACGGAACATCAGCGGAAATAATATATTCCCGCTCGATGGAACACCGATCCGCCAAACACTTACGCGAAAGAGTCCAGTCCTTCAATTCACGCAGCGCACGATTGTAAACCTTGCGCGACGTTTCGAGCCATTCGAGCATTGTTGCCGATTGGTGAAGGTCTGGATAAATGCGGTAGGTGTAGTTCATTGTCAACATATGACTATTCTACCACGACTGATTGCAGATGGTAGACGTTTACCCAAAAAGAGATTGGGGCTTGCGCCCCGTCGCTATCCATCCCCACCGTGTAGACGGATGGGGAATTCCGCGAGAAAAGTTAAGGAAGGGCTATGTCGCTCGAACCAGCCGCAGCTGATTTGAAGCTATTTCGCCAGATTGCTAAAAAATGCTAAAAATTGGCATTTTTTTACAAAAGTTATCATTATAGGCGGGATTTGACCTCGCGCGTCCGAGAGCGATTTGACTGGACGCCTTGTGCTATGATTCGGGCATATAGCTGAAAAACTCAGTTAAGTATTGGTGGTTGGCAACAACCGCGCTCTATCTCTACTGTCCCATTTCATCCTGCTCTGTTTAAAAAGACAGGGCTTCCATGCTCTAGTGTTTTTAGGTGAGTCTGTCCATCCTTTCGGATCGCTGCCAAGCTGAGTACCGCTATGGTGCGAGTCTCCAGGATGGAAGAAAGATGAATTTAGGGAAGCGGCTGGCTATAGCAAGATTAGATGCTGCTAGCACGTGATAGTTAATGCAACAGGTGAAATTTATGTCGCTCCCCCCTAAATTCGCCGTTTTTGGTAAAACAGCCCCATCCAGAAGCAGGTTGGTTAGTTCAACTAAATTACCTGATGTTTACATAGGGCGACCGGATGTGCCCAAGAACGATTCAGCTAAAGGTGTGGTTTCCCCTGGTAATACGCCACAGCCACAATTTTCCCCAAGAACGCCAGAGGAAGGGATGGGGATAAAAGCCGCTCGGAGAACCCAAAAAAAACCAGCTAACCGAGGGGAAGGGATGGGGAGATTCTCCCAACCGTTCAGGGAAGGCTTCGCCAACAAAAAAGCTGAGGGCATCCGCAACGCTTCGCGATCGCATCAAACCAATCGCGAAACAGCTAAAATTCTACCCCAGTCCGAATCAATCCCGCTTTGGTTAAGCTGGTTGATCCAATGGCAGCGGCGCTCTTCAGTGGTCACGTTCCTCCTGGTAGGTGCCACCCTCGCAGTTTATGGCGGGACGGTGTATACCCAACAATTGTGGAACCGAGAATATCGCCAGCTCGAAACGTTACAACTCCAACAACGGCAACTGACGGCTGCGGGTGAAGTGGTCAAAAATGAGCTAGCCCGACAAGCCGAACAACAAGATACGGGGCTGGTGCCCGCAACACCAAACACCAACCTATTTTTGCAGCCAGCACAACAACAGCCAATCCCTAGCCCCAATTCCACACCTGTAGCAGCTCCAGGTGCCAACCCGCAGCTCTTGCCCACACCAGTGGGATACTAGAAATTTGGATTTTAGATTTGAGTTGCTCGTTCAATCCCAAATCTAAAATCTAAACTCTAAAATCGCTTTAGTGGGGTTTTGCTATGGCTAAGGCCGACCCTCCCTCTTCTCGCTATACTCGACGACGGAGTAGCTCGCCTAAGCTTCTGCAATGGCGTCGTCAACCACCAAAGGCTGCAAAAGAAAAGCAACAACCTCCAGCAGAGCTATCTTCACTAGAAGAACAACTCGATCTACCGCAACAGGCATCTCCTTTGCGACTGGTGTTAGTTTGGGCTGTACTGCTGGTTAGTGGGTTAGCTCTGGGTTGGAATTTATATCGCCTGCAAATTATTCGCGGTTCGGAGTTGCGAAATCTGGCTCGACAGCAACAGATGGTTTCCCTGCGTCCATTTGTGCCGCGCCGTTCGATCATCGATCGTAACGGCAACGTCTTGGCGCTGGATCGACCTGCCTATAGCCTGTACGCCCATCCCAGACTGTTTAAAGCCCCAAAAGAAGCGATCGCATCTGCTGTGGCTCCCTTGCTCCAACGTACCCCCGATCAACTGCTGAAGCAGTTCAATACCGCTGCCACTGGCGTCCGGATGGAAAATTCTTTATCAGAAGAAGTTGCCGACCGGATTTCGGCTTTGCGCTTAGATGGCATCGAGTTGGTTAAACATTACTCCCGCCTCTACCCGCAGCAGGAAACCGCCGCCGATGTGGTGGGTTTCGTCAACGTCGATCATAAAGGTCAAGCGGGGGTGGAATACAGCCAGGAAAAATTGCTGGAGCGCTTTGTTCGTTCCGTGAGGCTAAACCGCTCTGGAAACGGTGCTTTGGTTCCTTCTGGCTTTCCAGAGGGTTTGACCAACTTTGACGATTTGCGAGTCCAGCTGACCATCGATAGCCGACTGCAACGCTCAGCCCGCGCCGCGCTTAAACAACAAATGGAGCTGTTTAAAGCCAAACGCGGTACCGTCATGGTGATGGATGCCCGGGATGGTTCGTTGCTGACACTGGTTTCTGAGCCTTCCTACGACCCGAACCAGTACTACAAGTACGATGTTAGTTTGTTCAAAAACTGGGCGCTCACAGACCTATACGAACCCGGTTCAACGTTTAAACCGATTAACGTAGCGATCGCATTAGAAGCTGGCGCCATCAAACCTGATACCATTATCCGCGACGAGGGTCAAATCGCCGTCGGTTCCGAGGTAATTTCCAACTATAACTTTGAAGAACGAGGCAGCCCTGGGCTATTAACCATCACCCAGATTATCTCCAATTCCAGCAACGTCGGCATGGTACACATCGTCGAAAAAATGCGAAGTCAAACCTTCTACGGCTGGCTGGAACGTCTGGGAATTGGGCAAGCGGTGGAAACAGATCTGCCATTTTCAGCTGCGGGTTCGCTACAGGGTCAAGAGTCCTTTACAAATTCCCGCATTTATGCTGCAACCGCCGCCTTCGGTCAGGGATTTTCCCTCACACCGATTCAGCTGTTGCAACTGCACGGTGCGATCGCTAATGGTGGCAAACTGGTTACTCCCCACGTAGTGCGGGGGCTAACTGACAGTCAAAACAAACTGTATTGGCAACCCACCTTATCATCCCCCCGTCCCATCTTCTCCCCAGCAACCACTGAAGCCGTACTGGAGATGATGGAAGCCGTGGTCAAAAATGGCACTGGCAGGGTTGCCCAAATACCGGGATACCGCATTGGAGGTAAAACCGGCACATCCCAAAAAGCCAGCCCTACCGGCGGCTACTCCGCAACTGCCAGAATTACCAGCTTCGTGGGGATTGTGCCCGTTGACGCCCCGCGGTACGTAGTCCTAGCAGTCGTGGACGAACCCCAGGGAAGAGCCTTTGGTTCTAACGTCACAGCACCGATTGTTAAATCTGTAATGGAAGCACTGATGGCAATCGAGCAAGTTCCACCCAGCCAACCACTAGAAGCTCAAGATTAGGGGATTTTAGATTAGAGATTGCAGATTTTAGATTGAAATTAAATCTGCAATCTGCAATCTGCAATTATGCTAGGCTCTAGTGCCAATTTGTTGAACTTCCCACAGCAGATTTTAGATTGAAATTAAATCTGCAATCTGCAATCTCTAATCTGAAATTATTCTATGCCCTAGTGCCAATTTGTTGGATTTGTTGGCACAGTTGTTCGAGACTGGTTGCGGGTTCAGAACAGGTGAGTCCTGAGCAAACTAACCCTAAACTTCCCGTAGGAAGATTGCTTTCTAAGGCGTAAACAGCAGTGGGGAAATACTGGGTTACGAGGCCAGTTAATATGTCAGTTGAGGTGCGAATTAAAGTGGGGTTCCGATACCAATCTAAAGCTGTAAACAGACTTGGACAGGCTTGAGGAGATTGGTTCATCGCGCTAGCAAAAGCCTGCAATGCTTGCTCGGCTTTGTCGAGATATTGCAAGTCTTCTGTTAGTAAAGCAAGGCGGATTAAATTTGCGATCGCTACCCCATTTGCTGAAGGCGTCGCATTATCCACATAGCTGCGTTCCCGCACCACTAAATCGCTACTGGCATCGCTAGCAGTATTGTAATATCCTCCTAGATCTACACTCCAGAGAAAATCATCAAATTCTTGTTGAACTTGAACCGCTTTTTCTAACCAAAAGTTGGCATTTGGTAATTGGTAATTGGTAATTGGTTTTAACTTACCAATTACTAGGGAAGCTTGTTGTAAATCCAGCAAGGCTTTGATGTAGAAAGCATAATCTTCAGATTGAGCTAATACTGCTGGTTGACCTTCGTAATTAAGTCGGTGAAACCTGCCATCAACCCACTGCTGGTCGATCATAAAATTAGCCGCCTTGGCAGCAATTTCCAGGTATTCGAGATGCCCAAAAACCGCATAGGCACGAGCTAGCCCCGAAATCATCAAACTATTCCAAGCCACAATCATCTTTGTGTCGGTTACAGAGGGAATGCGCCCCAACCAATTTCCCGTTTTAGCCTCCTGATTATTGCGGGCAGGTGGGAAAGTTTCTAAAGATGCGGGTTCAGTACCGTAGCGAACTTGAAAAAGTTTGGCTAAAGCTGTTTCTAACGTATCGCTCAACTTGCCGGTATGACGGCGTTGCAGCACGTTATGGCCTTCAAAATTGCCATCGGGAGTGACAGTGAATTGTGCTTTAAGTTCGGTTAATTCTTCAGAAGTGAGAAGCTGTTCTAGTTCGGTATAACTCCAAACATAAAAAGCACCTTCTTCTGGTTCTCTTTCGCTTGGATTGGTGAAACTATCAGCGTCTTGAGCAGCAAAGAAATAACCTTCAGGGGCTGTCATTTCGCGTTTGAGCCATTTTACCGTAAGTGCGATCGCTCGCTCAAACGCCGGTTCGGTTACCCCAGAACTCCACAAATTAGCCAGATATTCCACAATCTGACCGTTATCGTAGAGCATCTTTTCAAAATGGGGCACCGTCCAAGTCGGGTCAACCGTATAGCGGTGAAAACCGCCCCCTACATGGTCGAAAATGCCCCCCAAAGCCAAATCTAAACCGCGTTGGCTAGAAACCTGCTTGGCATCGTATTTGGCGTCTTCTAACGAGAAGCGGACGGTTTCCAAGGCAACTTCAGCATAAGGCATCATCGGGAAACTGGGACCAGACCCACGACCACTAACAATCCCAGTGCTTGTTTCCAAACCCTGGCGCAGCAAACTAGCGGTCAACTGCCCAGAAGGTTCAAGGACGGCTGCCTGTTCCAGATAACCTTGAATTTCTTCTTTAATTGACTGTACCTTGGCTTTTTCCGTGTCGTAGTAGCGGCGAATCGCTTCTAGCACTTGCAAAAAGCCAGGGCGTCCGTAGCGGGGTTCCAGGGGAAAATAAGTACCGCCGTAAAAAGGCACCAAGTCGTATGGCTCTAAAAACACATTGAGAGGCCATCCACCTTGCCCAGTCATCATTTGTAACGCCTGGTTGAACTAAGCCCAAAAGTCACCTTTTGAACTCGTCGCAGAACCGGACGTGAGCCTTTCAACTCATCCGGCTCCTCAATGATTCGGTGCTTGTCATGCATACCAGTCCTCCAAGTTTGCTTCGCCTTGATGAAGGCTCATGTCATTTGAAGTTTTTAAGTCATGGCAGTGTCGATGGAGCAATTGAAAGTTTGTTGTCTGATTGCTGCCCCCTTTGTTTTTGGGGACTATATGGTCAAGTTCGATCAAATCTCCATCGCGGAAGTTCAGTCCACATAGAGCGCATTTCCCTTTTTGGAGCTTGAGCAATTTTGCTTTTGTAGGGGACAGTTTGGGATGTTTGCCCATTCTGGCTCCCCAGTAAGCCCAGTCTCCGTCATAGGGACTTCTGTTCCCCGACACTTTGGTGAATCTGACAATGTTGCTGTCGCTGTGTCGGTATAAATGGACTCTGATTTTCCCTAGCGTTCTGAAACCCCATTGGCTGTTCCGAAGTGGATGCCAATATTTCTTTTTAACCCACTTCTTCCCTTTTCTGGGGTGTCTTCTTTTAGCCCATCTCCAGAGTTTCTGGAATAATAGGTTGTCAAGTTCAGAGAATAGCGAGCTACTGCATACAGTTGAGTAGTATTTGCTCCATCCCCTAATAATTTTATTCAGCGCTCCGATGAGCGCATATTGTGGGGCGTTGCTGTACTTCTCAACCGTTTCAGCGAGTTTGCGGTAGTGTTCTCTTACTTTTTCTTCGCTAGGTTTGATGATTGTTTTGAAACCGAGTGGTTTTCCGTTTGAATTATTGCCTGTATGATTTTTCCCTGCTGGATACTGCCTGAAATTGAATCCTAAGAAATCAAATCCGGCATTTCCTTCATAGGGAACTAAGGTATGGCTGATCCTCGTTTTGCTCGGTTTCAGTTCCAGCCCAATTTCTTTTAACCACTCCAATAAGATAACTTGGGATTGCTTGATAACTTCCAGGTCATCGTGGAGGACTACAAAGTCATCCGCGTAGCGAATTAATTGTAGCCTTTTGCGCTTGTCCCGTTTGCTGTCCTTATTGTTTATAGACGGCAAGGTTTCAGCGAACTGCTTGATACGTTCCTCCATTCCGTGTAGAGCAATGTTAGCCAACAGTGGCGAGATAGTTCCGCCCTGCGGCGTTTCTTCCTCAGTAGGTAGGAGTTGATTATTATCTATCACCCCCGCTTTCAACCAGGCTTTGATTTGCCTTTTAATGGTGGGGGATGTATTTAATTTAGTCAGCAGTTTTGAGCGATCAATTCGGTCAAAGCACTTCGTTATGTCTGCATCAAGTACGTATTTTGGTTTTAACCTGATGCAACTAAAAATTGCTTCAACCGCGTCATGGGCTGAACGTCCTGGTCTAAACCCGTAGGAGTTTTCTTCAAACTTGGCTTCCCATTCAGGTTCGAGAGCCATTTTTACCAGGGTTTGTAATGCCCTGTCGTACATCGTTGGGATTCCTAATGGACGCTTTTCGTCTTTTCCTGGTTTAGGTATCCAAACCCTTCTAGTTGGTTTGGATTTGGAATCGATTTTTAGACGCCCTACCAGTTTTAGACGTGCTTCTGGGGATAGAGATTTTACTCCGTCTACTCCTGCCGTCTTGCGCCCCTGGTTATCTTGGGTAACCTTGCGTACAGATAGGCATTTGGCTGACCAGGACTTCATCAAGAGTCTCTGAAGTTTGCGAACTGTTTTGACATCACCACGCTGACTGGCTTGGAAAATCCGTTTTTGAAGCTTGAACACCATTTTCTCTAGCTGGCGCCAGGGAATTTGGTTCCATTCATACGTCGGTTTTTCAACCGCGTTCATAACTTTTGCACTCCTAATGGCAGCTTTTCCTTCCAAATCATTGTGTCTCCGTCAGCATATCCATTCCACTTAGGCAGAATGGCGTTGGCTTCTGAGACAATCCTGCTCGTCTTTAGCTTGCGCTGGTTACTACTTGGGTTTTCGACCTTCACCCAAGAGCTATAAACGAGTTATCCCGTTCCTGATTTCCGTTGGTTTCTGGCTTTAGAGTCCCTCTCTCCGCCGAGGTCTGTTTCGGGTGCTAATGTCTCATTACACGATCGAGACATCTTTTGGGTAAGCTATTTTGACTGCTTCCGCTTAGACCTGGTGACATTTTGTCTGTAGCCAATAACCCGCGTAGGCTACTTCAGCATTAACGACGGTTCAAACAAGGGTTTGCTGGCGCTACTCATAACCAGTTGCTAGCCGGGGTTCCCAGTCGGATTCTGGGTTACCGACATTCCTCCCCGCTTCACTCCGTAAAGTTACCAATTTTCCGAAGCGGGGGAGTGCTTTCACTCTTGCACCTAGAGGGTTGGACTTGGGGTTCTAGGCTACTTCCCTCACCAACACGGAAATCAAGTTATCAAGGTTCGGTTATTACTACAGCTTAAGTTCGGTAATCCTTACTTAGATTTGTGTAGTTTTGTTGAACCATGTCTCTCATCCTTGAGCATTTTTACTCATTTAGAGAGAACGGGTCGCACCATGTAAATGCTGTCGAGGTCGGGACGTTCTTCCCGGTCTACTTTGATGGGCAGAAATTTGGCGTTCATGTACTCGGCGATCGCACCATCGGAAAAAGCTTCTCCTTCCATCACCGTACACCAGTGGCAACTGGAATACCCTATTGAGAGAAAAATCGGCTTATTCATACGGCGTGCCGTTTCTAAAGCTTCGTCGCACCAAGGCCACCAGTCAATCGGGTTGTCGGCATGTTTGCGAAGGTAAAGGCTCATGCTTTGAGCAAGGCGATTGGTCATATTACTCTCCGTATGATTGCGGATATCATTCTGGTACTCTAGCGTGTGGCGTAGAGCAATGCTTGTACCTCCAGGGCTAAGGTGAAGCATTGGGAATACCTTGCTGAAGTTCGGCAATGCGCTGTTGGTAAAGAGAGGTCAAAAACTCGATTTCTTTTCTCGCACTTTGTTGCAACTCTGGTGGCAAACTCGATGCTAATAGGGCAAATGGTTCGCTAACTTCTTCTAGTAAGTCTACGATTTCATCGAGAGAAGCATCCTGATAATCCCAGGTTTGCATATCCTTGGTTGATTGTAAATCGATATTCTGTTGCGCTATAATTTCTAATTCGTTAAATTCTGTTGTCATAATTAACCTCTGATTTTCTATTAATACTTTGTCGGTAAAAGAAGGCGGTGTAATAGACTCACCTTTTTTGTTAAGATTTTATGCCAATAAGGTGCTAAGCGTGTATGGGGTAAGACACGTGAATCGGTTTGCGATCGCATCGAGCATGAAGGTGAGGTTTACACCTGCTGGGAGTTTTTCACCGATAACAGGCTTTTCTCAATGTCAGAGGTCTTTTAAAAATACGATTCGGTGGTGCGATTCGCGCTGCACGTAAAGCGAAGCGATCGCGCAGCGTGCAGTAGGTATATCGCCCTTCAACCTCCAAACTCAGCCCATCGGCGGTTGTCAGCGCCTCATGGGATCGAAACGATATTCGGATAACCGCCTTAGCATTAGCTAGCTGAAACCGATAAAATTAAGGAAAATTACGCAAGATGCTGAAGATCCCATGATTCCTACCGTTATTGAACAATCGGGTCGTGGCGAACGCGCCTTTGATATTTATTCCCGGCTTTTGCGGGAGCGGATCGTCTTTTTAGGCAAAGAAATTGACTCGGATCTCGCTAACCTGATCGTTGCCCAGTTGCTGTTTTTAGACTCGGAAGACTCGGAAAAAGATATTTACCTGTATATCAACTCTCCGGGTGGCTCGGTGACGGCAGGCATGGGAATTTATGACACTATCAAACAAATTCGTCCTGATGTCTGTACGATTTGTACTGGCTTAGCAGCGAGTATGGGTGCTTTCGTCCTCAGTGCCGGGACAAAAGGCAAGCGTATGAGTCTGCCCCATTCTCGGATTATGATCCACCAACCCTTAGGGGGCGCTCAAGGTCAAGCAACCGATATTGAAATTCAGGCGAAAGAAATTTTGTATCACAAGCGCCGCCTGAACCTGTTGCTAGCAGAACACACCGGACAACCTCTAGAACGAATCGAGCAAGATACCGAGCGCGACTTCTTCATGTCGGCAGAAGAAGCACAAAACTACGGTTTAATCGATCAAGTGATTGACCGGCGTGCTACCGGCAGCAAACCGATCGCGGCTGTTAGCTAACCAAGCTTTGATTTTAGAGTGATGCGATCGCTCTAGACAGAGGTTTGAATCAAATCAAACCTCTGATTTTTTTACTAAGCAAGACAAAGAAACCCGGTTTCTCTGAAAAAAGCATTTGATGAAGAAACCGGGTTTTTGGCCTCGACAAAGAAACCCGGTTTCTCTGAAAAAATCGTTGGTTTGGCAACCAAAGATCGATGAAGAAACCGGGTTTCTGGCCTCGTCTTGTGTCAACCCTGACTAAGATATCGGGTTGGGTTGAAGTTCCAAGTGCTGTAGAAATTCCCCTAATTGTTTGGGGGATAATTGGTAACGCGATCCCTTGCCGTAAGTTTGGATCAGGTGCGCCTTTCCTTTCTCTGGAGTCCACCCAATGCGCTTGAGTTCGACATCGATTTTGGCAAAAGATTCCAAATATTCTAGGAATTCCAGCATTTCTTGTTTATCAAGTAGATCGAGGGATTTTTTACCATAGGTACGTTCCAGGAACTTGTTTCTCTGGTCATCAGTCCAACCTAAACGCTTCAGTTCGCTCTTGATCTGAGCCAGCAAATCGGATAAATCTACAGGGTCAGTTGCCTCGGTTAGCTTCTCGAACCCATCCGGCGCTTCGGCGTCCGATGGCACGGGTTGAGCGGCGCTTTTATTGGCGTCATGACGGCGCGAGCGAATTGGCGTCACCTTTTTAAATGAAGGGATAGTTAGCTCGTTTTCTTCCTCAAGTGTCGGCATCGAATCGCCTACCAGATTCTCAGTCCAAGCATGGCTTTGCCAATCTGAAGTTAATGGGGCATTAACTCCAACTGCCTCGATCGGTACTACAGGCGGGTTTAGATCTAAATCAGCAGGTTGCGATGTATCGTTTAACCAACTCGTATCCGTAGAAATACGACCAAACTTAGCTGACTCGAATTGCTCTTGAGGGAAAGTCGGCTCGCTCGTCGAAAACCTCTGAGATTGACCCAAAGCTTCGCTGGTAGATAAGGAAGCATCAAGAATTTCTGGCTGTGTCGGTGTCAAGTTGCCAATGCCCAAAACTTCCATCGCCCTTTTACGGGCGCGGTCTTCTGCCTGTTCAATTGTATCGGCAGCAGCCAAGCCAGTAGCGCGGATTACACCTTCAATCAGAACACTGGCTCTAACAACATACTTGTCACCTTGAATGGTCAGTAACTCGGAAATCACACTGGTTGTGGGATAGCGAACTGGAAATTGGGTAAACATAATATTGCTCGGCTAAAAAACAGCAGCGGTCTAGAAACTGGGATTGGACTTACGCGCGAAGATCCTAGAAACCGGGTTTCTGTTTAGATCTTTCGTTGCCAAACCGATGATTTTTCATAGAAATCCGGTTTCTTTGCGTAAGTGCTATGGGAGAAAGTACAACAGAAGGTTGTCAAACTTTAGCAGCATATAGCTAATGCTCGAAAAGATTTTGATTTGAAGACCGCACATCAGTTGTGCGACCAGGCAAAAACGATTTTTGCTGAATCGCTTCAGGACAAAGGAATCGAGAGAGGTATGTTCGGTAAAAACTGTATGGATGCAGCCTTTGGGCAATTGCTTTCCATTTTGGGATGGGTGTGCTGGAACCTTGGAGCGTACTTCGCCCAAGTCGATGCCGCAGCAACGAGTCAAATCTGACCAAATCGCAGCACTCATACACCCAAAGACTTGAGGGTGGAAGTGCATCAATGTGGGCAATCTGGTTACAGCTGTCATCGAAATCGTGCAGTTAGTTAGATGGTGTTGATTCCACGTCTTTAACAAGTAGTAGCTGTGGATAATCGGGGCAAGTTCCCAGATATGATTCTAGTAGGCTACTCCTATAATCTTTGATTTGGGGGTCGAGGATGTCACAATAATAAAAGGATTGTTCATCCGCACGGCTCATTTAAGCCACTAGGTTGACTGCCGGAAAACCCAGCGCCCTAAAAGCGCGAACTACTTGCCAAACCGAACGGGTAGCGCATTGCACTAGACGCCTAAAACCTGTGTGTTCCTACAGTAGCAACCCATTGGTCAAGTGCAAGCCCCTTCCACAGGGTAGCCCCGTTTAGGGCAACGTATCGCTAGATACGGGCAAGTTATGGGTTATATCCCCAGATCGTTGCTGGGTGCATGTGCGCGTGAGTTCGCCAAGCGTGCGGTCGGCATATCGCTCCAAAGTTGGATCTTTCCCGATACAACCGAAACGGGAACAGTCTCTGGTTCTTTTTCGCTACCTGTGGACGGGCAATTACTGGTTCTATACCTCAAGGTATACAGGAGGTAAAACTGGGAAAACCTGGTCACATCTCAGGAAGCTTTATAAGACCATCACCGCATTCAGTTGCGGACTCGTAAGAGTTCCTTTGGTGGCAACGGCAGATGCAACTGGAGAGCGATCGCTAGAGCTTTGCTGATAGCGATCGGCACTTCACCAAGATATCTTGTATCTCCACCAACAAGACCCTGGGATTTATTAACCTCTGTTATGTCCAGTTTTGACTCTAGCCTACTTCCAAAATTTAAGAAGTAAGGCTTTCCCCACACATTGCCTCACCTTTCCCCAAAAGTTGAGGAAACTGCCCGAAAAGGGTCTAGGGACTAGGGATTAGGGGCTAGGAAATCATAAAAAAAGGGGATTAGGGACTAGGGAAAAACAAGAAAAAGCCATTGTGTAAAGAAGCATAAACTTTTTCTTCCCCTAGCCCCTAGCCCCTAACCCCTGCCCCTTGACAAATCCCCTGATTTTAATCGTGGGGATTATCCAGCCGCTAGTTTCTCTTAATGCATCAAAAAGTGGGAAAATCTAGGGGATTGGGTGGCTGATTGACAGAGGTTAAACTTGCTCCTACTAATTGCATCGTAGTTTGCCAACCAATGTCTGGCTCTAAGGTGGGAATATCTTTGGGGTGTTCGGGCGACCAAACCTCGCCGCAATAGACAGTTTTCGCGACACTCTCAGGATACAAGAACCAGGAGATAAGCCAATTAAATTGAAGAATTGGTAAATGTCAAGCAGGAAAAAACTGGAAAGCCAAATCTTTCCCCAGTTTTCATCCTTCGGAACCATTATCTAAATGACCAATTCTAAAATTAGCGAGCAACAGTAAGGGGCAAGAGTCGGCTGTGCTGGATGAAAGCAAGGTCAAAAAATCTAATTAAGACGCTAAGGACTAAGTCGCTTCATGGAATTTTCAATCTCTACATTGCTTTATAACTTCACCGAAGACAAACTGGTGGCTGCCAAATTTTTAGAAAAAAAACTCGGATGCCAAGATGAATCTTGTAGGGAAAAGTTACAGATTGCCCTGGATGCTCTGGAAAAAATTGGCATTTTGGTAAAAGAGCGGGGCAAGTATCGTCGGGTGGTAGAAGAAGGAGTGGTGGAAGCTAAACTCCGCTGTTCGAGTAAAGGGTTTGGCTTTGCGATTCAGAACGTTGAAGGATCGGCAGATATATACGTGCGGGAAAGCAATCTATCGACCGCATGGAATGGCGATCGCGTGTTGGTAAAAATTACCAAAGAAGGCAACCGGCGGCGCTCTCCAGAAGGAGAAGTACGGCTAATTCTAGAGCGCGCCCATCCCAGCGTACTGGCGCGAGTCAAACAAACGCCTTCCGGATTCCGGGCAGTTCCCTTGGACGATCGCTTGCTGTTTGAACTCGAACTGCAACCAAATGGCACTAACTTAGCAGAAGCGATCGATCATTTGGTGGATGTGGAAATCCTGCGCTATCCTTTGGGACAAAATCCCCCCATCGGTCGCGTTACCCAAATCCTGGGCAGCGACGCCGAAGCAGCCGCAGATATCGATATTGTCTGCTGCAAGCACGATTTACCCCGCTCTTTCCCCAATGCGGTGCTAGCCGCGGCAAACGAACTCGATTTTGCCAAAATTCGCAAAACTAACCAGAAAAATCGTCTAGATTTGCGCCATCTGGTAACGCTCACCATTGGCAGCGACGCGAAGGTAAAAAACAGCGACGGAGCGGAATTTTCACTGGTAGAACAAGCGCTGACCTTAGAAAGAATCGATCCCGAACGCTGGCGCGTCGGCGTCCACATCACCGATGTCGCCACCTACGTCGAACCCGACTCGCCGATCGACCGGGAAGCGCAACGACGCGGTACTAGCGTGGTGTTGGGCGAAACCGTATTGCCCCAATTGCCGCCATCGCTGCTGCAACAATTGTCCCTGTTGCCCGGTCAAGTCCATCTGGCAATTTCGGTCTTGTTAACGTTGGATAAACTCGGTCAAGTAGTCGAGTTCGAGATTCAACCGACGGCGATCCAGGTAGATTATCAGCTGAGCGAATCCCAAGCCACGGCAATACTTGAACGTCACGATAAAGGCGTTTCGGCAGATCTCAAAGAATTGGCTCCCGTGTTTGCTACGCTCGATCAACTGTTAGTTCTGTCAACGGCAGTGAAGGAACAACGACAGCAGCGGGGTGCTTTTGAGTTGAACCTACCGGAAGAAGATACCCACTTTAACGATGAAGGAGCGATCGCCGCAGTAATAGAATCATCTTCCCAACCAGCCCGCTCGACGATCCGCAATTTGATGATCTTGGTCAACGAAGTGTTAGCCCAACATTTGAAGGCGCTATCGCTACCGGCGATGTATCGGATTCAACCCGTGCCCGATCTCGATGACGTGCAAGAATTGATCAAATTGGCGAGCAATCTCCGGTTAGAGTTACAGCTTGACCAGGAAGAGACGGTAACGCCCCAAGATTATCAAAGATTTTTGCGGCAATTTGCTCAAACCCAGGCGGAAAGAGTTCTCAACTCGCTGTTGCAGTCTACGTTAAAGTCTGCGGTTTACAGCACGGCACCGGGAACGCACTTTAGTTTATCCCAAACAGAAGGCTATACCCACTGCATTTCGCCCGCCAAACGTTATGCAGATTTATTGGTACAGCGAGTCTTGCACGCCGTGTTTGAAGAAGGACGCGATCGCAAAACCACCCGCGCCAAAGAACAGGTAAATTTACGCCACAGTTCCTCCCACGGCAACATTACTTGGAATGTCCTACCACCACAGACACAGCAAGCGTTGGAAGAACATCTAGTGGCGGTAGTAGTATCCCTCAACGAACTGGAAAAAGAAGCCCAGGAAGCCGAGGCAGATTTAGCCGGACTCAAAAAAGCCGAGTTAATGAAAGAACGCATCGGCGAGATTTTGCCAGGAGCAATTACCGGCGTTCAATCCTACGGTTTCTTTGTCGAAATGGAAGTGCCGATGCCCAATGGCGAGACTTTCCGGGTAGAAGGATTGGTACACGTATCATCGCTCAAAGATGATTGGTACGAGTACCGCTCCCGACAAGAAGCCCTCGTGGGGCGCAAAAACCGCAAGCAATATCGATTGGGCGATCGCGTCGAAGTCCAAGTGAAAAGCGTCGATTACTATCGCCAGCAAATAGACTTGGTAACGGTAGACAATAACGGCGAGCCTGATGACTCGGAGCAAGATGAATCTCCGTTTTTTAGTCTCGAAGATGAGTGAATTGCTAAAGATCTCAAACTAGGGGCTAATGGCTAATAGTTAATGGCTAATTGACATAAAATGCTATATTAATAAGCTGGCAATTGGCAATTAGCTATTAGCAACGCCCAATGTTTATCACTAGCAATTTGCGTTAAATAAGGACTACTGGCTAATAACGGATGACAACTAACAAACCTTTAATTGTGGGTATTTCTGGGGCTAGCGGTCTAATTTATGCGGTGAGAACTTTAAAGTTTTTATTAGCAGCTGACTATGCCATTGAGCTGGTTGCTTCCAAATCGACTTACATGGTTTGGCAGGCAGAACAGAATATCCGAATGCCAACAGAAGCGGAGAAACAGGAACAATTCTGGCGCCAGCAAGCAGGGGTGGAAACTTTGGGTAAACTCAGATGCCATCCTTGGGGAGATGTGGGAGCCAATATTGCCAGCGGTTCGTTTCGCGCCCTGGGTATGATAGTAATACCGTGCAGTATGAGTACGGTTGCCAAACTAGCGGCTGGTTTGAGTTCCGACTTGTTAGAGCGAGCGGCTGACGTTCAACTGAAAGAAGGCCGTAAACTGGTTATCGTCCCTCGCGAAACACCTTTTAGCCTGATTCACCTGCGGAACTTAACAACTTTGGCAGAAGCCGGAGCCAGAATTGTGCCAGCAATCCCAGCCTGGTATCACAATCCCCAAACGATTGAAGATTTGGTAGATTTTGTAGTAGCTCGTGCCTTAGACCAATTCGATATTGATTGCATTCCGATCAACCGCTGGCAAGGACATTGATAAATGGTAATGGGTAATCGGTAATGGGTAATGGGGAATTTTAAATTAAAATTGAATTAAAATATAAAGTTTGCTTTTTACCAATTACCAATTACCAATTACCAATTACCAATTACCAATTACCAATTACCA